>CAVCUP010000070.1:0-2007 GCA_963605405.1 bacterium | reverse complement strand
TGCTTCCAGTCGATGTAGTCGATGCTGGCCTGGACCTCGGCGAGCTTGGCCACCAGGCGCTCGCGCTTCTCGGCGAGCATCTCCTTGCGCGCGGGGATGCTCTTCTCCCCTTCCAGACACAGCTGCAGGTACTCGCGCATCTCCTCGATGCTCATGCCGCAGCGTTTAAGGCAGCCGAGGCCCCGGATCCACTCGACGTCGCGCGTGTCAAAGATGCGGCGGTTGTTCTTGTCGCGCTTGACGTTGGGAACGAGCCCCTGGTTGCAGTAGAACTTGAGCGTCTGGTAAGTCATGTCCAGCTCGCGGCACACCTGCATCATCGTGTACGTCATGTGGAGGAGTTCCTCTCGCCGCGGTTTGCCTCTTTACCGATAGCGACTATCGGTTGTTATAACCGCATTGTCAAGCAAAAGCCAGCGACGAGAAGGAGCAACCATGGCTTTCGATCCCAGCAGCATGATGTACGTGGAGCTATCGAACGGCCTGGAGATGCCGCAGCTTGGCTACGGCGTGTACCAGGTGACCCAGGGCGAGTGCGAGCGCTGCGTGCGCGACGCGCTCGAGGTCGGCTACCGCCACATCGACACGGCACAGAGCTACTTCAACGAGGAGCAGGTCGGCGATGCTATCGCGGCCTCCGACGTGGAGCGCGGCGATATCTGGCTCACCACCAAGGTCTGGCTCGAGCACTACGGCGAGGGTGCCACGCGCGCATCTATCGAGGAGTCGCTGCGCAAGCTCAAGACCGACTACCTGGACCTCGTGCTTCTCCACCAGCCCTTCGGCGACGCCTTCGGTGCGTGGCGCGACCTCGTGAAGCTCTACGAGGAGGGCAAGGTCCGCGCCATCGGCATCTCCAACTTCTATGCGGACCGAATGGTCGAGTTCTGCGAGTTCAACGACGTGCGCCCCATGGTCAACCAGATGGAGCGCCACCCGCTCAACCAGAACACCGAGCTGCAGGAGTGGGAGGCCAAGTACGGCATCGTGCCCGAGGCCTGGGCGCCCTTCGGCGAGGGCCGCGGCGGCCTCTTTGAGAACCAGGTGCTGGCGCAGATCGGCGAGGCGCACGGCAAGTCGGCCGCGCAGGTCATGCTCCGATGGAACCTGCAGCGCGGCGTCGTTGTGATCCCCAAGTCCGTCCACCGCGAGCGCATGGAGCAGAACATCGACGTCTTCGATTTTGAGCTCACGGCCGAGGAGATGGCGCAGATCGCCCTTCTCGACACCAAGACCTCGAGCTTCTTTAGCCACACCGACCCCACCATGGTGCAGTGGTTCGCCAAGATGGTCGAGGAGCGCAAGCACCAGCACGAAAGCTCCAAGGAAAAGAAGAGCTGGTAGGAGGGGCGACCATGAGGAACTTCACCCGACGTGACTTTTTGACAATGGCCGGGGCTGCCGCCGCGGGACTCGGCCTTGGCGGTTGCTCAAACGGGACGACCACGAGCGGCGGCGCGTCATCGAGCGGCACGGCGGCAGAGACGTCCAGCGCCGAAACTTCCGCATCCAACGACACGCAGGCCAGCGGCGCTAAGGTCCTCGTCGCGTACTACTCCGCGCAAGGCCACACCAAGCGCGTGGCCGAGGCCGCGGCCGACGAGCTGGGCGCCGACCTCTTCGAGATCGTGCCGCAGGACGTTTACTCCGACGAAGACCTCAACTGGACCAACGACCAGAGCCGCGTCACTCGCGAGCATGAGGACGAGAGTCTGCGCGACGTGCCTCTGGTGCAGACGACCCCGGACAACTGGGCCGATTACGACACCGTGCTTCTCGGCTACCCCATCTGGTGGGCCATCGCGGCCTGGCCGTGCGACCACTTTGCCGCCGACAACGACTTCACGGGCAAGAAGATCATCCCCTTCTGCACCTCCGCGTCCTCGAGTCTGGGCCAGAGCGGTGAGCTTCTCGCCAGCGCGGCCGGCACCGACGACTGGCAGACGGGCCAGCGCTTCTCGTCCGGCGCATCGGACGACGAGGTGCGCACCTGGGCCGCGGGGCTTT
>CAVCUP010000069.1:0-2035 GCA_963605405.1 bacterium | reverse complement strand
CGGGAGGAAAAGATATGACAAGAAGATACAAGACGATGGACGGCAATGAGGCTGCGGCGCATGTAAGCTATGCGTTCACCGAGGTTGCGGCCATCTACCCTATCACGCCGTCGAGCCCGATGGCAGACTTTGTTGACCAGTGGTCGGCAAAGGGACAGAAAAACATCTTCGGCAGCACCGTCAAGGTGCAGGAGATGCAGGCGGAATCCGGCGCTGCCGGTGCTGTGCACGGCTCCCTGAACGCCGGTGCTCTGACCACCACCTACACCGCTTCGCAGGGTCTTCTGCTGATGATCCCGAACATGTACAAGATAGCAGGCGAGCTGCTGCCAGGCGTGTTCCACGTCACCGCCCGCGCTCTGGCATCTCACACGCTGAGCATCTTCGGCGACCACTCGGATATCATGGCCTGCCGTCAGACCGGCTTTGCCATGCTCGGCGAGGGCAACGTTCAGGAGGTCATGGATCTCGCTCCCGTTGCTCACCTTGCGGCGATCAAGGGTCGCGTCCCCTTCCTCAACTTCTTTGACGGCTTCCGCACCTCTCACGAGATCCAGAAGATCGCCGTCTGGGACTACGAGGATCTCAAGGACATGTGCGACATGGACGCTGTCAAGGCCTTCCGCGAGAGAGCGCTCAACCCCTCTCACCCGACCATGCGCGGCTCGCACGAGAACGGAGATATCTTCTTCCAGAACCGCGAGGCCTCCAACAAGTACTACGACGCTATCCCCGAGATCGTTGAGGAGTACATGGGCAAGGTCAACGAAAAGCTCGGCACCGACTACAAGCTGTTTAACTACTACGGCGCTCCCGATGCCGACCGCGTCATCGTCGCCATGGGCTCTATCTGCGACGTTGCAGAAGAGGTCATCGACTACCTCACCGCTCAGGGCGAGAAGGTCGGCCTTGTAAAGGTACGCCTGTTCCGTCCCTGGAGAGCGGACAAGCTCCTCGAGGCTATCCCCTCTACCTGCAAGAAGATAGCTGTTCTCGACCGTACCAAGGAGCCCGGCGCTCAGGGCGAGCCTCTGTACCTCGATGTTGTCACCTCCGTTGCAAATGCCGGACGCGACATTCAGGTCATCGGCGGCCGCTACGGTCTCGGCTCGAAGGATACTCCTCCCGCTTCCGTATTCGCAGTCTACAATGAGCTCAAGAACGATAATATGAAGCGTCAGTTCACCATCGGCATCGTTGACGATGTGACCGATCTCTCCCTGCCCGAGGTCGCTGCTCCCTCCACCGCAGCAGAGGGCACGGTCGAGTGCAAGTTCTGGGGTCTCGGCGGCGACGGCACTGTCGGCGCAAACAAGAACTCCATCAAGATCATCGGCGATCACACCGACAAGAACGTTCAGGCCTACTTCCAGTACGACTCGAAAAAGACCGGCGGCGTTACCATCAGCCACCTGCGCTTCGGCGACAAGCAGATAAAGAGCCCCTACTACATCAACAAGGCCGACTTCGTCGCCTGCCATGTTCCCGCTTACATAACCAAGGGCTTCCCCATCGTCCGCGACGTCAAGCCCGGCGGCGTGTTCCTCATAAACTGCCAGTGGGATTTTGCGGAGCTTGAGCATCATCTCGACGCTGCCTCCAAGCGCTACATCGCAAACAACAACATCCAGCTTTACATGATAAACGCCATCGACCTCGCACGCGAGATCGGCATGGGCAAGCGCACCAACACCATCCTCCAGTCTGCGTTCTTTACGCTGGCCAAGGTCATTCCTCAGGAGGATGCTATCCGCTACATGAAGGAAAAGGCGACCGCCTCCTACCTCAAGAAGGGTCAGGACGTTGTCGATATGAACCACAAGGCCATCGACGCAGGCGCTACGGCCTTTGTCAAGGTCGATGTCCCCGAGGCGTGGAAGACCGCCGAGGACAAGGCCGGCAAGAAGGTCTACGAGGGTCGTGAGAAGACCGTTGAGATGGTCAAGACCATTCTCGATCCCGTCGATAAGATGGACGGCGACTCCCTGCCCGTTTCCGCGTTTGTAAACCACGCGGACGGTACCTTCGAGCTCGG
>CAVCUP010000068.1:0-2158 GCA_963605405.1 bacterium | reverse complement strand
CTCGTGAACCACAACTACGCACGGAACTTCATGGGGGACTCCAGGAAGACGTCCGATGCCGGCCGCGGCGGCGGCATCTACCACGCCGGCAAGCGCGGCACGGTGACGTTCAGGGACTCCCAGCTCAACTGGAACCAGGCCTACTACAACGGCGCCGGCCTCTACAACTCGTATGACGGTACGGAGTACGAGTTCATCAACTCCTCCATCGAGGGCAACGAGGCGTACGGCGACGGTGGCGGCGTCTTCCTCGAGGACAAGGCGACCCTGACCCTCGACAAGGCGAACGTCAAGGGTAACAAGGCGGGCGCCAAGGGCTCTGCCATCGAGTCTGCGGGCGGCGGTGGCGGCATCTGCAACAAGGCTGACGGCAGCAAGATCGTCCTCAAGAACGGCTCCTCCATCTACGAGAACACGCTGCCGGGCAAGCTGTCGACCAGCAACAGCGGCGGCGCCGGCGTGTACTCCACCGACACCCTCACGATCGTCTCGGAAGACGGCACCGGCACCATCAAGAACAACACCGCGTCTGTCGGCAACGGCGGCGGCATCTGGTTCAAGGGCGCCCTCTATTTGGAGAACATCTCCATCACCGGCAACACCACCCCGGGCAAGGGCGGCGGCGTCTACTGCGACAACACCGAGTACCGGGCCTTCGAGCTCGCGCGCAAGGTCACGATCAGCCAGAACCTGAACGGGAAGGATGACAGCAACCTCTACCTGCGCAAGAACCAGAACGTCTGCTCCGCAGACGGAGACCGCAAGCTCTCCGCCGACAGCAAGATCGGCGTCGCGGCCGAGGACTTCACCGGGGAGGGGGACGCGACGCGCAGGATCTCGGGCAACCAGCTCGTGCTGAAGGCCCTGGGCGAGAAGTACACGAGTGTCTTCACCACGGATGACTACCATTACTCCGTCTCGACCGACGGCGCCTACGTCTACCTCGACCCGAAGAGCTCGGGAAGGTACACCGCCACGGTCAAGATCGACGATATGAAGGAGGTCCTCAAGCCGCAGGACGACGGCTCCACGGTCACCCTCAAGAGCTCCGACTGGCTCACGTTCGATGAATCTTGGGCCTCGGACGACGGCTACCTGTACCGCAGCAAGTACTCGACCATCGACTACTGGACGGTGACCGACGCCTTCGGCGAGCGCGTGGTCGCGGTCGAGGACGGCGAGGCGAGCTTCGCCCTGCGCGGCAGCGACGCCACGGCCGTGCCGCACGTCGTGGCGCAGATCGGCGCCGTCGGCGTCCAGCTGAGGGAGACGGCCTCCTGGGCCTCGCTCGACGACCTGGGCTCCGGCACGGTCTCCGTCGAGCTCGTGAACTTCCGCGAGCGCCTCTGGACGTACTACTACCATGGTCACGACGATTGGATCAAGGATCACAACAGGACTTATGAGATAGACTGCAGTGACGAGCACGGAGAATACACGCAGACCGTCTACGAATGGTGGGACTACGACCCGACCCAGGGAACCCAGCTCATCCCTAAGCCGAGTGACTATTACCCCGAAGCCGACTACAACTACAGCTTCGACCACATCTCGCGCGGCAGCGACGCCGCGGCCGTTGCGACGGCCAAGCGCACGGCCGTCGAGGACGTGACCGACGGGGCCGGCGCCGTCACCGGCAAGAAGGTCACCTACGAGGTCACCATCAAGAAGAGCCTCTTCGAGGGCATGGACCTGCAGGCCAGTGCCGGCCTGCTGGAGTTTGAGGGCAAGGCGAGCGGAACCTCCGAGAACGGTCTGGGCGACCAGACCGTGAGCGACCAGGACTATAGTCGCAGGAGCCCCAACTACGTGACGCCGGCCTGCACCTCGAGCGCCGACTCCGAGGGAAACCAGGTCGTGACCTTCACCGTGACCTATCCCAAGACCCGCGCCGTCGTGACCTTCGATGCCAAGGGCGGCACGCTGCCCGAGGGCACGGCGTCGACGGCGGCCGTGGGCGCCGACAGGAAGCTCTCGACCCTGCCCGTGCCGACCCGCGAGGGCTACGTGTTCGAGGGCTGGTACACCGAGGCGGGCACCAAGGCCGACGCCTCGACGGAGTTCGGCGACGACACGACGCTCGTCGCCAAGTGGACCAAGAAGGAGGACGGGGACGCGACCCGCTACCGCCTGGTGGTCTACCTGTCCCAGGAGGGCG
>CAVCUP010000067.1:0-2438 GCA_963605405.1 bacterium | reverse complement strand
GCAGCGACTCTCCCTCAATGCCCGTGCCCTCTTCGCAGGTCCAGACGGGCCCATGTAGGAATTCGTTCATGATCTTGACGATAACCAATGCCCACCCTTTCTATGTGTTCCCCGATTTAGACGATGAACGCGGCCGTTTCCGGCAGGGCGCCGGCCTTTTGATACTCCTCGAATATCCGAGTGAGCAGGACGTGGTAGATGCCGTTGCGGTAGGTGCACCCCGCCTCGTCTATGCCGCACAGCTCGTCCACCACAACCCCTCCGTCGGCAATGATTGCCCCGACGTTCGGGAGGCGGACGATCTTCTCCTCGACGAGCTTCTTGCCTCTTGGGGTCTTTCTGATCCTGCTGTGGACCTCGGGCTCGACAAGCGACGCCTTGCTGATGGTGAAGAGTCCGCGCTTGGATTCAAGGGACGTCTTGAGGGCTTTGTCCGCCAGGTTGAAGTTCTCGCCGATGTAGGAGTAGATGGCGGTCTTCTCGTCCTGCGCCTCGAGGCACGCGCACCCCGCGTATCCGATAGACACCACACGCCTCGCTTTCTCTCCGCCGTGCTTTCAGTTTAGATGCAAAACCGCGATTTGTGACCGCCCTGGATGATGGGACCGGTAAAAGGGCCGGTCTTGCCTGGGAGGTTTTGGATGGAGTCGATCTTGGTGGCGCTCATCGGGGGCGCGGTGACCTTGGCGGGCGTGGTGGCGTCCAACTCGCGCAGCCGCGCGGTGCTGGAGCAGAAGGTCGACGAGCTCTCCCGCCGGGTGGAGAAGCACAACTGCCTGGTGGAGCGCACCTACCGCCTGGAGCGGGACGTAGCCCTGGTGAGGCGCGACGTGGAGTCGCTGGAAGAAAGGGCCGGGAAATGAACGACTTCTTGACGAGCAACGAGTGGGAGTGGCGATTGCTGCGCACCATCGCGCAGGGCGTGCTGGGCGTGGTCGTGGCCAACATCGACCTACTGGTGGGCGTCGCGGTTTTGGAGCCGAGCTGGCGCGCGTTGGTGGTGGCGCTGGTGATGGCGGTGCTGTCTCCCGTCATGGCGGAGCTGGGCAAGGCGGGCGCGGGGTGCTCGCCGGAGATCGGAAAGGGCGAGGGCGATGAGTGAGAGGTTCGAGCTGACCGAGGAGGAGATCGCGGCCATCGAGGCGCGGCAGGCCGAGGGCTGTCCCGAGGACTGGGAGCCTGGGGACGGTGAGCAGGATGGTTGACGTCGCCGAGTTCATCCAGTGCGACTCGCGCAACTACACGGTCGGGCGCCAGGGCAACCGAATCAGCAAGATCGTGGTGCACTACACCGGCACCGAGGCGTCGGCGCACAACAACCTGCTGTACTTCTCGCGCGAGTCCGCGGGCGCATCTGCCCATTACTTCATCGACCGCGACGGCACGGTGCGCCAGTCGGTGAGCGAGGGCGACACGGCGTGGCACGCGGGGCACTGGGCGACGAACCTTTGCTCGGTGGGCATCGAGGTGGTATCGGGCGGATCCGACTACACCGAGGCGCAGATCAGCGCGCTGGCCGCCCTCGTGGCCGACATCCGCGCCCGCTGCGGCGTCTCGGCCGACGACGTCATCCGCCACTACGACGTGACGGGCAAGCTCTGTCCGGCCCCGTACGTGGATGGCGGCAAGTGGGCGGCGCTGCACGCCCGCATCTGCGGCGGCGCGGCGTCTGGCGGTTCCGGCACGGCCGGCGCCTCCGTCGAGGGCGACGTGGCCGACCTCGCCCGGCGCGTCATTAACGGCGAGTTCGGCAACGGGGACGCCCGCAGGGCCGCGCTGGGGGACCGCTACTCCGAGGTGCAGGCCGAGGTGAACCGGATCCTGGGCGGCGGCTCCACGGGCGCTACTACGGGTTCCGGTGGCGCGACCGTGGACATCGACGGCCTGGCGCGCCGCGTGATCGCCGGCGAGTTCGGGAACGGCGACGCTCGCAGGGCGGCGCTCGGGGAGAACTACCCTGCCGTCCAGGCGAGGGTGAACGAGATGCTGGGATGCGGTTCCTCGGGCGGCGGCCCTGCTCCCGGCGGCGTCGATATCGAGGCCCTGGCCCGCGCCGTCATCAACGGCGACTACGGCAACGGCGAGGACCGCCGCCGACGCCTGGGCGCGAACTACGACGCCGTGCAGCGCCGCGTCAACGAGATCCTGTCGTGACGCGGCGGAAGCTGCGGGAGGAGATCGCCTGGGCCCTGGCCGTGCTCGCCTCGGCCCTTCTGTGTCTCCTCTTGCTTCCGCTCTACCCCTTGGCTTGGGTTTTCGGAAAACTGGACGATGGATGGGACAAGCCGGAGCGGTAGCCCCTGGCCCGGCGGCGCGAGCCGCCGGGCCTTGCTCTTTCGGGTGGGCGGGGCGGTGCACGGGTTTTCAACGGCGCGGCGTGGCGGGTGGGTCCCAAACCCAACCCGCCCGCCGCGCCGCGGTGTTGGAAACCCCAGGCG
>CAVCUP010000066.1:0-2535 GCA_963605405.1 bacterium | reverse complement strand
CTCGGGGGAGCGGGACAACGGGAACGGCTCGCTCATGCGCACCGTACCGCTCGCGTTTGCGGACGCCGCGGACGACGAGGTCCGCGCCGTCTCGGCCATCACCCACGCCCACCCCACGTCCACCGAGGCGTGCGTGCGCATGGTGCATGCCGCTCGCTGCCTCATCGCCGGCGAGGCGCCCGGCGACGTCGCCGCGGCGTTCGGCGTCGATGCCGGCAAGCCTCGCTCCGAGGTCCGCTCGGGCGGCTACGTCCTCCACACCTTCGACGCCGCGCTGTGGTGCCTGGCGAACACGTCGAGCTACGCCGATTGCGTGCTCGCGGCCGTCAACCTGGGCGACGACACCGACACCACCGCCGCCGTGGCCGGCGCCCTCGCCGGCATCGTCTACGGCGCGGACGCGATCCCGGGGGAGTGGCTCGCCGCGCTGCGCGGCAAGGACGTCATCGAGGCGTGCCTGTTCTAGGCCGTGCAAGATATCGCTTACGTTTAGGCCGTCCCTCGGGGCGGCTTTTTTGATGCCCGAGAGGAGGGCGCGATGGCGCTGACGAAACCGCCGCAGGTGGAGAACGACGAGTTCAAGTCCGCCAAGTGGGACGAGCTGGCCACGGGGCGCAGGTTCTCGCAGTCGGACGCGCCGACGCTCGCCCTTCTGTGCCAGTGGCACAAGATAGCGCAGCTCGCGCAGGACGAGCTGGACGCCTTCGGAGAGCAGACCGCGTACAGCAACGACATGGGCGACCTCAAGGCGTTCCCGCAGATAGGCACGCTCAAGACCGCTAGCGCCGAGATAAGGCAGCTCAACAAGCAGCTGGGCATATGCGACGACCACGAGGGCGAGGTGGGGGAGACTGGCAAGCAGGGAACCGTGCTGCAGCTCGTCCAGGCCCGCCGCGCGCAGAGGGTCGCGGGAGCCTAGGCTCAAGGAGCTTCGCGGCAACCCGGCCTATTCCGAGGGCGGCGACGCCTGCGCACTCTCCGAGGACCTGGGCCTCTCGCTCTTCCCGTGGCAGCGCGACGTGCTGGACGTGTGGTGCGCCCGCGACGAGGGAGGCGCCCCCGCCTACGTCACGTGCGGGCTGGACGTGCCGCGCCAGAACGGCAAGAACGCGGCCCTGGAGGCCTACGAGACCTACCTGCTCGTCGTGTGCGGCTGGAACATCGTCCACACCGCGCACCGCGTGAAGACCTATAAGAAGTCGTTCCGCCGCCTCGCGCGCTACTTCGAGGACGCGCGCCGCCACCCCGAGATGTGCGCCGAGGTGGAGACCATCCGCCGCACCAACGGCGAGGAGGCCATCTACCTCAAGAACGGCGGCTCCATCGAGTTCATGGCCCGCACCAACGGCGGCGGGCGAGGATTCGACAACGTGCAGCTCGTCGTGTTCGACGAGGCGCAGGACCTCACCGACGCGCAGTACGACGCCATCTTCTACACCATGGCGGCAAGCTCCACGGGCGAGCGCCAGGTGCTCTATATGGGGACCCCGCCGAACGAGAAGGCGCCGGGCGAGACGTTCTCGCGCGTTCGCGCCGCCTCTCTCGCGGGCAAGGCCAAGCGCACCGCGTGGCTCAGCTGGTCCACCGAGAGGCTGCCGCCGCGCGACTCCACGTTCGAGGACATCGTAGACCTTGTGTACGCGGCGAACCCGTCCATGGGCTACGTGCTGGACGAGGACTTCACCGAGGCCGAGTTCGCGGGCGGAGACTTCGTGGGCTTCGCCCACGAGCGCCTGGGATGGTGGAGCGAGGCGGAGACGCTTCCCGCCGCCATCCCGCCCAGGCTGTGGCGCGAGTCGGCCATAGACGAGATAGCCGACAGGTACACGGGCAAGACTGCCCTGTGCGTGAAGTTCAGCCCGGACGGCTCCTGCTACGCGCTCGCGGGCTGCAAGCTCGGCCAGCGCAGGCTCAAGGGCAAGGCGGCCTTCGAGCTGATCGAGGCCGCGCCCACCGACGGCGGCTGCAAGGACCTGGCCGACAGGCTCATCGCGGCCAGGGGCAGCGTGTCCGCCGTCATCGTGGACGGCCTTTCCGGCGCGGACGCGCTGTGCGGCCTGCTCAAGGACGCCAACGCCCCGCGAAACTACGTAATCCGATGCCAGACCAAGACGGTCATCGCCGCGTCTACCGGGTTGCTCGACGCGCTCAAGCGCGGCGACGTCGCGCACACGCCCTCCGACGCGCTCGACCGCGCCGCCGCCAAGTGCGTGCGCCGCGCCATCGGCCGCGCGGGCGGCTGGGGCTTCGGCGCGGCGGCGGGCGACGAGACCACCATGCCCGAGCCGCTGGAAGCGGCGGCCCTCGCGCTGTGGATGGCGAGGAACACCCGGCGCAACCCCAAGAGGAAGCAGAGGCTTTTGTGAGACGCAAGACCACCTACGGGGACGTGAGCCCCCTCGCCCCCGACCTCTCCGACGTGCCTGGGGAGCACGCCGAGACCGCCCAGGACCTCTTCGACACGTGGGCCAACGTCCGCGCCCGCAACCGCGTGCTGCGCGACTACTACGAGATGAAGCGGCAGGTCGAGAACCT
>CAVCUP010000065.1:0-2577 GCA_963605405.1 bacterium | reverse complement strand
CTCGACCTGCTTTACATCAAGAAGTGCTCCGCGTGGGCCGATTTCAAGCTCGTTATCCAGACCGTCGGCGTCGTGCTCACGGCGCAGGGAAGCTAGGGGTTCACGTTGGCAGAGAAAACAGTCAAGGAAGCGCCCAGGCGCTTCAAGGTCCTCAACACGTATGTCAATGCCCTCACACTCGACGAGAGCGTCGCCGAGGTGGAGGGAATCATCGAGCGCGGCGTGCCGACCCAGCACGTGGTGGTGAACGCCTCGAAGGTCAACCTCATGGAGGCCGACCCCGAGCTGGCCGAGATCGTGAACGCATGCCCCCTCATCAACGCCGACGGCGCCTCCATCGTGTGGGCGGCAAAGAGGCTCGGCGTCCCGGTAACCGAGCGCGTGGCGGGCATCGACCTGTTCCTGCGCCTGGTGGACGTGGCGGCCGAGAAGGGCTACGGCATCTACCTGTTCGGCGCCAAGGAGGAGGTCGTGGCCAAGGTCAAGGCCATCTTCGAGGAGGCGTACCCGAACCTGCGCATCTGCGGCTACCGCAACGGCTACTTCACCGAGGAAGACGAGCCGCGGATCGTGGCCGACATGGCCGCATCGGGCGCGGACATGATGTTCGTCGCCTTCAGCTCGCCCAAGAAGGAGCGCTGGGTGCACAAGTACCTGGACGCCACCGGCATCCCCTTCGTCATGGGCGTAGGCGGCAGCTTCGACGTGGTGGCGGGCGTCACCGACCGCGCGCCCAAGTGGATGCAGGACCACGGCCTGGAGTGGTTCTACCGCTTCATCCAGGAGCCAGGACGCCTCTGGAAGCGCTACATCGTAGGCAACACGAAGTTCGTGCTGCTCACGCACAGATACAAGAAGGAATCGAAGAAAGGCGAACAGCACAATGGTTAACGTCATCGGTCTCGGCTACATCGGACTCCCCACCGCCCTCATGATGGCAACGCACGGCGTGGAGGTCGTGGGCACCGACTACAACGAGGAGCTGGTGGCCACCCTCAACGCCGGCAAGACCACCTTCAAGGAGGACGGCCTGGACGGGCTGTTCGCCGACGCGCTGGCCGCCGGCATAAAGTTCACGACCGAGTACCAGGTGTGCGACACCTACATCGTGAGCGTGCCGACCCCCTACGACAAGCTGGACAAGAAGATCGACCCCTGCTACGTGGTGGCCGCCTGCAAGACGGTGCTGGAGGTCGCTCCCGAGGGCGCCGTGCTTGTCGTCGAGTCCACCGTGTCGCCGAACACCATCGACCGCTTCGTGCGCCCGCTTCTTTCCGAGGCCAACCGCGAGGACGTCAAGCTCGTGCACGCGCCCGAGCGCATCATCCCCGGCAACATGGTCTACGAGCTGCTGCACAACAACCGCACCATCGGCGCGGACGACCCCGAGGTGGGCGAGGCCGTGGCCAAGGTGTACGCGAGCTTCTGCGAGGGCGAGATCAGCGTCACCGACATCCGCACCGCCGAGATGACGAAGGTCGTGGAGAACACCTTCCGCGCCGTGAACATCGCCTTCTCCAACGAGCTGGCCAAGATCTGCCGCATCGGCGGCATGGACGTGGCCGAGGTGATCCGCATCGCCAACAAGCACCCGCGCGTGAACATCCTGCAGCCTGGCCCCGGCGTGGGCGGCCACTGCATCCCGGTGGACCCCTGGTTCCTGGTGGGCGACTACCCCGAGACGGCGAACTTCATCCGCCTGGCGCTGCAGACCAACGCCAGCATGCCCGAGTACGTGCTGCACCGCGCCCACGAGGTGATGGCCGAGCGCGGCATCGGCGACGCCTCCAAGGTGGGCATCTACGGCCTGACCTACAAGGAGGACGTGGACGACGTGCGCGAGAGCCCGACCCTGCAGATGCTGGAGACCATGGGCGAGCACCTGTGCGCCGGGTCGGTGAAGGTGTACGACCCCTGGGTGGAGCGCGACGAGGTTCCCGGCCAGGTGCACTCCATGGAGGAGTTCCTGGACGGCCTGGAGATGGTGATCGTGATGGTGGGCCACTCCGAGATCAAGGGAAAGCCCGAGGCCTTCGGCGGCCGAATCCTCATCGACCCGCGCAACGTGTGCGGCGACGGCGAGAACGTCTACAAGCTCTAAGCGGATCCGGGAAGCAGGGGAGTGGAAGCCTTGAGGAAAGTAATGCTCGTCTTCGGGACGCGCCCGGAGGCAATCAAGATGTGCCCGCTGGTGAACGAGCTGAAGAGCCGCGCCGACGAGTTCGAGACCGTGGTGTGCGTCACCGGCCAGCACCGCGAGATGCTGGACCAGGTGCTGCGCGTCTTCGACGTGGAGCCGGACCACGACCTGGCCATCATGAAGCCTGGGCAGACGCTGTTCGACGTGACCTGCGACGTGCTGCTGAAGCTCAGGGCCGTTCTGGAGGCCGAGCGCCCCGACGTGGTGCTGGTCCACGGCGACACGACCACGAGCTTCGCGGCGGCGCTGGCCTGCTTCTACCTGCAGATACCGGTGGGCCACGTGGAGGCGGGCCTTCGCACCCACGACATATACAGCCCCTGGCCCGAGGAGTTCAACCGCCAGGCCGTGGACATCGTGAGCGGGTACTACTTCGC
>CAVCUP010000064.1:0-2788 GCA_963605405.1 bacterium | reverse complement strand
GACGAGATCAAGGAGGCCATGAGCTGGGGCTGCCTGGCCGGCGTCACCACCAACCCGTCGCTGTACGCGCGCACCGGCGGCAAGCTCGCCGACTTCGAGGGCCACATGCTCAAGATTGCCGAGATCTGCGAGGGCCTGCCCGTCTCCGCCGAGTCCCAGTCCAAGACGACCGAGGGCATGGTCGAGGACGGCCGCCGCCTCTCCGCGCTCGCCCCGAACATCGTCGTCAAGCTCCCGGTCTGCGCCGAGTCCCTGGCCGCGACCCACACCCTGGCCGCCGAGGGCGTCCGCATCAACATGACGCTCGTCTTCAGCCCGACCCAGGCGCTGCTGGCCGCCAACGCCGGCGCCCGCTACATCAGCCCGTTCGTCGGCCGCTTCGACGACATCGCCGAGGACGGCATCCAGCAGCTCGCCAACGTCGTCGCCTGCATCCAGAACTACGACTGGAGCGGCAAGAACGTCGACGACGAGGTCGAGATCATCACCGCGTCGGTGCGCACCCCCAACCACGTGACCCAGGCGGCGCTGCTCGGCGCCGACATCGCCACCGTGCCGTTCGGCGCGCTCAAGAAGTGCCTGAAGCACCCGCTCACCGACCAGGGCATGGCCTCCTTCGACGCCGACTGGGCGAAAGTGGTTGCGGCCCAGTAGGACCTGCGGGCCGAATCCTGCCGGGGTCCGGCTGGCCGCGCCCTCCGCGCCGGCCGGGCACCCCATCTAGGCCCTCATTCGTCGCTCGCGTACCGAAGTACGCGTCGCTCCTCTTTCGGGCCTACCTGGGGCACCGGGCCGACGCCGTAAGGTTTGCTGGGGCTCCGCGCCGGCCGGGCGCCCCATCTGGGGGCTCCGGCCCTCCTCGCGTACCGAAGTGCGCTTCCTCGGGCTCGTCGCTCCCTATCTGGGGCGCCGGGCCGATGCCGCAAGGTTGTATGGGGAACAACGGGCCGGTGCCGATTGTTTTGCGTTGTTTCATTAAACCGCAGCTCAGACCGTGTTTGGAGGATTGAAAACCATGACTGACGAAGAACTTCGCCGCGTCGCCAACGAGGTCCGCAAGGGCGTCGTCACGGGCGTCCACGCGGCCAAGGCCGGCCACCCGGGCGGCTCGCTCGGCGCCGCCGACATCATCACCTACCTCTACTTCGAGGAGATGGACATCGACCCGGCCGACCCCAGGAAGGCCGACCGCGACCGCTTCGTCCTCTCCAAGGGCCACTGCGCGCCGGCGCTCTACGCCGCGCTCGCCGAGAGGGGCTTCTTCCCCAGGGAGGACCTGCCCACCCTGCGCCACATCGGCAGCCACCTGCAGGGCCACCCGAACATGAACGACACCCCGGGCGTCGACATGTCCACCGGCTCCCTCGGCCAGGGCGTCTCGGCCGCCGTGGGCATGGCGCTCGCCGCCAAGCACTGGGGCGACGGCTACCGCACCTACGCGCTGCTCGGCGACGGCGAGTGCGAGGAGGGCCAGGTCTGGGAGGCCGCGATGCTCGCCGGCAACCTCGGCCTCGACAACCTCTGCGTCGTGGTCGACCACAACGGCCTGCAGATCGACGGCACCATCGAGGAGGTCAACTCCGCGATGCCGCTGGCCGACAAGTTCCGCGCCTTCAGGTTCAACGTGGTCGAGGTCGCCGACGGCAACGACGTGGCCCAGCTCCGCGCCGCCTTCGGGGCCGCCCGCGCGCACAAGGGGGCGCCCACCTGCATCGTGGCCGAGACGGTCAAGGGCAAGGGCGTGAGCTACATGGAGAACCAGGTGGGCTGGCACGGCAAGGCCCCCAATGACGAGCAGTACGAGCAGGCCATGGCGGAGCTCGAGGCCGCCGGGAAGGAGCTTTAGATGGCAGACGTGAGGAAGGTCGCCACGCGCGCCAGCTACGGCGAGGCCCTGGTCGAGCTCGGCGCCGAGCGCGACGACTTCGTGGTCCTGGACGCGGACCTCGCCGCCGCGACCCAGACCGGCAGGTTCAAGGCCGCCTACCCGGGGCGCTTCTACGACTGCGGCATCGCCGAGTCCAACATGGTGGGCGTCGCCGCCGGCATCGCCGCGGCGGGCCACAAGGTCTTCTGCTCCACCTTCGCGATGTTCGCCGCGGGCCGCGCCTTCGAGCAGGTCCGCAACTCGGTGGGCTACCCGCGCCTGGACGTGAACATCTGCGCCACGCACGCCGGCATCTCGGTGGGCGAGGACGGCGCCAGCCACCAGTGCAACGAGGACATCGCCCTCATGCGCTCGATCCCGGGCATGACCGTCATCGTCCCGTCCGACGACACCGAGGCCAAGGCCGCCGTGCGCGCCGCGCTCGACATCGAGGGCCCGGTCTACATGCGCCTCGGCCGCCTCGCGGTGCCCGTGGTCAACGACCCCGGGACCTACGAGTTCGAGGTGGGCAAGGGCGTCGTGCTGCGCGAGGGCACCGACGTGTCCATCGTGGCCTGCGGCCTCATGGTCGCGGCCGCGCTGGAGGCCGCCGAGTCGCTCGCCGAGAAGGGCGTCTCCGCCGAGGTCGTCAACATCCACACCGTCAAGCCGCTCGACGAGGGGCTCGTGCGCGCGTCGGCCAAGAAGTGCGGCCGCGTCGTCACCTGCGAGGAGCACTCCGTCATCGGCGGCCTCGGCGACGCGGTGCTCGCGGCGCTGGCCGCCGACCCCGTGCCCGTGCGCAAGGTGGGCGTGAACGACGTCTTCGGCGAGTCCGGCCCCGCGGCCGACCTCCTGGCCAAGTACGGCCTGGACGCCGGCGGCGTCGAGCGCCAGGTGCTCGACTTCCTGGGCAAGTAG
>CAVCUP010000063.1:0-3395 GCA_963605405.1 bacterium | reverse complement strand
GAACGCGGGCGCGACCAAGGTGCTTCTGCCCATGAGCTCCATCGCCGACCTGCAGGCCGTGCCGTCTGAGCTCCTGGGCTCGGTGAGCCCCATCTTCTACGATACGGGCGACGTCGTGTCCGCGGCGCTCCGTGCTCTTGGCGTCTAGCCGGGCGACGTCGTCGTTGGGCAGCGGGGCCGGGCCCTGCTGCCGAGATTGGAGGGGGATGCGCTATGAGCGAGAACTTCGACATGTCTGCCCTGAGCGAGGCTCTGGCACAGGGTATCTTTGCTGCCGACGAGCTCAAGCGCCGCGCCGCACTTGACCGCGCGCGCGAGGATGCGGCCATCGAGGGGCTTGACCAGGCCTATCGCGTCCTGGGAGGACGTGCGCTAAACGCGCTGACGGAGCGCGAGGACTGGCCCAAGCCGCCTGACTTCGAGAGGCTCGTCCACGTGCTTGAGGACTGCAACGAGACCGCCCGCGTCTTCGAGGGGATCGAGCGCGAGTTTGGCTGGTGCGAGGGAATCCTTGCGGAAGACTGTCTTGACCTTGAGGGCCTTGGCCGCGAGGCCGCGTCTGTGTGCGATGTCTTCCGTGGTCAGATGATCGAGTTCGCACGCAATCTGCTCGAGCCGTCGGAGACGCTTGACGAGGACTCCGTCCCGCACTTCTCCGCCGGGCTCAGGCCTTTCTCCAACGCCGATGGGGAGAAGGTCGCCGAGCTTCTGCGCGAGGTGCGCACGGCATACGAGAAGTACCGCCGCGTGGTCACGGACAACGGGCCGTTTGCGCTTCATCCGGCCGAGGAGCCCGACGAGGGCGCAAAGCTCGCCGAGGAGATCGAGTATCTGCGCGAGGCAAACGCCAAGCCCTATCTCGGGATCCTTGACGATGACTTCATGGACCATGTCGACGCGTTCTGGGAGGGCTTCTACAAGCTTGGCTGGCTGTGCGTTCGTCGCGCCGACGTCGACCTCACACCCGTCCTGAGCTACTTCAAGCGCGTCTCGGAGGGACTGGGCCAGCAGCTGCATGGCAAGAAGCTCGGCGACGTGGACGAGCTTGCGCTTCTTTCTGCCATTCCCCGCGACGAGGAGTAGCGCGATCCGTGAACAGGGGACGTACCCCTGTTCACGGCAGCGTTGCCCGACCAACCCCTGCCCCATGCTCTTCTCGCCTGTATACTCAAGCAAGCGGGTAACGAGCGGAGGAGAAGAGCATGGCGGACAGTCAGTCGATGCGCGTCGCGGAGAGCAGGAATCGCGTGCCGGACGTGGTGGTCATCACGGGAATGTCCGGCTCGGGCCGCACACAGGCCCTCCACGTGTTCGAGGACATGGGCTACTTCTGCATCGACAATCTCCCTCCGCGCCTGCTCCTGCAGCTCGCCGAGCTCGTGGGCATCAACTCTGGCGTGGGCCGCCACCTCGCCGTCACCTGCGACCTGCGCAGCCAGGGCCTCTTCGACGAGATCAGCGACTCCATCAAGCAGCTGCGCGCGCACGAGATAAGCTGCAAGGTCCTCTATCTCGACACCTCCGACAAAGTCCTCATGCGCCGCTATGACGAGAATCGCCGCCGCCACCCGCTGGCCAAGCCCGGCGAGGCGCTCTCCTCGGCCATCTCCCGGGAGCGCGAGCAGCTCAAGGGCGTCCGGGAGGCGTCCGACCTCGTCGTGGACACCACGTCGCTGCCCATCAAGGAACTCCGCGCCCGCCTGCGCCGCGAGTTCTCCGAGCTTACCGACCAGCAGCTCATGGAGGTCTCGGTCTTCTCCTTCGGCTTCAAGCACGGCATGCCCGTGGAGGCCGACCTCATGATCGACGTCCGTTTCCTGCCCAACCCCTTCTACGATTCCCAGATGCGCACGATGACGGGCAACGACAAGCTCGTGTCCGATTTCGTCATCAACAACGACGTGACGCAGAAGTTCCTCGAGGCCTGGGAGCGCCTGCTCGACGTCGCGATGCCCGGCTATGTGGCCGAGGGCAAGACCCGCCTCTCCATCGCCGTCGGCTGCACGGGAGGCCAGCACCGCAGCGTGGCCATCGCGAACGCCACCGCCGACTACCTGCAACGCGGCGGCTACCACGTGAGCCTCTCCCATCGCGACCTCGCGCTCGCCAACGTGAGGAACAGCTAGATGTCGTTCACCGCGGAGGTCAAAGATGAGCTCGCCCGCGTCGACGGGCCCACGGAGGCTGCGCAGCGCGCGCAGCTCTCGGCCATCGTGCGCATCTGCGGAACCCTGAGCTTCAGGGGCCCGGGACGCTACTCGATAAAGATCTCGACCGAGACCGGGGCCGTCGCGCGAACGGCCATCAAGCTCATGCACAAGCTCTTCGACCTGGAGACCTCGCTTACGGTACGGCGCAGCGTGCTGCATAAGACGCGCAACTACCTCATAGAGATACCCGAGCAAGAGAGACTCGCCGACGTCCTCGAGGAGCTCGGCATCCTCGCGCCGGGGCAGGGCATCGCCCCCGGTGTCCCAAGGAATCTCCTGCGCACGCGCGCGGCGATATCTGCCTTTGTGCGCGGAGCCTTCATGGCGGGCGGCTTCATCGCGGATCCGCGCGGCGAGTTTCACTTGGAGATCGCCGTGACGGGCGAGCAGTTCGCTCGAGAGCTCTCTGCGCTCATCGGCTCCTACGGCGCGGGCGCCCGCTTGAACCACCGCCGGGGAGCCTACGCCATCTACCTCAAGAGCTACGAGGACATCACGGCGCTGCTGCGCGGCATGGGCGCCGAGCGGGTGGCCAAGGCCGTGGGGCTGGCGCGCGCGAAGAAGTCCGTCAAGAACGACGTGAACCGCCGCGTCAACGCCGAGATGGCGAACCAGGGGCGAGCGACGGGAGCCGCCGCCGACCAGCTTGACCTCATCGACGAGGCGGAGAGGCTCATCGGCCTGACGTCCCTGCCCCCGGCCATCGAGGCCTTCTGCCGCGCGCGCAGGGAGAACCCCGAGCTCAGCCTGGCGGCCCTTGGCCAGGAGATGGACCCGCCCGCCTCGAAGTCGGCCCTCTACCATCGAGTGCTGAGGCTCCAGCAGCTCGTGGCAGATGCCCGCGCGGAAAAGACCGATTAGGCGCGCATGAGCCATTAACGGTCGGATTTTCCCGGCGAGCGGCAACTCGGCTGCTCGTTATTACCCGATATTTGGCGATTCTGCTCAATTCAATTTCCTCGCGGATGTTTAAAGTCGGTGCGGTTTGCGGTACACTGCGAATTGGCATGGATTTGCCAACCGTATACAGGCCCGAAGGGAGAAGCCCCGAGGACCATGTGAAAGGAGAAGGCATGGCAGTAAAGGTTGCTATTAACGGCTTTGGTCGCATCGGCCGTCTGGCTTTCCGCCAGATGTTCGGTCACGAGGGCTCCGAGATCGTCGCCATCAACGACCTCACCTCCC
>CAVCUP010000062.1:0-3568 GCA_963605405.1 bacterium | reverse complement strand
ACACGGCCGACGACCTCGCGCGCCTCTTCATCGTCGCGCGCATGAAGGCCGACGGTATGAGCCTCCCCGAGGCCCGTCGCGCGCTCGACAAAAGCCGGGCTGAAGGCCTCAGCGACGAAGAGATGGTCGCCGACTTCTCCTCGCGCCTCATCGAAGAGCTTGAGCGAATAGAAAGCCTGGCGCTCTCCGCACAGGCAATTCTTCACCAACACGATGCACAGGCCCTCAAAAGCCTCATAGCCGTCCACCTTCAAAAGTCAGCGCATCAACAAACTGACTGGCAAGGCCTTGTCAACAAACTGGAATCCCTCGACCTTGCCGATTTATCGAACGAGCTGCGCTTCTTTCTCCTTCAGCAGCTCGACCTTCCCGGCTTTGCGCTAGCCATCGAGCTATGGCTTGGCCCGCAAGCCGTTGAACGCCTCAGAGATCACCTCGACCATACCGACACACCCGAGAAACCAAAGAAAGGTTAGGGACCATGGAGAACAACGTGAGAAAGACCCGCTTCGGCTTTATACCAATACTCGCGCTACTCTGCGCGCTGGTCTTCCCGATAGCCGCCCGCGCAGAAAACCAAGTGTATTACCTTGGGTCAACCGTAAGCGCGGGAACCGACACCGGGTACTCAGGTGCCGATGCCCTTACAGAGAAGGACCCCCACTACGGCTGGAGCCTCGGGCGTTTCTACGTCACCGGCTTTACCAGCTTTCAGCGCGTAAACGACGAGATAACCTTCCTTAAGACCACCGGCGACGACATCAAGCTGAAGTTCCGACTCGACCAGGACATTGATTGCCTCAACGGCAATAGCGCGCTCACCATCAACGATGACGAGAACGGCTACGACCAGCGCTTCGGAACCACCAAGTCGGACTCCGGCTTCGGGCGCGGGGCCCTCATCATCAAGCAGATCGACTACACGAACGATGAATCAACCCCGCAGATCTACGTCAACTACCTCGCAGGTATCGAGAACGGCGCGGAAACCGACGTGTCCTCTTTCGCCGAAGGAGATTACGAGGTTGCACTCGACTACGAGATCAAGAGCGACTCCCGCAAAACACCCGGGATCGGCCCCATTCCGAGCCTTTCCATACTGCCCGAGTACAGCAATTACACCATTCGCTTCAAGTTTTCCGTTCGCAACGGCGACGCCATGGTATTCCTTCTCGATTCCAGCACCGGATCGGAGCTTACGAACAGCGCCGTGACAGAAAACGGATTCTCCGTCGACTTCGCCAAGTCTCACTACTTGAACATCTACGTGAAGCGCTCCGTGCTCTCAGACAACGGCAGCGAGCTCGTGGATGTCCGATCGAATGAGCCGGCCAGTGACGGCAAGGTGTATTCAGACCCGGGCATCTACACCATTACCGCCACAAACCCGAGCACCAACCAGACAACCGAGAAGATCATTTACGTAGGAAACGACCCGCTGCTCAAAGCCTATGCCATCACCGGATACACCCTTGAACAAATCCAGGACATGCTTGCACAGGGAGCGACCGTCTCCGAAGACGGGACCATCGTCTGGCCGCAAACGGAAGCCAAGGAGGCGGCGGTTGAAACTGCCTCGCAAAGCACTCCCGCCAAGGAAGAAAAGGAAAGCCTGCCGTTAGTGCCCATCATTGCCGTCTTGGTTGTGATCGCCGTCGCCGCCTTTGTCGCCGCCAGGTACATGAAACAGCAGGCTCCCGATGCATACGCCGCCGATAACCAGGAGTCCTCTGATGAGAAATAAGGTGATTGCGCTCCCCCTCTGCTTTGCCCTCGCACTTCAAGGATGCGGGGTGCCCGCTCAGAACTCTGCGGAAAGCTCCCCCAGCAACGATGCCTCATCCTCAACGCAAGAGTCGACCGAGGTGACCGGGAGCAACCAGAAGATTTCCGATGCAGCCTTCGTCGAGAATCTCCAGGATGCCGTTTACGACCTTATTGTCGACGACTTGGACGAGAACGGCGACACGGAAGACCTTGGCCTCGAGGTACAGGAGGTCAAGGCCGTGTATCTCTCCAAGGAGTACATCGAGCAGTACTCATTCAACTCCAAGGAGACCAAGTTCTTCGGCAGCACTCTTGGGGAACTCGAGGCCAAATTCGGCGATCAGAAATACGTCTTCGACCTCGACGAGAACGGCAAGACTGTCTGCCACGCCGTCAACGACTTTGACAACACGTTCGAGCAGGTTAGCCAGGTGGCGGTCCTTGGCACGGGCGTGATTCTCATTAGCGTGACCATCATCTGCGCAACCGGCGGAGCGCCCGTAACCGCCCTCATGGCCTGCACTGGATCCGGCGCCAGCGCAATCGCGGCCAACCAGGCAAACATCGCGTTGATGGCGGCAAGCAGCGCAGTGGCCATCTTCGCAAAGGGAGATGTCAGCGACGCCGCGAAGGACATCGCCTTCGACACGGGCAGCGACTTCATCATCCAGGCAATCGGCGGCGTCACCGTCGCATAAGAACCGAAAACATAGTTAGGATCAAACATGGACTCAAGCAAAGTCAAAGCACTTACGAACAAGAAGCTCAGCTTCTTCCTGACCAAACCGAAGATTCTTGTTTATGGAATCGTAGTCGGCCTGGTAGTCGGCATCGTCTGCATCTCGAATCTCTTCCATGCCGGCGAGCAGCGCTACCGCCAGGCAAACACGCTCAGCCCGTCAATCGTGTTCTCGCGCATCGTGTCGAGCAACGAGATGGTAAGCGCCTCACAGAGCTACACGATTGTGGACAAAGCATCGGACGATAACACACTGTTCGACATCATCCACATCCCCTTTACCGAGAGCAGCTTCTGGTACCGCTACTGCGGGACCATCAAGGTCGGCGTCGACCTTTCGAAGGCAGACTACAACGCCTCGGCAGACGGCAGGACCATCACCATCTCCCTCGACCAGCCCTACATCATCTCCAACACACCCGATATGGATAAATCCGGCGTGCTGGAAGAGAACAATAACTTGCTGAACCCCATCCACGTGGAGGACGTCGACGCGTTCCAGCGCAAATGCATCGAGCAAAGCGAGGAAGAGGTCGCTGAGGGCGGCATCTACGACGAGGCGAAGCAAAACACCGAAGACAACATCCGCAGCATGTTCAACTCTGCGCTCGGAGATTCGTACACGATCGAGTTCAACTGGCGCGAAACGGCAGAATAGGAAGCAAATGAACATCTCACCCAAAGCCATTGCGATTATCTTGATCGCCGTCGTAGCCGTCTTGGCCTTCTTCTGGCTTAACAACTCAGTGCTCTCCTGGGGTTAGGACCGGCAACCTACAAGAGCCGTGGAGATCCGCCTCAGCAAAAAAGCATTAAATAGCGCAAAGCCGCAACCGAAGCCGCTCGGACACACATCGCCCGAGCGGCTTCTATATTGCCGTCTCAAAGGTCCGCGAACGTCGCTAGAGAATCTCCCACCAACCTGCACGGGCACTGCCGACGCGCCGGATTTTGCCGTCAGCCGCAAAATACGCACGGAGCTCCCAAAGCGCATCGGATGCCTGGCCGCAACCGTTCGTCAACGACGGCGTTATTTGTGTCCGCCGCTCCATGTATGCTCTT
>CAVCUP010000061.1:0-3743 GCA_963605405.1 bacterium | reverse complement strand
CCAGCTGCTCAACGACGTCCTTTGGTACAAAAGCAAGAACAGCAACACCTACAAGATGGGCACCAACCCCGAGACCGGCGAGGAGTACGACGTCACCGAAAGCCTTGAGCCGATGAAGGTCGCGCTCGACGCATCCGCCTACGATGCCGTGCCCGAGGTGCCCGCGCAGGATGCGTCCGGCACGGGTGAGGCGCAGGGCGGTGTCGTGGCGCTCGGCCTCTTGGCGGCGGCCGTCGCCTGCTGCGCCCTCCTCGCGGCAAGGGCGAAGAGGGCCCCTAAATAGGGCGACCCCGCATAGGAAGGGTCTCTCACGACAGCCGCGCCTTTGCCCTTGCGCACAGCTCGGCAATCGGCTCAAACATATGGGGCCTTCAGCTCTGCAGCGGCCGCTGCAGAGGTCGTTTTCTCCAACTCGTCGAACAGCGTTTCGAGCTTTCCCGGAATCATTTCCGCGTAGAGCGTCATCAAACTAACGCAGCCCTCCACTGTGATGCTCATATCAGCAAGCCCGCAGGCATCTGCCATCCTGCCGATATTTCCAGCCGAGACGAACCCGGCACAGTTTTCTTCCCCTATCGACATCGCGAGTTTCGGCGGTTTTGTCTGCCAATCCCCAGGATACAGGCGTAGCTTCAACTGAAATTACGCCTGCCGCCTGGTCCAACTTTTCGTCCGCAGCCCCTTCTGTCGACTTAGATGTTACGGAATACAACTCCGTGACCGTAACGAAGGGAAGGAGCCGCGAGCGCGCAGTAGCGACCATGCAGGGGATCAAGGCCCGGATGGCCGAGGTCATGGGGCTCATGCCCACCAACGACGCCGTTGTGTCATCCCTGTCGTTTCTCACGACGGTGATTGACGATTGGTTCATTTAGGGCACAATGAATTCAGATAAAAAACCTTCGGGTTTTGTAAGGCGGGGTTGCGAAAGCGGTTCCGCCTAGTTTTTTGCCTAAACGCAGAAAAGCCCGGCGGATGAGAGACCGTCGGGCCTTCCTAGTGCTACGTCAGCTCGGCCATCGTTCTCGGGATACAAAAACGGCGGGAAAAGTCCCCGCCGTTGGGTGGACCAGAGCCTTTCGGAATAGGGCTCCTCATGGGGTTCCTCACGCTCACAGCCTACGCTTGTTGTGCAGCCGGCGATGGCGACCGGCGCTGAGCGCGGCGTAAACAACAAACAACAACAGAACACAACGTCTAAAGCTCCTCGCAACGCACCAAAGCCCTCTGTCTGGTATGCGCCCGTCTCATACAGTAAGACAATTACGAACGGAGCAGATTCACGCGAGAATTACATCCCCTATAGAGAATGCAGCTCTCGAAACCAGGAGGAGAAGATGGACGACGGAACAGTCGATTCGGGCGATATGAAGAAAAGCGGCCTTTTGGGCAGGTTGGCAGCTGGCGTTGCGGATGCCGCGGATGCGGGTGCAAAAGCCGTGAACGCCGGCGCCGAGGCGATCAAGGCCGGAGCAAAAAAGACCCATCAGGCGTTCGGAGGCGAATACGGAGAAATATTCGAAGGAAACCTCGTCGCCGAGGACGGCTCGTATATCATGCCGGACCCCACGCTCGACGAGCGAGAGTTCAACGAGATTGAAACCCTCGCAAAACGCTACGAGAAGCTTACCTCGCCCGGCACCCTCGCGAAGGCCGGTAAGCAGATCGGCGAAGCGGTTCCCGCGTCCGTGAAGGCCCTTGCAAATAAGGCCGGGAAGGCCGCGAAGGGCACCCTCAACGGGTTGACCGAGCAAGAACTTATGGCAAACGCCATCAAGGCAGCAGCAGAGGGATTTGGGGAACTCGAGAAGCAGGCAGCGAAGGCGAGCGTCAGCAGGGAGTACGTCATTTCCCGCATCAACGAGGGCGAGCAGGAGCAGAAGGTCTCCTCGATTTCAGAGATATGCTTGCTGCGCGCCTATGACGTCGCCGCGGTGTCCTCGAACGAAAGGCTGCACCACATGGGCATAGCCCTCGCCGAAGGCGGAGGTACGGGCGCCGCTGGCTTCTGGGGCCTGCCCGCCAACCTCGCCCTCAGCATGCTCATCTACTTCAGGGCCGTCCAGTCAGTTGCCATGTTCTACGGCTACGACGTCAAGGACGACCCGTCCGAGCTCGTCATTGCGAGCGAGGTATTCCAAAGCGCCCTCGCTCCCAAGGCCAAAGTCGACGCCACGAGCGAGTATATCGGCAAGGTCCTCGTCTACGCGGAAGCGGCCGTGGTCAAGCAGACCGCGAAGAAGACTTGGTCGGCGATGGTCGAGCAGGGCGGGGCCGCTCTCGCGATAGCCCAGATCCGTGCGCTTGCCAACGGCGCTGCCCGCAAGGCGGTCGAGAACGGCGGTAAGAAGGCGCTCGAGGCCGGAGTCTTCAAGAAGGCGCTCACCCAGATCGGGCGGAAGATGACGCTCGAGACCGTCGGGAAGATGGTCCCCGTCATCGGCGCGGGCTTCGGGGCGCTGTTCGACACTGCGCAAATGAAGAGAATCCTGGACTTCGCGGACCTCTTCTACCACAAGCGCTTCATCGTCGAGAAGGATCAGCGCGCCCGCGCCCTAATGGAAAGGAAACATGAGCCGCGAGTGTCCGAGAATCCCACGGAGATGAAAGAGATCACCTTGGCGCCCAGCTCAGAACAGGGGCTCGACTCCATAGCCGCACGACTTCTCGAGATCGGCCTCGGAGACGGCAAGAGCTTCGTTTCCTCGCCTGCCTGCCTCCAGGTTGCGCTCGAAGCACTTGCAAGGGGTGCGGAAGCAGAGACGCTCGCCGAGATCGATGGGGTGCTGGGCGGCGCGGATGCGCGAGAAGCTGCCCACGCCGCGCTCTTCGGCGAGCCCTCCGAAAGCTTGCCCGACGACTACAGCTTCACCATCGTCACGTCGATCTGGGCTGATCCCGACCAAGCGCCGCTTCGCGAGTCGTATGCAGGGTTGATTAGCGATATGAACGGCAAGGCGGTCGAGGCGAATCCTGCCAGCGAAGAAACTCATTCGCGGATGTCAAACTGGCTCGCTGAGAACACTGGAGACAAGTTCACTTCAGTTCCGCAGCTCGATGCCTCGACGACACTTGCCCTCATAAGCGCGATGCACTTCAAAGACACGTGGATTAACCGTCTGGACGATGAGGAAACGGATATGCCGTTCCGTGCCGCCAGCTCCACACCGACCGTCACGATGATGGACGGGTTCAGCTTCCATGAAGGTCTTATCAGGGAAGCAAGCGGCACCGCAGTGACCTGGCACATGGAGTCGGGAGCGCAAGCCGTGTTTGCCATGCCCGATGAAACGGCCAGCATCAAAGAGTTCATCGAAAGCGGCTCGGCATGGAGCTTGATCTCCCGATGCCGTGACAGGAGGGGCGTTGAGCATCCCGAGGGAGGCATCGAGCTCGTCGTCCCCGAGCTCGATCTGAAGACAGAAGGCATGAGTCTCGATTCCGCCATGAAGACCATGGGAGTGCGGCGGGTCTTCTCGCCCGAGGCCCAGCTCGGCCGCCTCACCGAGGCAGACACAATGCTTGACAGGGCGATTCAGAGCTCGATGCTCAAGCTCGACCCCAACGGGGCCGAAGGCGCGGCCTTCACACTGTTTGCCTGCTGCGCCGGGGCTCCGCCGATGGATCCGCCCGAGCCCGTCAGGCTCGTTTTCGACCGACCTTTCGCGTTCGCGCTGTTCAACGATGCCGATGCGCCTCTGTTCGTCGGCGCGTACACGGGAGAATAAACCACCTGTTTAAAC
>CAVCUP010000060.1:0-3772 GCA_963605405.1 bacterium | reverse complement strand
TCACCCTCACCGCCACCTGGGAGGCCGCGACCCACACCGTGACCTACAGGACCCCCGACGGCGACGCGTCGGCCGACACCGCGGCCACGGTCTCGCTCGCCTCCCTGATGGCACTCTCCGATGACGAGGGCACCGACGCCCAGGACGAGACCGGCACGGTGGTCGCCGTGGTCGAGGTGGAGGAGGGCAGGCCCGCGCCCGATCTCGAGCCCGCACGGGACGGCTACCGCCTCGCCGGCTGGTACGCCGACAGCGCCTGCACCGAGGAGTACGACTTCGACAACAGCTCCGTGACCGAGGACACGACCCTCTACGCCAAGTGGGTCAAGACCGCTACCATCACGTTCTCCACCGGCGATGACGCCGAGCAGGTCGACTCGCTCACGGTCGACGCCGGCACGACGATCGAGTCCTCCGACCTGCCCCAGCCCGTGCGCGACAACTACCGCTTCCACGGCTGGCTCGTGGGCTCCGAGGACGGAAGGTCCGTCGACCCCGAGTTCACGGTGGACGAGGACACGGAGCTCTGCGCGCACTGGGTCGGCAGCACCGTCTTCGTCTACCTGCACGGCGTCTACGGCGAGAACGAGACCCCCTACGCCATGGAGCGCTACGGCGACGTGCTGGACGGGATCGAGGTGAACGTCGACCACGCCGACCCGATCCGCGCGGGCTATACGTTCACCGGCTGGTACGCCGACGAGGAGTGCACGCGGGAGTACGAGTTCGGCCAGGTCCTCACCGGGGACACCGACCTCTACGCCGGCTGGGCGCCCCTCTCCTGCACGGTGACCTTCGTCGACTCGGCGGACGGCGAGGTCCTCTCCGGCGAGGTCCTCTCCGGCGACGAGGCGGCGGGCGAGCCCGAGGCGCCGACCCGCGCGGGCCACGTCTTCAAGGGCTGGTTCACCGACAGGGAGTGCACCGAGGCCTGGGACTTCTCCGAGCCCGTCCTCGAGGACAGGACGCTCTACGCCGGCTGGGCCGAGGCCGTGAAGATCACCCTCGACGCCAACGGCGGCGAGCTGCCCGACGGCGAGGGCTCCCTCTCCGTCGAGAAGGGGGCCTCCGTCGGCACCCTGCCCGTCCCGCGCCGCGGCGCCTCCGGCACCGACACGGCCTCGGACGAGGACGGCTACGTGTTCGCCGGCTGGCACACCAAGGCGGGCGAGAGGGTCGACGCCGACACCAAGTTCAGCGAGGACACCGTCCTCACCGCCTGGTGGGTGCGCAACGGCGAGGTGTCCTACGTCACCTATTATTCGTGCGGCGAGATGCTCCTGCGCGACGTCGTGAGGACCGGTGAGCTGGCCGTCCGCCCGTCCGACCCGGTGCGCGCGGGCTACGAGTTCACCGGCTGGTTCACCGACGAGGACTGCACGGAGGCCTACGGCTTCGACACCGCCGTGACCTCAGACCTCGACCTCTACGCCGGCTGGAAGAAGGCCGACGGCGGGGACGACTCCGGCAAGGACTCCGAGGACGACTCGGGCAAGGGCGACTCCGATAAGAGCCGCAAGGACTCCCTGCCCGGCACCGGCGACAACTCCGGCGCGGCCGTGGCGGTCGTTCTCGTGGCCGGCTGCCTCCTCGTTATCGTCGGCATCGTGGTCAAGCGCCGCCAGCGCTAATCGCGGGCACGCCGCTCGCGGCTGACCGCTAGCCTCGACCGAGGACGGCCTTTCTCTCGACGCGGCGTACGCCGAAATCATGGGTTGATGGGCTCGCATCAGGAGCCTCTTGAGAGTCTAGCCGTGGGGCGATTTCCGGCGTCCTAACGACCTGCGCTAAAACCCTTCAAATCCTGCTGAAAAACTGACATAACGGCGGCGTCGGGACCACTCGGGTGGGGGTAACATGAAGAGCTAGCCATTAAGGGCGCCTTAAGCGCCTGTGGAGAGCCCGAACGCAACCCGAGACCCAGCCGAGAGGGAGGCCGCCCATGCCCAGCGCCACCGTCCCCGCCAGCCCCCGCGCCCGCGCCCTGCGCGCGCTCGCCGTCGCGATAGCGGCGGCGGCGCTCGCCCTCGCCTTCACGGCGGCGACCCCGCAGCGGGCCTACGCCTACAGCACCACCGCCATGAAGGGCGCCGTGGGCAAGGTCACCGGCAAGGACCACCACAACACCTACTACGGCACCTCCCCGGAGGACGTCATGGCGGCCGTCGACCACATGACCTCCTTCTGGAACTTCACGTCGCACGAGACCGAGCTCACCATCGACCTCTTCACCGACTGGAACACCAAGAGCTACGGCCGCATCAAGGTGCCCAACGGCTACACCTACCACATCAACCTGCACGGCCACATGATCGACCGCGGCAAGGCTCTCAGCTACGGCGACAACACCTGGTACGCCGAGGGCTCCGGCGAGGTCATCTTCGTCGACGGCGGCACCCTCTACCTCGTCGGCGGCACGGGCACCAGTGCAGACGCCCATATGCACAGGGGTAACTACTACAATGACTCCTTCTGGAAGTACGATGCGGGCGGCTGGTCGCAGTGCTCCATGTACGGCGGCCTGATCACCGGCGGCGCGTGCGACGACTGGCACGGCGCCGGCGGAATCTCGCTGGCCCGCGACACCTCGCGCGCCTACATCTCCAACACCACCATCGCCGGCAACATCACCGACCAGTACGAAAGCCGCTACGGGCACGGCGCGGGCATCGCCGTGCACGGCAGCAAGTGCACCCTCGAGCTCAACAACGTCACGGTCTCCTACAACCACGCGGAGGGCTACGCGGGCGGCCTCTACGTGCGCAACACCGACTGCAACCTCAATATCAAGAACAGCTCCATCCACCACAACTACAGCGCCAAGGACGGCGGCGGCATCTACCTCGACTCCAAGGCGACCCTCAACGTCGAGAACTCGAGCATCAGCGAGAACGTGTCTGACGATCAGGGCGGCGGCATCTACGTGAACGCCAGCGGCAGCGTCCTCAACCTCAAGGGCACCGGTAGCGGTTTTACGACGATTAGCGCCAACAGCTCCCGTAACGGCGGCGGCGGCATCTACACGGACGGCTCCGACACCACGGTCAACCTCACCCGTGTCCAAGTGACGGGCAACAAGGTGTCCAACAGCGACAGCAGCTCGCTCAAGGACGGCGGCGGCCTCTACATCGACGGCAACAAGTCGACGGTGAACATCACCGACTCGGGCGTCGAACACAACGGGGTGTACAACGGCCGCGGCGGCGGCATCTACTTCTACGGCAACGACGGCGCGCTCAACGTCACGAACTCGTCCGTGTGTCACAACTTCGCATGGAACTCCAAGGACAAGTCCGATGCAGCCCGCGGCGGCGGCATCTACCACGACGGCAAGCGCGGCAAGGTGACGTTCAAGGACTCCCAGCTCAACTGGAACCAGGCCTACTACAACGGCGGCGGCCTCTACAGCTCGTATAGCGGCACGGAGTTCGAGTTCATCAACTCCTCCATCGACGGCAACGAGGCGTACGGCGACGGCGGCGGCGTCTTCCTCGAGGACAAGGCGACCCTGACCCTCGACAAGACGAGCGTCAAGGGGAACAGCGCGGCCACCAAGTTGGAGTACGCCACGGCCATCGATTCCGTGGGCGGAGGCGGCGCCATCTACAACAAGGCCGACGGCAGCAAGATCGTCCTCAAGAACGGCTCCTCCATCTACGAGAACAAGCTGAAGGGAAAATACCTGAAGACCGGCAGCAGCGGCGGCGCCGCCGTGTACTCCACCGACACCCTCACGATCGTCTCGGAGGACGGCACCGGCACCATCAAGGAC
>CAVCUP010000059.1:0-4105 GCA_963605405.1 bacterium | reverse complement strand
CAGATGTTCGGTCACGAGGGCTCCGAGATCGTCGCCATCAACGACCTCACCTCCCCCGACATGCTCGCTTACCTGCTGAAGTACGACTCCACGCAGGGCAACTACTCCCGTGACCACAAGGTCGAGTCCACCGAGGACTCCATCGTCGTTGACGGCAAGGAGATCAAGATCTACAAGGAGGCCGACGCCAACAACCTTCCTTGGGGCGACCTCGACGTCGACGTCGTGCTCGAGTGCACCGGCTTCTATACCTCTAAGGCCAAGGCCCAGGCTCACATCAACGCCGGCGCCAAGAAGGTCGTCATCTCCGCTCCCGCGGGCAACGACCTCCCGACCATCGTCTACAACGTCAACCACGAGCAGCTGACCGCTGATGACAACATCATCTCCGCTGCCTCCTGCACCACCAACTGCCTCGCCCCGATGGCCAAGGGCCTGAACGACTTCGCCCCCATCGTCTCCGGCATCATGACCACCATTCACGCCTGGACCGGCGACCAGATGCCGCTCGACGGCCCCCAGCGCAAGGGCGACAAGCGTCGTTCCCGTGCCTGCGCCGTGAACATCGTCCCGAACTCCACCGGTGCCGCCAAGGCCATCGGCCTGGTTCTCCCCGAGCTCAACGGCAAGCTCATCGGTGCCGCCCAGCGCGTCCCGACGCCGACCGGCTCCCTCACCAACCTCTACGCCGTCGTTGACAAGGTCGTCACCGTCGACGAGGTCAACGCCGCTATGAAGGCCTACGCCGAGACCATCTCCGAGACCTTCGGCTACAACGAGGATCCCATCGTCTCCACCGACATCGTCGGCGAGACCCACGGCTCCATCTTCGACGCCACCCAGACCATGGTTCAGGACCTCGGCAACGGCCAGTCCCTCGTCCAGGTCACCTCTTGGTACGACAACGAGAACTCCTACACCTCTCAGATGGTCCGCACCATCAAGTACTTCGAGAAGTTCGTCGCGTAGTTCTCGCTCCGACCTTAGCTTCAGCAGGGGCGCGGTCGCAGCTTTCGGGCCGCGTCCGCGCCCCTTCTCTTTTTTGTCCCTAGCAAAAGGAGTAACGCATGGCATTCACCAAGAAGACCGTCCGCGACGCCGATGTCGACGGCAAGCGCGTCCTTATGCGCGTTGACTTCAACGTGCCCCTGAAGGACGGCGTCGTCACCGACGATACCCGCGTCCGCGCCGCCATCCCCACCATCCAGTACCTCAAGGAGCACAACGCCAAGGTCATCCTCATGAGCCACCTTGGCCGCCCCGACGGCACCGGCTTCCAGCCCGAGCTCTCCCTGCGTCCCGCTGCCGAGAAGCTCGCCGAGCTGACCGGCTATGAGGTCAAGTTCGTCGAGGACACCTACGGCGAGAAGGCCGCCGAGGCCGTCGCCGCCCTCGAGGCCGGCGACATCCTCGTCCTCGAGAACGTCCGCTTCGACAAGCGCGAGAAGAAGAACGACCCCGAGATCGCCAAGACCCTCGCTTCTTACGGCGACGTCTTCGTGCTCGACGCCTTCGGCACCGCTCACCGTGCCCAGGGCTCCGTCGTGGGCCCCGCCGCCTACCTGCCCGCCTACGCCGGCTTCCTGCTCGAGAAGGAGGTCGACACCCTCACCGGCATCTTCGCTGAGCCTGAGCGCCCCTTCGTCGCCATCGTCGGCGGCTCCAAGGTGTCCTCCAAGATCGGCGTCCTCGATCACCTCATCGACTCCGCCGACACCCTCATCATCGGCGGCGGCATGGCCTACACCTTCTTCCTGGCCAAGGGCTACACCGTCGGTACCTCCCTCAAGGAGGAGGACTGGGTCGAGCGCGCCGGCGAGATGATGAAGAAGGCCGAGGCCAAGGGCGTCAAGATTCTTCTCCCCGTCGACAACGTGGTCGCCGACCACTTCGGTGAGGATGCCGAGGGCGAGACCGTCGACTCCGACAAGATCCCCGACGACCGCATGGGCATGGACATCGGCCCCAAGACCCGCGAGCTCTACGCTGAGGCCATCAAGGGCGCCAAGACCGTCTTCTGGAACGGCCCCATGGGCGTCTTCGAGATGGACCAGTTCGCTGCCGGCACCGAGGCTGTTTGCCGCGCCGTTGCCGACTCTGAGTGCACGTCCATCATCGGCGGCGGCGACTCCGTCGCGGCTGTGAACAAGTTCGGCCTGGCCGACAAGATGAGCTGGATCTCCACCGGCGGTGGCGCTTCCATGGAGCTCGTCGAGGGCAAGGCTCTTCCTGGAGTGGAGGCGCTTCTCGATGCGTAAGTTGATGATTGCCGGTAACTGGAAGATGAACAAGACCTACACCGAGGGCGTCGTCCTCGCTCAGGGTCTTGCCGACGAGCTCAAGGGCGCCGACGTCAAGGTCGACGTCGTCGTCTGCCCGCCGACCGTTGACCTCAAGGGCGTCTCTGAGGTCATCGACCAGGCTTCCGCCCCCTTCGCCCTGGGCGCCCAGAACGTGTACTTCGAGGAGTCCGGCGCCTTCACCGGCGAGACCGCCCCGAACATGCTCGAGTCCGTCGGCGCCAAGTACTGCATTATCGGCCACTCCGAGCGCCGCGGCTACTTCGGCGAGACCGATGAGGACATCAACAAGAAGGCCAAGGTCCTGATGGCCCACGGCATCGTGCCCATCAGCTGCTGCGGCGAGCCCCTCGAGGTTCGCGAGGCCGGCACCCACGTCGAGTTCGTCGTCGACCAGATCAAGAAGGACACCGAGGGCCTCGAGATCACCGATCCGTCCCAGTACGTGATCGCCTACGAGCCCATCTGGGCCATCGGCACCGGCAAGACCGCCACGGCCGACGACGCCCAGGAGGTCTGCGGCGCCATCCGCGAGACCCTCGTCGAGATCTTCGGCCAGGAGACCGCTGACGGCATCCGCGTCCTCTATGGCGGCTCCGCCAAGCCGGAGAACATCGCCGAGCTCGTTGCCAAGCCCGACGTCGACGGCGCGCTCGTCGGCGGCGCCTCCCTCAAGGCCGCTGACTTCGCCTCCATGGTCGTTAAGGCAGGGGAGTAGCCCTTATGACGCAGCGTCACCTTCCCGCGATTCTGATCATCATGGACGGGTGCGGCCTGGCCCCCGAGGGCGCGGACAACGCCGTCGCGGCCGCCAACACCCCGTTCATCGATAGCCTCTACGCGAAGTACCCCCACACCACCCTCGGCGCCTCCGGCGAGGACGTGGGCCTTCCCGACGGCCAGATGGGCAACTCCGAGGTCGGACACCTCAACATCGGCGCCGGCCGCATCGTGTTCCAGGAGCTCTCGCGCATCAACAACGCCATCAAGGACGGCTCCATCAACGACAACGAGGTCTTCGTCCGCGCCATGGACGACGTCAAGGCCGAGGGCAAGACCCTGCACCTCATGGGCCTCATGAGCCCGGGCGGCGTCCACTCCCACATGGACCACGTCAAGGCCCTGGTCGAGATGGCCGCCAACCGCGGCGTCAAGACCGTTCGCGTCCACGCCTTCATGGACGGCCGCGACGTCGACCCGCAGTCCGGCGCCGGCTACGTCGCCGAGTTCTGCGACTTCCTCAAGGAGCTTGCCGAGAAGACCGGCGTCGACGCCCGCGTCGCCACCGTCTCCGGCCGCTACTGGGCCATGGACCGCGACAACCGCTGGGAGCGCGTCCAGCGCGCCTACGACGTCATCGTCAACGCGTCCGACGTCGAGGCCTGCCCGGTCGAGGGCATCAAGGCCTACTACGAGAAGGACCCGCGCGGCGACGAGTTCGTCGAGCCCTTCGCGTGCCACAACGAGGGCGTGCACGCCGGCGACGCCGTCATCTTCTTCAACTTCCGTCCCGACCGCGCCCGTCAGATGACGCGCGTGTTCGCCGACGCGGAGTTCGACGGCTTCGAGCGTGAGCAGATCAAGCTCTCCCACTTTGTGACCATGACCGAGTACGACCCCACGTTCGACGTCGAGGTGGCCTTCCCCAAGACCTTCCCCGAGAACGTGCTCGCCGACGTCATCGCCCAGAACGGTCTGAAGCAGCTCCACACCGCCGAGACCGAGAAGTACGCCCACGTGACGTTCTTCATGAACGGCGGCATCGAGGAGCCCAAGGAGGGCGAGGAGCGCGTGCTCGTCGCTTC
>CAVCUP010000058.1:0-4384 GCA_963605405.1 bacterium | reverse complement strand
GCGCTCACCAAGGCGGGCTGCGTGGACTGCGAGCTCGGCCGGGCCGCGCTCGCCTACATGGAGGAGCTCGACACCATGCTCTCCGGCCTCATGCGCACCCCCGACGTGCTGCTCATGAGCCCGGCCCAGCGCGTCAAGCTCAACGCCTGCCTGCGCGTCGTCGGCCTCGGCACCCAGACCATGGAGACCGCCGGCCGCGTGGTCCCCTCCTACGGCGGCATCCCCATCCAGGAGATGCGCGACGGGGCCCTGTCCACCGGCGACGTCTACGCATGCTGCCTCGGCATGGACGGGGTCCACGGCATCACCCTCGCCGGCGGCAACGCCGTGACCGTGACCCTGCCCGACTGGTCCGCCCCGGGCGCGGTCAAGACCGGCGACTGCGAGCTCGTGTGCGGCCTCGCCGTGAAGGCCACCAGGGCCGCCGGCGTCCTGCACCCGAAGACCGCCTAGCATGGCGCCCGAGCTGACCTTCGCCGAGTACGCCGGCGGTCTCTACTGCGGCACGCTCGGCGAGGAGGCCTTCGCCGCCGCCCTGCCGAGGGCGCGCGCCCGGCTGCTGGAGCTCACGGGGGCCGACGTCCCCGACGAGCACGCGCAGGCGTGGAAGGGCGCCCTGTGCGCCGTGGCCGACCGCGTCGGCGGCGTCGGCGGGGCGGGCGTCAAGTCCGAGACCGTCGGCTCCACCAGCGTCACCTACGACGAGTCCCGCTCCGGGTCGACCGACCTCGACGCCGTCGCGCCGTGGCTGGCCGGCACCGGCCTGCTCTACAGGGGCCTGGCATGATGGGCTGGGAGAAGGTCACCGTGTGGCGGCGCGGGTTCGACCGCTGGGCGCGCTTCCTCTACTCCGGCGTGCGCGTCGAGCGGGAGGAGGGCGAGTCCCCGTCCGCCGTCGGGCCGGCGGCGACCGGCTCCACCCGCGTCTTCTTCCCGGTCGACCCGGACATCAAGCCGGGCGACGCGCTGCAGGTCGGCTTGAGCCGGGAGGACGAGCCGCCCGCAGAGGCGCTCACGGTCGCGGCCGTGAAGCCCTGGTACATGCAGGGGGGCCACCACCACACCGAGGTGACGGCGAAGTGAGGCTGAGGCTGAGGTCCGTCGACGTCTCCGGCGCGGCCGAGAAGGTCGACGCCGCCAGGCGCGCCGCCCTCGGCATCACGGCCGAGAACGTCCTGGAGGGCTGCACCGAGTACGTGCCCTACGACTCGGGAGCCCTTCAGGAGTCCGGCGCCACCCGCCAATCCGACGGCAAGGCGTACGTCGAGTGGGGCGGGGACGGCGAGACCTCGCGCTATGCGCGGGTCCAGTACTACAACGCCTTCAACCACGACACGACCCAGAATGCCCTCAGGGCGCCGAGGGCAACAGACCACTGGTACGACCACGCGCACGCCGACCACGGCGAGGAATGGGAGCGCGTGTTCGCCACCGCGCTGAAGGAGAGGCTATGAGCGATACCGACATCTCCAGGCTCGTGACCGACTGGGTGGCCGACGTGCTCGGCCCCGGCGTCGACGTCGCGTACGGATGCTTCGCCCGCCGCGCAGACGCGTGCATGGTCAAGGCGTCACCCGGCGAGACGTGGGTGCGCCGCTACCTCTCCGGCGGCGGCGTCCGGCGCTTCGGGTACGAGGTCTACCTGCGCGTGATGCCGCGCGGCGACGAGGCCCCGCGCATAGACGCGCTCGCCCGCCTGAGGCTGCTGCAGGAGGCCGTCGAGTCCGGCGAGTGCCCCGTTGGCGTCTCAGCGCGCAGCCACGAGGTCACGAGCCTGCCCGCGCAGTACGCGACCGAGCAGGACGGCGCCGTTACGTACCAGATGCAAGCGACGATCACCTACATGGCGTAGGCGAGGAAGGAGCAACACATGTCTACCAGCGGCACTGCGGCCACCGCCCGCAAGCCCGTTTCCATCTACGAGATCCAGCACTGGATCAAGTTCCCCGACGAGACGGCCTATGTCCAGGTCACCGAGGACACCAAGGCCGACTCCAGCCGCGACACCAACACCTACGAGCCGACCTACCTCGACCGCAAGGTGCAGCCCAAGTTCGTCCTGGGCCGCACCGACACCGTCGAGTTCGAGATCGACGCGATGGGCCCCGGCGGCATCCAGCAGAAGCTGGCCAAGTACGAGGACGAGACCGACGTCTCCGTCGAGTACGTCCGCACCATCGGCTACGACTTCGAGAAGGGCGCGGCGGTCGCGCAGACCGCCCTCGTGGCCAAGCACGCCCAGGCCACGCTCAACATGAGCCCCTTCTCCGGCGACGACATCGCGCCGATCGTGATGAACCCGACCCTGACCATCACGACCGACTACGACGCCGGCACCTTCGACGCGACCAAGGCGACGTTCACGCCGGCGGCCGCGTAGCCGCAGCGGCCCTCCCAAGGGAGCCGCCCGGAGCCTGAGCGCGCCGGGCGGCTTTTTGCGTTACCGGCAGGCGAGGATGGCCGCACGTCAACGGCCCGCTACCTTGGGAGGAAACCATGGCCAGGAGCTACGCTCTCCGAAAGAACCCGACCGCGCAGATCAATATCGACGGCGAGGAGTACGAGGTCGAGCTGGGCAACCCCAGCTTCGTCTTCTCCGCCGACGAGTGGCGCCGCGCCCTCGCCGGCATCTCCGAGAGGGCCGGCGAGGATGACCAGATGAAGGCCCTGCGCGACGCCGCGAGGAGCGGCCGCGAGATCGTCGCGTCCGCCATGGGCGAGGACGCCGCCGACCGCCTCGTGGGCGGCCCCAACGCGCTCAACGTCTACCGCATCATCGACGTCGTGCGCATCCTCGTCGACGTGGTCGGCTCCGAGGAGTCCATGAAGGCGATGCGCGCCGCCGCCGGCTCCACCGACACGCTCGACGAGGACTAGCCTTGCTCGACGTCATCCTCCATGGGGCGCCCTCGACCGTCGAGGTCGGCGGCGCCCCCGTTCATGTCCGCAGCGGCTTCCGCGCGGGCCTTCTCGCCGAGACGCTGGACAGGCGCGCGGCCGCCGGCCGCGCCGACCTGCTGAGATGCCTCTTCGCCAAGGGCGGCGAGCTGCCCCGCGAGGTCTCGCGCAGGCCCGGCGAGGCGCTGGCGGCGGGCTTGGCGTGGCACGACGGGGCGTGGGGCCTCGTCGGCTACGGGAACCCGCAGGGCGGCGGGAAGGGGAGCGCGAAGCCCCGCCGCGTGTTCGACTGGTCCGAGGACGCCGGCATCGTCGCCGCCGACTTCTCGCGCTTCTACGGCATCGACCTCGCCGACCCCTCCACACAGCTGCACTGGTACCGCTTCATGGCCCTGTTCCTCTCGCTGCTGCGCACGCCCGACTCCCTCGCCGCGTCGGCCGTGTCGGCCCGCTCGCCCATGCGCGGCGGCTCGAAGGAGGCCCGCGCCGAGCACTCGCGCATGGCCCGGGCCTGGGCGTTATCGCCGACGGACGATGAGCTGCGCAGGGCCGCGCAGGCGAGGTTCTAAGGAGGCGGCAGGTGGCCGACGGCAAGGTAGTAATCGAGATTCTCGGCGACGCGTCGAAGTTCAACGAGGCGGTGGCGGGGCTGTCCGCGTCGACGTCCTCGGCGCTCTCCCGCGTCTCCTCGTCCATGGTGTCCTGGGGCGCGGGACTGACGGCGGCGGTGACCGCGCCGCTTGTCGCGGCCGGCACGAAGGCCGCGCAGTGGGCGCTCACGACCGCGAGCGCGGCCGAGCAGGCCGACATCGCCTTCTCGACGATGCTCGGCCCCGAGCGCGCAAAGCAGATGATCGCCGACCTCACCGACTTCGCCAAGAAGACCCCGTTCGAGATGAGCGGGCTCACGAGCGCCACGCAGAAGCTCCTGGCCTATGGCTTCGCCGCAGACGAGGTGATCCCGATGCTCTCCGCCGTCGGGGACGCCACGGCGGCGCTCGGCTCCGGCCAGGAGGGCATCGACGCGTGCACCCGCGCCATCGGCCAGATGCAGGCCAAGGGCAAGGTCATGTCCGAGGAGATGCTGCAGCTCACCGAGCAGGGCATCCCCGCGTGGAAGTACCTCGCCGAGGCCCTCGGCACCGACGTCGCCGGCGCCCAGGAGATGGTCACCAAGGGCAGCGTCGACGCCGCCACGGGCATCGCCGCGCTGAAGGCCGGCATGGAGGGCGACTTCGGCGGCCTCATGTCCGAGCAGTCCAAGACGCTCTCCGGCGCTCTCTCCAACCTGGAGGACGCCGCCGAGGGCGCTGCGAAGGAGGTCTACAAGACCGACGCCTACAAAGAGCTGGCGTCATCCCTCATCAACCTCGCCGACCCTCTCGGCGAGCTGGTTGAGAACCTGATGCCCGCGCTCGAGGGCGTCCTGTCGGCAGCGGCCTCCGCCGTCTCCGGGCTGTCTTCCGCGATCTCCGGCTTGTCAGCC
>CAVCUP010000057.1:0-4678 GCA_963605405.1 bacterium | reverse complement strand
ATGGGGCTTCTCAACCTTGCTGGTCTCTCGTACCGCGCTTAAAGGTTCAAAAAGATACGATACGCCTGAGCAAGGGTCCGGCGCAACCGGGAAATCGGCGAGAGGGCGAGCCGACGGTCGTCCTCTTGGGCTTGAATTTCTCGACGAAGGCGTCGTAATCCTCGAACGATATGCGCGACTGGCTCAAGTCTTCCCCAAACGGCCGGTTTACCTGCCGGGGATGTTCGGGGCCGCGTCACGCGGCAAATGAAAGGCCCCGCCGTGACGGGGCCTAGATGAACGGGATGATGTCTTCGGCGTCCTTCAGGAAGCGCTTGGCCTTCTCCATGAAGGCGTTGTCGGTCAGGTACTCGATGCCACGGGGCGTGATGCAGGCACCATCGAGGCCGCAGACGCGGTCGAACGCGTTGTCGGCCTCGACCCTTATCACGCCCGAGATGAAGCCATAGTCGAGCAGGCTGCACAGGATGTAGTGCCAGTACCGCTCGTTCGCGCCGGCGGCGAGGGCAATCTCGTCGAGCCTCTTGGGGCCGACGTCCTCCCCGCCCTTCAGGCACGCGTAGAGGTACAGGAGGATGCGGTACACGATCACATGGTGGTCGTTTTTAGCCACGGCTAGACCCCCCTGACCCCGTCCTCGTAGTTGCATCTGTCGCATCTACCGCCGTAGGAGTTTCCGCGCTCGAAATAGGAGAGCGGTTCGCCGCAGTTTGGACAGTGGACGTTCTTCTCAGGGTTCTCGCATTTATCGGCTACCGCATTTCTCTCCGCCTCGGTCATCTTCGGCCATGTTCTCAGTTTTTGCATTCGATTCACCTGCTCAGTAGCCGTATACGAGTTTCCTGTAGATCTTTGTATATTTTACCTTAACCCCAGCCTCGCTGGCCCTCTGGTACGCATCAACCATGAGAGACGCCCGCTCCTCATCAGATAGCCCGGGTGCGGTCAGCGCCGCATGGTAGCTTGCCCTGAACTCATCGGCCCAGTGGCCGATGGGGTATGAGCTGTCCGGGAACGCCGCATGGCCGTAGTACTCATGGGCCAGCACGGCCTTGACGCTCAGGCGGTCTCTGTTGTCCGTAGACTCCTCATCGGGGAACACGTCGCCTCCGACGTTTATCTTCTTGGAGATCGTTGAATACCCAGTTGGTCGGCTATCGAACGTCAGCAGCTCGGTCGGTATGGACAGCTCGTTTGCTGCGTCCCTGACCTCCTTTACCTCTTCGTTGGTCAGCGCCCTCCTGTTTCCTCCGCGCGCGCCGTTGGCAAAGTTTCGCGCCAACGCCGTGTCCAGCACCTTTTGCTGGTCGCCCGCGCTCATCTTGCGGAACGAGCCGGACGGTATGCCGTACTCCTTGAGCTGCTCAGTAAGCCTGCTGCGGGCCTCCGCCCTCGACACGCCGGCGGACTCAAACTTGCGGGCCGTGCCGGGCATGTCCATAAACTCGCTGATGGTCCGGTTCGCGGGCACGGCCCCGTTGACGGCGGCTTTCCGGCCTTCCACTGCTCGTAGGTCATGCCCGGCGGCAGCCTGCTCCATCGCTCGTGTCCACGCCGTCCACGGCCGCTATCAGCGTGCAGCGGCAGTTGCACACCTCGGCGTACCGCGCCTGGGGGTCTCCGGGGAAGCGGCAGCCGTTGCTGAAGGCCTCGCCCACCTCGCGCCGCTCGCCGTCGAGCTGCCTGTGGCTGTGGCGCGTGCGTCCGTCCAGGGCGGCGACCCACTCCTGCTTGAGCTTGATCCCCATGCCCCGCGCCCGCTTGTACGACGCGACGCGCCCGGCGTTCTCCGCGCCCGTGGCGGCCGTCCTCGCTATGCGCACCGCGGTCGCGTGGTTGCTCCCGGTCACGCGCCGCATGCGGCCCGCGAGCCTCGGGATGGACTCGCCGAGCATGATGCCCTGCGTCAGCTGCGAGGCCATGAGCCTGCGGTTCCAGCGCTTATCCTTGGCCACATCCAGGGAGGGCGCGGCGAACACGGCCTCGCCCGTCGCGACGGCAGGGGCGCTTGTCGAGAAACGTAGCGGCGCGTTAGGCGCCGTCGAAGCCGTTGGCCTCCTTGGAGACGTCGCCGGAGATGAAGGTGGCGTTGAACTTGCGGATGATCGCGTTCTTGGACTCCTCGAGGTACAGCTCGTAGAGGTCGCCGGCGGCGTCCTTGGCCACGCGGTCCATCGTCCACTTGTCGGACAGGATGCCGACGGCGGTGGTCTTCTTCTCGGTCACCGGCGCGGTCTCGGCGGGCTCGGCGCCGAGGGCGCGGAACGCGGCCGCGGCCGGGGTCTTAACGCGCTTGTAGCTGTACACGAGGTCGGACGTGCCGCTCGCGGTCATGCAGTCGTCGAAGGTCAGCGCGTAGAGCAGGTAGCTGTCCGCGATCGTCTCGTTGACGAAGCCCTGCACCATCTTGTCGGCGGAGTTGGCCGCGAGGTCGGCGAGGGTGATAGCCATGTGTGGCTCCTTTCCTTTCGGTTAGCGGTTGGTCTGCCGCAGGGCCTCCTTGATGGACTTGGCGGCGGAGTCGGCGGTGCCCGCCTGCCTGCCGCCGGTGCCCATCTGGCCCTGGGCCTTGAAGAGGAACGGCTTGGCCTCCTTAAGCTTCTCCACGTCCCCGTCGAAGGCGGCGAGCGCGGCCCGGCCGAGCTCGCAGTCCACGCAGCCCGCCTTGGTGAGCGCGGCGTCGGCCTTGGCCTTGGCCGCCTCCTCCTTGGACTCGGCGAAGGACTTCTCCAGCTCGGCGAGGCGCGACTCGTAGCCGGCCCCCTCGTCGCTCCTGGCCTTCAGCTGCGCCTCGAGCTCGGCGATGCGCTTGTCGCGGTTGGCGACGTCGCGCTCGAGCTTGTGGATGTTGGGGGTGTTCTTGCCCTCGGCCGGCTCGGGGTCCTGGGGCGTCGTGCCCTCTCCCTCTCCGGCGTTCTGGGGCTGCGGGTCGGTCTCGGGGTCCTGGGGCGTCGTGCCCTCTCCCTCTCCGGCGTTCGCTTGCTTGCCCATGTGTGCTCCCTCCCTGGGACGCGAGGGGCCTCTCCCCTCTTCGGGGAAGATGGTCGGGGCGCGGTAACGAGGGGCGCGGCATGAGAAAGGCCCCGCTCGGGGCGGGACCTTGGCAGGCTAGGATATGGCGGACGCGACGCCGAGCGCGGCCTCGGCGCATCTCCTCATGATCGAGTTCTCGTGCAGGTACTCCAGGCCCTTCAAGGTGATGCGCGGCGCGATGACCTGGGCGCGCGGCCAGGGGTCCGCGCTCGACGCGTACCTGCGCACGGCGACGCCGTCGACGTAGCCGTTCTCGGCCAGCATCACCACGAGCGCGTTGAACCGTCTGTCGGAGACCCCGAGGGTGCCCGCGGTGATTCTCTGCGGGTCGAGTTCCTCGTCGTCGATGGCCGCCGACAGCTCGCGCAGGATGCGGTAGATGACGCGGAAGTCGCTCATGATGCGCCCTTCGGCAGCAGCGAGAGGTCGAAGCCGGCTACGAACTCCTCGGGAAGCTGCTTGATGTACTCGCGGCGACCCTTATCGTCCTTTCGCAGAAGGGTGAGGAAGTCCTCCGCACCCGGACGCTCATCAATGATGAGGCCTCCGAGATACATCCTGTTCGACTCGTAGAAGTCCCAAAGGGTCAGAGCTTTCTCACCCGCAGCCATCTCTCCGCTCCGTTTCGCCCGTAAAGCTCGTCGAGAGCCTTCATCTTTATCCGCTCATCGGAAATGGTCCCTCCGAGCCGGTCTCTCAGCTCTCTGAGTATACCCTCGTGAGCCTCGATGAGCTGCTGGGACGTGCCGCTGATCACGTAAACGGAGCCGTCGTGGCATAGGACGAGCGACGCCTTGACGAAGTCGTTCGCGGCCACGCTCTCGAGGTCGGCGTAGGACGGCCTCGAGCTCGCCGGGTGGTTGTGCATGATCACGACCCCGCCCTCGGTCGCGGCGACCCGCTCGTACTGCCTGAGGGTCAGGCCGGCGCGGATGGACTGGGCGGGCGTGTCGAAGTTGTCGCACACCCGCCTGCCGGTCCTCCACTCGATGACGCTCATGCGCTCGCCGTCGGTGCCGTCGCGGTCGCGAAGTATCCTGCGGGCCTCGGCGTAGGCGGACTCTGCGGCGCCCTTCGTGAGCCCGGCCCGCGAGAACTTCTCCCTGTAGGCCTTGCCGTTCACGGCGTGCCTCGACACGTCGTACGCCGTGCCCTTGGCCGCCTGGGCCCTCGGGATGAACCTCTCCCTCTGCTCTAGCGGCAGCGCTTTGAGCGCCCTCGGCTGAGCGCCGGGCACGCCGTAGGCCCGCTCGCGGGCGTAGTCGCGGCGCAGGCCGCTCGCCTCGCAGTGCCCGCGGAGCCTCGCCTGCAGCTCGCCGAGCCGCACGCGGCCGGCGGTCACGTCGGCGCCGGCGGCCTCGCCCACCGCCACCTCGCGCTTGGCCGCGCGCACGGCGGACTCAAGGCGGCGCTGCGCCTGCGCGGCGGCGTAGTACTCGCCCGACGTCATGCCGGTGAGCCGCTCCTGCTCGGAGTAGCCGGTGCTCGGCGGCCTTGACGCGCCCTCGACGTACGGGACCATCCTGTGCCGGCAGTTCACGCCGCACAGGCCGGCGGCGGTGCCGTAGCCCGTGGACTCGACCAGCGGCGGGTACTTGGCCGACCTGCCCGAACGGGAGAAAACCTTGCCCTGCCAGACTGCGTG
>CAVCUP010000056.1:0-5022 GCA_963605405.1 bacterium | reverse complement strand
TGGTGGCCAAGCTCGCCGAGGTCCAGGCCAGCATCGACTACATCGACTGGAAGCAGGGGTTCTATGACGACGTCCTCGCCGGCCGCACCGAGTACTACAGCAACCTTTTGCCGGAGGACGGGTCCGAGGACGGCGAGCGTGAGCGGCGTCGCGCCCTCGGACGTGAACGGTGATACGTCCCCTGTTCACGTCCCGCCATAGAATGCAGCCAACCATAATTGGTGTGGATTTTTCCGAACCTCGGTTCTTCTCGCCACGCACTCATCCCGAGTGCGTGGCGTTTTTTATTTGAGGAGGACGCCAAGGCAGCTGCCGAGAAAACCGTCGTTGCTCCGCGCCTTATGTGCCTTCTGCCGCTTTACCGAGCCCGTACATCCCCGTATACAAATCAGCGAGTACACTTACACATAGTTTTGGATAAACACATAGTTATTGGCAAACCGACCGAAAGGCCGGGACGCAAAGCCGCGGGGCCTGTTGCATGGTGGCCAGCTGCATCCTCGCGAGGGGGCGCTGCTCGCTGCATCGGCGCTTTTTGCGTGCCGTGCGACGAGGATGGCTCATGAGCTTGAAGATAACGAGGCGTTCCCTGGTAAAGACGGCCGCAGCGGGACTGGCCCTTACGATGCCCACCGTCCTGGGAGCCTGCTCCTCAACCTCCGGCAACGCGGAGGGCGCCTCGTCCTCGGCGTCTGCCGGCGAGCAGACCGCAGCGCTCAAGGTCTACCTCTGGGACACGAACCTTGTCCGCGACCTCGCCCCTTACATCCATGAGCAGCTCCCGGACAAGAACATCGAGTTCATCGCCGGCAACAACGACGTCGACCTCTACAACTACCTTCTTGAGCACGGCGAGCTGCCCGACGTCATGACGGTCCGGCGCTTTGCCGGCACGGAGGCCCGCGCCCTGCGCCCCTATCTGCTCGACTTCGACTCTTACGACGTCGTGTCCGAGTTCTCCTCCTACTCGCTGCAGTACTACCGCTCCGATAACGGCGAGACGAACTGGCTGCCCGTCTGCGGCATTCCCCAGACGATCATCGCCAACAAGACCCTCTTCGAGGAGAACGACCTCCAGCTTCCGGAGAGCTACGACGAATACGCCCAGGTCTGCCAGGCCTTGAACGAGAAGGGGATCAAGCCCTACGCTCTCGACCTCGCGGCCGACTGGTCGAGCCACGAGATGGTCCAGGCCGGCGGCATCGGTGAGCTGACCAGCCTCGACGGAATCAGCTGGAGGTCGCAGGCGGAAAGCGCCGAGGGCGATATCGAGTTCGACGACGCCCTCTGGACCACCGTCTTCGAGCACGCGGCCAAGCTGCTGAGCGACTCATGCCTTACCCAGGATGACCTTGCCGTCGACACGAATGCCGCGATGGCCATGTTCACGCAGGGCAAGGCCGCCATGTTCCACGGCTCGCCCGTGCACTTCAAGCAGTGCCAGGAGGCGATGCCCGGCCAGACGCTGGTTCGCGTGCCGTACTTCTCGCAGACCTCCAACGAGGGCTATATCTATATGACGCCTTCGCAGCACGTCGCGCTCAACAAAGACCTGGAAAACGACGCCGAGAAGCTCGAGCTCGCGCTTTCCGTCCTGGACTGCATGCTTTCCGTGGAGGGACAGAAGCTCGTCGCCAACGGCGGCAGCGTCATCTCGTTCAACCCGGCCGTCGCCTCCATCACGGACGGCATGGTCGGCTTGGAGAGCGAGGTGGACAACAACCAGTACTATATCCGCTACTCCGCGCAGAAGTCGTTCGCCGCCAGCGTGGCGGCGGTAACGGGCCTGCTTACCCAGAAGATGGACGCGGCCCAGGCCTACCAGGCCTTCCGTGAGGCGATCAACGCCGCGGACGGAGCCGCCGGCTCGACCACGACCTTCGAGAACGACTACGCGCTCGCCCTCAATCAGCGTTGCGGACGCGACGCCGCCTCGGTCATCCTGGGCACGGTCCGCGAGCAGGCCGGCGCCCAGCTGGCCCTCTCGCCGTATTGCTACTTCACGGCCCCCATCCACAAGGGGGAGTGCTCGGATACCCGCGCGAATCTGCTGGTCACCCGTTCCGAGGCCTCCGAGCTCAGCCTCGTCGACATCACGGGCGCGCAGGTCAAGGACCTTGTGCGCAAGAACCTCGCGGGCGAGTCCGGGTACTTTGTTCCCGCAAGCGTCTACGAGCTGCCCATCGCATCCGGCGCAAAGCTCGTCGTCGAGAAGGGCGGCGACGGTTTTACGCTCAATAATGTGCTGGTAGACGGCTCGGCGATAGAGGACGGAAAGACCTACTCGGTGCTTCTCGCCGACGGCCTCGCTTCCGATGTGGACGCTGCCGCAAAGCTGGGCCTTACCCTTCCGGATGCCTGGGCCAAGGCCGTGTCGAGCGGCCGCCAGCCTGCCGAGCCCGAGGACTACATCGAGGTGCGCGTCTAGATGGCTGCCCATGCGATGCCGAAGCTCCCGAGGAAGATGGCCCTTGGGCGCTCGAGGAACCTGCGAAGGCTGGCGGTCTCGCTTCTGGCGGTCGCGGCTCTGGCCTTCTCCGCGCTCTCTATCGGGTCGCTGCTGGAGCGCATGGACTCCAGCATCGAGGAGAACGGCAAGGTCAGCACCGAGGCGGTCGTCGAGCAGCTCCAGCAGACCTATGAGTTGCAGGTAGAGAACTACTACAGCCGACTGCGCGTGATCTCGAGCTATGTGGACGAGGTCGGTTCCGGCACCCTCGCGCATGGCGAGCTCTCCCGCATCGTGACGACCCTCGAGGAAGAGGCGAGCTGGAAGATTTTCTTCCTCAGGGAAAACGGCTTTTCGATGACGCTCGACGGCGGCGAGCGCAAGCTCGATATCCCGAGCGCGCTTCTCGCCGACCTCAATAGCGGCAGCAACATCGCCAAGCTCATCTCCTATAACGACGGCGGGGAGGCTCAGAGCAAGTTCCTGCTGGTCATTCCGTGCGAGCCCTACCGGCTCGCCGGCCAGACCTACACGGCCGTGGGCGCCCTTATCGACCGTTCAGAGATCGATACCGCGCTCAAGCTCTCCGCATACAACGGCGAGGCGTTCCTCTTTATCCTCAACGGCGACGGCGAGGTCGTCTACACGAACCAGGCGGACGAGAAGCTCTTCCAGAACTACTCCCTGCTCAAGCACCTGAGCAGGGACGGCGCCTTGACGCAGGAGGAGTCCGACTCGCTCCAGAGCTCCTTCGACGCGCGCGCGATCGGCTCGGAGCTCCTGGGCGGGGACAATGCGTACTACCTCGGCTATGCCCCTATCCAGAGCGGCAACCTCACCGTCGTCTGTATCGTTGCGAAGAGGGTCGTGGACAATACCCTCTCCTCCTACCAGAGCATGGTGTTCCAGTCGATCCTGGCTATGGCCGTGGTCTTCCTGCTGCTGGTCTGCGCGCTGTTCGTCTCCGTATGGCGCAAGAGCATCGCCGACCAGCGGGAGGTCTATCAGCGCAGGAGCCTCGAGCAGCAGGAAGAGGGCATGCGGCGGCTCGAGGCCGTGAACGTTCAGCTCAGGCGCGCCCAAGAGACCACGACCCAGGCGCTCGAGTCCGCCGAGTCCGCGAACAAGGCGAAGACGGCGTTTCTCGCGAACATGTCCCACGACATCCGCACCCCTATGAACGCGATCATCGGGCTCTCCTCCCTCATTGAGCACGACGCCGGCAACGAGAGCCGCGTGCGGGAGTACGTGCGGCGGATCCAGGTCTCGTCCCAGGCCCTGCTCGGCATCCTCAACGAGGTTTTGGACATGAACAAGATCGAGTCCGGCGCGGCGTCGCTCAGCCTCGCCGACTTCTCCGTCTTCCAACTCGTCCGCGACGTCGAGGCGATGTTTCGCCCCCAGGCCGACGCGAAGCGCCAGGAGCTGAGAATCGTCGTGCGCGGCATCGAGCACGAGTGGCTCCGCGGGGATAGCGTCCGCCTCATGCAGATCGCGAGCAACCTTCTCTCCAACGCGGTCAAGTACACCCAGCCCGGCGGCACGATCGAGCTCGTCGTGGAAGAGAAGCCGTCGAGCTCGGCCGCCTACGCGAAGCTCCGTATCCTTGTCCGGGACAACGGCATTGGCATGGACGAGGGCTTCCAGGACAAGGTTTTCGACGCCTTCACGCGCGAGGAGAGCACCCTTACGAACAAGGTCGAGGGCACGGGCCTTGGCATGGCCATCACAAAGAGCCTGGTAGAGCTTATGGGCGGCGTTATCGATGTTTCCAGCGTGAAGGGGCAGGGGAGCACCTTCGAGGTGCTTCTCGACCTGAGGGTCGCCAAGCGTGAAACCGCCCTGGCCAAGCGCTCCGATTCCGATGACGAGAAGCCCCAGGGCGTCCTCGAGGGGCTGCGGTTCCTCTGTGCCGAGGATAACGCCCTCAACGCGGAGATTCTCACCGAGCTTCTCGGTATCGAAGGCGCGGCGTGCGTCATCTGCGAGAACGGTCGGGAACTGCTCGAGACTTTCGAGCGCTCGGAGCCGGGCGAGTTCGACATGATTCTGATGGACGTGCAGATGCCCGTGATGAACGGCTACGAGGCGGCTCGCGCTGTCCGTGCGTGCGGACACGAGCGCGCGGTGAGCGTCCCCATCGTCGCGATGACGGCAAACGCGTTTTCCGAGGACATCCAGGCCTCTTTTGCCGCGGGCATGAACGCCCACGTCTCGAAGCCCATCGATATGGACGTCCTCAAGAAGGTGGTCGCCGACCTCCGATAGTCGCGACGTCACGTCTATAAGTAGAATCAGATGAGACAGGTTGGGCCCCGCCATACGTTTGGCGGGGCCTTTTGTTTGTAAGGGGAAAGATGGGCGAACGTGCCGTTTTTACCTGCACGCCCAATGCGATAGGGCGCGGCCCGGTCGGCTGCGCTCGACGTACTTGCTATAGATGCTGCGCGCCTGAACACAATTGACGACCGTATATGACGTCCAAACGAATATAGCTGGCGACAAAAGCATGAGGACGACGGCAAACATATATAGGCTGTGGCCGGCAAGATGTGTAGACCCTGTGGAGACCG
>CAVCUP010000055.1:0-5109 GCA_963605405.1 bacterium | reverse complement strand
CGGGCCGCACGTAGTTGTCGGTCAAGATCTTGCGTATGCGGGAGACGCCCGCCTCAATGGCCGCCTGGTCGTCCGTGGCACAGTACATGCCCAACAGGTACTCAAGCACGAACGTGGGCACGCCGGCACCACGCTTCATAAGCGCGGTCAGGTCCTTGCGCACGATCTTGCCGGGAAACTCCCGCACGATCTTCTCGTCGAGGGCGTCCTTCTCGTAGGAAAGGGCACCGGTGCCCTCAGGCTGGGACGCAGATGTGTTTACCTGCGGCTCGTTTGCGTTCTCATTCTGGTTCTCGTACATAATCATCACCATCCGAAGTCAACGGGGGCAGCAAATGCGACCTGGATCCTCAGCTCGCGCAGGACGGTCGCCTGGCCGGTCTGCGTGTCTTTGGCAAGCAGGAGATACGTGGTGTCAGAGGCCGGCGAGAAGCCCGCGCGGAGGCCGAAGCTCGCGCTCGTCGTGCGCTCACGCGCCTCAGGCGAGGGGTTGGCGGCCACCACGCGCACGACGTCCGAGACGGGGGCGTGCGCGGCATCCGCCACAAAGACGTCGTACTCGCGCGGCAAAACCTTGCCGCCCACGGGCTCGTCCTGCAAAAACTCGAGGGTAAAGAGCGAGTTCGAGATGACCTCGAGCGTCGAGACGAGCGAGATCGTGGCAGGCGTGGCCTCCACGTAGCCCTTCGAGCCCGCGCGGTGGTTGGAAAAGCGCAGCACGGGAACGCACATCTCCTGCAGGCTCGCGCCGCCGTGAACGTAGTTCTCGCCGCCGCCGGGCTTGCTCACGCGCACGCACTCGCGGGGGAAGAAGCCCACGAGGCCGTCGTCGGCCGGCAGAGCCGCGCGCAGGAAGAGCTCGGACTCGGCGCCGGAGCGCGCCACCACGTAGCGTCGGCCGGTCTCCACGACCTCGCCCGTCACCGCGGCGACAGAGGCGTGCTCGGCCTCGTCGAGGGGCTGGTCGGTGTAGAGGAAGCCGTGGTCGGCCGTGACGCAGACGTCCGAGGCGCCAAACTCGCGGACCACAAGCTTAACGGCAGCGGCAAGCTCGACGATCGCGTCCGCGCAGCCCTGGAAGACCTTGCGCTCGGTCGCGGGCTTGTCGCCCAGGGCATCGACGGCGTTGTGGAAGATGTAGACCACATCCGCATCGCCCACAAGCTCCTTGCGCTCGGCGCGGCCCATCTCGCTCACGAAGTCGTCGTAAGAGACGGCCACGCCCCGCTCGTGCGTGCGGCGAACGGCCGCTTGGCGGGCGGGGGTACCGATCGTCTCCTCGCCGTCGACCAGCACCGAGAAGCCCTTGCCGGCGACGCCCGCGACAAATGCGTAGCTGTTGGAAGGCAGCACGGCCGCCATGCCGCACTTGGTCACGGAAGGCAGCGCCGACTGCACGGAGGCGAGCTCACACGAGCCCTTGGTCTCGCGCTCAAGCACGCCCGCGAGCTCGGCAGCCACCTCGTAGCGCAACGCGTCCGAGACGATGACCCACGCGCGCTTCTTTGCGCGGGCAACGGGCCCCACCTCGTTGAGGTAGAAGTCGCGCTGCCGGGCGATGCCGTCGACGTAGCCCTTCTCGGCCAGGTCCGCCGACGACGCGTTGCACCAGCGGTCGTTGACCTCACGCAGGAACCAGCCCTTGTAGAGCTTCTCGATGGCGGCGCACAGCCTACGAAAGTCCTCGTCAAGGCCATAATCGGCGGACTTGAGCGCGGCCTGGAACGCCATGTGGAGCTCGCGATACCAGGAGTCCATGCGGTACCACTCGTCAGCATATTCCCCCCACACGCGCTCGGCGCCAAGAGGCCCCATGCCCTCGCTGTGGGCACGGCGGAAGGCAAGCATGTGGGCCGCCGCCTCGACGCCGCGGTAGCAGTCGCCAAAGTCACCAGCCCAGGTAAGCCCGCGGCGGCGGGCACAGATCTCCAACAGCTCGTCCGCCCCATCGGCCGAGGCCGAGGCGGCGGAGAAAAGCTTGCGGAGAAGCGCCGCGTCCACGCAGGGAAAGACACCCGCGCGGGAAAGCTCGGAGAGGCCGGCCCCGGCGAGCTTGGCCTCCAACCCCACCTCGGACTCGACCTCGCGCGCGGCGGAGGCGAGCTCGCCGCCCCCCAGCGCGGCCCATGCGGCAAAGACGTCGTGGCAGGGACCCGCGTGCTCGGCGCTCACGCAGGCATCGAGCCCAACAAGAGAGCCGGCGGGCGCCATGCGCGAAAAAGCCGTGAGCAGCACGTGCTTGCGCAGCGCGGCCTGGTCGCAAGCGTCGCCCGTAAAGCCCGTCCAGGCAGCGACGGCGTTGTTGAAGGAAGCCAGCACGCCCGCGGCCTCGAGCTCCGAGGCGGCCTCCGCTGCGCCATCGGCCGCGCGCGAGAGGAAGGCGACCAGCACCGAGGTACCTTCCGCGGCGTCCGCGCCCAGCACGACGGCCATGATGCCCACGTCGAGCTGCTGCGGCGTCGCATAGGCGTCGCGCAGAGCGGCAAATTTGCGCAGGCTCGTCTTGCGGGAGAGAAACGCCTTGCGGGCGCGCAGAGCGGCGCGCATATCCGCGTTGTCCGGGCAGCCCAGCTCGCGCAGCTGGATGGACACGTAGTCCGCCGAGAACTGCTGCGAGCGCACCTCGACGTCGGCCAGCCAATCGCCCTCGAGCTTGCGCGCCCGACGGCGGTAAAGCAGGATCTTGCGGCCGACCAGGTCGCCGTTGAGCTCGCGCTTGAGGCCAAAGACCTCGTTCTCGCGCTCCTCGAGCACCTCGACGCCGGGCAGCTCAAGCTCACCCAAGGCGTCGCCGAACTCGCCGTCGGGATCGTGCCACACGACGATGCCGCCGGCCTCCCCCACCGCGCCAAAGAGCCTCTCGAGCTCACGTTGTATGTCTTTTAGCTTCATCTAGCTTCCAATCAAAAACTCACGCGCGGGGCCTCGCGTCTCCCCGCAGGCGACGCTCTTCCCAACCCCCTACTTGACCTTGGCCAGCACGTCCGCGAACTTGGCGTAGTTGACCTTCACGCCGTCGTCCAGGTCGATGGCGATCATCTGGTCGGCCAAGTGGTGGATCTTCTCCTCGTAGGCGGCGAGCTCGGCCGCCTGGTCGGACACGCGCTTCTTCTCCTTGGCCAGGGCCGCCTTCTGGCGCCCCTCGGCGATGGCCGCGGAGTCATCGATGCGTGCAAGGCGCGCACGGTAGCGCTCCTGCTGCGGCAGCACGTACTCGGTGCGGATGCGCGCGATGAGGTCCGGGCGGTAGCGGTGCATGTACACGAGGCAGCGAAAGCCGCACTTCTTGCCGGAGTCGAAGAGCCAGTAGATAGGGCGCTTCTTGTAGGTCTGGCAGTGGTCGGCGTAGAAGTCCTTGAGGAAGTACGCGCGGATGACCTCGCGCGGGGTGCCCTTGCCGCCGAGCGCGTCGGCGACGAAGCGCAGGTTCTCCTCGAGGGTCTCGGCGCCGTAGGCCACGCGCACGAAGTCGACGAAGCGCGCCACCACGTCGTCGGAGAAGTACTCGTCGTCCGTCACGGGCAGGACGTTGTCCTCGTCCGGCAAGAAGCTCACGTGCTCGGGGTCGGGCATCTTGGCCAAGTAGTCGTCGAGCGTGGCGCCGGCGTCGGCCAGCACGAGCCCGTCCACGTCCAGCGAGTAGCGGCCGAACATGCAGCCCACGGCATAGCTGATGAGCGAGACGACCTCGTCGCGCTTGGTGCGCACATAACGGTTGCCCTTGTAGCTCTCCGGGATCTCCTCGGCGGTGTCGAAGATGCGCGCGACCGAGACGTACTTGTCCTCGACCTCGATGGGCACCTCGCCCTCCATGTTGTAGATGCGCGCGAAGATGCGGTTGAGCTCCTCCTCGTTTGCGCGCAGCTGTTCGAACCTCGCGTTGACCTCTGCCTTGTGGGCCTCGTACCTCTCCTCTATGAGCCTGGCCATGGTTATGCCGCCTTTCTGTAGTTAATGCATGGGGTAAACCGAACAAGCCTTGTGCGTTTTTGCGCTCCGCGGGCAAGGCGATCTAAAGGCTTTGGACTGCGGATACAATCGTCCAAATCGCTTGAAAGGAGCAGCCATGGCACCCGTCGTCGCAACCCCAGAGAAAACAGAGATGCTGACCGAAGAGCAGAAGAGGGCAATCCTCGATGCCTACAACGAGTCGCTCCGCGACAACGGCGTCGACGCCATGGCAGCGCTCGAAGAGATCCGAGCCGCTCATGGCTTTTGACGTCAGGCTGCTTCGCTCTGTCAATAATATCGCGCCATTTACCTGCCGATTTGCGTTGTGTGACGAACGTGTGTTTGCTATAATATCGTCTTGAAGACAGAACGTTACCCGTGGTATAAAAGAGGTGGTCCTCCCGCAAGGGTCGGCCTCCAAGAGCCGGGGGATGTCCCCCGGCATTTTTATTAGCAAGGAGGTCGCGCCCATGGAGGAGCTGTCCATCTTTGTGGACGAATCGGGGGACACCGGCAACTCCCGGTACTACCTGGTCACTCTCGTATTTCACGAACAGAACCACGGCCTGGGCGATGCCCTCGCCAGATACGATCAGCTCATCCGAGACAAACAGCTTGTCGACATGCCCATGCACCTCGGGCCCCTGCTCACGGGCCACAAGGAGTACGAGGGGCTCCCCGTCGGCACGAGAAAGAGCCATCTCAGCTGTTTTTCCATGTTCGCCGAACGGGTTCCGTTCGGCTACATCACGCTCTCGTACGAGAAGAAGCTTTACGAGGACAGCCCCGACAAGCTTCTCGCCTCCATAAAGAGGGACCTCATCGTTGCCCTGTTCGACAACCTCCCCTTCCTCCAGCGATTCGATAGGGTGAAGATCTACTACGACAACGGGCAATCCATCGTCACTGAGGCCGTTCACAAGGCGATCGAGTACGCGCTCTGGAAGGACGTTGTGGTCTACAGGCTCGTGACCCCGGCCGACTACCGCCTCTTCCAGCTCGCGGACTACATCTGCACCCTTGAGCTCACGGCGCTCAAGTACCGGACGCACGCCGAGACGGCCACCGATCGCATGTTCTTTGGCCAGTGGGGCTCGTTCAAGAAGAACTACCTCAAGAAGCTCCGCAGGCATCGGCTCGGGTGAGGGCCGTTCGGCA
>CAVCUP010000054.1:0-6103 GCA_963605405.1 bacterium | reverse complement strand
CGAACTTGGCGATCTTGTCCGTCATGAGGCGGACCTGCTCGTCGTGGGTCATGGGGATCCCCTCTCTAATCGGTGTTCTTTGGCATCTCGGGCGCTTGCGGCGAGAAACCCGCGGGCCTGTCCGCGCACGGCGCGGGCGAAGACGACGACGCCACGCCCTCGGGACCGCGCGCCGGACCGTCGTCTCCCGCAGGCGCCCCGAGCGCCGGCGCCGTGACGGCGGCGACCACATGCCCCACCAGCTCGGCGAACCAATCCGCGGAGTCATAGGAGTGGTCGGCGCCCTCCACGTAGCGCACCTCGGCGTCCGGGAAGTGCAGCGCGTACTCGGCGGCGGTCGAGGCCGGCACGGCGGCGTCGTCCGTCCCCTGGACGATGGTCACATGGCCGGGATAAAGCTCCGCCGCGGCGAAGGGGTCCATCTCGTAGCCGTCGTAGATGTACTGGGGGCTCAGCACGAGAGACCCGCGGCCACACCAGCCCTCGGCCTTGAGCATGCGCTCCTGGCGCTTGTGGGGCTCGCCGCCCGGGCTCATGAGGACCAGGCGCTCGACCTTCTCGGGCACAGCTGCGGCCACGTTCGTGGCGACGAAGCCGCCCAGGCTGAAGCCGAAGAGCATGACCCGCCCAGGGTCGACCTCGGGCAGGGTCCCCGCGAACCTGAGGATCTCCAGGCCGTCGGCCATCTCGGTCTTGGGCGTCATCTCTCCGAAATCGCCGTCCGACTCGCCCGAGCCCCCGAAGTCGAAGCGCAACGTGGCCACGCCGGCCGCGACCACGGCACGGGAAAGACGCGCCAGGACGAAGTGCTTCTCGCCCATGTTGCCGGTGAACCCATGGAACATCACGAGCAGCGGGTGCGGGCCGGGGCCGTCGGGCAGCTCGAGAAAACCGCGCAGGGTGAGCCCCCGGCTCTGGACCTCGACGTATTTCTTGTCCATACGAACCGCCCCCCTATGCCGCGAGAAGCCCGATGCCCGCCGCCGCGATGGAGGCGACAACGATGACGAGTAGCAACGTGTTGACCTTCCATCCCTTGTTCAGGGCATGGGAGAGCAGCAGCGTCACGCCGAGCGGAAGCATCTTGGGCATGATGCCGTCGAGCACGGTGTTGAGGTCGATCGCGCCGTCGCCCGCGCCGATGGTCCAGCCGATCTTTACGCTGACCATGGACGCGACCATGCCGCCGATGACGAAGAGGCCGACCATGGCGGCGCCGAGGAACACCTTCTGCATGATGCCGGACTTCTCGGCACGGGCAAGGAAGTCGGTGCCCATCTTGTATCCCCAGTGGACGCCGAACCAGCGCACCAGGTAGTTGGGGATGTTGAAGCCCAGCAGGAACACGAGCGGGGCGAAGATGTTTCCGGCAAGGGCGAGAGACGCGGCGATGCCGCCGGCGAGCGGGCGGACAGTGCCCCAGAAGAGCGAGTCGCCGATGCCGGAGAGCGGGCCCATGAGGGAGGCCTTGACGGCATTGATCGAGTCTGCGTCGAAGTCGTCCTCGTTGGCGTTTCTCTCCTCCATGGCGGCGGTGATGCCGAGGACCAGCGGCGCCATAGCCGGCGTGACGTTGAAGAACTCGCTGTGACGCTCGAGGGCGGCGGCCATGTCTTCCTTATTCGGGTAGAGCTTGGCCAAGGCGGGGGCAAGGGCATGGCGCATGCCGAGGCTCATCTGTCGCTCGTAGTTGAACGAGCCGTCGAAGTTGAGCGAGCGGAAAAAGATGCCGCGCAGCTCCTTCTCGGTCAGGCGCTTCTCGCCGGAAGGGGCATCGGACGGAGTCGCTGCGTCGGTGGTTTTTGTGCTCATGGGTTTCTCCTTGTTTTGGGCATGGTCGGTGTGAAGCAAGGGCACGGCCGCTTAGAAGTCCTCGTCGTCCTCGTCGAAGTCGGGCGCCGCCGCGGCCGCGGGCCGGGCAGCGGGCTCGGCGCGCAGGATCAGCAGCGTGACGAGCACGCCGAGAAGCGCCAGGCCGAGCACGGGGACCTCGAGATAGGCGGAGAGAAGGAAGCCGATGCCGAACCACGGGGCGAGCTTGCTGCTCATGAGCATGTTCGCGAGCATGGCGAAGCCGAGCGCGGGAAGGATTCCGGCCGCGATGGAGATGCCGTCCATGACGAACTGCGGGATCGCGTCGATAACGGCCTGGATAACGGGGCTGCCGACGTAGAAGCTCACGGCACAGGCCAGTGTCATGCAGACGGCATAGGTCCAATAGGCCAAGTCGTGCATGCGGCACACGCCCTTGAGGTCTCCCTCGGCGCCCATCTTGTCGGCCGCGTGAAGCATGAACTGCGGGCGGATGATGAGATAGAAGAGGTTCTTGATGAGCAGGGCGAGCGAGGCGATGGGCAGCGCGAGCGCCACCGCCACGTCGGCGCCGGAGCCGGCCGTGATGGCAAAGGCGGTGCCGAGCACGCCGCCCGCCGTGATCTCGGGCGGGATGGCGGCGCCGATGGCCATGTTGCCCATAAAGGCGAGCTCAAGCGTGCCGCCGACCGCGAGGCCGGTCGCGGGGTCGCCGAGGACGATGCCCACGAGCGGACCCATGACGATGGGGCGCTGGAGCATGGACTTGCCGGTCGGATGGTCAAGATAGCCGATAAGGGCGACGAGGCCCACGAGGATCGTCTTGAGAAGCATAGGGATTCCTTTCTTTGTTGATGCGGCAAAAAGCGCACAGGAGCCAAACGGCGGGCCGGCGCGCTAGCCGACGAACTCCTGCCTGCGGTCCGCGGGCACGCCCTGGATATAGACGTCGATGCCCTGGGCCTTGGCATCGTTGAGAAGGGCCACGTCCTCGTCGGTAAGGTTGATCGACTTCGCGTAGGCGCGCGTTTGATCGGTGGGCTTGGTGCCTCCCAGGTCGATGGCGTCGATCTGCTCGATCGAGGTGGCGAGGCGCACGGCGTCGGGCACGTTCGACACGACGACCATGAGGTCGTACTTGTCCGTCTTCCCGGCCTCGATCGCGGCGATGGAGTCGTCGATGGACTTGATCACGAGCTTGACGCCGTTGGGCTTGGAGAGGCGCAGGGTCGTCTTGCGCAGGTCGTCGTTGACCACGTCGTCGTTGGCCACGAGGATGCAGTTCGGCTTGAGATGGGAGACCCAGGAGAAGACGACCTGCCCGTGCAGGAGCCTGTGGTCGACGCGGAGGAGCTTGATCATGTTCTGTCCTTTCTTCTTCGCGCTGGCGCGCGTGTACCGGCTTATGCGTTAGGTGGGCGGCGACGAGGCCGGACCGGCGAGAAGGCGAGGGGGCCGGCCCGGACTCGTCGCCGAAGGAGCTAGAAGTCGTCCTCGTCCGCGACGGGCGCGGGCTCCATGCGGCAAAGCTGCTCGCGCGCCTCCGCAACGGACTCGTCGACGAGCTCGGCCGTCGGGGTGCCCGTGTCTACCACGAGGCTCAGCACGAACGCGAGATTCATGCCCGTGGCCACATAGACGCCGGGCACGTCGACGAACTGGGACGCCTCGTTGTTCACCGACCCGCCGAGCACGTCGGTCACGATGACGAGCTCGTCGCCCTCCGCCAGGGACTCGACGAGGGCGGCGAGCGGCTCGGCCGCGGTCGGGCACTCCTCGGTGTAGGCGCAGACGGTCGCGAGCCCGGGCTGGTCGCCCGCGATGAGCTCGACGGAGCTCTTCATGCCCGCCGCGAGGCTGCCGTGGGAAGCCAGGACGATATGCCTCATGCTTGTTTCCTCCTTTGAAGCGTTCTTGCGTTGCCTGAACAGAAGGTATGCCGGGGCGGCGGCGATAAAGGCCGCGCTTGGCCAGGGCCGCCACTGCGAAGCCAGGTTCGCCGCTCGGAGGCGCGCCGCGCGGGCACGGGCTCGCTTCTCGACACATCCGGCCCGGACTCGGCGCGCAGTGTCGATAAGCTCTCGCCCGGGCCCGCGGCAAGAAAACAGCGGGCAAAGGGGACGCCCCCTTTGCCCGCCTTCAACAAGCGAGTTCATCGTTTCTTTCTTACCGCGCGGCCTCGCCCTCGAGCATCGACACGTGCAGGAAGAGCAGCAGCCGCCCGAGATGGTCGAGCTCAACGCCCAAAAGCCTGAAGTCAAGGGTCGCGAGCCGCCCGACAAGCACCGACATCGCCGCGTCCTCGCTGGAAAGAAGCGCGAGAAGCGCCGCGAGCTCGCTGCGCTTCTCGGCCTCCCAGCGGCGCAGCCCGTCTTCCGGCCTGAGCTGCACGTAGGTGAGCTGGGCCAAGAGGCGCGCCGTCGCGTGCGAGAGCGCGAGGCCCAGCTCATCGTTGACGTCCGTGACGCCGCTGCCCAGGAGCCGCTCGAAGGCCTCGAGCTTCTCGCCGCGGGCGCCGTTGCCCCGGGAAAGATGCTCCTCCAGCTCGCGCAGGTCCGCCGCGAGCTCACGCTTGAGCCCCTCGAGGCCGCAGGCCCGCGCGCCGTCGGCCGACGCCCGGGCCTTGAACGCCTCGTAATGCTCGACCATCGGGACGACGAAGCTCAACAGGTCCCTTCTCGCGAAGGACTCCGAGCAGCGGGTCGTGTCCACAAGAGCGCCGTCGGCCTCGACCTCGCGCGCATTGGCCTGGGCGAGCACGGCGGCGGGCAGGCAATGCGCCCTCACGACGATGTTGCCGTCCCCGCGGCGCGAGAGATACGCCTCGGCGCAGGAGTTGGTGACGCTCCTGCGCAGCTCGCTGATGTTGTCCTCATAGGAGCCGTTTACCAGGCAGGAGAAAGCGCCCCTGCTCACGAGCACGTCGACGCCCATGCGGCGCCCCTCGTCCTTGAGGAAGCGCAGCGTGATCTGGGCGCGCTCCTCGGGCGTCCGCTCTCGCAGGGAGGGAACGCGGACCACGACCGGGAGGCGATGACGCAGCTCGGCGGCGCGGGCGGCGTCCGCGGGCAGCGAGCTCGAGAAGACGAACCTAAGGCCGCGCTCGGGGCTCCCCTGCTCGGCTCGGGCGGCGAAGAGCGCATGCGTAAAGAGATACTCCTGTTGCGAAAGGGGCAGCGCGTCGATGTTCTTGAAGAGAAGGAGCCCGCCCTTGGCGCGCTCGATGAGCCCCGGCTCCTCCGGCGTCCCGAGGTAATCGGCCACGATCCGCTCCGGGTCAAGCAGGTAGCGGGCGCAGTCGACCGCCGTGAGCCCCGCCCCGGGATCGAGCAGGCCCGCGTCCTTGCCGTACTCGAGCATGAGCTTGACCAGGTACGTCTTCCCCGTGCCGGAGGCCCCCATCACGAGGACCGGAAGGCCGCAGGGAGGGTATTCCATGGCGACACGCATCTGGCCGATGACGCTCGAGAGGCTCAGGTCATGGCCGACGGCACACTCGAAATCGCGGGCCGCGCGGGACCCGCGCAGAGAGAGCAGCTCCTCGACGCCCGCATATGACGGCCGCTCGACCCGGACCTGGAGATACCGCTCGAGATTATGGCGATGCAGGTAGTAGACGGGGCGGCTGCCCACCTTGACCACAAGCCCCTCGCGCACGAGCTCGTTGAGGTACTGGCTCGCGAGATTGCGGGAGACCGAGACGCAGCGGGCGATCTCCTGCGTCGTGAAGCGCTCAAGGCGGGCGGGGTCGAACTCCCTGGTCTGAAGGTCGAGATATGCGTAGAGGTCTCGACGGGTCTCGGAAATCGGCATCGACTCTCTCCCAATGCGGTCGGGCCCAGGCGCGCGGGCGCCGTGATTCTCAATAGTCTAAGCGTAGGCGCAGGGGCCGCGGGGCGGGCAGCCGCCCTCGCGGCAGGCCCGCCCCGCGGCCGGCCCACAGGCGGCCTCGTCTTGAGGTCGCGCCGCCGTGCCCCTGGGCACCCTGATGCCCCGCGCGAACCAAGTTGTTAAGGGCCCGCTGCCGTTGAGCGCTCAGGCGCCCCCTAGCCCCGGACCGCCCCGCTCGCGCGCGCGGCCTGCGCAACCGCCCCGGCGACCGCAGGCGCCACGCGAGGGTCAAGGGCGGCCGGGACGATCCGCTTTGCGCCCAGCATCGGCTCCGCAAGCCCCACGAGCGCATCGACCGCGGCCACGAGCATCGCCTCGTTTATCTCCGTCGCCCGCGCATCGAGCGCGCCGCGGAAGATTCCCGGGAAGGCGAGCAGGTTGTTGACCTGATTGGGGAAGT
>CAVCUP010000053.1:0-6141 GCA_963605405.1 bacterium | reverse complement strand
AGCCGTGCGGAGACTCGCGTTGCGTGATTGATAGTGGCGGCCATCGGGCCGGGGCCGCGTTGCGTAAACAGGGGTGATGGCAGCGCAGCGGGGCGGAGTGTTGCGTAAACAGGGGTGATGGCAATCGGGCCGGCGGCTGCGTTGCGTATATGGGGGTGATGGCAGCGAGAAGGGCGCTTTAGTTGCGCAAACGAGGGTGATGGCAGCGTTTCGGGGGAGTTCCAGTGCCATCACCCCGTTTCTCGCAACGTCGGGCCTCTTTCTACTGCCATCACCCCGTTTCTCGCAACGTCGAGCCGTCCCTTATTGCCGCCACCCCGTTTTACGCAACGAGATCACTACGTCGGCAGCGATTGCGCACGCACCGCTTCACGCCATGCGTATCTCGCTGCGAGCGTTGCCAGTCCTGCCGAATAATTGCGCCGGCCGGTATTTCTTGCTGAGAGACGCGGAAATACTGTGTCCATTGGGACCCATTGCGGAAATAATGCGTCCGTTGGCATGGGAAATGCCCTGTTTGCGGAGAAACCGCGCTCGCTGGGATGACGTTAGTCCCAATGGGCGCGGTTTCTCCGCAAAGGCGCCTTTAGACGAGCTGGCGGCGCATTGCGCATGCCCGGCGCCCATTGGGGGTCTGGCCCTCTCCTCAACGCCCGGAAAGAGAAACGCGCCGCAGCCCGATACCAGGCTGCGGCGCGCAGACGCTACAAGGCGCTCACGTAAACAACGGCATGCTTGCCTCGCCTACGCCTCCAGCTTTCCCGTCTCGGCGAGGTTCTTGAACCAGTAAGCGCTCGCCTTGGGATAGCGCTTCTGGGTCTCGAAGTCCACATAGAAGAGGCCGTAGCGCTTGTTGTAACCGTTGGTCCAGCTGAACTGGTCCTGCAGCGACCACACGAAGTAGCCGGCCACGTTCACGCCGCCCTCGATGGCACGGTGGATCCATGTGAGGTGCTGGCGCAGGTAGTCGATGCGCGGGGCATCGTCCACAAAGCCGTCGACGAAGTCGTCCTTGTACCCCATGCCGTTCTCGGTCACATAGATCTTCTTGTAGTTGGGGTAGTCGTTCTTGATGCGGCAGAGAAGGTCGTAGAGCCCCTCGGGATAGATAATCCAGTCCCAATCGGTGGTGGGGATGCCCTCGCGCACGCACGACTCGCCGACGCCCTTGAGGAACCAGCGGCTCGAGCCCTTGTCCCCGGTACCGTTGTGGTGGATATCGTTCTCGCCCTCGGCGGCGCGCAGGAACTGGCACTTGTAGGTGTTCACGCCCAGGCAGTCGCAGTAGGGCAGGGCTGCCGTGAGGTCGGCGACATCCTGATCGGTAACGTCGAGCTCGCCGCCGGCGATAGCCGCCAGCTTGCTCGCGGCCTCCCAGGTGTCGGGCGCGTAGTGGCCGCGGAACGTCGCGTCGAGCACCCAGCGGTTGTTGATGACGTCGGCCATGCGCGCGGCCTCGGCGTCCTCGGCGCTCGCGGGGTCAAGCGGATACTTGGGCTCGAGGTTCTGGACAATGCCGATCTCGCCCTCATAGCCGCCCTCGTGGAAAGCGACAACGGCGCGGGCGTGCGCGACCATCATGTTGTGCATGACCTGGAAAGCCTTGTCCAGGCGGTACTTCTCGCCATGAGGCCAGTTGCCCACGATGTACATGCCCTCGGCCGTCGCCGGGATCTCATTGAAGGTGAACCAGTGCTTTACCTCAGTGAACTCTCCGAAACAGAACTTGGCGTAGGCCTCGAAGGCATCGATGGTCGAGCGGGTGAGGAAGCCCTCTCCGCCGTTCTCGTAGAAAGCCTCGGGCGTGTCGAAGTGGTCGAGGGTCACATAGGGGGTCACGTGGCGACGCTCGCACTCGGCAAAGAGCTCGTGGTAGAAGGCCACGCCCTCGGGGTTGAGCTCGCCGGTGCCGGCGGGGAAGATGCGCGTCCAGGCGATGGAGACGCGGATGCCGTTGACGCCGAAGCGCTCACAAAGCTCCAGGTCTACCGGGTAGCTGTTGTAGAAGTCGGAGGCCGGGTCGGGCGAGAAGCGCCCCTGAGCGGCGAGGAAGTCGTCCCAAGGCACCTTGCCCTTGCCATGGGTGCGGGTCTCGCCCTCGACCTGGTAGGCGGCGGTGGCGCCGCCGTAGACGAAACCTTCGGGGAACTGCCTGGTCATGATGGTTCCTTTCTCTTTGGCCCGGCGGCGCGTCGTGGCCGCCGGATTTCTTTGCAAGGGGCCTCCCCGGCCGAAGGGGGACGGTCGGGGAGGCGGGGAAGGAAGGGACGATGGCTACTCGGACATGTTCTGGCGGAGCCACTTGACGGCGCCCTCAGGGTCGCGGGTAAGGGCGATGTACTCCTGGCCACGGGGCGAGAGCAGCTTGATGCCCAGGCGGTCGGTATCGACCTTGATGTCGTCGTAGTACGTGCGGACCTGCGGGGCGAGGACGATCACGTCGTACTGGTCCATGATCGCGGTGTGCTGTCCATAGGCTCCGGCGGAGCTGGCGATGTTCTCGCCGGTCTTCGCCGCGCCCTCCTTGATGGCGTTGGCAAGAAGCGCGGAGGTGCCGGCGCCGGCGCAGAGCACGAGGACCTTGAGGCCGTCGACGGAGGCCTTCTCGCTGGGGGCGGCTGCGGGAGCGGCGGCGACGGTCGACGCTGCAGGCGCGGCGGCCTCGACGATGGCGGGAGCGGCGACGGCGGACTCGACGGCGACTGCCTCTTCGGCGGCGCGCTCGGCCTCCTGATCGCAGAGCATCTTGTCGTATGCCTTAAGGAATGGCAGGTAGATGACCGCGTCGATGACCAACAGCAGCGCGACGAACACGAGCGAGATCAGCTGGAAGTTGCACGAGATGAAGATGCCGATGGGGCCGGGGGTTGCCCAGGGCACGACGAAGCTGAAGCCGTTCATGCCCACGACGTCGATGAAGAACTTGGCCAGGCAGACGTTGACGCAGCCCGTGACGGTGAAGGGGATGAACATGTAGGGGTTGAGCACCATCGGGGCGCCGAAGAGCAGGGGCTCGTTCACGGCGAAGGCGACGGGCACGATGGAGGCCTTGCCCACGGCCTTGAGCTGCTTGGACTTCATGAAGAGGATGAGCAGCAGGGGCACGATGAACGTGGCGCCGGTGCCGCCGAACTCGCCGACGAGCGAGAGGTTGAAGCACAGGGAGTGCGCAGGGTGGCCGCCGGCGAGAAGGACCTGGAGGTTCTCGGCCTGGTTGGCAAGGCGGATCGGGTCGATGCCCGGCTGGACGATCGAGGGCCCGTGGATGCCGATGAACCAGAAGAACGCGGTGAAGAACTGGATGATGATCAGGCCGGGGTAGGTCTCTGCCGCGGCAAAGAGCGGCGAGAGGAGCTTAATCAGGATCTCGGAGAACGGCACGCCGGAGAGGGCGCGCACTGCCGCGTCGATGAGGGCGCAGATGATGACGGCGCCGCCGAAGGGGATGATGTCGCGGAAGTTCTGGGCGATGGCGCCGGGAACCTCCTTGGGCAGCTGAATGGTGAGGTCGCGCTTAACGCAGAACATGTAGACGCCGACGGTGATGAACGCCGCAATGAAGGCGGAGTACAGGCCTCGGGTACCCATGCTCGTGCAGTCCATGACCGTGAGCTCGGAACCGTCGACGGTGGCCGTCATCTGAGTGACGGCGAGCAGCAGCATGCTGCACTGGGCGGCGATCATGGTGGACGAGTCGTTGAGCACCTTGCCGTCCGGCATCCTGCGGTTCATGGAAGCCGTGAAGTTCTTGGCGGTGGTGCCGGCGCACATGATGCCCATGACGCCCATGGTGAAGTTGTAGAGCTTGTTGCACCAGTCGATGATCTCCTGCGGCAGGGTGATGCCGATGACTCCCGGAAGCGTCGCGATGAGTAGGAAGATCGACGAGGTGAGGACGATGGGCATGCAGCCGAGGAAGCCATCCTTGATGGCTTGCAGGAAGGGGTTCTTCCCGATCTTCTCGAACAGCGGCTGCTGCTTCTCGAGAAGGTTGATGATTGCGTCCATGGCGCTCCTTTGCGTTTGGATGCGTTACCGGTCCGGCGGCCTCACGGTCGCCGTCGTACGCCGTCGCCTGCCCGGTGGCGGCGGCTCGCTCGGGGTCGCCCGGTGACCCGTTGCTGGCCGAATGTGAGCGCTGTTGTGCGTTTTTGAGTATGACAACGTTGTCATTCGGCGTGATGACAACGTACGCCATTTCCTGCGGCACCATAAGGAGAACCGCTTGCCGTGTCGCGAACGGTCTGATTCTTACGGTGAGCGGTTTTGTTCGAAGTTGTGCGAAAGGGTTCGAATGGCAAGAAGCGCGAACAACGGTCCCTCGATGGTCGATGTCGCCCGGGAGGCGGGCGTCTCGCTAAAGACCGTCTCGCGCGTGGTTAACGAGCCCGATGCGGTGCGGCCCGCCACGCGCGAGGCCGTGCAGGCTGCCATGGGCCGGCTCGGTTTTCGCTCGAACTATGCCGCTCGCTCGCTCAGGCTTGGGTCCTACAAGACCGTGGGTTTGGTGTTCTTCGAACTTAAGGGCGGCGAGCTGAGCGTGCTTGCCGGCATCTCTCGTGCGGCCGCAGCCTGTGGCTACGCCATCACTTTGGTGACGGCGAGGGAAGGCGAGGACCTTACCCTTGGCGAGGCGGCTCGGCGCATGTCTACGCTGCCTGTAGACGCGATGATTTTCAACTTGGGGCGCATGGTCGATGACTTCGAGGACTATCGCTCACCTTCTGGGCTCAAGACCGTGATCGTCACTCCGTTTGAGCAGGCCTGCTGCACGACCGTCTCCGACGACCAGGCGGGCGCGGCGAAGATGGCGACGTGCCGACTGATTGAGCTTGGGCACCGGCAGATTCGCTTTATTGCCGGTCCCGACGAGTCGCTCGCCAGCAGGAACCGCGAGCTCGGTTGGCGAGAAGCCCTCGCTGAGGCGGGGCTCGAGGCGGTCGAGCCGCTGCGCGGGGACTGGGGTGCGGACTCGGGGTACGAAGCCGGGGCGCGGCTGGCGGGGGACGCGGACTGCACGGCCATTCTTGCCGGCAACGACAACATGGCCTACGGGGCCCTTCTCGCTCTACGCGACGCGGGCAAGGGCGTGCCCGACGACGTGAGCGTCATTGGCTTCGATGACTCGCTGCTCGGCGTGGTGCCCAACCCGCAGCTGTCATCCATTCGATTCGATCACGCGACCTTGGGTAAGCGAGCCTTTGACGAGGCCCTTCTCGCCGGGGATGAGCCGCGACGAGTGCTTGTTCCCGCGACCCTGATGGAGCGCGGTAGCTTGGGCCCGGCGCCGCACTAGGCCGTGTTGGTTTCTCGCCAATTACATATAACAGTATGTAATTCAAGCGGTATCATGGGGCCACTTTCAAAGGAGGAGTCCATGCCTGTTACCGTGCCCGTTTCCGAGATGCAACGCAACGCAGCGGCGCTCACCGAGGAAGCCATGCGCACAAAACAACCAATCTACCTCACTAAACGCGGGAAGTCGGCGGTAGTTCTCCTTGACGCGCAGGAGTACGACCGGCAGATGGCCTATCGCGACGCGATTCTCGCCCGCGAGGAAGCCGCGCTCGCCGGCATTTCCCGAGGCCATGAGGAAATCGCGCAGGGTAAGAGCGTCAAACTTGAGGACGCGCTTGCACAGCTTGATGCCAAGTGGGACAACTGATGGACGACTGCGAGGATTCTGGCCTCAAGAAATATGAGGTCGAGCTTGCTGACTCGGTTCTTCTTGCCCTGCTTGCCATCGAGTCGAGGGAAGATGCGCTTAAGGTAAGACGACGGATGCTGATGCTTGAGGTCGCGCCTGCGATGGGCGCGGTGTACGACCCGATTTACGAGTCCGCAACGCCCGACCACGAGGTCCGTGCCACATTCACCGGCCATTACGGCATCTATTACTCCATCGATGAGGCCGCTGCGAAGGTCGCGGTCGAGTACCTCGAAGACTGTCGCCGCGACCCCATGAAGAAGTTTTCCTAGCTTGCCAATAATGCGCACCTGCTGTTCTGCTTCACGGCAAACGGGGGTGATGGCAATCGGGCCGGCGGCTGCGTTGCGTATATGGGGGTGATGGCAGCGAGAAGGGCGCTTTAGTTGCGCAAACGAGGGTGATGGCAGCGTTTCGGGGGAGTTCCAGTGCCA
>CAVCUP010000052.1:0-6230 GCA_963605405.1 bacterium | reverse complement strand
TGGTTGGCCGCGTGGAGGCCGGCCTCGTAGCCCGCCTGTGCGCCGCGCTGGTAGCCGGTCTGGTAATCCTGGGGAGTCGCGGCCTGCCCGGAAGCCTGGTTGGCCATGGTCGGCTGGGTGCCGTTCTCGTCGAAGCCGTTCTGGCCGTTGGTGTACTCGTCCATCTTGTCTCCTCTCCCCCGTCGCCGTCGGGCGCCCCGGGAAGGATAATCTTTCATCTAGCCAAGAAGTACTCTACCCCTCCAGACTTACAGATATCTGAAGTGACCCCGCGCCACGCATGCGGCACGACCCTTTGAGCTTTCTGAAGCAAGGGAAGACGCCTTCGCCATAATCTGGCTCAGGCCCGTCGCGGCCGATTGCAAAGCCCCCATCCGCATGTAGCAGGGGCCAAACAGGACAATGGCCGCGCTCTCCGCCTCAGCAAGACCAAAGCGAAGCCACTCCGAAAAGGATTTCGGTCAAACGGGATGCGCCCTCATGCAACCAAACTTCGACTTTGCGGCAAAATACTTGCTCCCGGCCCCAGTTGAAAGGCTTCATTCCCGGGAAAGAGGCCCGCGTTCCGCTCAATTGGGGGCTTTCCCCACCCGAACGCCCGTCCTTTGCCGCAAACTCGAAAGTTGGGCGACACGTGAGCACGCGCAAATCCCAAACTACCCGCCCGTACCGAAAAGACATCCCTGCGATATTTAATCCGACCCTCACAAATGGCGCCCGGTAGCGGACATGCCCTCAGAGAGGCCGAGCAGCGCGAGCTCGACCGTTTCCCTGTCGTACATTCGGACTCCTAACCGGACGCCGAGGCGTCCAACTATTCGTCCTGACCTCCGCCCCGCGCGAAAGGCATCGATTCCCCAGGCCCCCGGCCCGACTCGGCCGCCACATGATGCGCCCCGCACTTACCCGCGGCACAAAAAAGAGCCGGCGAAACCGCCGGCCCTGAACACTTCGTAAAGACCCCGCGCTACACGCGGAAAAGGTACCCGACCCCTCGGATGGTCACGATGTGGCTCGCGACCTGCGGGCCGACCTTGGAGCGGACGCGCCTGATATGGACGTCTACGGTACGGGTGCCTCCGCAGTACTCGAAGCCCCACACACGGTGAAGCAGGGTCTCGCGCGAGTACGCGCGCGAAGGGTGGGTGGCCAGGAAGGAAAGCAGCGAGTACTCCATGAGGGTGAGGTCAACGGGCTCGTCGTCGATATAGACCTGGTAGGTGGCGAGGTTGATGGTCATGTTGTCCACAGTGACGACGTCGGCGGGAGCGCTCTCCTCGCCCGGCCAAAGCAGCAACGTGCAGCGCATCTCGAACTCGGCAGAGGTGGCGCCGGCCACGATGAAGTCGTTCTTGCCCTGGGTCGGCATGCGCAGGCCCGAGAGCTTCTCCGCGTCGTGAACCAGGAGCATGGGGATAAAGCCGTTGTCGGCAACGAAGGAGTCGACCGCGTTCAAAGTTTCCTGCCCGATGCCCTCGGAATCGAGAATCACGAGGTCGAACTCATGGCCCGACGAGATGGCCTGCGAGAAGGTGGACTCATTGGCGAGCGCGATCGAGACGTCGATGGCGTGCGAGAGCTCGCGCATGCGATCGTGCAGCCTGGTCGTGGCCGATACGAGCAGGATGTTCTTGTGGTGCATCCCAATGCCCCCTCATGAAAAGACAAATAATCTGTATGAACATAGCATATTGCGAATAAATTAACTGAACAAAACAGCGAAAAACAAATACGCCCCAGCTCATCGCTGAGCTGGGGCGCTTCGAGTTGTGACACATGCGAGGGTTTCGCGACTCATGTCGCGTTTTTGTTCACCCCGAGGCAATGGGGCGAAGGCGAGAGAGGGCCGCGTTGCCGGCCGCGTCGACGGCCGCGTCCCATCGGGCTCCGTCGCCGGCCGCGTCGACGGCCGGGCTTGCCGCGCAGGTTCGCCGCCGGCCGCCGGTCCTGCCGCGCCGGGCCCGCAGAGCGCTAATCGATCGACCCGAGGAACTCCGCCGTGCGCGGGTTCTTGGGGTGGTCGAAGACCTCCGCCGGCACGCCCTGCTCGACGATCACGCCGCCCTCCATGAAGACCACGCGGTCGGCCACGTCGCGCGCGAACCCCATCTCGTGGGTCACGACGATCATGGTCATGCCGGAGTTCTCGGCGAGGTCGCGCATGACGTCGAGGACGCCGCGCACGAGCTCGGGGTCGAGGGCCGACGTCGGCTCGTCGAAGAGGAGCACGTTCGGGTGCATGGCCACGGCGCGCGCGATGGCCACGCGCTGCTGCTGGCCGCCGGAGAGCTGGCCGGGCTTGAAATCCGCGCGGTCGGCGAGCCCAACGGCCGCGAGCTGCCTCATTGCCTCCTCGGCCGCCTCTCCCTTGCTCTTCTTGAGCACCTTGACCTGGCCGATCATCACGTTCTCCTTGGCCGTGAGATGCGGGAAGAGATTGAACTGCTGGAAGACCATGCCCACGTCGCGGCGCAGCTTGTTCACGTCGGCGGCGGACTTGCCCGTGATCTCCTCGTCCTCGATGAGGATGTGGCCGGCGGTCGGGGTCTCGAGGAGGTTCACGCAGCGCAGCATGGTCGACTTGCCGGAGCCGGAGGGGCCGAGCACGACGACGACCTCGCCCGGCCACACGTTCAGGCTCACGTCGCGCAGCACGAGCGTGTCGCCGAAGCTCTTGTTGAGGTGCTCGATGCGTACGACCGGGTGCTCCCCCGGCTCGAAGTGGTGGTTCGTCAGGCCCTGGTCGGCCGCGAAGGCGGCAGCGGCGGCCTCCTCCGCGGGAAGAGGCGCCGGGCCGGCCGCGGGCGCGTGCGAGAAACGCAGCTTCTTACTCGTCACTGGGAACCCCCTTCTTCTGGTCGCGACGACGCGCCTTGCGGGTCTTTCGCGAGAGACCGGACTCTGAGGCGGCGATGCGCTCCTCGATGACGCCGACGACCTTGATCAGCGGCAGCGTCACGATGAGGTAGAAGATGCCGGCCGCGACGTAGGGCGTGATGTTGCCGGAAACGGTGGTGAGGTTCTTCGAGAACATCATGAGCTCCATGACGCCCACCGAGGAGAGAAGCGACGTGTCCTTGAACGCTGTGATGAAGTCGCTGGTCACGGTAGGGATCACGCGCCGGACGGTCTGGGGCAGGATGACGTTGAGCATCGTCTGCGCATATCCCATGCCCAGCGAGCTCGCGGCCTCGTACTGGCCGCGCGGGATGGACTGGATTCCGGCGCGGAAGATCTCCGCGAGGTAGGCCGAGGAGTTCACCGCCATCACGATGATGCCGAGCAGGTTGTTGTTGATGTTGATACCGAGCATCGGCAGGCCGAAGAACATGATGTAGATCTGCAGGAAAAGCGGAGTGCCGCGCAGCACGTTGATGTAGACCACGGCCACGGCGCGGCACAGACGGTGCTTCGAGATCTTGAGCAGCGCGAAGAGAAGGCCGAGCACGATCGCGAACGGGTAGCACGCGATCACGATGCCGAGGCACAGCACCCAGCCCGGGAAGAGCGAGGAGAAGCTCGTCACGAGCAGCTGCGGCTTGAAAAACATGCCCAGGAACTGATTGGAGTTCCATGCGGCGACCCAATCCTGGCCGTCGAGCCAGTTGACGATCGACTGCAGCGGGGTGTTCGCGATGATGTCGATCGCGGGCGAGGCGTCGAGCTTGTTCTCTGAACCCGAGGCCGTGTAGGTTCCCTCGACGCAGTAAGAGCCGCCCTCCGAGGGGAAGCGCATGTTCGTGACCTCGAGACGCAGCAGCGAGCCCGCCGGAATCGGGTCGGCGAAGCTCACGGTGATGGCGTTGCCCGCGGGCTCGGCCTCCCCCTCGATGTTCACGCGCGTGAGGCCCTCGAGCACGGTGATGCGGGTGGTAGAGCCCTCAAAGCTCGCGTCGTCGGCGATGGTCAAGGTCACCGAGTCGACGCTCTCCCCCTCCTCGACCGTTCCTTCCCAGGTCAGGCGGGTATCCATGCCGCCGATGACGCCGGTTCCGCCGTCCTCGTTGGGCTTGGCGGTCGCCTTGTCCGTAGTCATGGCCCACGCCGAGCAGGGCAACGCGAGCGCCGCGGCGAGAAACGCCGCGACGAGGGCGGATTTCTTCATGCATGTGCGGAGACCCATAGGCTCCTCTCAATCTGATTCGGCGAGAAACACGGCGCGGGACCCCGAGAAGAGGTCCCGCGGAGGTTCGCACGCGTCTTTACGGGCAGGTCGCGCGGGGCCCTTAGATCTCGGAGCCGAACCACTTGACCTTGAGGTCCTTCATCGTGCCGTCCGCCTCCATGGAGGTGAGCGCGGTGCTGATGGTGACGGCGAGGCCGGCGTTCTCGTTGGAGACGGCGATGCCGTACTGCTCGCCGGTCGGGATCTCCTTGACGACCTCGAGGTCGGAGAAGGACTGGGTGAGCATGTAGGAGGCCACGGGCAGGTCGATGACCATAGCGTCGTAGAGGCCGGTGGAGACGCCGGTGAGGGCGGCGGTCACGTCGTCGAGGGGCACGCGCTCGGCGGAAGCGAGGTTCTCGGTAATCCAGTCGTCGCCGGTGGTGCCGGACTGGCAGGCGACCTTCTTGCCGGCGGCGTTCAGGGTGTCCTCGGTCTCGCCGGAATCCTTCTTGACCACGATGGCCTGGTTGGAATCGAGATAGGGGTCGGTGAAGGTGACCTCCTTGAGGCGCTCGTCGGTGATGGTGATGCCGGCGATGGCCACGTCGCACTTCCCGCCCTGCTTGACGAGGGGCACGAGGGTGTCGAACTTCTGGTTGGGCAGGTAGGAGGCCTCGAGACCGAGCCTCTCGGCGACGGCGCGGATCAGGTCGACGTCGAAGCCCACGGGCTCGCCGGTCTTCTCGTCCATGTACTCGAAGGGGGCGAAGCCGAGCTCAGCGGCCACGGTGAGCTTGCCGTCCTCGACGAGGGTGTATCCGCCGGTGTCGATCACGTCGGTGGACACGGTCTCGGAGGAATTGGAGGAGCCGGAGCCGCAGCCGGCGAGGACCGCGGTGGAGGCGGTGGCGCCGAGCGTGAGCAGGAAGCTTCTACGGGACATGTTCGTCATGGGATGCTCTTTTCTTCTAGAGATTGCATTGCTGATGTGAATCCGCGAGACTTCGCCGGAAAGAGGCGCAGGCGGTCGCGCGAACCAGGCGCCTCTCGCCTAGACCTCGGCCCCGAACCACTTGACCTGCAGTTCGCTCACGGTGCCGTCGGCCGTGAGCTTGGCCAGGGCCTCGTTGATGGCCTTGGTGAGGCCGGCGTTTTCCTTAGAGACGACGATGCCGTACTGCTCGCCGGTGGGGACCTCGATGGCCACCTTGCAGTCGGTGAAGGACTGGCTGCAGAGGTAGCTCATCACGGGCAGGTCGGCGGCGGCCGCGTCGTAGAGTCCGGTGGACACGCCCGTCACGGCCTGGACGGGGTCGTCGAGCGAGACGATCGTGGCCTGCGGGAGATTCTCCTGGGCCCAGGCCTCGCCGGTGGTGCCAGACTGGCAGGCGATCTTTACGTCGGCGGCGTTGAGCGTCTCGGCGGAGTCCTTAGAGGAGTCCGCGCGGGTAACGACGCCCTGGTTGGAGTCGAGATACGCGTCGGTGAAGTCGATCTCGGCCTTGCGCTCGTCGGTGATGGTGAAGTTCGAGACGCCCACGTCGGCCTTGCCGCCCTGCTTGATGAGCGGGATGATCGCGTCGAACTTCATCGCCGGCAGGTACTCGCAGGTAAGGCCCAGCTCGGAGGCCACGGCACCCATGAGCTCGACCTCGAAGCCCTTGTTCTCGTTGTTCTCGACGTAGTCCAGGGGCGGGTTGGCGAGGTCGGAGGCGACGATGATCTTGCCGTCCTCGACGAGCGTGTAGGAAGCGTCGTCGCCGGCGGCGTCGGCCGAGGTTCCGGAGCCGGCGGCAGAAGAGCCGCAGCCGGCGAGCGCGAGGGTGCCGGCTGCGCCGAGGGCAGCAAGGAAGCCGCGGCGGTCGAGCGGCATGTTCATGAGGTCCATGGTGGGGTCTCCTCCCCGAATGAGCTTCGGCGCGCGGTCGCGCCCTTTCCCGACGATGGCGCGGGGTCTTCCCCGCTGCGGGGCCCGCAGGCCCGCTTCGTCGCCAGTAAGACAGTTTGGTACAGGCTCGCTTAAGCCGCAGGGCAGCATATCAGAGGTTTACATGATTGTCATAGCGAAGGGCCGGGAACTCGATGGTCCCCGGCCCTTTACAGGCGCTTATGCGGTCGCCGA
>CAVCUP010000051.1:0-7405 GCA_963605405.1 bacterium | reverse complement strand
TAGGAGTCCTCTGGCTCGGGCGGGGTGGCCTACGCCGCCGGCGACGGCATCACCATCGTCGGCCGCACCATTTCGGCCGAGGTGGCCCGGGCCGACCTCGACGCCACGGCCAAGGTGGCCGAGGCCGCCTCGAACACGGCGTCCGGCGCGTCGACCGCCGTTAGCCCGGCGGGAACATACGGCGGGACATGGGAGAGGCTGCCGAGCCTCGGCGCCTTCAAATGGGAAAGGACGGCCTGACATGGCAAAGACCGGCGGATACACGCGGCTCGTCTGCGACGGATGCGCGAAGAGGGGCGAGTAGCATGGCGTTCGACGGAGTCTTCGCCTTCCAGGGGAAGGACCACATCACCGCCTCACAGCTCGGCCGCATCGTCGAGGGGGTCGCCGGGAGCGGCCGCTACGTGCTGCCGACCCTGAACCGGATGACGGCCGAGATGCAGACCGCGAACACGGTGCGCGTCGGCACCGGCGACCTCGTCATGGACGGCCGCGTGGTCACCAACGAGGCGGCGGTCGACCTCGTGGTCGAGAGCGGCACGAGCGGCTACAAGCGCAACGACCTCGTCGTGTGCGGCTACTCCAAGGACGCCTCCACCGGCGTCGAGACCTTCGAGGCCAAGGTGGTCAAGGGCACGCCGACCACCGGCGCCGCCGCCGACCCCGAGGTGACGGAGGGCGACATCTCCGCAGGCTCCGCGTCCGCCTCGATGCCGCTGTGGCGCATCCCGATCGACGGCATCACGCCCGGCGCGCCCGTGAGGATCGCCCCCGTGGCGTCCGCCCTCTCGACCTTCTCCTCGCTGACCGCCTACGGCAGCGGCCGCGCGACGAACACCGACCAGGTCGACGCGAGCAGCGACGTCACGTGGGAGAAGGTCGGCCCCGCCGTGAGGTTCAGGTTCTGGATCAAGTTCAAGTACGCCCAGGGGTCCTACGACACGACCCCCGCGCTCGCGACCGGGATGCCGAGGTCCAGGGCCGACACGAGCTACTGCGGCGTCGGCCTCATCGACGACAAGGACGGCTGCGTCCTCGCCGCGGTCACGTCGTCGGGCGAGCTCAAGGTAGTGAGGCGCTCCGCGACCGTTGACGCCGGCGGCATCATCTGCGGCTTCGGCTCGTACCTGGCGGCATCGTAACCACGACGGCCGAGCGGCCGGCCCCGGACGCTCGGAGAACAGGAGGTATTCACGCATGATCGATCACGTTCTCTATCTCGATATGCGCAAGAACAAGCGGCGCGTCCCGCCGAGCCTGACCATGCGGCGCGGCGAGTCCCAGACGCAGGCGATCACGGCCGCGCTCTCGAACAACGGGGCGCCGTACGCGCCGGCATGCGACAGCGCCCGCCTGTGCGTCCTGCACGCCGACGGCACCTGGGCGCGGGTCTCGGCCACGGTCGAGTCCGCGAGCGTCTCGGCCACGCTGCCGAGCGAGGCGCTCAACGGCGTGGGGCGCTGCCGCCTGGCCTACTTCGAGTTCAGTGCTCTGGATGGCGGCAAGGAAACCACCGAGAACTTCGAGCTGGTCATCCTGGGCAACGTGGACGGCACGACCGACCCGGCCAAGAGCTACGACGACGAGCTGGACGCGCTGTACGAGAAGCTGTCCGAGTACGGGGCTGCGGCCGAGAAATCAGAGCAGGCCCGCGAGACCGCCGAGGCCGCCCGCGCGACCGCCGAGGCCGCCCGCGCGACCGCCGAGCAGTCCCGCGCCAAGGCGGAGACCGCACGCGACACCGCCGAGACCGCACGCGCCAAGGCGGAGACCGCACGCGACACCGCCGAGACCGCACGCGCCAAGGCGGAGACCGCACGCGACACCGCCGAGACCGCACGCGCCAAGGCGGAGACCGCACGCGACACCGCCGAGACCGCACGCGCCAAGGCGGAGACCGCACGCGACACCGCCGAGACCGCACGCGCCAAGGCGGAGACCGCACGCGACACCGCCTCGGCGAAAGCCGTGGAGGACTGCGCCGACGCCGCCGACGACGCCCGCGAGGCGGCGGACCAGGCCAGGAGCGCGTCCACGGTCCCGCAGTACGACGAGGCCACCGGGCGCTACGACAACGCGAGCATCGCCGCGTGGCTGTCCCGCATGCGCGACGGCAAGGCCTACGGCGTCAGCGTGCCGAAGGGCCTGGCCGTCGCGTGCACCAAGACCGGCGCCAACGCGGGCGTCGCCAACCCGGTTCCCGGCGTCATCGGCCAGCCGGCCGTCGACCCCTATGTAGGCAAGGGCGCCTTCCTCTTCTTCGAGGTAAACGGCGGCGTTGACGCGGACGGAACGCCCTACGTCACCGCCATCGACGGCGACGGGCTCTTCTCCCGGCTCGAGGACACCTACGTCATGGCGCCGGTCCTCTACGTGCTCGAGACCGAGACCGACGACGCCGTCAACATGTCGGTCAGCGACACCAGGCTGCCCGGCATGAGGTCGCAGCCCGGCGCGGTCCTGCCCTCCGGCGGCACGCGGCCGTACATGCTCTACGCCAAGTACGCCCTCTCCGTCGACGCCGACGGAAACCCGCGCAGCGTGAGCGGCCGGCCGGTCAAGCGGTTCGTCAGCCACGACTCGGGCGTGACGCTCTGCAAGACCGCGACCACCGGGTACAGCTTCCGCAGCGCGACGGACGACTGGTACGTCAAGCAGATGTTCCTGCTCAAGTACGCCACCAAGAACAGCCAGTCGGTGTTCGCGGGCTGCACCTCGCACTCCGAGCAGGTCGCCGTGACCGCCGCGACGTCCAACGCGAGCACCGTCACGGTGGACGCGGCGTCGGCGGCCGCGAAGAGCTGGCCCGTCGGGTCGTGGGTGATGGTGGGCAGCTCCACCTCGACGAGCGTCGACCGGGGGACAGCCGCGGCGCACGACCTGGTGGACGCCGCCCGCATCACGGCCAAGGCCACGAGCGGGGACAGCTGCGTCATCACGCTCGACTCCGCCGCCTTCTCGTGCGATGCCGGCGCGGTCGTGTCGACCTGCCCCTGGGGCACCGGCGCGTGTGACCAGGTCGAGGGAGACGGCTCGCCCACGAGCCGCACGAGCGGCCGCGAGCCGTTCGTCCTGCAGGGCATCGAGCTGGGCCTAGGCATGTACGAGGTCCTGGGCAACGTCCTGCTCAACAGCGCGGGCGAGGGATGGTCCGTCTACGTCAACCCGGACACCCGCGACGAGAAGTCGGGCGTCTCGCCGGACACGGCGCTGAGCGCGGGCGCGTTTCCCGGCGCGGCGGACAAGGACCAGTGGAACTACGGCCTTTACCCGCGCACGGTGAGCGGCCTGATGACGCAGCAGGGGACCGGCGCGTCGACCAGCACCGGCATCTGCGACGGCAACTACAAGCAGAAGGACGCCACGACCGGGTGGCGAGAGTGGCTGTCCCTCGGCATCTTGGGGCACGGTGGCTACGCCGGCCTTTGGTGCGTCGGCGGCAACCGCGGCTCCGGCGCCGCCTGGTGGGGCATCGGCTCGCGCCTCTCTGCGACTGGTCGCGGCAGGGGTGAAGCGGCGTAAGCCGCGAGGGGGCGTCAGCCCCCTTGAAAATCGTGCAAAACAGGGATTCGCGGCGCGCGGGCCGTCTTGTTCTGGCTGTCCCTCGGCAACTTGAGGAACGGTGGCAACGCCGGCCTTTGGTGCGTCAACGGCAACAACGGCACCGGCGACGCCAGGTGGAGCATCGGCTCGCGCCTACCTGGATGACTCTCGCATGCCAGCTGCTATTTACTTCCGCCGCGACTACCCGCCTGGCTGGCACAGAGCGGGCAAGCCTGGGTCAACCGACTGAAATGGCCTTAAGACCACCGGGCCGGTAGCGCGCCAGCGCGACAGCCCGGACGGCATCCAGAGAGTTTGGTCAAGGATTTGAAGACGTATTGCAAGAATCTACGCATCGACGCGACCCTCATCGCCAGGGCCTACGAGTCCTGGCTCGCGGCCCCCGCCGGGAAGAAGAACGCCTGGCGGGTGGCCGCGGAGCACGGCAGCGCGGAGGCCCTGCTTGATGAGATTGAGCGCGAGGTTGAGGGCCGCTGCCTGGCCCTCCGCCCCATCAAGCGGTACCGACGCCGCGAGCCGACCAACGGCAAGCTGCGAGTCATCGGCGTCGAGTCGGTCAAGCAGCAGGTCTGCGACTACGTGGCGCTCGAGGCGCTGCGGCCGCTGCTCGCCGCGAAGGTGGGCTTCTGGCAGGTCTCGAGCGTCAAGGGCAAGGGCCAGCTGATGGCCGCGAGGGCCGCGCGCAGGTGGTCGCGGGCGGGCGGCTACCACGTCCACCTCGACATCCGCAAGTGCTACCCGTCCATCAAGTGCGAGGTCGTCATGCGCGTCCTGCGCCGCCACGTGCGCAGCCCCGACGTCCTCTATCTGTGCTCCGCGCTGCTGGCCACCTACGACGGGGGCCTTGAGATAGGGAGCTACTTCAGCCTGCGCATGGCGCAGCTGGTCCTCTCCTTCGGCTACCACGAGGTGGAGGGGATGCGCAAGGTGAGGCGCGGGCGCGCCGTCCCGCTGGTGTCTCACCAGCTCTGGTACGCCGACGACGTCTACCTGTTCGGCCGCGACAAGCGCGACCTGCGCATGGCGGCGAGGCGGCTGCAGGGATTCCTTCTCGAGGAGTTCGGTCTCCAGGTCAAGCCGTGGAAGATTCGCCGGGTGGGCGACCAGGAGCCGGTCGATGCGGTGGGCTTCACCGTGCGGCCCGACCGAACGACCCTGCGGGCATCGCTTTACCTCAGGGCGGCGAGGTCGTTTCGCGGCTACGGGCGCTCGCCGACACTGCGCCGGGCTAGGCGCGTGGCCAGCTACTGGGGCTGGCTCAAGCACAGCGACTCGTCGCGCGTCGTGCGCGGCAACGGGTTCGACAAAGTTTTCAGCCGAGCAAGGCGGCGTGTGAGCGCCGCCGGGAAGGGGAGCCATGAGCTACCAGACAATCTCGTCCACGCCGCCTGACGCGGTGACGGTCGAGGCGAGGCCGGGCGGCGCCGCGAGCGACGTCTGGCTCCGTAGGAACATCGAGCACGACGCGGCCGACCGAGGGGAGGTCGAGGCCGTCGAGTTTTGGCGAGCAGACGAGGTGCACTTCGTCTCGTCCGGCACACCGACCGTCGACGAGGTGGCCGCGAGCTTCGACGAGCTGTGGGAGGCGCACGAGGCGGACGGCATGACCGACTCCGAGCGCCTCGCGCGGCTCGCGGCCGCGCTCGAGGACACCAACGCAGCGCTGGTCGAGATCGGCGACCTGATCGGGGGCGAGTGACGTGGCCAGGATCTACTACAAGGCCGTGAAGGCCGGCAAGCGAACGCTCGAGAGCGTCCCGGAGCGATGGCGAGACGCCGTGCGCGAGATGCTCGAGGCGGACAAGGAGGATTAACCGATGAGCTCTGTTTACGTTCTGACCGACCAGCAGGCCTGGGCCATCGGCGCGGCGGCCTTCTTCATGGCCTTCGACGTCGTCTCCGGCTTCGTCGCGGCGGTCGTCAACCAGGAGGTCTCCAGCTCCAAGATGCGCGTCGGCCTGGGCCACAAGATGGTCCTGCTGCTCATGATCGTGCTGAGCCTGGCCATCGAGGTCTTCTCGCTGCACGTCTCCGGCCTGGGCTTCGGCGGCGTGACCGTCTCGGCCGTCTGCGTCTTCATCATCGTGATGGAGGTCGCCTCCATCCTCGAGAACCTGTACAAGGCCTACCCGGACATCAAGACGTGGAAGATCATGAGGGTCTTCGAGAACGCCGGCGAGGGCGGCGAGCGGTGAGGGCCCTCGCCTGCGCCCTGGCCCTCCTCCTCGCCCTCGTCGCCTTCGCCGGGTGGGCGCTCGCGTCGGCCCCCCAGCCCGACCCCGCGCCCGCCCCGGCGGAGGAGAGGCCGACGGTGCGAGACCGCCCCGCCGACGGCCACCTGGTCATCGTCGAGGGCGGCGAGTCGTGGGTCGAGTACCCCGACGGCTCGCGCGAGCAGCTGACCGCCCCCGGCGAGGGCGTTTATTGACACGATTCCTAGAATTAAGGAGACCTAATGCCGAGCATTGACAAGCTCTGCGAGAGAATGCGCTACTGGTGCGACGAGGGCAACCTCGGCTACTGCCAGGAGCACCGGTGGGATATCTACGAGGGCGGCGAGGCTGATTGCTCGAGCCTCGTTATCCACTGCCTGAAGGAGGCCGGGTTCGACACCGGCGGCGCGACCTACACCGGGAACATGAGCTCCGAGTTGTGCGCCCGCGGCTGGTCCCGCGTGTCCAACGACGGCAACCCGCGGCGCGGCGACGTGCTGCTCAACGACACCCATCACACGGCGGTCTACATCGGCGACGGCCTGCTCTGCCAGGCGAGCCGCAACGAGAATCACGCGGCCAACGGCGGGCAACCCGGAGACCAGGACGGGTGGGAGACGAACACCCGCTCGTACTACGACTACCCCTGGGACTGCTACCTGAGATACACCGGCGCGGCGGAGGATTCGGGGTCGGCCGGGGGCCTCGAGGTCGACGGCGTGTGGGGCGCGGCCACGACGAGGGCGTTGCAGTCCTACTTCGGCACGCCCGCCGACGGCGTTGTCTCCCACCAGTGGTCCGGGGACTCGTGGAGGCACGAGGGGTGCCCCGCCTTCGAGCACGACGAGACGGGGGAGGGGTCGACGCTCGCGAGGGCGATGCAGCGGAGGCTCAACGAGCTCGGGTTCGGCCTCGATGTGGACGGCCTCATCGGCAACGCCACCATCAACGCCCTGATAGCGCACTATGCCCCGCAGTCCGGGGCCGACTGCTACGACGGCAAGCTCGATTGCCCGAGCATCACGATCAAGGCGATGCAGAGGGCGTTGAACGGGGGCGGATTCTAATGGACCCGCTCAGAGGAGACGTCTTCAGCCCCGCCGACAGGGGCGGCTACCGCCCGCGCTGCCGCTACCGCGAGCAATGCCTGCGCGAGTCCCGCGAGCGGGCCTTCCCGCGCTTCGCCCTGGGCATCATCGTCGGCTACGTCATCGCCGTCGCCATCTGGCAGCTCGCGGGCGCCCGCTCTAAACAACGCATCCCCCATCGCTTCGGCGGTGGGGGATTTTCGCGTTTTTGGGCAACTCTTTTATGCTCCCGACGTGTCCCAGGCGTGTCCCTAGCGCACGAAACATCGGGGCTTGACGTGCTTGCGGGGGCTAAATGCGCAGTTGCGGGGCCTATGGGGCGCGGCGGAGGTTAAATGCGAGTTCGGCGGCTACTAAGCCCCCTGCCGGTCCGCCGCGCTCGGCCTGCTCGGCAAGAGTCGACGTCCCGACGCCGGACGACGTTGCGGGCCGGGGGCGATGGCGCGCTTTTCGCCGCTTCTTGCCAACGTGCGCGCGACGCGCGTTCGGCGACCGCATAAGCGCCTGTAAAGGGCCGGGGACCATCGAGTTCCCGGCCCT
>CAVCUP010000050.1:0-7648 GCA_963605405.1 bacterium | reverse complement strand
GCCATCGAGGTCAAGGCTGAGGAGAACCTGCGGGCGAAGAGCCTGCGCGCCTTCAAGGAGAAGCATCCCGATGCCGTCGCGCTACGCTTCAGCATGTCAGGCTACCGCGAGCAGGACTGGATGCGCAACGTGCCCCTGTACGCCATGGCGAATCGGAAACTATGGGGCACTTCCGATACGGTCGGTGCAAATGGGGCTGCGGGCGAAAAGTTGGACCGTTAAAGGTCCGGACCGGAGGTCCGCATGCACAGCAAGGATTCGTTCGGCCTCTACTTCCTGGCGCACGGGCGATGCGCTGGCCTTGGGCCGAACCTTAGGGAATTGTAAGGTTCGCAGGGGACGCCGCGCCCGACCAGGCGGGCTAGAATCCGAAGGCGAGCAAAGACGACAAGGGAGGCCGGATGCGCAGGGTATGTATCATCGAGGACGACACGGCGATCTGCCAGGGCCTTTGCCAATTGCTCGAGAGGAACGGATACGCCGCGGAGGTCCCGAAAGGCTTCGGCGACCTGGGCCGCCAGATTCTCGACATGGCCTGCGACCTAGTGCTTCTTGATCTCAACCTTCCGGGAGTCGACGGATCGTACATCTGCCGTGAGGTCCGGCGTCAAAGCCAGGTGCCCATCATCGCCGTGACCAGCAGGAACACCGACCTCGACGAGCTCGTGTGCCTCTCGGCGGGCGCCGACGATTTCGTGACCAAGCCCTACAACGAGCAGGTGCTTCTCGCCCACATCGAGGCGGTCCTCAAGCGCAGCTACGGCGAAGGGGCCGGCGCGGCGCAGCTCACCTACGCGGGCCTCACGTTGGACACGGCCCGTTGCTGCGCCTCCTACCAGGGAAAAAGCGTTGAGCTCACCAAAAACGAGCTCAAGATCCTAGGCCTTTTGCTAAGGCACGCCGGCAGCGTCGTGAGCCGCCAGCGCATCCAGGAGGAGTTGTGGGAGTCCGACGACTTCGTCGACGACAACACGCTGACCGTCAACGTCAGCCACCTGCGCCAGACGCTCGCGCGCATCGGCGCGGGCGACTTGGTGGGCACCCGCCGCGGCCTGGGGTACCTCATTGAGTAGCGAGAAGAACTCCCTCACGCTGGCGGGCTACCTCAAGAACAACGCGGGCGCGGGCGCGTGCCAGCTGCTCGCGATCGCGCTGGCCGGGCTTATGATGCTCGCTTTTGGCCTTACAACGGAGCAGGTCGCAACGGTCTGCCTGCTGCTTGTTTGCGCTCTGGCTGTGGCGACAACCATCAAATACGCAACCAAACGACGTTTCTACGCAGACCTTGCACAGACCGTCGACGCCCTGGCTGAGAAGGGCTGCGGCTGGCTGGCCCCCGAGCTCATGGATGCCCCACGAGGCCTCGAGGAGCGCCTGGTCTTGGAGAACCTGCGCGTCGCCTCGAAGTCGATGGCCGATCAGGTGGCCGCCCTGCGCGCCGAGCAGCGTGAGTACCGCGACTACGTCGAGACCTGGGTCCACGAGGTCAAGACGCCCATCGCCGCCGCGCGCCTGGCCGCGGCAAACGACCTCACGCCCACGACTGAGGCCATCGACGTCGAGCTGCGCCGCGTCGAGGGCTTCGTTGACCAGTCGCTTTTTTACGCGAGAAGCTCCTCGGTGGATCGCGACTTCCAGATTCGCCGTGTCGACCTGGGCGAATGCGTGCGCGCGGCCTTGCGCAGCGCCTCGCGGACCTTGATCGACGCGGGTGTTTCTCCGCAGCTGGGCGAGCTGGATGTCGAGGCGCACGCCGACCCCAAGTGGCTCGAGTTCGTCATTCGCCAGGTCCTGGTCAACGCAGCCAAGTACCGTCGCAGCGACGCCGCGCTGGCCGGCGAGCCCGCGCGCGTCCGTATAACAGCCGAGAAGGTCGCGACCGGCCTCGACGCCTGGTGCGTCATCCTGCGCATCGAGGACAATGGCATCGGCATCCCGGCATCCGACCTTTCGCGCGTCTTCGACCGCGGCTTCACGGGCGCGAACGGCCGCGCGTACCCCCGCTCAACAGGCATTGGTTTGTATCTAGTGCGGACGCTCTGCGAAAAGATGGGGCTGAGCGCCAAGGCCTCCTCGACCCCCGGCGAGGGGACGTGCGTCGCGATCGAATTCCCTGATTCCTATGCCGGCTAGACCCGGGCCTTACGAAACCGTAAGGTCGACCTCACTCGGTCCTATGGCTCGCCGGGCCGCAAAGCCGGAGTATGGTGGGCGACCTTCGACCACACATCGCACAGAGAGGATCTGCCCATGAGGCCAGCCCATTTCAGGCGCTCCGGCAACGAGCCGGCTCCGTCCGCTGCAACCCCAGGCAACCCCGCCCTTCGCCTCGTCAACGTCGAGAAGTACTTCGGCAACAAGTCCAACGTCTGCCGCGCCCTCGACGGCGTCACCTTCGACGTCGACCACGGAGAGCTCGTCGCCGTAATGGGCCCTTCCGGCTCGGGAAAGACGACCCTTCTCAACTGCATCTCGACCCTCGACCGCCCCACCGCCGGCAGCGTCCTGGTCGACGGCTGCGACGTCACGACCCTGCGCGGCGACGCCCTCACGCGCTTTCGCCGCGACCGCCTGGGCTTCATCTTCCAGGACTCGAACCTCCTCGACACGCTGACGGCCCGCGAGAACATCGCCCTGGCCCTCACCATCTCCGGCGCCGCGCCCGCCCAGGTAGCCGAAAAGGTTGAGCGCGTGGCCCGCGACCTTCTTGTCGAAGACGTCCTCGACAAGATGCCCCACGAGATGAGCGGCGGCCAGCGGCAGCGCGTCGCCGCGGCTCGCGCCATCGTCCGCGACCCGTCCCTGGTGCTCGCCGACGAGCCCACCGGCGCCCTCGACTCGCGCAATTCCCGCCGCATGCTCGAGGCCCTTGGTAGCCTCAACCGCGCCGGCGCCACGATCCTCATGGTGACGCACGACTCCTTTGCCGCGAGCTTCGCCACCCGCGTCCTCTTCATCAAGGACGGGCACCTGTGGAGCGAGCTTTACCGCGGCGAGAAGACCCGCGCCGCCTTCTTCGACGAGGTCATGGACACCGTCGCTTTCCTGGGTGGGGAGGGCAGCGATGCTCGCTAAGATCGCCCTCGGCAACGTCCGCCGCTCCATCAAGGACTTCGCGATATTCTTCCTCACCCTGGCCTTGGGTGTCTGCATCTTCTACGCGTTCGGCTCGCTCAAGGACCAGACGGCCGTCATCGACCTGACGGCCGGCGAGCACAAGGTCGCGTCCAACCTGCTCGGCATCTTCGACGGGGTCTCGGTCTTCGTCGCCGTGGTCCTGGGCTTTCTCGTGGTCTACGCCAACCGCTTCCTGGTGCGCCGCCGCAAGCGCGAGTTCGGCATCTACCTCACGTTGGGCATGAGCCGCGTGCAGGTCGCGTGCATCATCGTGGCCGAGACGCTCCTCGTCGGCGCGGCGGCGCTCGTTACTGGCCTGGTTCTTGGCGTGGGAGTCTCGCAGGCCATGCTCTACGTGACCGCGCGCCTCTTCAAGACGACGGTCAAGGGCTTCTCCGTGCTCTTCTCGCCGTCCTCGTGCGCGACCACCTGCGCTTGCTTCGCCGTGATCTTCGCGGTGTCGCTCGCCCTTGACGTCGCGCTGGTCTCCCGCTGCCGCCTGATTGACCTGATCTATGCCGAGAAGAGAAGCGAGAAGCTCAAGCTGCGCAGCGTGCCGCTGTGCGTCGCGTGCTTCATTGTCGCGGTGGCGCTGATCGGCGTGGCCTACCACCTGCTGGTGCGCAGCGGATTGATCGAGCTGGGCGCGGATTTCGGTTGGGCGACGCTGCTTGTGATCGTGGGCACGGCGCTCCTGTTCTTCTCGGCCTCCGGCTTCATCCTACGCGCGATCCAGCGCAGCCGCGGCGTCTACCTGCGCGGGCTCAACATGTTCGTCCTGCGCCAGCTCAACTGCCGTATCAACACAGCGTGGGTCTCGATCACGCTGGTGTGCGCGATGCTCTTCATGGGCATCTGCGGAATCTGCACCGGCTTCGGCGTGGCGCGCGCCGTAAACACCCTAATCGATCACGGTACCTCCTACGACCTGTCCCTCGTGGGCTCCACCGCGGAGGCCCAAAGCGCCGAGGTTGCCGCGGGTTACGGCTACGATGCCCTGGCCGCGCTGCGCTCGGGCGTCGACGGCTGGGACCAGATGGTGGCCGATGCCGTCGAGGTCGACTTCTACCAGGCACAATCCGGAGAGCGCGCCCTGGTGGCCGATGACCTGTGGCGGGCAACGGACTACGACGATGGCGGCGGACTGGTCTCCGCGTCCTTCCGGAACGACAGCTCGGCCATCGACCTGGTCAAGATGAGCGACTACAACGATCTGCGCCGGATGCGAGGGCTTGACCCGGTCGACCTCGGCGCCGACGGCTGCGCCGTTTGGTGCGACGACGTAACGTTCACCGGTTTTTGGGAGGCGTTTCTCGCCCAGAACGAGACCGTCGACGTGCTGGACCGCACACTGCGCACGACGCCTCGGATCGCGGACGAGCCCCTGTACAACTACCTAGGCTCCACCTGCTGCGCAACCCTGATCGTTCCCGACTCGTTGATCGAGGGCGAGGGGCTGACGCCCTGGTTCGACTACGTCAACGTGACATACGCGGGCGAGAGCGCCGATACGGATCAGAGCCTGCGGGAAGCGGTCGACGCGTTTCTCGCCACCCTGCAGGGCGGGGACGAAGGAGCGAGCACGTCCTGGCCCGCCTTCACGTACTACGCGTCCACGTCCATCGCCGAGCAGGCCAACGGCCTTTCCGTGACCGTGAGCTACCTGGCTGTCTACATCGGCCTCGTGCTGCTCATCAGCTGCGCCACGGTGCTGGCGATCCAGCAGCTCTCCGAGGCCTCGGACAACGTGGGCCGCTACCGCGTCCTGTCCCAGCTGGGGGCCTGTCCACGCTCGATGGGGCGGGCGCTGGCGGCGCAGATCGGGGTGTATTTCGCCTTTCCGCTGGCGGTCGCCCTCTGCCACGCGACCTGCGCGCTCTACGTCGTGAACGACGCGATTGTCGGCCTGTTCGGCTGCTCGATGACCGACGCGTTTCTGTTCACGGCCGCATTTGTTCTGGTTGTCTACGGCGGCTACTTCGCACTCACGTACAAAACCTCGAAGGAAATCGTGCTCTCGCCGAGTTTGTAAGCGGAGGCGGAGGTGCGTCGGCACCATGCCGTCATCGATATCAGATAGCCCGCGTATAGAGCAAAAGCCATCAAGCGCCCGAACGGCGAGACATCGCCTCCTTCGGGCGCCTATCTGTTGCCTGGGGCGTTTCTCGCCCCGAATGTTGCTTCGACGTGGGCCGCGCAACAGACACGCGTACCGGCAGATACCTAGCTGATTATGCGTTTTTCGGGAGTCTGTAGACCGGTTTGGATCGTGCGGGTTTTCGCCCACCCATTTCAGCAGCCCCTTTTCGCGAAGGCGCTTCAGCGTCCCGGATGCGCTCCACTACCTGTCCAGGCTGTCCGGATCCAGCAGGAAGTCGAACAGGCTCATGGTGACGATGCCGTCCTCGTCGCGCGTGGTGTTCACCGTGTCCTTGACGACGATGATCTTCTTGAAGCTGTCCCCTATGCGCCTGAGCGACGCCGACTCCTGCTCCCTTTTGGCCGCGTCGGGCAGGGCGTAGGCGGACTGGACGTAGTAGCGCCTGGAGCCGCGGTTGGCGACGAAGTCGACCTCGAGTGTGCTCGATATCTTCCTGCCCTCGGCGTCGATGCGCCTTCTGGGCACTATCCCAACATCGACCGAGAGGCCGCGGGCGCGAAGCTCGTTGTAGATGACGTTCTCCATCAGATGGGTCTCCTCGATCTGCCTGAAGTTGAGGCGCGCGTTGCGCAGCCCGACGTCCTCGAAGTAGTACTTCACCGGCGCGCCGATGTACTTCCTGCCCTTGATGTCGTAGCGCTTCGCCTCGCTCACCAGGAAGGCGTCCTCCAAGCAGTCGATGTAGGACCTTATGGTTGCGGTGCTTATGCTCGAGCGCAGGGCGCTCTTGAACGTCGCCTGTATCTTCGGGGCGTTGGTCAGCGACCCGGTCGCCGACGCGAGCACGTCCACGAGGTCCTCCAGCTCCTGGGTCTTGCGCAGGCCGTTGCGCTCCACGATGTCCTTGATGTAGGTCTCCTCGAAGAGGTTCGCGAGGTAGGCCGCCTTCTGCTCCTCCGTGCGCATAGTCGCCACCAGGGGGAGGCCTCCGTACTCGACGTAGTCGGCCCAGGCATGCAGCTCGTCGTCGTCCCTGGCCTGCATGAACTCGGCGAAGGTGAGCGGGAGCACGTGCACCTCGTCGCCGCGGCCGCGGAACTCCGTGATCACGTCCTTCGACAGGAACCTCGAGTTGGAGCCGGTCACGTAGGCGTCGACGGAGGGGTTGGCGAGCAGCTCGTTGAGGACCTCGACGAAATCCGGCAGCAGCTGGACCTCGTCGAGGAGCACGTAATGCATGCCCGGCCCCGCGATCCTTTCGTTCACGTAGTCGAGCATCGCGTCGGGGTCCCTCAGGCCCCTTGCGCTGCGGAGGTCGAGCTGGGCGGTTATGACGTGGTCGTCGGGCACCCCCGCCTCGCGCAGGTGCTCGCGAAAGAGATTGAAGACAAGGTAAGATTTGCCGCACCTGCGGATCCCTGTGACGACCTTGACGAGGCCGTTGTGCTTGCGCTCGATGAGGGCGTTGAGGTACCTGTTGCGCTTGATCTCCATGCTTGCCAGCCTGTCCTAATTACTGAAATACGTCCAAAGACGTCAATTGATAATCAGATTATAACGCCACTTCCCTGAGGCGGATAGCTTTGAGATGTTCGGCATCGGGCCTCGTCGGCCAAACCCGAGAGCGCGTGCGGAGATGGGCCCGCATGCATCCGTTGCCGCCATTGCTGCACGGAAACCCCAGACAGTTCATGAGTTGAATTCAACAAGCCAATCATGCGACGCTCTGAACTGCGGAAACGCCGAGTCGAAATCCCGGGGACAAAAACATAAACTCAAGGAACCTGAGTTTTGCTGTGAGTTTGCGTTTTTGTCCCCGGGATTGTCCCCGAGACCGCCTGAAAGCCCAGGTCGCGGACTCCCGGCACGCGGCGGCACTCGAAAACGGGCGCACTCAGCATAACCAGGCTCAAGCCACATACTTTTTCAAGAATTGAGTGGGAGTAGGGTTTAAGAAACCAACTTCTGCAAAATCGGAAAAATAGGTGTCTTAACTGACGATTATCGTCCTCTCTGCTGATGGCGGCTTCTCGATATCTATCACTGGCTCCAACTCGTATCTGCTATCTGGTGAGTTGATGACCAAGCTTACGGGTCGATACGTGGAGTTGGGACTGCGGACGAAAAGTTGGACCGTTAAAGGTCCGGACCGGGGGTCCGCATGCACGGCAGGGATTCGTTCGACCTCTACTTCCTGGCGCGCGGGGAGGGGATGGGCGTCCGGGGCGTCGCGGAGCTCGGCGGGGTCCCGGAGAGCATCTGCGACGGCTGGGATACAGGTCAAAGATAAGCGCCCGCCCTAGTCCGACATAAACTGCTTCTCAGTTCTTGGACATAAGAAATGGGAAGTAGTTCACGAGCATGGGGCCTTTTTTGTTTAAACAGGTGGTTTATTCTCCCGTGTACGCGCCGACGAACAGAGGCGCATCG
>CAVCUP010000049.1:0-7941 GCA_963605405.1 bacterium | reverse complement strand
CCCGCAACCGCGTGCTGCGCGACTACTACGAGATGAAGCGGCAGGTCGAGAACCTCGGCATCTCCATCCCGCCCTCCCTCAAGGCCACGAACTGCGTGACCGGCTGGTGCGCCAAGGCCGTCAACGCCCGCGCGAACCGCTCGATCTTCGACGGGTTCGTGTTCGAGGGCGCCGAGGACGCGCGGCTCAAGCGCCTGGTGCGCGAGAACCGCCTGCGCTCCAAGTACCGCGAGGCGTGCGCGTCGGCGCTCGTCTACGGCGTGTCGGCCGTCACCGTCATGCGCGGCAACCCCGGCGAGCCGGACGTGAAGGTGCGCGTCTTCTCGGCCAACCAGTTCTGCGCGCTATGGGACAAGGACGCCGAGCGCATCGGCGCGGGCATCGTGCTCGCCGACGTCGACCGCGAGGGCAACCCCTCGCGCTACGTCGTGCACCTGCCGGACGCCGTGCTCACGCTCAGCGCGCCGGAGGTTGGCAACGCATGGCTGTGCTACGCCGAGCCGAACATCATGGGCCGCCCGCTCATGGAGCTGATCGTAAACGACGCCGACCCGGACCGCCCGATGGGCCACTCGCTGCTCACGCCCGAGCTTCTCGGCATCGTGGACAAGGCCATGCGCGACGTGTTCCGCATGGAGCTGGGCGCGGAGTTCTTCACGTTCCCGCAGCGTTACATCCTCGGCGCCGACGAGGGCCTGTTCAGCGCGCCCGCGACCGACGAGGAGGACGGCGAGGAGGACGAGGACGGCGAGACCGCCCGCGTGCCCTCGCCCATAGCCAAGTTCAACGCGTATATCGGCTCGTGGCTCGCGCTCTCGCGCGACGAGGACGGCGAGGTGCCGCAGGTGGGGCAGTTCAGCCCCATGTCGGCGGACAACTTCACCAAGGTCTTCGAGAACGATGCGCAGAGGTTCTCCGGCGCGACGAACATCCCGCTCGCGCAGCTCGGCGTGCTGTCGAACACCTACACCAGCTCGGACGCGCTGGGCGCGGCCAACGACCCGCTCATCCTGGACGTGGAGCGCATCAACGCCGCCAACGGCGAGGCCATGGAGAACATCGCGCGCATGATGCTGTGCGTGGCCGACACCGTGCCCTACGCCGCCCTGAGCGAGTCCCAGAGGGCCGTGCAGGCCGTCTTCAAAGACCCGTCCATGCCGACCATCGCCGCCCGCGCCGACGCCTACGTCAAGATAGGCGGCGCCGACAACCCGCTCGTCGGAACGCCCGTCTGGTACGAGGGCCTGGGCTTCTCGCAGGCCACCATCGACCGCATCGAGGCGCAGAAGGCGGAGGCGGGCGCCATAGCTTCCCTCAACGCGATCGCGGGGGCGGCGCAGGCGCGGGCCCTGAAGGCTGTGGGCGCGGATGGAGCGTAGCGACTTCGACGCGCTGGACACCGCGCTGACGGTGAACGCCGACCTCGTCGCGGAGTGCGTGAGGCAGCTCGACGGCGCGATGGGCGAGCAGGCCCTCGCGGCCGTTTACAAGGCGCTCGTGCGCAAGTACGGCGAGCAGGCGGCGGCCGTGGCGGCGGAGTTCTACCGGCAGCAGCGCGAGGCCGCGGGGGTCGAGGAGCCGTACGAGGCCCGCGTCTACCTCCCGGAAAACGACGCCCTGCTGGACTGGGACGTCCGCGACGCCTACGCCCGGGCACGCGAGCAGTCCGGCGCGGCGCAGATCCTCGCCGGGCGCTCCCAGCAGCGGGTCATGGGCTACGCCGACGAGACCTTCGTGGGCAACGCCTACCGCGACCCGGCCCACCCGAAGTGGGCCATCGTGCCGCATCCCGGCGCCTGCGGCTGGTGCGTGATGCTCGGCTCGAACGACTTCATGTACGCCAGCCAGGTCACGGCCGCTGCCGCGCGCCACGCCAACTGCAAGTGCACGCCCTGCGTGGCCTTCGGCAGCGACCCGCACCTCGCAGGGTACAACCCGAAGGCGATGCAGGATGCCTACGCCGCCTGCCGCAAGACGGTGAAGGATGACGCCGAATATCAGTGGCACAACGTCATGACCGACGAGGAGAAGGCGCGTTACAAGAGAAACGGACGCGTCTCCTACGACGCTTATCTCCGCAACCGCATCGCCGGCGAGATGAGTTCGCGCGACCGCGACTGGCTGCAGGGCTCGAAACGCTATAGGCGCGAATACGGGGTGATAGCCGGTGCCCACCCCTCGGAAGAGGAGAAGGCCACGGCAAAGCGACTCTTGGACGTCGGGATCGTCCCCACTTTCAGGCCTACCCGCGACGCCGAGATGCTGAGAACCTCGGACGTGTTCATAGGCAGCGGCAATGGCCAAGTTGCATGGGACTTCAAAAACCCGAAGGGCAACGGAAGCCAGACCGTATTCCATCAGCTCGAGGAGGCGGCGGGCCAGGCGCATAAGGTAGTCATCGACCTCGCCCATACAGAGATGGACGAGGCGACGGCGCTGGAGAAGGCGCGGAAGGTCATCCGCTACCGGTACACCGTCGAGAGAGGCATCGACAAGGGCAAACCTTGGTCTTACGACGAGGTGCTGCTCATCCTTCGCGACGGAACCGTCAAAAAAATAACGAGATGAACTAGCCCCCCCTGTAAAAGGTCAGCGGGAGATTTCATCTCGTTGGCTTAATTCTACCCCATCCAAGGGAAGCACGGCCCCGCGAACACGGGGCCTACTTCATATCCGGGCAGGGCGAACGCCTTGCCGAAACCCTCTGGCGCCGAACGGCGCGGAAGGAGCGACACATGGCAGAGAACGAGAACATCGACGAGACCGGCGCCGAGACCGCACCCGAGGAGGGCGCCGAGCCGAACGGCGAGGAGGGCACCGACCTCGACAAGTGGAAGGGCTACGCCAAGACCTGGGAGAAGCGCGCCAAGGAGCGCGAGCGCGAGCTGAGCAGGCTCAAGGCCGCGCAGACCGACCAGGAGCCGACCGACGCCATCAAGGCCGAGGTGGACGCCCTCAAGGCGAGGCTCGCGGGCATGGAGGCCGAGAAGGCCCGCGCCGAGCTCGTGGCGAAGGTGGCCGAGGAGAAGGGCGTCCCGGCGTCCCTGCTCCACGGCGAGGACGAGGACGCCCTCAAGGCGTCCGCCGACGCCATCGCGGCCTACGTGTCCAAGCAGGTACCCGGCTACCCGGCCGACAAGGGCGGCGCCGGGAAGGCGAAGCCGATGACCAAGGAGGCCATCGAGGCCATCGCCGACCCCGTGGCGCGCATCAGGGCGCGCGCGGAGAACATGGAGGACTAACAGCTAGTTCTCTGACCTGCGGAAACGTGTTTAGCGTGCCATAAAACCATCGTTATGCACGGGCCGACGGCAAGAAGTTCTTGCCGTCGGCCCGTTCTTTGAGGGAGGGGTTTACGGGGCAGGGCGTCGGCTTGAGGCGATATCGCCAAGGCGCGCTTCTCGCCGAGGTGTGGCCGCCTCGAGGAGGAATGCCGCCAAACGGCGCCGCCCCGCGAGTAATGCTCTGTTACTGAGGCCGGCGGGCGCCCGTGCCGAACGCCCCCGCGCCCGCAAATCGCTCGCCGCTTGCCTATAATTCCTCTATTCAATTTACCGAAAGGGGAGTCATGGCAAAAATCGACGTCCATGCGCATTACCTGCCGCCCGCGTACCGGGAACTCTTGGCGAGGCGCGGCCTCACGACCTTAGACGGGGGGTTCCCGATTCCCGACTGGTCCGTAGAGTCCCACCTCGAGGCGATGGGCAGGCTCGGCGTCGACTATTCCGTCATGAGCGTCTCGTCCCCGCACGTGCACATGGGCGACGACGCCGAGGCCGCCGAGGTGGCCCGGGCATGCAACGACTTCGGCTCGCAGACGGCCTCGGAGCACCCGCGGAGCCTCGCGTTTCTCGGTTGCCTGCCTGTCCCCGATATAAACGCCGCCGTCGCGGAGGCCGGCCGTTGTGCGCGCCTTACGGGCTGCAAGGGCTTCTGCCTGCCCACGAACGCGCGAGGCGCCTACCTCGGTGACGTTTCCCTCGAACCTCTTATGGAGAAGCTCGACGAGCTCGGTTCCGTCGTTATGATCCACCCCACGGCGCCCGCGGCGATTCCCTCGGGGGTCTGCGAGAGCGTTCCGTACCCGATGATGGAGTTCTTCTTCGACACTTGCCGCGCCGTCGTGAACCTTGTGGTCGCGGGCGTGCCCGACCGCTTCCCCAACATCAAGTGGGTTATCCCGCACGCGGGCGCCTACCTGCCCATTATCTGCGACCGCATCGCGCCTATGGCTCAGATGCTCGCCCCCGGCCGAGACCTCGACGTCGAGGCCTCCCTCAAGCGCCTCTACTACGACCTCGCCGGCACCGTCGTGCCCAAGCAGCTCTCGAATATCCTGGGCCTCGCGGATCCCTCGCACCTGGTCTACGCCTCTGACTACCCCTTCACGCCGCTTGAGCTCGCGGTGGGACTCGGCGAGAAGCTCGACGCCGCGTGCCAGGACGACCTGCGGGCCGCCGTGGCGCACAAGAACGCCTGCGCGCTTCTCGGCCTCGAGGGGGCGCAGGAACGATGAGCGGCGGCAAGAAGCCCGGTGTCGCGCCCAGCCGCCGCGAGGCGTTGCGCTTGGGCGCCTCTGCGGTCGGAATGGCCGTTCTCACGGTGTGCGCGCCTCTCGGGCTTTCAGGCTGCGGCTCAGACGCCGAGGGAGACGCTCAGGCCGTACGCGACTCCATCGACTCTGAGCTCACCCAGCTCAAGACCCTCTCGGCCTCCGAGCTTCTCGGAGACACGCTCTCGTCCATCGAGAAGCTCGGCATCTGGGGGACGACTTCCTCAGGGCGTTCCTCGACGGCTGCTCCTGGGAGATAGGCGACGTTGCCGTCTCGGGATCTGCCGCCACGGCGCAGGTCGCGCTTACGTGCCGGTCGATGGCCTCTGCCCTCGGCGCGCTCAACGATGCCTACACCTCCCAGACCCTCGAGGACGGCGGGCACCCGTCTGAGTCCTCGCTTTATGCCACTGCGGGCAAGGCCTTTATCGACTGCGTCCATGCCACGGCCCTGGGCGAGCGCTCCGTCGAGGTCACCTTGGCCAAGCATGACGGCACCTGGCTTATCGACGATGCCGGGCGCGCAACTTTAATTTCGGCATTTTTAGGCTCCTGACCTGCGGTTTAGCAAATCGGCCAAAATTTTTTGAGATTTTGGCTTGCACACGGGCAACGATGTGCGTATAGTACTTTCTTGCGCGGAGGCAGCGCAACAACATATTCCCCGGTGGCGCAGTGGTAGCGCAGCTGACTGTTAATCAGCGTGTCGCAGGTTCGAATCCTGCCCGGGGAGCCAGAACTTTCAAACCCGACTTCGGTCGGGTTTTTTCTTTTTTTCGCAACTCAGTAGTTCGATAAGCTCGAAAGTCATCCTATGCCACCCCGGCGCAAAGAGGCCCCGTCCTTCAAGTCCGGGCTCTTTACGGCTTTTGCATGGGCGCCGCGTGCCCTGTGTTAGCATTTTCGCGACCAACAAACGCTTTATTGTCGAATTCCCCTAGGGGAGGAACCTTGGCTCAAGTATCCAGCGACTCCAAGTCCCTCGAGAAGGCCCATCTCAAGGGCCGCTACTCAAAGGACCTCTTTATTCTCCAGCAGCTCGTTACCAAGGACTTCAAGCTGCGTTACCGCCGCAGCGTCCTCGGCGTGGTCTGGAGCGTCCTCAACCCGCTGCTCATGATGATCATCATGAGCTTCGTCTTCCAGTACTTCCTGCGCTCCAACCTCGAGCACTACTCGCTCTACCTCATCGTCGGCAACATCACCTTCGCGCTCATGAACGACGCGACCAACGGCGGCTTGCGCTCCATCATCGAAGCCTCGTCCCTTCTCAAGAAGGTCAAGATCGATCGCTGGGTCTTCCCCGTCCAGAAGGTCTTCTCGGCGGCGGTCAACTTCGCTTTCAGCCTCGTGGCCGTGGCCATCGTCATGGTCTTCGACGGCGTCATGCCCACCATCCACACCCTCTGGTTCTTTGTGGGGCTCGTGCTCGTCATGCTCTTCTCCATCGGCGTCGGCATGCTGATCGGCGCCCTTTGTGTCTTCTTCCGTGACATGATGCACCTGTGGAGCGTCGTGCTCACCGCATGGACCTATCTCACGCCGATTTTCTGGGACCTCTCGCTGCTGACCAACTCGAACGCGCCGGCCTACGTCATCTGGCTCGTCAAGGTCAACCCGATGTACAACTATCTCGAGATTATGCGCTCGGCTTTCGTGTACCAGAACGACCCGACGAGGACCATTCTGCTACTCGCCGTCATCTGGGCCGTCGTCGCCCTTATCGCCGGCATCGCCGTTTTCAGGAAGACCGAGCACAAGTTCATCCTTTACATCTAGGGAAGGCATTCACCGTGGCCTACTACTCTTTGCCCGCGACCCCCGACGAGGAGTACTCGATCGAGGTCGAGGACGTCTCGATGATCTTCAACATGGCCTCCGAGGTGCTCACCAACCTCAAGGAGTACTTCATCAAGGCCATGAAGCACGAGCTCTTCTTCAAGGAGTTCCGCGCCCTCAACCACATCTCGTTCAAGGTCAAGCGCGGCGAGATCGTCGGCCTCGTGGGCACGAACGGCTCCGGCAAGTCCACGATGCTCAAGTGCATCGCCGGCGTGCTCGACCCCTCTGAGGGCACCATCAAGGTTCGCGGCAACATCGCGCCTCTGATCGAGCTCGGCGCCGGCTTCGACCCCGAGCTCACCGCGCTCGAGAACATCTACCTCAACGGCGCGCTTCTCGGTTATTCGCGCGACTTCATCGACGAGCATCTCCAGGAGATCGTCGACTTCGCCGAGCTCCAGGACTTCCTCGAGATGCCGCTCAAGAACTACTCGAGCGGCATGGTGGCCCGTATCGCCTTCGCCATCGCCACGGTGACCGAGCCCGACCTGCTCATCGTCGACGAGACCCTCTCGGTGGGCGACGTCTTCTTCCAGGAGAAGTGCCTCAAGCGTATCCGCTCCTTCATCGACTCCGGCAAGGTCACGGTACTCTTCGTGAGCCACTCGATGGATCAGGTGGCCCAGATCTGCGACCGCTGCGTCTGGATCGAGAAGGGCCAGCAGCGCATGGACGGCCCCTCCGCCGAGGTTCTCGAGGCCTACGAGAACCAGTTCAAGTAGCCTCTTTCTCGTTTTTTTGCAGGTAGACGCGTTATGACGTTGGGGTTTATCCTCAAACAGCTACTAACCTCTCACGCGTCAGTATGCGTGCGTTTTCGTCATAGCGTAGATGAGTCTGTTGATTTCGGTGCACGATTACATCTACAGGGGAGATGGCGAGGGCCGTGGAAGAGATGGGCATGAGCGACCTTCAGTTCAAGTCGTTCCTCAGGCAGCTCGTGAAGCGAATGGAGGACGCGAAGGACGAGCCGGATGCCGACGAGGCCAAGGCGAAGCTCGCGGAGATAATCCAAGATCTCAAGAGCGACATAGAGAGCTAGCCGAGAGGCCCCCGCGAGGGGGCCTTTCTCATGATCAGGGACCGAACATGCGGGTTATGAAATAGAGTGGGCGGGATGCAAATTGTGGTAGCTTGCCTTTGGACCTGACTCTCACAGCGAATGCGCTCCTGCCCAGTAATGCGGCGCGCAAGTCCTCCAGATCCCTTGCGTTAGGGTTTGAGGACGACGATATGACGCTTGCTGTGATCGTCATGCATCTCATTCACTATTGGGGTCGCTTATGATAACGACCCCGTGTCCAGGCTCGCAAAGCTCGGGATAACGACGATCGACTACAAGAGCGGCGTGTCGACCTCCGTCGACGCCGCGCTGCGCCGCCACCTCGTGACGCAGGCCAACCAGGCGCGCAACGACGTGCTCTGGCGCCGCATGGACGAGTGGGGGTGCGACCTCGTCTACACGACGGCGCACTACGGCGCCCGCCCGACGCACGCAGTCTGGCAGGGCAAGGTTTTCTCCCGTTCGGGCAGGTCGGCCAAGTACC
>CAVCUP010000048.1:0-8108 GCA_963605405.1 bacterium | reverse complement strand
CGGCCTGGACGCCGGCGGCGTCGAGCGCCAGGTGCTCGACTTCCTGGGCAAGTAGTCTCCAAAGGCAAAACGGACCCCAGTTAAAAGGCCCTGCGCTCGATCGAGGCAACGCATTCAAGGCAGGCAAGGGCCGGGAGGAGCAGCTCCCGACCCTTCTTTTGTGGCCTGGGTGGGGATGTGTCCCGTGCGGCCCGCCGGCATGTTTCGGTTGCTCCCGAACGGTAGGCGATCTTTGTCGTGCGCCTGCGATTCTCGCCTCGTTCCCGGCGGCTCTTGTCGGCATCACGGCGCCTCCTGTCCACGTTTCCCGTGTGGGGAGGTTCTGCTTTATCAAGTGTTTGGAGGGGCCTTTCAGCCCCCGAAGCTGGGCATTTGTTAAACTATCTGCGCAACTGTCCGTTGTGAGCTAAAGAAAAAGGAGCTTTTGTGGCCACTCACTTTCGCAGCACTGAGCGACAGGTGGAGGACGAAGAGGTGACGCTGTTCGAGCCCACTTCCGTCCCCGTGTCCGGTTCCACGGCAAACGAGCCGCAGTTCAGCGTGGACGACGCAGCCGTCGACGCTATCCTGCACCCCGATACCGTGGCGGACCGCTCCGTTCCCGACGTCCTCTCCAAGGCCGCCGCGGACGACCTCGCGGTCCACACCGTAACCGCCTCCGAGCCCGCCGACCCAACGGATCAGCCGGGCTTCACGAGCGTGTTCGCGCCCCTCGCGGACAACGGCACGCCCGTGGTTCCGCGGACCGGCGCCCCCACCGTGTCGTTCAAAAACGTATCACTCATCTATCCGGCCCAGCCCAACAAGCCCGCTCTCGACGACGTCAGCCTCGACGTGTACCCCGGCGAATTCGTTTTCGTCGTCGGCCACTCGGGCTCCGGTAAGTCTTCCCTCCTGCGCCTCATCACGCGCGAGCTCAAGGCTACGCACGGCCAGGTCATCGTCGGAGGACAGGACCTGACCAAGATGCGCAACAAGAAGGTCCCGTATCTCCGTCGCCAGATCGGTACCGTTTACCAGGACTTTAAGCTTCTTCCCAACAAAACGGTCTACGAGAACGTCGCCTTCGCCCTCGAGTGCATCGGCAAGCCCCGTTCCGTCATCAAGGCCCAGGTCCCCGAGGTGCTTCGTCTTGTCGGCCTCGCCGAGCGCATGGACCACTTCCCCGACCAGCTCTCCGGCGGCGAGCAGCAGCGCGTCTCCGTTGCCCGAGCTATGGTCAACCGCCCGCCGCTGCTCGTCTGCGACGAGCCCACCGGCAACCTCGATCCGGCCATCTCGCTCGGAATCATGAAGCTGCTCGACCGAATCAACCGCGCCGGCACCACCATCGTCATGGCCACGCACGACCGCGAGATGGTCGACTCCATGCGCAGGCGCGTCATCGCCCTGGAGGCCGGCCACGTGGTCCGCGACCAGGAGAAGGGAGGCTACGGCTACTATGGCGCCCTCTAACATCGGTTACTCTTTTCGTGAGGTGGGGCAGCACTTCCGCCGCAACTGGACCACGGTCCTCGGCGCGATCGTGACCATCTTCCTGTCTCTCTTCATCATCGGCGTCTTCGTGCTCACCACCGCGCTTATCAACAACATGATCGGCTCGGTCGAGGACGAGGTCACCATCCAGGCATTCCTTTCCGATTCCGCGACCGAGGAGCAGGTCCAGGCTTACGCTGCCAAGGTCCAGGGTTGGGACAACGTCGAGAGCGTGACCGTCCGCTCCAAGGAGGAGGCGCTCGAGCAGTACCGCACCCAGATGTCCAACCGCAACGCGAGCGACGCCATCACGGCCCTCGACGGCGAGAACCCGCTGCCCGCGTCTCTCGTGATTCGCCTCAACGACCCGCAACAGGTCGAGGCCACCGCGGACAAGATCATCGCCGACTCCGACTTCGCCGCCATCTGCGACTCGCAGGACGCCCCGTCCTCTGATGTTAACTACGGCCGCGAGACCGTCGAGAGGCTCTTCAGCGTCACGAACTACATCCGCATTGCGGCTCTCGTGCTCGTCGCGCTCCTCACCTTCGTGGCGTTCGTGTTCATCAACAACACGATTCGCCTGGCCATCTCGGCCCGTCGCCGCGAGATCGGCATCATGCGCCTTGTCGGCGCGTCGAACGGCTTCATCCGCGGGCCGTTCCTGCTCGAGGGCATGCTTGAGGCCATCATCGGCGCGCTTCTCGCCATCGCCGCGCTCTACGCCGGCGTGGGGGCGCTGCTGCCCAAGCTCGCCGCGAGCATGGCGTTCCTCTCGTTCTCCATCTCTACGCGCACGATGCTGACCTGCTCCGGTGCGCTGCTCGCGATCGGCGTGGTCATCGGCGTCTTCGGCTCCGCCATCGCCATGCGTCGCTATCTCAAGGTCTAGCGCGGGGACAATCGGCAAGAAACCCTTACGGACGGGGGCGTCGCAACTGCGGCGCCCCCGTTCTATTATGGGGACTGGTTAATGCGGGCCGGTGTTTTGGGGCGGGCTCCGATTGGGGCGCCCTCCGGCGTGAGCGGACCTCTCCCCAACAAGGAGCGCATCGCGGCACGTTTCCAAACGGCTGCGCGAACAGACCTGTCTCCAAACGATGGAAGGCGAGAAGCGATGGCGAGAAAGCGACCGCACAAGGGAAATTCCCGCAGAGGTTCCACCAAGGGGCCGCGCAAGCAGCGCCGCACCCTCTCCGGCACACTGCGCGTGCTGCGCGGCGGTCACGCCGTGGTCGAGACCGCCGAGGGCACCTTCGAGGTAACGCGCGGCGGCGTTCACGAGGCGATGAGCGGCGATGAGGTGCAGGTGTTTCTCGTCGGCGCGAGGCGGCCCGGTCAGGGCAGGCTCGCCGTTGTCGACTCCGTGACGTCGCGGGCGGCCCGCACGCTTCTCGGCCGTTTCGAGCTCGCGGGGCCGCTCGGGGCCGTGGTCCCGCTTGACACCCGAATCTGCCATGACTTCTTTGTGCTGCCTGAGGACAAGAGCCCGGAGCGGCTGGGCGTCGCGCCGGGCGACGTTGTTTCCGCGCGAATCGTGGAGTACCCCACGCGCCACACCGGCGCCGTTGTTACCCTGGATAGGCGCGTCGGCGCGGCCGACGAGCTGGATATGAATATTGAGTCCGTGATCGCGAGCCATGGTCTGGGCTGCGATTTCTCGCCGGCGACGCTTGCCGAGGCGGAGGCTGCCCGCGTGGACGCCCCCTCCGCGCTCGCCGACGATCCGCGCCGGCGCGACCTGCGCGGCGCCATGTGCGTGACCATCGACCCCGTCGATGCCCGCGACTTCGACGACGCGGTGGGCGCCCGCGAGCTAGAGGACGGCGGCTTCGAACTCGACGTCCATATCGCGGACGTGACGCACTACCTGCCCTGGGGCTCGTCGATGGACCTCGAGGCCCGCGCGCGAACCTGCTCGGTCTATCTCGTGGATCGCGTGATCCCGATGCTGCCCGAGCGTCTTTGCAACGACGTGTGCTCTCTGCGCCCGGGGGAGGACCGCCTCGCCATGACGGTGCGGATGCGCCTTGACGAGCGCGGCCATGTGGCTTCGGCGCGCGCCTGCGCCTCGGTCATCCGCTCGAACGCCCGGCTCTGCTACGACGAGGTCGACGAATACCTCGCCGGCGGGAGGGGCGTCCGTGAGCTGCCGCTCGTCGAGCCTTCGGAAGCCGAGGAGATCGGGCGGATGCTCGCCGTGCTGGATCGTATCCGCGCGCTGCGCGAGGCCGTTCGTCGTGAGCGGGGCGCCATCGACTTCGAGACGCGGGAGTCCAAGGTCGTGCTCGACGAGGCCGGCCGCCCCACGGGCGTGCGCGTGCGCAGCCGCACCCGCGCCACCGGCCTGGTGGAGGAGGCGATGCTGCTGGCCAACGAGTCCGTGGCCCGCATCCTCGCCGATGCCGACGTGTCCTGTGCCTACCGCGTGCACGAGCAGCCCTCGGCCGAGGACCTGCGCAACACCATCGCGCCCCTCGACGAGCTGGGGCTCCTTGCTCCCGGAGACGCTGCGGGGCTGCTCGCGGGCGAGCCCCGGGTGATCCGGACGGTGCTCGAGCGCGCCCGCGGCGCCCGAGGGGAGTACCTGGCGAGCGCGCTTCTCCTCCGCGCGCAAAAAAGAGCCGTCTACCTGCCTCACAACGACGGCCATTATGCGCTGGGCGCCCCGGCGTACTGCCACTTCACCTCGCCGATCCGCCGTTACCCCGACGACATCGTGCACCGTGCGCTCAAGGCGCACCTTGCCGGCAGGGACGGTTGTCCCGAGCAGCGCGCCGTTGAGCGCGTCCTGCCGCAGCTCTGTTCGGACTGCTCGGCCATGGAACGGACGGCCGACGCCGCCGCGCGCGACTCGCAGAAGGTCAAGATGGCCGAGCTCTACGGTGAGCGGCTTGGCGCGCGCGAGGCGGGGGTGGTCTCCGGCGTCGAGCGCTTCGGCGTGTTCGTCTCTCTCGACGAGACCTGTGCCGACGGCCTCATCCCCGTTCGCGGCCTGGGGCGCGAGTGGTTCGATTACGACGAGAAGCGTATGCGCCTGACCGGAGAGTCCACGGGCGAGGTGTGGTCGCTCGGTCGGCGCGTCGTGGTCGAGGTCGCTGCTGTGGACGTGCCCCGCGGCCGCATCGATTTCCGGCTCCCGCGGTCGGAGGGCTAGGGCCGTTTGCAACCAAACTTCGACTTTGCGGCAGATTACGGCCCTCGCATCGAGTTGAAGGGTTTCAAACTGCCCGAATGGGCTTTTTGACGGCCGATACGCGACCTTCCGAGCTGCAAGTCACAGGTTTTTGCCGCAAAGTCGAAGTTTGGTTGCACGGTGAGTTGCCCGAATCCCTGCAAACGCGCTTCGGCCCCGTCGCGAGGTAAAAACATGCGCGTATCGTGGCCGCCGCCCTCCCCGCGACGGCCCGGTCCGCAACCTATGCGCCGCGGCGGGGTATCATCAGCAGAGCGAAAACCAACGACGCGCCGGCGCTGCCGGCTGGAGGACTTTATGAACGAACCGCAAACCGAGCTTGCCGACGCGCTTGCCCAGGCCGAGGGCTACATGCTCCAGGGCCAGGACGAGGCCGCCTGCGAGCTTCTTCGCCGCCTCGCCGAGGACGCGGAGGAGTACGTGGACAAGAACTGCGCCGCTACGAACGAGGTGCAGTGGTTCAGCTTCCCGACGGCCTTCGAGAAGCTCGCGTACCGCCGCATCGAGGGCGACCCCCGCGAGCTGCGCGACGTCGGCGAGCCGCTCGGCCGCCTCTACGAGGACCTCGCCCTCGCGAACGTCCATGTGGGCGACTACGACGAGGCCAAGGCCGCCCTCAAGAGCGCCGTCCGCTGGAACCCGATGGACTGCGGCAGCCGCCTCAATCTCGCTGACCTGTACAAGATTGACGGAAACATGGACGAGTACCTCGGCCTCTCGTTCTCGGTCTTCGAGCGCGCGAGCGACCCCAGGCATCTCGCCCGCGCCTTCGTGAACTTCTCCACTTGGTTCCAGGTCAGCGAGAAGCCTCAGGTGGCGGTGGCCTGCCTGCGCGCCGCCCAGGCGCTCGATGTCCGCGATAGCGCGCTCGACGCCGCCCTCGACCAGGCGGCCGGGACCGATCGCGACCCGTCGGGCGTCTCCGACGCCGAGGCCGGTCGCCTCCTCGAGGCCGAGGGCCTCCCGCGCGGCGCGAACGCCGAGGTCGCCGCGTGCCTGCTTATCTGCGCCTCGAACGCCGCCCGTGCCGGCGAGAGGAACGACGCGACCGAGTTTACGCTGCGCGCCCGCGACCTGGTGGGGGAGCCTGCCGCGAAGTCGCTTCTCCGCGCGATCCAGGCCGCCGAGGCCGAGGAGCTCGCCGGGGCCTCGGGCGCCGGCGTCGCCGTCGACGCCGAGGACGCGGCGAGGAGCGTGAGCTAGCATGGCCAAGAAGTCCACGCCCGTCGGCGGCGGCAAGGCGTCCGGCAAGGGCGCCGGCAGGCTCGCGAAGCCGGAGAAGAAGTCCATCGCCCGCAACCGGTCCGCCCGCCACGAGTACTTCATCGACGAGACCTACGAGGCGGGCATCGAGCTCACCGGCACCGAGGTCAAGAGCCTGCGCGAGCGCGCGAGCCAAATCACCGATGCCTTCTGCCTCATCCGCGGCGGTCAGTGCTGGCTGCACGGCGTCCATATCCACCCGTACTCCAACGGCGGCGTGTGGAACGTCGACCCCGACCGCAAGCGCCGCCTGCTGCTGCACCGCCATCAGATCGACTACCTGGACGGCAAGCTCCGCCAGAAGGGCACGGCGCTCGTGCCGCTCGAGCTCTATTTCGACGAGCACAATCGCGTCAAGCTCGCCGTCGGATTGGGCCGGGGCAAGAAGCTCTACGACAAGCGCGAGGACATGGCCCGGCGCGACGTCGATCGCGAGATTGCCCGTGCCCTCAAGGAGCGCAGCCGCTAGCGGGCCCAAAGCGCCGCGCCGGCGGTGCCCGGTTGCCCAGACGGCCGCGCCTCAGGCGCGGCCTTTTTTTCTCCCCGCCCCGCCGTGCCGACTTCTCTATCCCGCCGCATCCCAGGTTTCCATCCCGCGACGCATTTCTCTTCGCCGTCCCCGTCCGTCCCGCGCGCTGCAACAATACCCTGCGGAAAAACCGGGACCAGGCCACGGGGAGGCCGCGCACATGATCCGCCGCGCCAAGCAGGAATCCGAGTCGTTGGAGCTCGCCGCGCTCCTCTCGCTTGCGGGAGGCGTGATGGATGCGTACTCCTACCTGGTGCGCGATCATGTCTTTGCCAACGCGCAGACGGGCAACATGCTGCTCTTCGGCATTCATCTCTCCGCCGGGCGCTGGGTCGAGTGCCTGCACTATGGCGTCCCGGTGGTCTGCTTCGCCGCCGGCATCGCGCTCAGCCACGCCATCCGCCTCGTCGCGGCCGAGAGACACCTCCATTGGCGGCAGCTTGCCATACTCATCGAGATTCTCTTCCTCGTGGCAGTGGGCCTGATCCCCGACGGGCACAGCCTCTATGCCAACGGAATCACCTCCTTCGCCTGCGGCATCCAGGTGCAGGCCTTCCGCAAGTTTCATGGCCGCGCGCTGGCCACCACGATGTGCATCGGCAACTTGCGCTCGGGCACGGAGTCCGTGGTCGAGTGGCTGGGCACCCGTAAGGAGCGCTCGCTGCTCAACGGCCTGCTGAGCTACTTCGTGATCGTCTGCTTCGTGCTCGGAGCCGTCTTGGGCAACTACCTCGCGCCGTTGCTCGAAACGCGCATGATTTTTGCCGCTGCGGCGCTGCTCGCCTGCGCGTTCGCCCTCATGTTCGTGGACCGAGAGCGCTTCCAGCCCGCCTAGGGCGCGCGCCTCGCCGCTCGGTTCCCGGCAAGAGGCGCGCCCGTCCGCGGTTGTCCGCCGGCAAGAGACGCGCGCCTCGCATGCGGGCGTCGGCCCCTCCTGGCCTGCGGGTCCCCGGCCCCCTTCCCGTCTTGCGGGCCTGCCCTTCGGCCCGCAGGCCTGCTCTAGCTGCGGTTCCCGTCTTGCGGGTTTGCTGCTTACGCTTTCGCCCCTCTTGCCGGACCGTCCGTTTGGGCTGCCCGCACAAACTCCGCTCACGGGCAAAATGCCCCCGCAGCGCGGTTTTGTTAATCGTTCACCCTACATTCCGCAACATTCTCGGGGTACACTGGCAAAACGACTGTGGAGGTTTGTGCGTTTGCACAGCGGGTCCTGCCCGGCAAGCGACGGCCGCACCCAGTAGACGACCTGGGACCATGGGGGTGCCCAGGTGTTTATTAAAGGAGAGGATATGGGACGTAAGTTCAAATCCATGGACGGCAACGAGGCGGCCGCGCACGTATCGTACGCGTTCACCGAGGTCGCGGGCATCTACCCGATCACGCCGTCCAGCCCGATGGCCGACCACGTCGACCAGTGGGCCGCCCAGGGCCGCAAGAACATCTTCGGCACGCCCGTCAACGTCGTCGAGATGGAGTCCGAGGCTGGCGCCTCCGGCACCGTCCACGGCTCGCTGGGCGCCGGCGCGCTGACCACCACGTACACGGCTTCTCAGGGCCTGCTCCTGATGATCCCGAACATGTACAAGATCGCTGGCGAGGGCCTGCCGGGCGTCTTCCACGTCTCGGCCCGTACCGTCGCCTCCCACG
>CAVCUP010000047.1:0-8380 GCA_963605405.1 bacterium | reverse complement strand
CGGGACGAGCCAGCCCGAGAGGTCTCCATCCTCTGCGTCGACACAACGCCCCTCCACTGCGTCGAGGAAGAACACCTTACCGGCCGCAGCGAAGAGGCGCTGCCCGCACGGGTTATTTCAACCCCTGGGAATAGCGTAATGCACGGTGCGGAGAGATAATGCCAGCAGAGGACAGTTGGAAATCATATTCCCGTGAGGCTTTCTTCGCGGGGCGGGTTGGGGTAAGAGAAGGAGCCTCGAGATGAGCCACATAGGATGCCTCTGCGGCCACGACGTCCGCGAGAACAACCAGGAGGTCGTCCACACCTTCGTGTCCGACGAGATCATGCACAAAAACCCGGACGCGCCGTTCTTCGGCCTCGACTACGGCGTCGGGCTGAAGGCCTCGATCTGGCGCTGCGACGCGTGCGACCGCCTTATCTTCTTCGACGACAGGGGGCCTCGCGCGACCCGCATCATGCGCCGCGTCGACCCGGCGCCGTGCCTCCCGCATGACGACCCGAGCGCGCGCCCCGGCGTCATATACAACGAGGAGCACTTCTTCGACGCGGTCGACGAGCACCTCACGGACCGGCACGAAAAGGGCCTCGGCCCCGACTACGAGTTCTTCGGCTTCCACGAGCCCTGGTGCGGGCCCGCGCTCTCTCCCCGGGTGATGAGGGGGCTTGTGTTCGAGAACGATGCCATGGTCTTCCCTCATTGGTCCAGGGCCGTCCTCGCGGACACCTGGCTCGCCGTCCTCGCCCCCGGCAAAGCCGAGGGCGAGGGCCCGTTCATGTTCTGGGAATGCGCGGCCGAGGACATGGAGTTCCTTCGACCCCATTCCGAGGGCTGACGCATTACGCGGAGAAGCGCCTACTGGGCCGCCGTCGCCCCCTTGCCGACGTTCCCTCGCGCCTTGTCCTCACTCTCCCCGTACCACCGCACACGGTACTCCCAGGGCTGCATAAGCCCCGCCGCGACTTCCTTCATATCGCGCGTCTTCTCGGCCTCCGTGTCCTGGATGATGGAGTCGTCGAAGAGGACCCTCACGCTGCCCTCGTCCGGCACCTTCTCGCCCATGCCCCTCGCACAGGCGAGAAGCGCCCTCGAGACGTCCGCGATCGGCCCCTGCAAAGCGTTCTCGTGCTTGCGTATGTTGCGCATGAGCGCCGAGTTGTCCGACGAGACCTCGGTGGCCGTCTTCACGTACCCCACGTTGTCGAAGTCGAAGTAGTTGATGCCGAGCCCGGTGAGGTCGCCCAGGACCTGCAGCGCCAGCCTCAGAGCCCTGCTCTGCGCCTCGGTCCTCAGCGCCGGCGCGAACTCCGTGATCGTGTCCTCTGTCGACATCACCTTGCGGAACACCGTGCAGTCACCCTTGCCGAACGGGATCGGCACCCGCTTGCCATCAGGCGTCTTCGCCGAGTCGAACATCACGTCGGAGAGAAACACCCTCATCTTCGAGACGTCCACCTCGTTGATAAGCGCGTCGAAGGCCAGGTCGACGGATTGAATGGCATCAACCGCATCGGCGAAAACGCTTTGCCCGTACGGCGAACAGTCAACGCGCGTATTGGGAACGGCCGGCTTGACGATGCCGAACGTAGGCAGAGAAGACCCCGTATCGACCCTCTCGGCCACCCCAGGCACCTCGATACGGTTCCCGTTGCCATCGAAGCAAACCGTCTCGATCCGATAAGTGCCGCCCGGCCCGATCAGGTGCATCTGCAGCTGGTCCACCGCCTGCCCACGCGAGTAGGCCCGCGTGACGAACGCGCACTCAGTGACCCCCTCCGCGTCCCAGGTGAGCGGAACCACCATCCGCGCGTCGTAGTGGCGAACCTTCAGTTCACGCCGAGAAGTGTCCATCCACACGGCGAACGCCCCGGTCCCCAGCCCGAACGACCGCACGACGGTGTCCTGCGCCCTGGACCAGAACCCCGAGTTCGAGAAGAACCCCTCCAGCCAGTCGGTCGCCCCCTGGTCCTCGCAAGCCACCTGCGTCTTCTCGTCCAGCAGCAGAGAACCCCACTCCCGGCACACCCTCATCGCCGGCATGATCGAGCGCCTATGCACCTCATACAGCCGCCCGAACCCGTCCGTGTCCCGGTAGTCGTAGAACTCGCCCTCCGCCCGCATCCACCTCTCCCACGCCAGGATATGCGCCTCCATCTCCTCCAACGGCAACCGAAACCCCATCGCCCTCAGGTACCCCCGCACCGCCCCCGGCACCCAATACCTCTCCTCATCACCCAGTGACATACTCCACCGTCCTCTCATCGCATCAACTTCGTTCCCAAAAGAATCCCAGCCGGTCACAGGGGCGGGCGGGTGCTACGCTTGGCGAGCAAGGAAAGCTATCCGCAGCAAGCCGGATAGCTTGCGGAGGGAGGCAAACGATGGTCACGCTCGAGGAGTTCAAGGAGATATTCGACCTCGTCCCGGGCGAGCCGGAATTCGAGATCCTCTTCCGCGACAACCCCGCCTCGTACATGATCATCAAGTACGAGGACCGCGTCACCTTCGCGCGCTGCGGCAACCCGGGCACGCCCGAGACCCCGTATCCGACGCTCCACGACCTCTGCCACGCGGAACTCATCGACGGCATCGTGCTCAGCAGGGACTGGAATAAGGTCGAGCAGGTCGAGGTGAACTCGACCTGGGCTCTCTCCAACCCATTGGATCTCGAGGACCTGCTGGACCATTACCGCAAAGACTAGCCCCCGCCCGCCCTGCGCGGCACGTGAGCCGCTCGCCTTGTGTTGTGGCCGTCGGATTGGCGTGGTCCCGGGAACGCATCGGCCTAAAACCACCGAGGGCGTGGTATGATGACATTAGTAAACCCGCCCGGCCTCTGCTCGCGAGAGCACGCACACTGGCGGGTCTTCTTTTACCTCGGGACACTTTGGAGCGCCATGGAATACGCGAAGCCCTGGCTCACCCTCGATCAGCAGGCAGACCTCCTCATAGAGCGCGGGATGCGGGCCTACCGCGACGACCTCATCGCCCACCTGGCCGACGTGGGCTACTACCGCCTGTCGGGCTACTGGTACGTGTTTAAGAGGCAGCCGGAGCCGGGCGAGGACGGGGGCGCAGACGAGCGCTTCGTCGTGGGGACGACCTTCGGCGACGTGTGGTCGCTCTACACCTTCGACCGGCAGTTCCGCCTGGTGGTGCTCGACGCGATCGAGCGGGTGGAGGTCTACTTCCGCACCCAGCTGGCCTACGAGCTGGCGGGGGCCACGGGCCCCTTCGGCTTCATGGACAGGAGAAACCTGCCCCGGCTAGAATGGCGCGACTACCTGGACTTCATGGGGCGCTGCACCGAGGAGCTGGACCGGTCACGCGAGCCTTTCGCCGTCCACTTCCGCGAGAAGTACGGTGACGGCAGCGACCTGCCTCCCTACTGGATCCTGGTGAACCTCATGGACTTCGGGACGATGCTCAGGCTCTACAACGGGGCATCTCCCGAGATCAGGAACCGGCTCTCGGGCGCCCTGGGCGTCTCCAGCCGGGTGCTGAAGTCCTGGCTCGTGGCCACAAACACCGTGCGCAACATATGCTGCCACCACGGCAGGCTCTGGAACAGGGGCATCGGGACGCGGCCCATCATCCCCACCAGAAGCAAGCACCCCGAGTGGCACGAACCCTTCGAGGTGAGGTCGGACAACATGTTCGGCATGCTGACCATACTGAGCTACCTCCTGGAGCGCATAGCGCCTGACACAGGCTGGCGCGACCGGCTGTTCGCTCTGCTCTCGACCCGCAGCGAGGACGAACTGGCCCGCATGGGTTTCTCTGACGGCTGGCGGGACTGTCCCATCTGGACGAGGTGGCTGCCGGACGAGGACGCGGGAGACGCGCGGACGGACGGCTAGACGGAGCTCTTGAGGGTGCTCTACTAAGCATGTGGCTCGTGAAGCAGACGGATTGATTGATTATGGCCTCAGGTACCCCCGCACCGCCCCCGGCACCCAATACCTCTCCTCATCACCCAGCGACATACTCCACCGTCCTCTCGTCGCGTCAACTTCGTTCCCAAAAGAATCCCAGCCGGTCACAGGGGCGGCCGGGTGCTACGCTTGGCGAGAAAGGAAAGCTATCCGCAGCGGCATGGGAAAGTTTGCGGAGGGAGGCAAGCGATGGTCACGCTCGAGGAGTTCAAGGAGATATTCGGCCTCGTCCCCGGCGAGCCGGAGTTCGAGGTCCTCTTCCGCGGCAACCCCGCCTCGTACATGATCATCAGGTACGGGGACCGCGTCACCTTCGCGCGCTGCGGCAACCCGGGCACTCCCGAGGCCCCGTATCCGACGCTCCACGACCTCTGCCGCGCGGAACTCATCGACGGCATCGTGCTCAGCAGGGACTGGGATAAGGTCGAGCAGGTCGAGGTGGACTCGACCTGGGCTCTCTCCAACCCATTGGATCTCGAGGACCTGCTGGACCATTACCGCAAGGGCTAGCCTCCGCCCGCCCTGCGCGGCTCCGAGTCGCCCCGGCCTCGAAGCCTTCTCATCTATTTAGGAATGGGGGAGTGCCCTGCTAATAAATGCTGGAAGCAGACCGGACCATCCTTGCAAACCATCGTCTCGCATGGTAGATAAAAGATCGGTGGCTAACGGCTACCTCCAAGTGCCGGGGGAAGTCCCCCGGCGTTTTTTATATCCAACAACGTTCACGGGAGACGCTCGCGCCCACCAAGCGCTCCGTGTTGTTGCTCGACGCGAGCCCCTGCCCACGACTCGCGAAAGGAACCAACCATGGGCGCTTACTATGCATGGGTCAACGCGACAAAGATGGAGCGCCTGGGCAACGGGCCGTTCGCCTACGGCGTAAAAATCTTGGAGAACTGCAAGTTGCCGAACGACCGCACCGACGTGGCGCTCACCCTGCTCGCGGGCCGCTGGCACGGCGACCTCGTGGCCTGCGTGAGCGACTACACCGACCTTGAGAAGTGCGAGGGCGAGGGCTTCCGCAGCATGGCCGAGCTCATCCCCGAGAACCCGATCGATTACGTCGAGGAGAACGGCTACGACGTCGGTGCCCTGTTCTCGTGCTTCAAGGGCCAGGAATGGTATTTCCCGACGGACGACGACCCCGAAGCCAAGTTCACGCATCCCTACGAGGGCCCGCTCGACCAGGAGCCCATCTTCTACCGCTACGTGGTCAACGAGACACGCAGGGAGTTCTTGGACCGCCTGGGCGGGCGGCGCCTTTGTACCTTCGAAGGCAAGGACATCCTCGAGGACGTCACCCCGGCCATCCTGGGCGACACTTACCGCCTTGAGTACCGCGGAAACGAGGCGAGCGGCGGCCCTTGGGTGGGCGACCTCATAACGCCGACGAACGACCGCCCCGGACCCGATTTCACCGATGTCACTCCCGACTATTCCCTCTGGTGATGGTTCCTCCAAGCGGCGCCGGCCACAGACGCGACCTGCCTGACAATGCGCGTAACGAGAGCAGCTGGCCCGTTGTGTGCGCCTGCTCACGTACACAACGGGCCAGCTACGCCTCATAACGTCACAAATAGGGGAGTCACGTACCTCTTCGCACGTACAAGACCGATAAGCGGCCGAGAAAATCCGTGAAGGCAGCTGTGTCCTTAATCGGGCCGAAAGCCAAGGCTCGGCCCATGAGCGGTCTGCCATACGGTGATTCTCTCGTGGCTGGAGTTCGGAGGGAGATACCGGCTACCGCGCCCATTCGCTCATCAGCCAAGGATTCTCATACAGTTACAAATCGAGCCTCGGTGACTTGAATCAGAGGTCATTCCCGAGGCGATTAACTGGATCGCCTAGCAGCGTTTTCTCATCTTAGCAGCGCATTGTCGGCCGCATAACTGTTTGCGCGTTTCCGGCTCAGGACCGCCGCCGCGAAGACCGCCGTCGCGCCACACGGCCTCAACGGTGTCCCGTCCCCCGGCCTGATGGGCCTTCATGGCCGCGATCTCCTCTTCCGCCAGCTCAGCATGGCAGCGCTAATAGGAGCAAGGCTCAACGCCCTGTTGAGGGAACGGGGCATGAGCCAAAAGGAACTGGCCGAGGCCAAGGACCTCACCCCGGCCGCAGTCAGCAGATACATCAAACAGGTCTTGCGAGCGCTCAAAACGAGCGCGGACGCGCATAGAAAAGCCCGCCAGAAGCATCGCTTCCGGCGGGCCCGCACGAATCTTATGAAGCTTATCGCCTAGAAATTTCCGCTTACGGTGTGAGCGTCTCCCTTAATTGTGTGCGTAAGGACATTCCTCTCGCACTCAGTTGACTTAAGGCGGCGACCACACGACGTGCACTTGTATCTAAAGCCGGTGTAGTGCGTGTTGATCTGAGCGACACCTCCGCAATGGGGGCAGTAATACGTGGTGGTGTAGTACTCGGAATCTCCCCCGGTAGCGTCATTAAGCTTGGGGTCGCTCAGAGGCTCGGCGCCGTTCGTGAGGTTCTTGTTTTCTTCCATGGTGGCCTCCTCTTCTCGTGCCATCTAAAAACTTGCGGTTACCGTATGAGCATCACCATCGATGGTATAGGTGAACTCGAACTTGACATTTGACTACCACTCAGATCGACACTGCGCCAAAACCGTGCACCACTCCGACAGGGCATCGAGCGTCGCTTTTTTCTCATTGCTCATCGGCATGATGCCATAATACTCCTTGCAGAAAGGACTGGTTAAACCGTCTGCTAAAGCCCCTAAGCCGGCAAGCAAGAGGGGCTTTCTTTTTGACTATCTACGCTATGGCCATGAGACCGTCGGCGAGGATTCCGCGGGCATATGCGCCCGTCGACTTGCCCTGCGCCTTGGCTTCCTTCTCAAGCGCCCGCTTCATGGCGACGGGAACCTTGAGGGACAGCGTCACCGTCTCAGGCGCCGCCTTCGGAAGCTTGCCCTCGACGATCTCGCCGACGTTGACCCATCCGCTCGGCCACTCGTCGCGCTCAAGAGCGCTCTCCCAGTCGGCAATCATCTCGTCGGTCACGACCTTGCCGTTCTCGGCAACGATTCCGCTCATGTCTACCTCCATCCCAGCTCGTGCTTGAACTTCTTCGTCGGCGGCACCGTCGCGTGGAACACGCACCAAACGCCGTCGATGTCCATGAACCCAATCAACTCGGCAAACCTGCCATCAGGAAGCGAGCCGACCGAAATCCAGAGCGGCGGGTCATCGGTTCCGTTTCGCTGGCGGCACCTAATCGGGTTCTCCCACGCATACGCGACTTCCTCACTGGTAAGCCCGTGCTTGAGGGCGTTCCCATGCACTCTGACCACTGCCGTTCTCCTTTCTTCCTCAATAAGTATACCCGATTAGTATACCGAATCAAAGCACCGGCTCATCGCGCCCCCGACGAGGTGCGCGACTCGGCCGCCCAAGTTCCTCGCTCGCCTTCATCGCACAACGCACCTGATAATCGAGCGAGACGGGGGGACGAGCCTGAGAGCGTCGACCACCGCTTCTTAGCCGAGCAGGGCAGCGCTCGCGCCGCCGGCGTCCACAAGGCCCCGGCCGCGCGCGACATCGAGGAACGTGCGCGCCGCCTGGCCGAGGCCGAGGACAGGGAGCACGAGCGGTGACCACGGCAGCCATCGTCTACCTGGCTAGAGTGAATCGCTCGGCAAACCTCTGTTTGACTTCCAGTATTAGTAGTGGAAATCCGTCAGGGACAGAGTTTAAGTACAACGAGAGGAGGTGAGCATCGCGAGCATCAAATCAGTTATTACCGCATCGATGGGCGGAGCCTGTGCTTCGAAGTACAAGTTCCAGCGCGAGACGGCGAGCGCCGTCGGCATATCCGCTGAGGCCATCTCCAATTACGAGAACGGCGAGAGTTTAACTGCCCAGTCAGCACGGTGCTGCGCCAAAACTACAGGGCGGCGATGGACGCCACTTCATCCGCGGGCATTTCCGTGATGATGCCCGCGCCCTCGATGCCGATGACGTTGGGCTCGTCCAGCGATTCAGCGTCGCTCTGGTACCAGTCGAACGTGCCCCGGTATTCCTCGCTGTCGGTGCACGTGACGCTCACCCGCTTGCCGCAGCACTCCATCATTTCGCTCAGGTTCATTGCTCCGCCTCCTTCGGTTTGGCCGGGACAATGTGCACGTCGCTATCGGCACAGTGGATGGGTTTGATTACCGGCTGGAACGGCACTGCGCCAAAACCCATCTACACAGACCACGCGCAATCCTTACATTATTCCGTGCTTCTTTTCCTCCTCGGCAAGCTGCATTGATTCATCCGCAGTCAACACCTTCACGGTATATCCGTCAAGTTCATACTTGAGCTTGTAGAACTCCGCATTGTTGGGCGCACAAACAGTAAAGGCCGCTCTAATGCCAGTGGTCTTGTCAAACGCCACTACCCAGACGGATTCAATCATTGATATTTCTCCTTAAGTTTGAT
>CAVCUP010000046.1:0-8889 GCA_963605405.1 bacterium | reverse complement strand
GAGCAGATGAACGACGCCACCTACTTCGGCACCATGATGGTCAAGATGGGCGACGCCGACGGCCTCGTCTCCGGCGCCTGCCACTCCACCGCCAACACCCTGCGCCCCGCGCTCCAGATCCTGAAGACCGCCCCGGGCACCAAGCTCGTCTCCGCCTTCTTCATCATGTGCACCAAGACCCCGCAGTACGGCGCCGACGGCACCCTGCTCTTCGCCGACTGCGGCCTGAACATCAACCCGAACGCGGACGAGCTCTCCGAGATCGCGCTGGCCTCCGCCGAGTCCTGGAAGGCCTTCATGCCCGGCACCGAGCCGAAGGTCGCCATGCTCTCCTTCTCCACCATGGGCTCCGCCAAGGGCGACGTGCCGGCAAAGGTCCAGGAGGCCGTTAATCTCGCCAACGAGAAGAACCCCGAGCTCGCCCTCGACGGCGACCTGCAGCTCGACGCCGCGCTCGTCCAGTCCGTCGCCGACCTGAAGGCCCCGGGCTCCACGGTCGCCGGCAACGCCAACATCCTGGTCTTCCCCGACCTCGAGGCCGGCAACATCGGCTACAAGCTCGTCCAGCGCTTCGGCGGCGCCGACGCCTACGGCCCGATCCTGCAGGGCATCGCCAAGCCGGTCAACGACCTCTCCCGCGGCTGCTCCGCCGACGACATCGTGGGCGTCGTGGCCATCACCGCGGTCCAGGCCCAGATGGCGGAGTAATCCAGTTACGTAACTCTGGTGCGGCCCCGCCGCTTTCTTCTCCTCATAGCTCAGCGCTCGCTTTGCTCGCTCGCTGCGCGAAATCGCTATGAGGAGAAGAAAGCGGCGGGGCTCTTTTGTGTTCCGGGACCGGCCCAAGGGTTGCCGCGCAGGGATTGCCAGGGGGCGCGGTCCCTATCTGAATGAAGGTTGACCGTGATGCGAGGCAATGCCCGGACCTGTGCCCCGAAATCGCGCGACGCAGTAAAGAAGACAGCTCCCCCGCCCAGAAATAACGCCGCACAGTAACAAAACGTTACTGTGCGGCGCATGTTTAGGGCGAATAGACCTCTGCGTTTACTGCATGACGCTGTTTGAGGGCTCGCACGCGTCGGTTAAGAAAACAGTACCGAGGCATCTACGCCAAGGGGTGCGGACCGGCGGCACGAACCTCGTCGGACATGGACTGGAGGCGCTTCTCGGCGTTCTCCACGAACATGCAAGCGAGCTTCTCAGCGGTCGCGTCGTAGGCGTCGGGGTCCGACCAGGTGCTCTTCGGGTTAAGAAGCTCGGAAGGAACGTCCGGGCAGGCAGTGGGAACGTCGAGGTTGAAGCGCTCGTCGTGCACGAACTCGCAGTCGTCGATGATGCCGGACTGCGCGGCCTCGACCATCTTGCGCGTGTACTTGAGCTTGATGCGGGAACCCACGCCGTAGGGGCCGCCGGTCCAGCCGGTGTTGATGAGATAGACGCGGGTCCCGCCGTGTTCGATCTTCTCGCCGAGCATCTGGCCGTAGACCATCGGGTCGAGCGGCATGAACGGCTCGCCGAAGAGGCTCGAGAACGTGGGCTGCGGCTCCTTGACCCCGCGCTCGGTGCCGGCGACCTTGCTCGTAAAGCCCGTCATGAAGTGATACATCGCCGCGTTCTTGTCAAGCTTGGAGATCGGGGGCAGCACGCCGAAGGCGTCGGCCGTGAGGAAGATCACGACGTCGGGGATGCGCTTGGCCCAACCCTTGAGCACCGCGTTGTCGATGAACTCGACCGGGTAGGCGACGCGGCCGTTCTCGGTAAGCGAGGTGTCGAAGTAGTCGGCCTCGCGGCTCCATTTGTCCACTACAACGTTCTCGCAGATGGAGCCGAACTTGATGGCGTGCCAAATCTGGGGCTCGGTCTCCTCGGTGATGTTGATGGTCTTGGCGTAGCAGCCGCCCTCGATGTTGAAGACGGAGTCCTCGGCCCAGCCGTGCTCGTCGTCGCCGATGAGCTTGCGGTTGTCCGCAGCGGAGAGCGTGGTCTTGCCGGTGCCGGAAAGGCCGAAGAAGACCGTGGTGCCGTGGCTCACGGGGTTCATGTTGCAGGAGCAGTGCATGGGAAGGACATGGTCCTCGGCGGGCAGCAGGTAGTTCATCGTGGAGAAGATGGCCTTCTTAATCTCGCCGGAGTACTGGGTGCCGACGACGAGAATGACCTTCTCGGTGAAGTTGATGATGACGGCGGCCTCGGAGTGCGTGTGGTGCACGAAGGGGTCGAGCTTGAGCTTCGGCGCCGCCATGACGACGAAGTCGGCGAGGCCGTAGTTCGCGAGCTCCTCCTTCGTGGGGCGCACGAGCATTTGGTGGATGAAGAGCGCCTGGCTCGCGAGCTCCGTGATCACAGTGAACTTGCGTGAATAACGACGGTCAGCGCCCGCGATACCGTGGACCACGAAGAGCCTGCGCTCAGAGAAATGGGCGATGACCTCGGCCTTGATGCGGGAGTAGTCATCCTGCGAGATGGGGACGTTGACCTCGCCCCACGCAATGGTGTCGTGGACCTCGGGGGTGTCGACGATGAAGCGGTCCTTGGGCGAGCGGCCCGTGTACTGGCCCGTCTCAACGCAAAGGGCACCCGTGCTCGCGAGCGTCCCCTCGCCGCGGTCAACGGCTTTCTCGATGAGGACGGCAGGCGAACAATCGATCCAGGTCATATCGTCAGTGTGGGCGATTCCGTAGTGCGCGAGTTCCTCGATGATCAAAAGAGTGCCTCCTTTTGTGCGCGTCCCGAGCGCGACGACGGCGACAGGGGACCCGATCAATAAACCGTTTGCGGAACGCCCGGGCTCGCCGGCGCTCACAACCGGCATTGTCCCCCGAAAAGACGTTGCTAAACGGTAAAGTTCTACGGGTGGTCGACAGTTTTCCGAGAAGGGTAGAAATCATGTCATTGACGACAATCAAGAAGAACGGGCTCGAGGCGACCGTGGACTCCATGGGCGCTCAGCTCATGAGCCTCAAGGTTGGCGAGTCCGAGTATCTTTGGCAGGGCGACCCCGAGTTCTGGCCGCGCCGCGCACCGGTCCTCTTCCCCATCGTCGGCTGCCTCGTCGGCGACGAGGCCGAGAGCGCCCAGGGACCGGTCCGCCTCAAGCGCCACGGCATCGCGCGCCTCTACGACCACGCCGTTGCCAAGCAAACAGACGACGCGGTGACCTTCGAACTCAACTCGACTCCCGAGACCCGAGAGGCCTACCCGTTCGACTTCAAGCTCAACATGACGTATTCCGTGGACGGGACCTCGCTCACGCAGTCCTTTAAGGTGACGAACACCGGCGACGCGGACCTGCCGTTCACCCTCGGCGGGCACCCGGCCTTCAACGTCCCCGCTCCGGGCGCAGAGGGCGAAACGTTCGACGACTACAAGTTGGTCTTCCCTGAGGCCTGGACCGCGAAGATCCCCGCTATCGACGAGGCCGGCATCCACGACTTCAACAAGACGACGACCCTCTTCGAGAACGCGCGCGAGTTCGACCTCTCCCACGCCGTTATCGACGAGAGCCTCACCATCGTGCTCTGCGACGTCCCCGGAAACCGCGTGAGCCTCGTCGGCAAGAAGAGCGGCCACGGCGTCGAGCTCGAATTCCCCGGATTCGACTACTTCGGCGTATGGAGCGCGAGCAGCACGGCCCCGTTCGTCGCCCTCGAACCCTGGCACGGTTGCGCCTCAGCCTACGACGAATCCGGCGTCTTCGAGGAGAAGCGCGACACGATCGTCCTCGCACCCGGCGAGTCCACCGAGCTCGCCTTCACCGTGACGCCGTTCTAGAAGGCTAAACTGTCCGCTCGCTCTCGGGCCCCGGCCCCGGTTCATTGCTCAGCGCTCGCTTCGCTCGCTCGCTTACGCGAAATCGCATGAACCGGGGCCGGGGCCCGAGAGCGAGCAGCGAGAATTTACGGAGCAGGAGACCCCTCACCCGTCGCACGCGTCTGCCTATCTGCGCGATTCACGAAGTGAGCGAGCGAAGCGAGCGCTGAGCGCAGATAGGCAGACGCGTGCGACGGGTGAGGGGTCTCAGCCAGAACGGCCTTGGGCTTAACGGCACGCGGCGACGAACGACTTCCAGAGGGCGAAGTCGGCGTCCTCGTTGTACCAGGTGTACTCGGGATGCCATTGGACGCCGAGGACAAACTTCTTGCCAGGGTACTCGATGGCCTCGGGGATGCCGTCATCGGAACGGGCGGATTGCACGAGCCCGTGACCGAGACGCTCCACGCAACAGTGGTGCGCGGAGTTGACGGCATAGCGGGTCTCTCCCCCGCAAGCGCGATAAAGCAGGGTGCCCTCGTCGATGAGCACGTCATGGCTCGGCTCATGCATAAGGTTCGAGTGGTTTCGAACGGGGCCTCTCCCCTTCCGCGGGATGCTCGGCACATCCATATTGAGCGTGCCGCCGAGGGCGACGTTCAGCATCTGCGTTCCGCGGCACACTGTGAAGAGAGGCTTGTCGTCGGCGACGCATTCGCGAATAAGCGCCAGCTCAAAGGCATCGCGCTCGGGACACGCGGTACATCCAGGGTACTCAGAGAAATCTCCCCACAAGCGGGGGCTCACGTCGGGCCCGCCCGGAAGGCAGACCCCGTCGGCTCGGCGCACGTACTCGGCGATAAGAGCCGAATCCTCCGTGATGCACATCGTAACGGGAAGGCCACCGGCCTCGAAGATGGCATCGACGTAGCACTTGACGGCCGTCTCGTTCTGGGACAAGCGTTCCTCGCCGTACAGGTGCCCGGCCTCGAAGCGCGGGGCCACGAGGATGAGCGGCCGGGCGGCAGGCGCGCCGCCACGCACCGGGCACTCAGGCTTGCAGGTGTCGCAGGAAACGCACGTCGCCATGGTTAATGCCCCTTGATGGAGTTGAGGAAGTCGCGGGCGCGTTCCGTCTTGGGGTGGTCGAAGAACTCATCCGGCGCGCCGGTCTCGACGATCGCGCCGTCGGCCATGAAGATAACGCGGTCGGCCACGCGTCGGGCGAAGTTCATCTCGTGGGTCACGACGATCATGGTCATGCCCTTCTTGGCGAGGCCGACCATGACGTCGAGGACCTCGTTGATCATCTCGGGATCGAGGGCAGAGGTGGGCTCATCGAAGAGCATCGCCTTCGGGTTCATGGCGAGGGAGCGGGCGATGGCGACGCGCTGCTGCTGGCCGCCGGAGAGCTGGGCCGGCACCTTCTTTGCCTGCTCGGCGACGCCCACGCGCGAGAGCAGGTCCATCGCGCACTTCTCGGCCTCGTCCTTCTTCATCCCGAGCACCTCGATGGGCCCGAGCGTCACGTTCTCGAGGATGGTCATGTGCGCAAAGAGATTGAAGCTTTGGAAGACCATGCCAAGCTCAGCGCGCATCTGCGTGAGCTCCTTGCCTTCTTGCGGCAGGGGGTTTCCCTCGATGAGAATCTGGCCGGAATCGATGGTCTCCAGGCGGTTGATAGCGCGACACATCGTCGACTTGCCGGAACCGGAAGGCCCGATGACCACGACGACCTCGCCGCGGTCGACCGTAAGGTTGATGTCCTTGAGCACGTGAAGGTCACCGTAGTGCTTATCGACGCCGCGAAGCTCGATGACGGGCTGAGCGCCCTGCTTAGATTCAGTCATGTTGTTTCCTTCCAAGGCGCTTGTTGGCTATCGAATGATCTTTGTGCCGGTGCGGCGAGAAACGTACACGGACGCCTTGTTGATCAAATAGTTGATGACGATGTAGATAAGCCCGACCACGAGGAACGTCGAGACCATCGCATCGTAGTTGGTGCGCAGAACCTGGGCATTCTGCATAAGGTCAGGGTAACTCACCACATAAGCGAGGGCGGTGTCCTTGACGACGACCACGAGCTGGCTGATGAGCGACGGGATGACGAAGCGAATAGCCTGGGGCATGACGATCTTTGTCTTGACCTTCCAGGGAGAAAGGCCGATGGACAGCCCCGCCTCGGTCTGGCCCTTCGGAACCGCGTTCATGCCCGCGCGGAACACCTCGGCGAGTACGCCGGACGCGGCGAACGAGATGGGCAGGACCATCATCCAGAACGGAGGCATCGAGATGCCCACAGAAGGCATGGTAAAGAAGAAGAAATAAATAAAGAGCAGGCTGGGCACCCCACGGAAGAAGTTCGTTATAGCCGCGCAGACGACGCGGAGCCAGGCAAAGCGCCCGGTGCGCCCGAGCATGAGCGCAAGTCCGAGGACGATGGCAATGGCTGCGGAAGTCAGCGCGACCTCAAAGGTGCCGAGAAGGCCGCGACCAAGGTAGATCCACGTCGTTCTCCAGGAAAAGAGCTGCCAATACCGAGCGGAGAGCTGTCCGGTAACCCAGAAACGGTAAACAATCCACGCTGCGAGAGCCAGGACGGACGCGAGCGTCACGACGGTGCCAACGAGCATCTTTTTGCGGGTCTTCGGTCCCGGCGGCTCATAAAGGGCGTCGCGCATGGACGGCGCGGCGGCGTACTTTGCGCTCATCGTGCGATCCTCACTTTCTCGTCAAGCTTGTTGCCCGCGAAGCCGATGACGAGGGCAGTCGCGATGTATCCGCAGGCGGATATGAAGAAGGTGGCGATGCCCGCGGATTCACGCGTATTGATATAGCTCACGAGGCCGGTGAGCTCCTGCGGGCTCATCGGCACCTGGGAGCCGAGGGCCGTCGTGAGCATCACGGCGATGAGCAGGTTCGTCATGGGAAGCACGGTCGAGCGCAGCGCCTGGGGGATCACGATCTTTCGGATAATCTGCCCGAAAGAGAGGCCGATGGACCGGGCGGCCTCGATTTGGCCGACTCCGATGGTGTTGATGCCCGTCATGAAGTTCTCGGACCCGAACGAGGAGCCGAGAAGCACCGTGACCACAATGACGCTCGGCTCGTAGTCGAGGACGATCTTCAGATATGGTAAGGCGTAGACCACGATGAGGATGAGCACGGCGCCGGGAACGTTGCGAAAAACCTGAACGTACAGGTCCCCGAGCAGGCGGAGCGGCTTGAACGGGCAAACTCGCATGACGGTGATCAGAATAGACATGACCATCACAAGAACGAACGAGACGGCCGTAAGTCTCCAAGTGGTGAGAAGCGCCGTAAGGTAGTTCGGGCCGTAAGTAGACAAGAGCTCGGCTATGCCCACCGGAACCTCCTAAACAACGGAAGGGCCCCCGCGGCCTAAGCCGGCCGAGAGGGCCCAAATCGAGCGGTGATGAATCGGCTACGCGCCGAGAGCGGGGGGCTCGGGAACAGTGCTGAGGCCGGTGCGGTCGCAGATCACGATCTTGTAGAGCTCGGCCCACTTGCCGTCGTCCTCGAACTTCTTAAGGAAGCCGTTGATGAAGTCGACCGCGTCGGAGCCCAGGGGCACGCCGATGCCGAGCTTGTCTTCGGGGCCGAAGGCCTCGCCGGCAATGCGATACTTGCCGGGATTCTTGATGACGTTGCCCATCTGAAGGGTGTTGTCGACCACGTAAGCATCGACGCGGCCCTGCTCAAGCGCGGCGCGGCACTCGTCGTCCTTGGTGAACTCCTGGGCCTCGGCCTCAGGACACGCGTCGGCGAGCTGCTGGGGGCCGGTAGAGCCGGACTGGACAGCGACCTTCTTGCCGGCCAGGTCGGCAACGGAGTTGATGTCGGTGTTGTCGGCGAGAACGAGAATGGCCTGCTGGGTGGTCAGGTACGGGCCGGCGAAGGAGATGAGCTCCTTACGCTTGTCGTTGATGGTGTAGCTCGCGAAGACGGCGTCGACCTGGTCGTTCTGGAGAACAGACTCACGGGTGTCGGAGGTGACCTGCGTGTAGTCGTACTTGGCCTCGTCGCCGAGGATATAGCGGGTCAGGCCGAGGTACAGGCCGGCATCGAAGCCATAGACCTTGTCGGTGGTCTCGTCGAGCTGCGAGAAAAGGACCGAGGTGCGGGTCGCGCCGATGCGAAGCGAGCCGTTCTCCTTGACGGCCTTGGCCCAGGAGCTCGCCTCGATGGTCGCGTCATCGGCCTGCTCGACGGAGGCGACGAGCGCATCGAAGGCGTCCTTATCGATATCGGTGTTGGCGGTGCTGGCAGAAGAGCTGGACTCGGAGCTCGCGGAGCTGGAGTTGGAGTCCGAAGGACCGTCGGAGCAGGCGACGAGGCCGAAGGTGGCGGCGGAAGCAAGGCCGAGCTGCACGGCCTGACGACGATCGAGCATGAACTTCTTCATATGGGTAAATCCTCCCCTATCGAGTTGTCCCCGGATAAAAAGCTGGTCGGGACGCTTGGTTCACTATACCCAACTAAAGCGTGAATTTAAATCCTAGTAGCATGGTATGTTTATAAAATGTACGAATGACCAGTTATCGCAATCACTGAAGGCAGCATAGCCGGAAACAAAAAACGCCCCACGGCGCGATGCCGCGGGGCGCAAAGGTCAAGCGGGAAGCTTTGCGACTAGCCGAGGAGCTCGGCGACGTCGAGGGCGATCATGTACTCCTCGTTCGTCGGGACGACGAGAACCTTGATCTTGGAGTCGGGCGTGGAGATCACGCGGGGCTCGTCGGAGCGGATGGCGTTGAGCTCGGGATCGAGCTTGACGCCCATCCAGGCGAGGCGGTCGGCAACGCCCTGACGCATGGTGGCGGAGTTCTCGCCGATGCCGGCGGTAAAGGCGAAGGTGTCGGCGCCCTCCATAGAGCAGACCATCTCGGCGGTGAGCTGAGCGGTGCGGTAGTAGAACATGTCGAGGGCCATCTGGCACTTCTCGTCGCCGGCCTCGGCGCCCTCCTCGATGTCACGAGAGTCGTTGGACTTGGAGGACACAGCGAGCAGGCCGGATTGCTTGTTCATCATGGTGTCGATCTCGTCGATCGAATAGCCGCCCTCACGAGAGAGGAAGAAGACGGTGGCGGGGTCGACGGTGCCGCAGCGGGTGCCCAT
>CAVCUP010000045.1:8197-9000 GCA_963605405.1 bacterium | reverse complement strand
ACGATAACCTCAACATTCGGATAGGTCTGGCAAAGTGCGCTGTCAACAGCCCGGCACAGAGTGGAGCAGTCGCCGTAGGTGGTCACCACAACGGAAACAAGAGACATAGCAGCCCTCTTCTCTCGTGCCTCATCGACGGTTATGTTCTCGATATCAGCCATACGATTCCTAACTAGCAACATCGCATGCGGTCTTGATCCCAAGCCGCGCTATCAGCAATCCCAAAATCGGCGAAGCGCCCACATCAACTGAGCATTCCCGTGAGCCTCGCCAGGTCCACCGCATACGGCACGATGCCATGCCACTCCGGCCTGAAGGTCTCGACGACGAGGAAGAAGAGAATTGCAACGGACATCAGCGCAAAACGGACGAAACGGGTCTCCGAGCCGCTCGCCGCCCTCAATACAAGCGGCATCGCCACAAGAACGTACGGCGCGAAGTAGTAACCGAACCTGGCCACGATCTGCACCTTCATGCCGACAGCGGTGAAGACGAGCCACAGGAGCATCCCCCAACGAAGGGTCAGGCTGGCTGTCTCGCCCTGCGCTCCATCCTTACCGCGGTTCGCGACCTTGAGGTAGTTGAAGAAGACGCCTACAAGGAATGCGTCGAACAGGAACGTGATCAGCGTGCCGAAGTAGTTCGAGCCCATGAACTTGTCGTCATAGAAGCTGCTCTTGCCCAGGAGCCCGGCAACGGCGTCGAGTACCGGGTTGGCGAAGAGGAACAGCAACACGCCCCCGATTAGCAACGCGGCCATGCTCTTCCAGTTAATCTCGACGCTCCCCAGCGGAATCAGCAAC
>CAVCUP010000045.1:0-8187 GCA_963605405.1 bacterium | reverse complement strand
GGAAGGTGCAAGCCAACAGGACGAGCAAGACGAAAAGCGGTGTCTTGCGGTCTTTGAGGGCAACGATGGCCAGCATGCCGATGGCAATGGCGATGGCCTCGCGCATGATGTTCAGGTAGTTCGGGAACAGCAGGCAGAGGAACAGGACCGTCGGCAAGACCGGCTCGTCCGCCAGCCTGTAGATGAAGTATGCCGCGCAGAAGCATATGATCGCGCTTGAGGCTATGATGAGGACCTGGTAGTTGCCGCTGATCAACGAGAGCAGCTTGCAGAAGAGCACGAAGCCGTACTCGTACCGTTCGGTCATGCTTCCAAGCGAGTCGAAGGGCAGCTGCGAGATGGTTGTGAACGCGCGGCAGTGCATACTGGTGTCCACGCCGACGGTGTACGAGCGTGCCGCGGCCACAAGAAAAATCGGGAGGAACGCGAACGCAAGGTAGGTTCTCTTGGAAGCCGCAGAGCGGTCAGGGCGCACGGCCGCGCCGAACACGACGGCCAAAGCCATGAGCGCAAGGTAAGGCAGCATCTACCTCATCGCCTCCCCTGCGCTAGCGCAAGACGGCAAGCGAATCGGCCGCCATCTAAGTTCATCCTATGCATCCGTTCCTCTCAACTGCCCAAAATGCCGGGCACTCACTACTCAGCAATACCTAACCGGCTCCCGATTCAGCCACGCGTACAGATCCAACCCCTGCGTGAACCTATCGGTGTCGTTCGTGATCTGCCCGTTCTCGACGCACGCCGGATGGTACGCCGCGCAGGCCACGTCCGGGCGCGGCTTGGCGGTGAAGCACACCTTGTTCGGGAACTCGATGGCGTCGAAGGCGCTCACGTCATCGTCGCTGCACTCGTTCATCTGGCTGAACTTGATGAACAGGTTGTCCCAGTTCACGCGGTCGGCGCGGCGCCTCCACTTGGCCTCTGCCTCCTCAGGCGTCGGGTAGTGCAGGAACACGATCTCCACGTCGTCGATGCGGCCCACCGGCTTCTCCAGCTCGCCGCGCGCCTTCAGCGTCTCGTAATGAGCCGAGTCGCGCGGGTCGATGAACTCGATGGGCAGGCTCATGTAGCGGCGCAGGTCGCCGGCGAACTTCACATACTCGGATCCGAAGAAGTACAGCCCGGCCGTGGGCGACTGGTACGGCAGCCCGAAGTAGCGGTACACAGACCCCGCCCAGCAGTTGTTGGAGATGATGGAGAAGTCGGTGCTCTTCAGGCGCCCGCGCCTCCCCTCCGCGAAGCGGCTGTTCGTCTTTTCTCGGATCTTCCTCTCGGCGATCCCGATGTAATCCCTGCTCAAAACACAAATCCTTCTACTAAAACCTATGCCGGCCAACCCGGCACGCAAACTAAAATCAACGCCTCAGCGGCAGAGCCCCTCGTAGAACCCCATCAGCCTCTCCGCGTTCGCCTCGGCCGAGTACCCCGCCGAGGCAAGCCTCGCCTCGGGCTCGTTGATGCGCCCGCCCTCGATGGCCTGGCGAAGCGCCCCGGCCCACTCGGAGAGAGGCGCGTCCAGGGTGAGGAACTTCCCCTCCCCCGCAATGTCGCTCTCGGCCGGCACCCCGGTGCTGAACACGCACGGCAGCCCCGAGGCCTGCGCCTCCACGGCGGAGACGGGCAGCCCCTCGTAGAGCGACGGCATGAAGAACACGTCGAACATCGAGTAGAACCGCTCCACGTCCGATCGCACGCCGGGGAGCAGGAGCCCCTCGGCCACGCCCTCCTGCTCGGCGATCGCGCGCACGCGGTCCACCCCGTCGCCCAGCGCGTAGCCCAGGATGACCATCCTGGCCTCGGGCACGGACCTCCTCAGCTCCGCGAACGCGCGCGTGGCGAACTCGAAGTTCTTCTGCTTGACGAAGCGCCCCACGCAGCCCACGACGGGCGCGCCCTCGGGGATGCCGAGCTCGGCGCGCAGCTTGCGGTCGGCCTCGGCGCTGTAGGCGAACTGCTTGAGCGGGATGCCGTTGTTCATCACGGTGAACGGCTCGCTGCCGAAGAGGTAGTCGCCAGCCTCCTTCGAGCACGCCGCCCGGTCGGTCACGTAGCGCTTCCCCATCGCGATGAGGGGCGCGTTGCGCACCCGGTGCAGGAACTTGTCCGACGAGCTGTTCAGGTGGCTGTGCAGCACGCGGTGCTCGATGCCCGCGGCCTTGGCCTCCTTCAGCACGCAGAACGCCGAGTTCGGCATATGGCAGTGCACGACGTCGTACTCCCCGCCGTGCTCCGCGAACACGGCGCGCACCTCCCGCATGAACCTCTTAAGGTCATGCCCCGCGAAGTCCACCTTGTAGATGACGTGCCCGAGCTCCTCGAGCTCCTCGTCGAAGCGCTTCTCGTGGTGCGGGACGCCGTCGTTCTGCGCGTGGTGCAGTATGTCGTAGTGCACGCGCGACTCGTCGCTGAATATCGTCATGTTGTAGGCGAAGCGGGAGACGCCCGCCCCTCGGCTGAGGGAGGGGACGACCTGCAGCACCTTTATCTGCCTGCTCACCGCCGCCCCCGTCACTTGTCGATGCAGACGGTGCCGGCGCCGCCCGTGGCGTAGACCGTCTGGCCAACCACGAGGTCGCCGTAGTTGCTCACCAGCAGGCACGCCAGGTTCGCGATCTCTCGCGGGTCGGCGTAGCGTCCGGAGGGGTTCGCCAGGTGGGTCAGGTTGCCCTCGCGGCGCACCCCCAGCATCGGCGTGGCCGTGGGTCCGGGGGCCACGGCGTTCACCACGACCCCGTTTCGGATGAGCTGCTCGGCCAGGCCCAGCGTCATGCCGTTCAGCGCCCACTTGCTGATCTCGTAGGGGCTCTTCGCGTTGCGCGCGGAGGCCGACGAGCTCACGTTGAGGATGTGCCCGTGGATGCCGCGGTCCTCCATGTGGTGCGCCGCGGCGCGGCTCAGGAAGAACGGGGCGCGCAGGTTGGTCTCGATGATCGAGTCCCAGAGCTCCTGATCGATGTCGTCGATGTGGGGGCACTTCATGATGCCGGCGGCGTTGACCAGGATGCCCACGCCGGGGAGCTCCGGGAAGAGGGACGCCGCCTCCTCGAGCTTGGCCCCCAGGGAGTCCACGTCGCGCACGTCCATCTGCATGCCGCGAACCATGCCCTCGGGAAGGGACTTCAGGGCCTCGTCGATCTTCGCCTGGCTGCGCCCGGCGACGACCACGCGGCAGCCGCGAAGGGCGAAAGCCCGCGCGCACTCGTAGCCGATGCCGCTCGTGCCGCCCGTGATGAGCGCCAGCTTGCCCTCCAAGGACACATCGCCCGTGGGAACGGGGATCTCGACGGACGTGGTGCGCTCGAAGTGCAGCTCGCGCATCACGGCCTTGGCCACTCTTGACAATCTACCCATGGTTCAGTCCTCCCGCCCCTACTTAAGCCTCACGCCGAGCTTGCCGGCGAGCTTAAGGGCCGTCTCCTTGCCGATGGTCGACTTGACGACCTCCTTGCCCTTGCGCTTCGCCTCGGAGACGAGGTCGCGCGGGCGGCTCGCGTCGTAGAGGTCGTAGACCTCCTTGCAGTCGTCGCGCATCTCGGTGAACACCTCGATCAGGGCCGGGCGCCCCTCGACGGCGCAGAACTCCTCGATGGCCCGGTCGAACTCGTCCTTGCCGCGCGCCGAGAAGTAATCGATGCCCAGCGACCTCACCCAGCCCTCGGCCACGTTGCCGTGGCGCGCCGTCGTGTGCAGGTCGCTGGCGTCGTTCTGCCACATGCCGTTGTAGTAGAACTCCTCGCCGCCGTGGTTGTTCACCAGCAGGATCTTCACGTTCGGACCCAGGTGCCTGATGCGCAGCGCGTTCATGTCGTAGAAGAACGCCAGGTCGCCGATGACCAGGTACGCCGGTCGCTCGGGCGAGGCCGCCGCCTGCCCCAGGAAGGACGAGAGGCAGCCGTCGATGCCGTGCGTGCCGATGTTGGCGTAGTAGTCGACGCCCTCAGGCATCTCGTAGAAGTTCGTCACCCTGATGGCGCTGTTGATGCTCGTGTGCAGGATGGAGCCGGGCTCGATGCGGTCGACGAGCGCCTTGATGGCGTAGATGTTCGACCAGGGCAGCTCCGGGTACTCCACGGAGTTGGCGTACGCAAGTACTGCCTCGCGGTACGAGGTGTCGGAAGCAGGTGCATCGGCGGCCTCGGCCATGTAGCGGAAGAAGCGCTCCGGGGTGCACTCGAAGACGTTCTTGATGCTCTTGAACATGTCGCAGATCGCGCCGTCCTCCTGAACGAGCCAGTGCTGGAAGCGGCCGTTGTTCCTGCAGAGCATGGCCTTGACGCCGGCCATGACGTTGCCGCCGAACGAGACGACCACGTCCGGCATCAGCTCATCGAACACCTTGTCGCTCACGTAGCGCGTGTCCATGCAGACGGACGGGTTGAAGGAGGGCCCTACATGCACGTTGCTCATGTGCTCGGCGGCCACGACGCAGCCGTACGCATCGCAGAACGCCCCGAGCGCCTCGTCGAGCTCGGGCGAGTCGCCGGGCTGCTGCCCGCACACGACCAGGATGCGCTTGGCCGACGCGAGCTCGCGCGCCTTGGCGGCCCAGACGGATTCGGCGTCGCCCAGGCACACGCGGTCGATCTTCTTCACCTCGGGGAGGCTCTTCACCGGGAACGTCGTGCTGTAGTACTTCATCGGGATGTTGATGTGCACCGGCCCGCGCCCGCGGTGGTCAAGCTCGAGCAGGGCCTCGTTCACCAGGCGCACGCAGTAGAGGTAGTCGTCCTCGTCGCGGACGATGGGCAGGTTCACCGACGTCTTCACGTGGCGGTCGTACATGCCCACCTGGTCGATCATCTGGTCCTCGCGGTTGCGCACCATCTGCGGGTCGCGGTCGCTCGTCATGACCACGAGGGGGGCGTTCTGGTAGTAGGCCTCGGCCACGGGCGGCCAGTAGTTGCAGGTGGCCGTCGAGCTCGTGCACGAGAGCACGACCGGCTCGCCCGACTCCTGGGCAAGCCCCAGGGCGAAGTAGCCCGCACTGCGCTCGTCCACGACGGAATAGCACTCGAAGAAATCGTCCTCCTCGACCGAGTGGACGAAGGGGACGTTCCTGCTGCCGGCGGAAAGCACCAGCTTCGATATGCCGTACTCCTTGAGGAGCTGGATGATGATCTGGTAGGACTTGATCTCTGTATACATGTCTGGCCTCCCGCTTCTAGTCTTCCAGAGCGCGCACGAGGAACGCCTCCGCCTCGGCTCGCTTGCCATCGAGGACGGCCTGCACCGCTCCCGCGTCGTATGTGAGGTCGGCCACGCCCGTGTCGCGGAAGTCGCCAAGCACGTGGTCCTCGAGCCCCGTCATGGACAGCAGGTTCGCGATGCGCCCCGCGAAGCGCCCCGGCGTGATGGAGACGAAGCGCTTGCCCAGGTTCACCGAGTAGGCGGTGCCGTGGAACGAGTCGGTCACCACGACCTCCGCGCCCAGGAACAGCGAAAGGAACCGGCCCAGCGTCGGGCACACCACGGCGGTCTCGCCCGTGCGGCGCTCATGCACGCCGTAGGCGATGCGCAGGACCTTGAGCCCCGTTGCCCTGGCCACGTCCTGCACGTAGCGGTCGAACTCGGGGTTGCGGTTCAGCTGGTACACCAGGATGTAGGGATCGGGGCTGACCCAGCCGTCGCAGATCTCGCGCCAGTCGGCGTCCCTCAGCATGAGCGTGGGGTCGACGACGGGCACGGCGCCGTGGACGCCGATAGAATCCAGGATCTCGGCGGCCTCCTGCTCGCGCACCGAGATGTGCGAGTAGGCCGAGAGCGCCTCGCGCATCGGCTCGGCCTCCCAGTCCTCCAGCTGGCCCTTGCCGATGCTCGCCGCGTAGGCGATGCGGCGCTTGCCCTCGGGCGCGAAGCCCAGGTAGAACGCCTTGTCGAAGCCGCCGTTCCACGTGCTGTTCCACACCTGGTCGCTTCCTGTGCAGTAGACGTCCGCCTCGGGCGGGTTGGCGCACAGCTCCTCGTAGGAGTAGTAGTGGTCCTTGGTGAGCGCGAGCCTGCCGCGTCGGAACTCGTCGAGCGGCGCGCGGCGGCGCTCCACCATGCGCGAGACCGGGATGCGCGCGAGCTGCTTCATGCCCGGCACCTTGAAGATGGGCATCTTCTTCACCAGCTGGCCGTTGAGGGCGCGGTCGACCTCGTTTGCGGGGATGGCGTCCTTGCGGTAGTAGTCGATGACCTCCGGCTGAGCGCCCAGGCGCGAGAACACGACCTGGGTCGCGTAGGTCTGCAGGCACGAGCCGTAGTTCGGCGAGTTGTGGAGCGTTATGATTCCGATTTTCTTAGGCATCCGGTCCTATTTCCTAAGCAGTTTCTTGTAAATGAGCGACCTCGCCCCGTTCGGGATGAGGCAGGCGACGGCGTGAGGGAAGAACGAGGCCGCGAAGTCCACGGGCGAGAACCAGCCGCATCGCAGCTGCTCGCTCTTGAACCTCCAGATGTGGCCGAGGTAGGCGGGGCCGCCGCGTCGCGCGTAGAAGTCCTCGCTCACGCGCATCGCCACCAGCGGCTCGCCGAGGTTGTCGGCGGCGCACCCGCAGGCCAGCATCCGGTTGAACAGGTCCCAGTCTTCGAAGTACAGGTACTCCGAGCGGTAGTTGCCGGCCTCGAGGACCTTCGACCTCTTGAACGTCATGGGCGGGTGGCGGAACGGGTTGCGGCGCTTCGAGTACGCGACGATGGCGTCCTTGCCCTTGGGGAGCGCCGTCCTGGCCACCGGCTCGTCCGGGGAGACGACGAACTCCACCACGTCGCTGCCCACCATGTCCAGCCCGCCTTCGATGGCGGCGAGCTGCTTCTCCATGCGGTCGGCGCGGGCGACGTCGTCGGTGTCCATGCGCGCGATTATCTCGTTGCCGCAGGCCTCCACGCCCTTGTGCAGGGCGTAGCCCAGGCCGTGGTTCTCCGGGTAGCCCACGAAGGTGAGGACGCCGGGGTTGGCGGCGTCGTACTTGGCCAGCACGGCCTCGAGATCGGGCGTGAGCGGGCCGTCCTTCACCATGACGATCTCGGCGGGCGGCACCGTCTGACCGAGCATGCTGTCCAGCGACTCGGCCAGCCACTCCGGGCGCTCCTTGGCGTAGAGGCTCATGAGCACGCTGTATGGCTGGTGCGCGACGTTGTTGCCCATGTCTACCTGCCCGTCTTGTTCTTGCCGAACATGGCCCCGAAGGTGCCGAAGAAGCAGCGGGCGTCCATGCCGAAGCCCTGGTTGCGCACGTACTGGAGCTCGAGCTGCTGGCGCCGGCCGTTCTCCCACGTTGCGGCGTTGCGGTCGGTGGACTGCCAAAGCCCCGTGATGCCGGGGCGCACCGAGAGAGCCTCGTCGCGGTCCCCGCCGAACTCATAGGTCTCCTCGACGGTCACCGGGCGCGGCCCGATGACCGACATGTCGCCCGTCAGGACATTGAGGAACTGAGGAAGCTCGTCGAGCGAGGTTTTGCGGATGACGGCGCCCACGCGCGTGACGCGCGGGTCGTCGTCGACCTTCTGCTCGCGCTTCCACTGGGCCATCTGGGCGTCGTTCAAGTACTTCTCGGGGTTGGTGTGAGCGTCCGAGTACATGGAGCGAATCTTGAAGATGTAGATGGGCTTGCCGTCCTTGCCGACGCGCTTCTGTCGGAAGAAGGGCGCGCCGGGCGAGTCGATGGAAACGGCCGCGCAGGCCACGGCCACGGGGATGGCCAACACGACGCACACACCCGCGCTGAACACGATGTCGAAAGCGCGCTTGCAAACGAAATACCCCGCCCCGGCCTTCTTGGCCGCAGCGGCGGGTTCGCTCCCAGGCCTGGCGGGGGCGGCGGCAGGCTTCGCGCCGGCGGTCACGTTGTCGGTATTCGGCCTGCCGTCCACAGCAACAAAACGCGCCGACGAATCGCCAACGTGCGCCGCTGCGGTACAGGGCTTAATTGCATCCTCAGCAGGCATCCCTAAGCACCAACCAAGGCCGGATTCGCTACAAACCAACCAAAATCGCGAACAACGCCGGACACCCAGGCAACACAACCCAGCGCAACCCTGCGAACCCGAATCTCGATTTGTCCCAAATTTGTCCCGAGACACCTATCAGCCAGATAGCACACCCCGCCTGACCTGCGGTTTTGCTCAAAATAAGCCCCAAGGTCGTTACCGGTCTTGTTCATGTCGGATAACAACTCAAATCAACATTCGCACCAACACTTGCGA
>CAVCUP010000044.1:0-9295 GCA_963605405.1 bacterium | reverse complement strand
CCATGGAGCCCCCGTCCGGCGACGCCGCTGGCCAGCAAGGCGCCGGCGGGGCACCGCAGGACGCGGGCGAGCAGCCCGGCGGCGCCCAGGGCGGTGGCGAGATGGACGCGGGCCAGCAACCCGGCGCCGGCGGCGGCATGGGCGACTACGACGAGACGGCGCAGGTCGTCATCAACGGCGGCAAGCTCACCATTTGCGCCGGCGGCGACGGCATCGACTCCAACGGCGACCTCACCGTGACGGGCGGCGAGACCTACGTCTTTGGCCCGACCTCGGACGGCGACGGCTCGCTCGACTTCCCCGGCACGGGCACCATAACGGGCGGCGTCGTCGTGTGCGCGGGCTCGACGGGCATGGCCCAGAACTTCACGAGCGCCGAGGGCCAGGCGTCCATCCTCGTCTCCGCGAGCGGGTCGGCCGGAGACTCCATCAAGCTCACGTCCTCCGACGGCACCGTGATCGCCCAAGCGGAGACGAGGACCTCCTATGCATGCGTGCTCGTATGCGCCCCCGGCCTCACGGCGGGCCAAACCTATACCTTGACCTGCGGAGACTCCGCTACCGAGGTGACTCCCGACTCGAACGTCTATTCCAACGTGACGAGGACCCAAGGCGGTGGGGGCGGCCAAGGCGGAGGCCCGGGCGGCCCCATGGGCGACGGATCCCAACAGCAAGGCGGGCAACCCGGCGGGGCCATGGGCGGCGAGCAGGGCAGCGCCCAAGGTAACGCGTAGGGCGCGGGCTCCGCGAGCGTCTAACCAGGAGCTTCCCGCCACGAGAGGCCTCTCGTCGGCGCCTCTCTCCCGCGACCCGAGCCCCGGAGAATCGCCGTCCAGCAGCGGTCCCTCTCCCAGAGCCCCAGAACCGCGCCGCCCAGTAACCGGCGGGCCCCAAGAGCCCCGGAACCGCGCCGCGCAGTAACGCTGGCAAGAAGAGCGCCCCGAAATCGCGCCGCGCAGCAACGGTTGATTGCTGCGCGGCGACGTTCCGGGGCGCTTCTCACTTCTTCGTTACTGCGCGGCGCACTTCTAGGGCGCTTCTCGCTTCTTCGTTACTGCGCGGCGCACTTCTAGGGCGCTTCTCGCTTCTTCGTTACTGCGCGGCGACGTTCCGGGGCGCGTGGCGCGGCGCCGTTGATGTGTCACGCGAACCCAGGGCTTCTTGGCCGCGGCGCGAAATTCCGATGGGCGCGATGCCCGCGCCGGCCCGTGCCCGCAACACGCTTTGGAAACGTGGCGCCCATAACCTGTGCGCAAACGGCATTCCATCGCATCGCATCAAAAACAAGCCCCTTAACCTGCGCGTATTTCTCGCGGATTTCCCATTCGAGTCCGGTTTATGACGAGGCCGCGAACGAAGCGTCACGGACCCGTGGCCACTTTGTCTCGCTTTGCCGGGGCGCGGGCAAAGCCCCCTACACTCGATTCCCAGCACCTAAGTACCGCCGCCGAGCCGCTTGCGGACGCGAGCCCGCGCGCGGCCCGACAAGGAGAGGAAACCCAATGACCCAACGTGAGGACCAGACCCGCCAGCCGGGTCTCTACCGCGAGGAGTTCGAGCACGACGCCTGCGGCATCGGCGCGATCGCCCATCTCAAGGGCGTCCGCAGCCACCAGACCCTGGACGACGCGCTCTCGGTCCTCGTCAATCTCGAGCACCGAGGCGGCAAGGGCCTTGAGCGCAACACCGGCGACGGCGCCGGCGTGCTCTTCCAGATCCCGCACCGCTTCTTCCGCAAGGAGGCCCAGAAGGAGGGGCAGCTGCTCCCCGACGAGGGCGACTACGGCGTGGCCATGCTCTTCTTCCCGCACGACGACGCCCTGGGCGTCGCCGACGCCAAGCGCGTCTTCGAGGAGGGCTGCGCCAAGTGCGGCGTGCCGCTGATGTTCTGGCGAGAGGTGCCCGTCGACCCGCATGACCTCGGCGACTCCGCCCGCGCCTGCATGCCGACCATCCTCCAGGCGTTTCTGCGCCGCCCCGAGGGCGTCGAGCGCGGGATGGCCTTCGAGCGCAAGCTCTACGTGACCCGCCGCACCATCGAGCGCGCCGCAGACGCCAACCCCGCCCTCACCGGCAAGATCTTCTACGTGTGCTCCATGTCCACCCGCACCATCGTGTACAAGGGCATGCTCGTGGCCACGCAGATGCGCCGTTTCTTCATCGACCTCAACGACGCGGCCGTCGAGACCGCGCTCGCCCTCGTGCACTCCCGCTACTCCACGAACACCACCCCCTCCTGGGAGCGCGCGCACCCCAACCGCTACATCATCCACAACGGCGAGATCAACACCCTGCGCGGCAACGTCTCGTGGATCCGTGCCCGCGAGCCGCACCTGTACAGCCCGGTGCTCGGCGCCGACCTCGAGCAGGTCATGCCCGTGATCAACAAGGAGGGCTCGGACTCCGCCATCCTCGACAACGTGCTCGAGTTCCTCACCATGAACGGCCGTCCCCTGGACCGCGCCGTCACGCTCATGATCCCCGAGCCCTGGGACAAGAACCCCGATCTCTCCGATAAGCGCCGCAGCTACGACGCCTACCAGTCCATGCTCATGGAGCCCTGGGACGGCCCGGCCGCCATCGCCTTCACCGACGGCAAGCTCTTCGGCGCCGCCCTCGACCGCAACGGCCTGCGCCCGGCGCGCTACTACGTCACGCGCGACGACCGCATCATCCTCTCGTCCGAGGTGGGCACCATCGACGTCGACCCCGCGAACATCCAGCAGGCCGGCTGCCTCGGCCCCGGCGAGATGCTCGAGGTCGACCCCGACCAGGGCCGCGTGATCTGGAACGACGAGATCCGCGACAAGTACGCCAACCAGAAGCCCTTCCGCGACTGGCTCGACGACGAGACCCTCGACATCTCCGACCTGCGCGAGCCCGCGGCCGACGAGCTCGGCGAGAAGCGCGACGAGGGCATCGGCCTCACCACGCGCATGGCCAAACTCGGCTACCACTACGACGACGTCGACGAGGCCATCCGCCCGATGGCCGCGGCCGGCAAGGTTCCCCTGGCCTCCATGGGCGTCGACAGCCCGCTGGCGTGCCTCTCCAAGAAGACCCGCTCCTTCTTCGACTACTTCCACCAGCTCTTCGCGCAGGTCACGAACCCGCCCATCGACGCGCTTCGCGAGAACCTCGTGACCTCCCAGGTGCTCTATCTCGGCAACCACGGCAATCTCCTCGAGGATTGCCGCGACAACTGCCGCCTCGTGCGCCTGCAGGGCCCCATGCTCTCCCGCGACGCCTTCGAGCGTATCTGCGCCATCGACCGCGTGGGCTTCAAGACCGCGCGCCTCTCGGCGACCTACCGCCGAGACGGCGATGCCGATGCCCTCAGGCATGCCCTGGACGCACTCGCGGGCGATGCCGAGGAGGCGATCCGCGCCGGCGCGAACATCATCGTGATCTCCGACCGCTCGGCCGCGGGTGAGGTGCCCATCCCGTCGCTGCTCGCCCTCGGCTGCGTGCACAACCACCTCATCTCGGCCGGCCTGCGCATGGACGCCGACCTCGTGGTCGAGACGGGCGACGCAGTGAACGCCCACGACTATGCCTGCCTCGTCGGCTACTCCGCCTCGGGCATCTATCCCTATATGGCGCACGAGTGCATCGCCGACCTGTGCGAGAAGGGCGCCATCGACCTTCCCGCCGAGGAGGCCCAGGCCAACTACAACCGCGCCGTGACCGCAGGCATCACCTCGATCATGTCCAAGATGGGCATCTCGACCATGCAGGGCTACCACTCCGCCCAGATCTTCGAGATCCTCGGCCTGGCCGACGAGGTCGTCGACGAGTACTTCACCTCCACCGCGACCCGTATCGGCGGCCTCACCGTGGCCGATATCCAGCGCGAGCAGAACGGCCGCTACGACGCGGCCCTCGCCCTGGCCAAGACCCCCGCGCCCGACCAGCTCCCGACGCTCGGCATCACCAAGTGGCGCCCGCAGGACGGCGAGGAACACCTCATCGACCCCAAGACCGTCTACCTGCTGCAGCACTCCTGCCGCACGGGCGACTACGATGAGTTCAAGGAGTACTCCGCCTGGACGCACCGCCGCGGCCGCGCCGTCACCCTGCGCGACCTCATGGACTTCGACGCCTCCGGCCGCACGCCCGTCGCCCTCGACGAGGTCGAGCCCGTCGAGTCCATCATGACCCGCTTCAACACCGGCGCCATGTCCTACGGCTCCATCTCCCGCGAGCAGCACGAGTGCCTGGCCATCGCCATGAACCGCATCCACGGCCGCTCCAACACCGGCGAGGGCGGCGAGGACCCGGCGCGCGAGACCCCGCTTCCCAACGGCGACTCCAAGAAGAGCGCCATCAAGCAGGTCGCCTCCGGCCGCTTCGGCGTCACTTCCCGCTACCTGCGTTCCGCCATCGAGATCCAGATCAAGATGGCCCAGGGCGCCAAGCCCGGCGAGGGCGGGCATCTCCCCGGCAAGAAGGTCTACCCCTGGATCGCCGAGGTGCGCCAGTCCACGCCCGGCGTCGGCCTCATCTCGCCGCCGCCCCACCACGACATCTACTCCATCGAGGACCTGGCCGAGCTCATCTTCGACCTCAAGAACGCCAACCCCGACGCCCGCATCTCCGTCAAGCTCTGCGCGCTGGCCGGCGTGGGCACCATCGCCACCGGCGTGGCCAAGGGCGGCGCGGACAAGATCACCATCTCGGGCCACAACGGCGGCACCGGCGCGGCCCCGCGCGACTCCATCTACCACGCGGGCATCCCGTTCGAGATCGGCCTGGCCGAGACCCAGCAGACCCTGCTGCTCAACGGCCTGCGCTCCCGCGTCGTCGTCGAGACGGACGGCAAGCTCATGAGCGGCCGCGACGTGGCCATCGCCGCGCTTCTCGGCGCCGAGGAGTTCGGCTTCGCCACCATGCCGCTCATCGCCTGCGGCTGCCTCATGCAGCGCGACTGCCAGCAGGATACCTGCCCGGCCGGCATCGCCACGCAGAACTGCAAGCTCCGCGGCCGCTTCGCCGGCAAGCCCGAGCACGTGGTCAACTTCATGACCTTCGTGGCCCAGGAGATGCGCGAGATCATGGCCGAGCTCGGCTTCCGCACCGTCGACGAGATGGTCGGCCACGCCGAGTGCCTGCGCCAGGTCGAGGTCGAGGGCAACTGGAAGGCCAACACCATCGACCTCGCGGACCTTCTCGCCACCAACACCAACGAGTACGGCAAGAACATCCCGGGCGCCGACGGCAAGCACTTCCTGCCCTCCATGGCCCCCGACCTCGAGATCGAGAAGACCCTCGACTCCACGCTCTTCGTGCCCTACACGGCGAGCGCCCGCGAGCACCTCGAGCCGATCCACTTCCACGCCGACATCGCCAACGTCAACCGCTGCGTGGGCACCCTGCTGGGCTCCATGGTCACCAAGCAGCACCCCGAGGGCCTGCCCGAGGGCTTCATCACCGTGGACTGCGACGGCTCCGGCGGCCAGAGCTTCGGCGCCTTCCTGCCCAAGGGCGTGACGCTCAACATCGTCGGCGACGCCAACGACTACTTCGGCAAGGGCCTCTCCGGCGGCGTGCTCTCCGTGCGCCCCTCCGACGAGGCGACCTACAAGTTCGATGAGAACATCGTCATCGGCAACGTCGCGTTCTACGGCGCGACCTCCGGCAAGGGCTTCGTCAACGGCCTGGCCGGCCAGCGCTTCGCCGTGCGCAACTCCGGCGCCACCGTGGTGGTCGAGGGCTGCGGCAACCACGGCTGCGAGTACATGACCGGCGGCGTCGCGGTCATCCTCGGCGAGGTCGGTATGAACTTCGCCGCGGGCATGTCCGGCGGCGTGGCCTACGTCTACGACGAGTTCGGCACGCTCGAGAAGCGCTGCAACCACGAGATGGTCGACCTCGTCAAGCCCTCCGAGGAGGAGATCGAGCTCATCCACAACCTCGTGGAGGAGCACGCGCTGCGCACCTCGAGCCCGCGCGGCATCAAGATGCTCTATCGCTTCAAGTCCGTCGCGAAGAGCTTCGTCAAGGTCATCCCGCGCGACTACGCTCGCGTCCTGGACTTCGTCGCGCAGGGAGAGGCGCGCGGCATGTCCCACGAGGACGCCCTGCAGTTCGCATTCGATTCCATGAAAGAGGGGAAGTAATCCATGGGCAAGCCAGGAGCGTTTCTCACCTTGGGCCGCGAAGCCCATGACCTGCGCCCCGTCGAGGAGCGCACGAAAGATTACGACGAGCTCTACGTGACCCTTACCCAGGAGGCGCAGCAGCTCCAGGCCAGCCGTTGCATGATGTGCGGCGTCGCCTTCTGTCAGACCGGCGTGAGCTTCGGGAAGGCCCGTCCCTCGGGCTGCCCGCTGCACAACCTGATCCCGGAGTGGAACGACCTGCTCTACCGCGGCCAGTTCAAGGAGGCGGCCGAGCGCCTGGCGATGACGTCGCCCCTGCCCGAGTTCACGAGCCGCGTGTGCCCCGCGCTCTGCGAGGCCGCGTGCAACCTCGGCTGCGCCGACGAGCCCGAGACGATCCACGACAACGAGCGCGCCATCTCCGACTGGGAGTGGGCCAACGGCGGCCCGCGCCGCTTCGAGCCCGCCGCCGAGGGCGCCAAGACCGTGGCCGTCGTCGGCTCCGGCCCGGCCGGTCTCGCCGCCGCCTGGGAGCTCGCCCGCCGCGGCGCCCGCGTGACCGTCTTCGAGAAGTCCGACCGCGCCGGCGGCCTGCTCATGTACGGTATCCCGAACATGAAGCTCGAGAAGTCCGTGGTCGAGCGCCGCGTCTCGCTCATGGCCGAGCTCGGCGTCGAGTTCAAGCTCGGCGTTGACGCGACCGACGCCGAGGTGGTCGAGGGCATCCTCGCCGACTTCGACGCCGTGGTCGTGACCGTGGGCGCGAGCGTGCCGCGCGGCCTCGCCGCCAAGGGTTTCGCCGAGGGCCTCGAGGCCGGCGGCGTGGTCTACGCCGTCGACTACCTGACCGCCGCGACCAAGTCCGTGCTGGGCGACGGGCCCGTGGCCATCGACGCCGCCGGCAAGGACGTCGTCGTCATCGGCGGCGGCGACACGGGCAACGACTGCCTGGGCACAGCGGTGCGACAGGGCGCCAAGTCCGTGCGACAGTTCGAGTTCATGCCCTGCGCGCCCGAGAAGCCGGCGCCGGGCAACGCCTGGCCGCAGTGGCCGAACGTCAAGAAGACCGACTATGGCCAGCAGGAGGCCATCGCCCTCACGGGCGGCGAGATGCGCGAGTGGGCGGTCGATACCCTCGAGGTGACCTTTGACTCCGAGGGCAAGGTCAGCGGCCTCGACGTCGTCGACCTCGACTGGTCTGCCGGCAAGCCGGAGCGCAAGATGGATTCCGAGCGCACCTACCCGGCGCAGCTCGTGCTTATTGCCTGCGGCTTCACCGGCCCTGAGGCCGCGGTGTACGCCGCCCTCGGCGCCGAGATGGCCACCTCCGGCCGTCCGCTGCCCGTGATGGCCGAGGCTGGTAAGCACAAGTGCGTGGCCGCGGGCGAGACCCCGGTTTTCGCCGCCGGCGATGCCCGCAACGGTTCCTCCCTTGTCGTCTCTGCCATCGCCGACGCTATGGCGTGCGTCGACGAGGTGGCTTCCGAGCTGGGGCTTTAGCCATGTCCGCGCCTGGGGAGATTCCGATCGTCTCCGGCAGGGGCGCCCGCCCGGAAACCTCTTCCGCCGATCTTGTGTGGCTGGTCGACGGCGAGGACAAGCCGTTCCGCGACGCGAGCGAGACGCAGCGTCCCTGGCTCGAGGATTCCTTCGATTGGGGAGAGGGCGTCTCCGGGAGCTCACCTTCTTCGGGGGACGACGACTCAGGCGACCTCGTCTGGCTCTGACACGGCACGCCCGCCGTCGGTTTTCTTGCCGGCGGCGGGCGTTTTATTTGGGTGCGGGCAGACGCGTGCGCGAACAGGTTCCTTGCGCGCCCGAGGCTCACCATGTTGCGTTAAACGGGCTGATGGCAATTTCGGCGGGGCTTTTGTTGCGAAAAAGGGAGTGATGGCAGCGACAAGGACGCTAAGGGCCCCGGATGTTTAGAAATAAGGGGTGATGGCAGCCGATTTCTTGCCATCACCCCGATTTTTGCAACGCGGCACGTCCCGCGGCTGCCATAACCCCGATATGCGCGACCTGGCGGCCTTCTTCCCGCCGCGCGGCGGCAGGTCGGCGCGCCTAGGGGAGAGGCAGGCCGTTGTAATTGAGGGACAGCCCGAGGTCGCCGCGGGCGAAGGACTCGGCGAGGGCGGGGTAGCCCACGAGGGCGGCGTCGAAGAGATCCGCGAAGCTCTCCCGGCGGGCTCGGCCGTCTACAGGGTCCGCCCAGGCCGCTCCCTCGAGGTTCGCGGCGGCGCAGTCGCAGCTCGTGACCACGCGGTGCGCCATCGCCTGCGCGAAGGAGTGGGGTTTGACCAGGCGCTCCGCCGCGCCGACGGCGTGCGCGACCGGGCCCTCCGCAGGGTCGAGCAGCCGGTACTCGAGCTCGTAGTCCGCCACGCACGCGGCGTACTCTCGGGCGCCGAGCGCGCTGCCGTAGACGCTGAGCGCCACCTGCGAGAAGAGCGCCCCCGCCACGCGTCCGATGCGCTCGGTGCGCATGAGGTTCGTGTGGGCAGGCCGCTCGAGCACGGTCGCGCGGCGCTTCTCCCAGAGTATCCAGGAATCGATGTCGCTCTCGATGACGGCATGGAGAGCTGCGTCGGAGCCGGCGAGATCGGGAGACGCCGAGGCCAAGGCCTCTTGCTGCGCGAAGACGAAGGGGTGCGCGACGCTGTCGAGCCGGTAATGGGCGAGAAGCCCGAGCACGAACGCACGGCCGATCCGCTCGTCGGGGCGGGGCAGGTGCTCGACGCCGGAACGGAAGGCGAGAAGCGCGCGGCCGCAGCGCCGCTCGTGCATGTCGTGGCCGAGCGCGTGGACGGTCGAGGCGCGGGAGGGCAGCGTGCGGAAGCGGGCAAAGAGCGGGTCGGGGCCCTGGTTGCCGAGCAGGAACGCGAGCAGCTCCTCTTCGCCCTCGATCATGCCCTCCGGGAGCTCCGTCGCGGCGTCCTCGCCGAAGATGTGGTGGCATATGATGGCGGGCATTGCGGCTCCTCTCGTTTCGCACAGATTTGATTAGCATACCCCTGTGCTCGCGATACATGGCTGGGGACACGCTCATCAAGATCTACGACTTCAACCTCAGGAATCACAAGATCTACGAGGTCGGCGACGACGTCTTCGTCAAGTTCGGCCGCGAGAACGTGCGCGTGCTGTAGCGGGCGTGCTGGACGAATCATTTCCGGAGCCCCAAACCCCGAGTCCCG
>CAVCUP010000043.1:0-9432 GCA_963605405.1 bacterium | reverse complement strand
CCGTGACGTCCTTGACCGAGGCGGCCAGCGCCTCGCCGGCGACGGGCGCCGCGAGATCGGTCTTCGCGGCCGTGACGACCGGGGTGTAGACCGCCGTCAGGGCAAGGCCGTCGTCCAGGGCAGAGCGAGGCACCTCGACAACGCCGGCCACGTCGTCCTTGACCCAGCCGTCGGACACGCCCTCCCAGTTGCAGAAGTTGTAGCCCTCCACACCGGGAGCCGCGATAGAGACCTTGTCGGAACCGTCGTCGAGGGCGGCCGTTACCTCGACCGTCTTGATGAGGCCTGCCTCAGCCTGGGCCTCGGCGTCGACGGCCAGCGACAGGGGCTCCCCGAGCGAGGCGATAGAGGCAGACGCCGCGGCGCCGCTGCCCAGCAGGCCCCGGTTCACCATCTTGACGGACACGGCGGCGGTCTTGACCTCGGCCGGCTCGCCCTCGGTCCTGAGCTCGCTCGTCTGCGCGGTCAGGACGCCGGTCGCCTTGTCGACGGAGGCGCTCGCCGAGGCCGACTCGTAGCCGCTCACGCCCGCCTCCTTGGAGCGGAACCTCACGGTCTCGGTCGAGAGCGAGCCGTCGTAGAAGAGGCCCAGCCCGAGGTCGGTGGAGGCGCTCACGCGGGCGACGTAGGCCGTGCCCGGCTTGGCCTTGCCCGCGGCCGCCGCGTAGGTCTTGGAGCCGTCGGCTCCGGTCGCGACCTCGTACCAGCTCACGGGCACCGTCGCCTGGTCGCCGCGGCCGCCGAAGCCGTTATCGGTGCGCTCGATGGTCGCCGTGCCGGCGAGCTCCTCGCCCGCCACGGGGTACTGCAGGACGACGCGCGCCTTCTTGACGGTGTCGGCGTAGACGGCCCCGAAGGAGACGTCGTTCTGCGGCATGGTCAGCGTCAGGGGCGAGTAGTAGCAGTTGGAGCCGTTGATGTAATCGCCGATGGGGTACAGGCCGGTCGCCGAATAGGAGTCCCAGAACCAGAAGGTCTTGCCCTCGGCCGCCGCCGGGGCCGTCAGCGTGACCTTCTCGTTGTACTTGTAGCGGCCGAGCTGGGCCCCGTTCACCTTAAGGGCGAAGGCCAGCTCGCGGTGGCGTTGCCAGGCGTCGCCGCCATCGTCGTTGCCGTAGCTCACGTAGTAGCCGTCGAGGTCGATGAAGAAGCAGTCCTTGGTCTCGCTCTTGAAGCTCTTGGCGATGCGGCGGTCGCCCGTGATACCGGTGCGCACGCCCACCTTCGAGCCCGCGGAGAGGCTGCCGGTGATATAGGCCTTGGCCGTGGCGCCGGCGTTCTCGCGCAGGAAGACGTCATCGGCGCTGCCGCCCTGGCCGCGGGTGTTGTCGTAGATCATGCACGTGCCGCTGAGCTTAAGGTCGTAGTCGCACCAGACGTAGACGCCGCCGCCCTCATAGTTCTTGCCCGCGAGGTTACAGACGTTGCCCGTGACGGTACAGTTCTCCAGGAGGTTGTTCTTGTTGCAGTCGTAGATGCCGCCGCCCTCGTACTTGCAGGTGTTGCCGGTGATGGAGCAATTGCGCACGGTGGTCCAGCGCTGGTCGAGCTCGAGCCCTCCGCCGTCGTACTCGGAGTGGTTGCCGGTGATCGTGAGAGCTTCGATCAGGCCCTCGTTCTCGCCGGAAGTAGCGTCGACGTGGATGCCGCCGCCGGACTGGCCGCCCTTGGTAGTGGCCCTGTTCGAGCCGTTTGCCTTGTTCCCGCAGATCGTGCCCGTGCCGTCGGAGGACTTGATCGTGAAGAAGGAGGCGTTGCAGTAGATTCCGCCGCCGCCGTCGCCGGCCTCGTTGCCGTCGATGGTGGAGCCGTTCTTGAGGTCGATGACGGCGCCCTTGGCGTCGATGTAGATGCCGCCGCCGCTCTCCCGCGCCTTGTTGCCGCTGATCGACGAGTCGTCGAGCGTGACGTGTGTGTTCGCGCCGTTGATATAGATGCCGCCGCCGTCCTCGAGTGCGTTGCCGGAGACAATCGAAGACTTGTTCTTGAGGTCTATGGTGCAGTTCTTCTCGGCGCGAATCCCGGTGCCGTCGTTCTCTTTAATCGATACGTTGTCGAGTACGAGGCTGCTCCCATCCTTCATGTGGATGGCGCCCGCGCTATAACTATTGCAACCCCAAACCGCGCCTGTCGCGTATTGCTTGCCCTCGGGGTCGGCCTTGCCGTCAGGGTCACACGACTGAAGGATCAGGGTCGAGTTCTCGCCCAGCTCAATCATGTAGCCGCCACAGTTCCTCATCCCGCACCCGTTTGTATTGATGGCGACCTTCTTACCATCGGGAATTTTGGATGCCGGCCTGGAATCCATATCCTCATAGCTTTTCATGAGCACAATGGGATTGCCCACAACACACGCATAGTCAATGGCCTCTTGCAATTCCACATAGTACTTCTTGTTACCCGAGGAATCTTTCACATAGCACTGGGTCCAGAATTCCGGTTGATCGGTTCCTACTGCCTGGGCCTGAGCAGGAAAGAGCAGGGCGCAGGCAAATGCGCCGCAGGTCAAGACGCACGCGGCAAAGGCGGCGAGAAGACCGCGGCGAAGCTTATGGGCGTGTCGGGTATTCATGGGAATCTCCATCCAAGGCTGACGGACAGCTGAACCTACGAGTAAACAGTAGCACGCGCGGGCGGTCGCCCGGTGAGCGAGCCGCTCGCCGGCCCGATCTGCGACGTTGGCGGGCCGCGCGCAGCGGCGCCAGGCCCTTCTCCGCCTTGACTGAACAACCTGTTGACCAGGGTTTTTATCGTTTCGCGCGCGAATACAGGCACTAATATGGGTCTTGGACCCAAGGCGATAGGAGCATCCGATCATGAACGAGAAATACGAGCTCACTCCCCAGGAGCTTGGCCAGGCCACAGGCGCCGGCCGCACCGAAACGAGGGGCTACACGACGTACTACTACAACGCGAAGAACGAGCGCATCGGCCACTGCGATTATCCTTCGGGGCCGATCTATTACGTTCCCTGCGACAAGTGCGGCAAGCCTATGCACTGGGGGTGGTACGGCTGGTACTGCGACCCCTGCGACCGGTACCTCTGCAACATCCATTTCTACGAGTGGCACGGCACGGCCGACGAGCTGATGAGCTACTAGGGCCGGCCCGGCCCATGAAGGGAGAAAACCATGACTACCGAGAAGCACGAGCTTAACGACCAGGAACTCGACCAGAGCGTCGGGGGAAGACTCTTTGACGACTCCAAGAGGACTATCTTCGACAACAAGGGGCGAGAAATCGGCAAAAGGGCTGGCAAGAACGGGCGAATCGTGTACTACCCGTGCGAGAAATGCCGCAAGCCGATGCACGGAGGCTCCGCCGGCTGGTACTGCGACCCCTGCAACGACCACCTCATGATCGCAACGGGCGCCAGCTGGACCGGCACGGTCGAGGAGCTCCAGGCCGCGGCCAACAGCTAGCGGGCGCCGCGGCCCCCGCGCCCCATGAAGGGAGAGAACCATGACTGCCGAGAAGCACGAGCTCAACGACCGGGAACTCGACCAGAGCGCAGGCGGATGGACCTGCTCCTCCGATAGGTTTATCTGGGACAACAAGGGGCGCAAAATCGCCACAAGGTATGGCGAGAACGAGTTCGTGTACGTCCCATGCTATAAATGCCGCAAGCCGACGCATGAAGGCAGCTGCGGCTGGTACTGCGACCCCTGCAACGTGCACATTTGGTTCCCGACGACCGCCAATTGGCACGGCACGGTTGAGGAGCTCAAGGCCGCCGCGAACAGTTAGCAGGATGGCGGGACGGCGCGGGTTCGCCTAGGCCTCGCGGGGCCGTGAACGTAGGCGTCGACGGTCGCGATAACAGTGGCCATGTTTAATCGTGCCTCCCATGAACTCCACCAAGGCTCTTTGTGATCGACGAGCACAGGCCTGTGCCACCATAGGCGCTGCGTTCCATCCTCTGTTTCAGCCCGATTTCAGCGATGTAATCGTTTTGCCTGTGGTAAACTTCGAAGCAGTTAGCCCCGGTACGACCGCTGATTCAAGTCGCCGGGGCTCAATTTGTATTCAGAGGGGATTGAGCATGGCCAACGCGCCTAGGATCGAGAGAGGCAGCATCGAGGCGTGGCTGTCCGCCCCTCGCTACGGGAAGTACCTCGAAGCGGCCGAAGGCGACGACGAGGCCGCCTTCGGGCTATACCTGTGGAACACGGGCCTCGCTCAGGCGGTCCTGAGGGACGTCTCGTTTTTCGAGGTCGCCCTTCGCAACGGTTACGATAGGGCCATAAGCTCGACTTGGGACGGGGCAAGCCATTGGCTCTTCGACGACGCCTCGCCCGTCAGGCGCCCCATCCTGAGGACGAACAGGCGAGGCCAGGTAAACGACGCCAACCGCCTGAACCGCAACGCGATCGACCACCTGAGAAGCGGCCTTCGCCGCGGCGCGACCCCGGACGACGTAGTCTCGAACCTCACCCTGGGCTTCTGGGCCCACATGACCGACAGAAGCCATGAGCGCGACCTGTGGATTCCCTCCATACACAGGGCATGGCCCAAGGGCAGCGACCGCGTCGATGTGAACAACCGCATCGCCAGGATCAACGCGGTGCGCAACCGCGCCGCCCACCACGAGCACCTGTTCTCATTGGCCGGGGGCGATTGCCAGACCCTGCGATCATGCCGGGACGCGGTTGCCCTGTTCGCCCAGCTTGAGCCGGAGTCCTGCAGCTACGTGTACGGGAAGGCCGAGGCCAGATGCTCGGTCGACCGTTACCTGGCGGAGAGCCCCGCGCCCTGCCCCGTCGTCGTCTGACCACCTGTATTGGCTTATGATTTAGCCACCTTGAAAACCCACTCGCTATCCGCCGTGACCCACCGTGACCCAAAGGCCGGCTAAATGCCGCGACTCAGATTTGACCGCATGCCCGCGCGGGTTTTTGTGAGACTCAGCGTCACTAGGACAAACTGGGGCAAACTGCGACAAACTGGAACAAACTGGGGATACCTTTTAACTGTTGAGTGGGAGTGACAAAAATACGTGCAACACACGTGCAAGATGACCCAGATAGCACCCATGGCGCACTGCGTCATGGGTGCTATCTTTGTGCGCAGGAGCGGGTCACGGCGCATTCCCGTCGCCACGTGACGGATATCCGTCACGACATGACGGATTCTTAGCAAACCCCGCCCGCCGCACGTACAATGGCCGCATGGCGCACCCATGACGCAAGGAGGTTCCGATGGAGACGGTCAACGTGACGGTACGCATGGAAAGACGGACGAGGGATGACGCGGCGAGGCTCTTCTCGGAGCTCGGCATAAGCACGACCCAGGCGATCAACATGTTCCTCAAGCAAGCCGTGAGGGAGCAGGGGATCCCCTTCGAGGTCACCGCCAGGGCGATGAACGAGCATGGCACCGAGAAGCTTGGCTAATCCAATGCGGCAGTGCCCGGAATGTCCAAGCAAGGGTCGCTAACAGCTCGATTCAGACGGCGCAAGGGCTTTGTGCTGTGGTAGAATGTAAATCAGTTAGCCCCGGTACGACCGCTGATTCAAGTCGCCGGGGCTCAATTTGTATTCAGAGGGGATTGAGCATGGCCAACGCGCCTAGGATCGAGAGAGGCAGCATCGAGGCGTGGCTGTCCGCCCCTCGCTACGGGAAGTACCTCGAAGCGGCCGAAGGCGACGACGAGGCCGCCTTCGGGCTATACCTGTGGAACACGGGCCTCGCTCAGGCGGTCCTGAGGGACGTCTCGTTTTTCGAGGTCGCCCTTCGCAACGGTTACGATAGGGCCATAAGCTCGACTTGGGACGGGGCAAGCCATTGGCTCTTCGACGACGCCTCGCCCGTCAGGCGCCCCATCCTGAGGACGAACAGGCGAGGCCAGGTAAACGACGCCAACCGCCTGAACCGCAACGCGATCGACCACCTGAGAAGCGGCCTTCGCCGCGGCGCGACCCCGGACGACGTAGTCTCGAACCTCACCCTGGGCTTCTGGGCCCACATGACCGACAGAAGCCATGAGCGCGACCTGTGGATTCCCTCCATACACAGGGCATGGCCCAAGGGCAGCGACCGCGTCGATGTGAACAACCGCATCGCCAGGATCAACGCGGTGCGCAACCGCGCCGCCCACCACGAGCACCTGTTCTCATTGGACGGAGGCGATTGCAAGACCCTGCGATCGTGTCAGGACGCGGTTGCCCTGTTCGCCCAGCTTGAGCCGAAGGCCTGCAGCTACGTCTACGGGAAGGCTGAGGCCAGATGCTCAGTCGACCGTTACCTAGCGAAGAGCCCCGCGCCCTGCCCCGTCGTCGTCTGACCATCTGTATTGGCTTATGATTTAGCCACCTTGAAAACCCGCTCGTCATCCGACGTGACCCCATGGCGTGACCCGCGGCGGGCAAAAAGCCGTGACTCAGATTTGACCGCATGCCCGCACGGGTTTTGTGAGACTTGGTGTCGCTGGGACAAACTGGGAATACGTTTTGACTATTGAGTTGAAGAGAGCGCACGGTTTAACGAACTCGTTGGTACGCATGGCCCGTTGGCAACCGAGAACGTACCACAGCCGTTTCCCGTCGATGCCGATGCGCCGCGCAAGTTCGGCGACGCTAATACCGCGTTCGCGCCGTGCCCTCCCAATAACGGTGACAATCCTTCGGTCGATGTCGCCCTCATCCGATGCTGTATCCACTGGTTGGCCATCCACCCGCGACTCGGCAATCGTGCATCGGGGGCTTTCCGCAGCAGGGCGCTGTCGCATTGACACGACGACTTTGTCGCTCGGGTGAGAAGCCGGAAGCGACGCCAGGGCAAAAGCTCCTTCGGCGAGACCCTCGCATACTTGCAGGGTAGGGGAGTTCTCTGAAGCCGCAACGCGCCTCACTGTCTCGGTCTGCCCTCCTTTCCAATCTCGGAGAAGAAGAGGCCTGCCCGCACTTTCCGGCCCCGGTACGGGGAAGTTGCCCGGTCTGCAGGCGCCCCACACCTCGGCGCCCGTTTCGGCGGCCAGCAGCATGGCGTACTGTCCGACGCCGCCAGAGGCCCCGCACACGAGCACCCTCTCTGCGCCCCCGGCGCACGCCTTCCTAACTGCGGCGAGGGCGGTGACGCCTGCGGATGGAAGAGCCGCCCCTGTTCGAACGACATGTTCTCGGGGATTCGCGCGGCCCATTTCGCATCCACCGCGACGTACTCGGCCATCGCCCCCTTGAGGCCCGGGCATACCGCGCAGACCGCGTCGCCCGGCTTGAACCCGTCCACCTCCGGGGACACCTGTGCCACAATGCCGGCCACGTCGGCCCCGACGATGGTGCCCGAGCCGAGATGGCGGGCAGGACGAGGCGCACCTTCTACCGACTGTTCGACGGCACGGACGCCGTGCTCGCCTTCGCCATGGACTCCCTCGGCCGCTCCTTCGGAAACGCCGTGCGCGTCCGGGCGGCGAGGTCCGTTCAGGATTACGCGCTCGAGATTTTCAGGTACTGGGAAAGCGACACGGCACTCCTCCAGGCGCTCTGCGCCTCGGGGAAAGGCGCCTGGGCGATGACGGCTTGGATGGAGGGGGCGAGCTCTCGGCTCCACGGGTTGGAGGCAGCGGAGGTCCGCGGCAACCCGGCTGCGGCGTACCTCGAGGAGTTCATGTTCGGTGGTATGGGGGCCGTGCTCGCGGCTTGGGCGAGGGACGAGGCGAGGCCCGCGCCCGAGGTGATGGCGAGGATAGTATCTCTACCCCTGAAGACAGCGCCGCTGAGCCGCGCGCATCATGACGGCCACCGAGGGAAGGGCGGGGAACGCCGAGCGATTGCCGAGACGGGGCGCTAGACCGAGGGATCCGAATGGGCGATTGAGCAAAAGGAGGCCCGCCGGCTCGGTTGGCCGACGGGCTCGGAAGGGATATGCCGCGCTCGCTACCCGCGCGGCTTGATGCGAGCGAGGTCGCCGCGGACGTAGCTTTTGCGGCTCCGCGATAAGTCGCCGTCGTTGTCGTATTTGGCGACGCAGGGGAGTCGTCCCGCTCCAGGCGGTAGGTGCGCTCCACCAGGCAGTTGTGCTTCTCCACCCGGCGGGAGAGCTCGTCGACCTTCTGCTCCAGCACCGCGCGGCTGCGCGAGTTGGACGCCACCACGCCCGCCAAGGTCACCGCGCCCCCGATGAGCGCCACCAAGATCGACTCCATCCAAAACCTCCCAGGCAAGACCGGCCCCGTTTACCGGTCCCATCATCCAGGGCGGTCACAAATCAGTTTCGAACTGAATCCAAACCAAATGCGCGGGCGTACAATTCAAGCAACCTGTAAATGGATCTAGTCAACCATTTGACACAGCAAGAAGGAAGGAAAGCTCATGTCCGAAGCAGAGACCAAGGCGTCAGGAGCGCCGCAGGCGCCTGAGCCTGCCCAGCAACCCGCCCCCAAGAAAAACAAGACGGCGATGATCGTCGCGATCGTCGTCATCGTGGCCGCGCTCATCGGCGGCGGCGCGTACTGGTACTTCAATTACCAGGTCCCGCACCAGAAGGCGGTCGACACGTTCAACGCGGCGTGCGAGGGCCTCGATGCCCGCACCGCAAAGGTCGATGAGGCCATAGCCGCGCTGCAGGCGGTCCAGGCCGGCGAGGACAAGCCCCTGGATGCCGCCACCGACGAGGCGGCGAGCAACGCCATAGGCCAGGCGCAGGCCGCCAAGCAGTCCGCCCCCGAGATGCCCAGCGGCACCGACGAGATTAACGCCGCCGCCGCGGAAGTGGACAAGATGGGCGACTACACCGCCACGCTCGACACTCTCGCCTCCGCCCAGAAGGCCCTCGAGGACAGCATCGCGCAGCTCAAGCAGGTCACCAACCCGTCCGAGGCCTTCGTCATCCAGCGGCTCACCGGGCTTCCCAACATCACGGGCGTCGAGGCCGTGACCGAGACGAACGACCCCAACGGCAAGCTGAACAAGGCCGGCGGCTACACGGCGACGGTCTACTTCTCCTCCGACCTCGTCGACCAGTCCGACGTTTACGCCTCCGAGGGCTACACCGGCATCGTCGCGGTAGGCAACGACGGGGGCGGCACCGTGGAGGTCTACTCCACCGCGGAAGACGCCGAGAAGCGCAACACTTATCTCGGCGCGTTCGACGGCAGCGCGCTGTTCTCGTCGGGATCTCACGAGGTGTTGGGCACTTGCGTCTTGAGGACTTCGGACAAGCTGACCGCATCCCAGCAGCAAGCGCTCACGCAGGTGGTGAAAGAGGCGCTTATCCGCCTCGACTAGGCGCGCCCACGCCCGCTCGCGGGGTATTGCCCCAGCGCATAATCAATAAGAGCCGATGGTGCCCCATTCATTCGAGGCGCCATCGGCTCTTCTCATCTAAGCGCGACCTGCCGGCCCTATCCCGCCGTCAGATACCCCGCGACCCCCGGCGCATCCACCCGCATCATCGCGTACCCGTACTTCGCCGAGCTGTACGCCGTCCCGTTGC
>CAVCUP010000042.1:0-9779 GCA_963605405.1 bacterium | reverse complement strand
CGCCATGAGCGCGCATCACCACGAGCTGCCGCACGGCGCCGGCCTCATCATGATCGCGCGCGCTTATCACCAGCACATGATCGACGCCCACGCCTGCGACAATCGCTACGTCGAGATGGCGCGCCTCATGGGCAACCCGGGCGCGACCCAGCCCGCGGACTTCCTCGCCGAGCTCGAGCGCCTCATGCGCGAATGCGGCGTCGACGGCCTCAAGATGAGCGACTGGGGCATCACTGAGGCCGAGCTCGACGCCATGGCCGCCAACGGCCTCGCGACGAACGCCGCGCTCTATGCCCACGACCCGGCGCCGCTCTCGCACGACGACGTCCTCGCCATCCTGCGCGACAGCTACCGATGACGCACGGGCGATGACACAAGGGGACAGCCCCTTTGTATCATTCCGGAAACGCCGGCGTTGCCGGACGTTCGCACGACGCGTGTTAGACTCCCTTATCGACTGCACAAGCCGATAGGGGAGTTTTTTCATATGTCCGCAGCTCAGAAGTCCGCAACGCCCACCAAGACCACCGCGCAGGTGCTCGTCGACTGCCTTAAGGCGGAAGGCGTCGAGGTCATCTTCGGCATTCCCGGCGAGGAGAACCTCGACCTCATGTTCGCCATCAAGGAGGCCGGGATCCGGTTCATCCCCACGCGCCACGAGCAGGGCGCGGCCTTCATGGCCGACGTCTACGGCCGCCTTACCGGCAAGGCCGGCGTCTGCCTGGCGACGCTCGGGCCTGGCGCCACGAACCTCGTCACCGGCGTGGCCGACGCCTTCCTCGACGGCGCGCCGCTCGTGGCCATCACGGGGCAGGTCTCGACGGAGCTCATGCAGCTCACGAGCCACCAGTATCTCGACCTCTCCGCGATGTTCTCGCCCATCACCAAGCGCTCCAAGGTCGTGATGAGGCCCGATACCGTGGCCGAGATCGCGCGTCTCGCCTTCAAGTACGCCGAGGCCCCCAAGCCCGGCGCCACCCACATCGACCTGCCCAAGAACATCGCCCACATGCCGAGCCCGGCCAAGCCCCTGCGCCCGCAGACGGCGCCGGCCCTCTACGCGGACCCCGCGAGCGTGACCGAGGCCGCGCACCTTATCTCTGAGGCCAAGAACCCGGTTATCCTTGCCGGCGCGGGCGCGGTGAGAAACGACGCCGCCCAGGCCGTTACCATGATGGCCGAGCGCCTTCACATCCCCGTGGTCCAGACCATGATGGGCAAGGGCATCATCCCCTGCGACAACAAGTACCGCATGGGCGTGGTGGGAATCCCGCAGCACGACTACATCATCGACGCCTTCGACATGGCCGACCTGGTCATCGGCATCGGCTACGACCTCGTCGAGTGCGCGCCCAAGAAGTGGCACACCCACGACGACATGAAGATCATCAACATCGCGGGCCTTCCCGCCGACGTCAACCAGCAGTACGAGCCCGACGTCGAGGTCGTGGGCGACCTCTCCGACAGCATCTACCAGATCCTGCGCACCGCCCGCCGCGACGACAAGCCCGAGCCCGAGGCGATGCTCGCCGTCGGCGCCCGCATGCGCGCCGAGCTCGAGGAGCAGGGTCTCGACGAGTCCTTCCCCATGAAGCCGGGCCGCATCATCTCCGATATGCGCAAGGTCATGGGCAGGTCCGACATCGTCGTCTCCGACGTGGGTGCCCACAAGATTTGGATCGGACGCGAGTACCCCTGCTACGAGCCGAAGACCTGCCTCATCTCCAACGGCTTCGCGTCTATGGGCTTCGCTGTGCCGGGAGCCTTTGCGGCCAAGTTCCTCTATCCGGGGAAGCGCGTGCTCGCCGTCTCCGGCGACGGCGGCTTCATGATGAACTCGCAGGAGCTCGAGACCGCCGTGCGCGAGCACGTTCCGTTCGTCACGCTCATCTGGGAGGACTCGCACTATGGCCTCATCAAGTGGAAGGAAGAGGAGCAGTTCGGCGACGTCTACGGCGTCGAGTTCACGAACCCCGACTTCTGCGCGCTCGCCGAGTCCATGCACTGCCACGGGTACCGCGTCATGTCTCCCGAGGACCTCATCCCGACGCTCGAGCTCGCCTTTGCCAACACCGACGCGCCGAGCGTGGTCGTCGTGCCGGTCGACTACAGCGCGAACATGGAGCTGACCGAGACGCTGCGCGCCAGGTACGAGTAGGTTTCGCGCAAAAACGGCCTCCGTGTGGGATTTAATTCGGATAGGTCGAGTAGAGCGTCGATAAACAACAAGAAACCCGCAGGTCAGAGGCTTGCGGGTTTCTTGTTTACTCTGCGGGGTCGTATTAAATCCCACACGGAGGCGATTTTGGCTCAGGGGAGCTGTGACTCGCGGAAAACGGCGCCTAGAGAAACAGCTGGTAGGCGCGGCGCGGCTGGTTCTTGTCGCCGTCGATGAAGACGCGTCCTGCGTAGGCGAAGCCGCATCCCTCGATCACGTGGCGCATCCGCATGTTCTCCTCATGGGTATCCACGCGGATCTCGGCGAAGCCCCTGGCCCGCGCCTCCTCGATGAGCCGCTGGTAGAAGCGATGCGCGATGTGGTTGCCGCGGAACGCGGGAGAAACCGCCACGCGATGAATGGTCGCATAGACACCGGTCGCGTTGCCGGTGCGGTCCCAGCGGCCTTCTTCGATCACGTCGTAGTTCGGCTCGGGCCCGGGAATGAGTGCTGCGGTGGCGGCCACCTGGCCCCGCACGCAGAAGACGCGGCCCCAGCCCTGCATCAGGTCGTTGGTCACGTCCTTGGCCCCTGGGCCGGTGCCGTCCTGCCATTGGTCGATGCCGTCTGCGGCCAGAAGCTCTCGCCCGGTCTCTAGGATCGCGATGATGGCCGGAACGTCGTCCGTCATCGCGGGGCGCATGTCGCAGTCGGCGAGCCTGATCGGGGTAGCGGTGTCCGCGCCCGTCGTGCACGTCTCGCCCCCACGGCCGGGTACCGCGTTTACGGCGTCTTCCTCGGTCGGCGTGATATCCAGGTCCGGTTCTGATCCTGCGAAGTTCTCCATATTGGGCCTTTCTTCCGGTTTTTCGCCTGCCTATTATGTCAAAGGTTCACTATGTCGAGCCCAAGGAGGGCACATCATGGACACAATCGACGTAGACGTTTCACGTCGCGAGGAGCTGCTTCAGGATTTGATGCTGAGCATGATCGACTTCGACTCGCATGATCCTTTGCGTATCCAGCACTTCGTTAAGGTGGCGAGCTTTGCGCGCACCATAGGCTTCGGCGAAGGCCTCGACGCCTCGACGCTGCTCACCCTCGAGGCGGCCGCCATCGTCCACGACATCGGCGTCCACCCCGCGATAAAGAAGTACGGTCGGTCCGCCGGCAGGCTCCAGGAGGAGCTCGGTCCCGAACCGGCGCGTAAGATGCTGCTCGAGGTCGGCTTCTCTGCGGAGCGGGCCGAGCGCGTCGCGTTTCTTGTGGGGCACCACCATACATACAACGCTGTCGATGGCCCCGACTACCAGGCGCTCATTGAGGCGGACTTCCTGGTCAATCTTTTTGAGGACAAATCGGACTCCGGCTACATCGCGATGGTTCGCGAGCGGATTTTCCGCACTGCCACCGGTATACGGCTCCTCGACGCGATGTTCTGGGGCGGACGCCGTTCGGTTGCGGGATGAGGCCGTTGGCCGCATTCCGCCGCTCAGCTCATGCGTACCTGAGGAACCGGTCAGGTGCGCCAGCGCCCCGCCTGCGTAATGCATCGCAGACGGGGCGCTGCCAGATTGGGAAAAAGGCCGCCTGGCCGCTTGTTGCTTTTAACGCCCGTGGAGCAAAGATAGGCTCTGCGCCCGCCTTCTTGGCACGCTTCGGAGTAAGAAGGGCACCGGAGTAAGAAGGACGCCGGAGCAGGGGGGCACCGGAGCAAGGGGGTGCACCGGTGCCCGATGGCCTTTCGCGGGCTGGCTACCAAATCCCAAGCAGACCCTCAAGGTTCTCGACAAACCGGTGACGGTCTCGGTCCGTGAAAGCCGCTGGGCCCTTGGTGCGTCCGCCCGCGCGTCGGACTTTCTTCTCCTCCGAACGGATAAAGAGGTCGTAGTCTATGGTGGCCGCGCTGTACACGCGCCCACGCACGCCGATGGCCCGCGCGCCGCGACCGAGGACCATGGCCGCGAGCCCGATGTCCTGAGTCACGACCACATCGCCGGGCTCGAGCGCCTGGACAATCGCGAAGTCCGCCGAATCCGCGCCCAAGGACACGGCGAGCGTGTCCACCCAGAACCCGCGCTTGGCGTGCTCGGCGTCGCGCGGGTCGCCGGCGCGCATGTGCCGCTCGAGGTTCTGGGTGGTATTGCCGGCTATGACGACGGCAACGCCCGCTCGCCGCGCCACCGCAAGCGCATCCGCCGTCACCGGGCATGCGTCCGCGTCGATGAAGAGAGTCGACATGCTTCGGCCCGCCCGCTACAGGCAGCTCTCGTAAATTGCCCGGCAATCCTCGAGGCTCAGCACCTGCAGCTCGCCGATCTCTTCGCCCTTGTTCATGCGCAGCGTCTCCAGCAGCCCGGGGATATCGGCGGCCGTGACCCCGAGCTCACCCAGCGTGCGCGGCATCCCCATGCTGCAGAAGAAGGCCTGGACCTCGTCAATCACGGCGAGCACGGCGTCCTCCTCGGCCTCCTCGGGAGTCCCGTCGATGCAGTCCTCGACGACGTCGACAGGCTCGATGTCGAACACGAGGCGCCCGAACGTGAGCCAACGCTCCGGCGCGCTTCTCCACACATAGCGCATCCATGCGGGCATCACCACGGCAAGGCCGGCCCCGTGCGCGATAGCCGGGTCGTGGGCAGAAAGCTCGTGCTCAAGCGCGTGACTCTCCCATCCGCCCGCGCGCCCGCCGGCCTTCGCCGCGCGCCCGAGGCCGCAGATATCGTTGTGCGCCTGCGTTCCCGCCCACATGATGCTTGCCCGGGCGTCGTAGTCGCAGGGGTCCTCGAGCACGCGCGGCGCGCACTCGATGAGGCTGCGCACCAGGCCGCACGCGATCTGGTCGGTCACGGGGCAGGGGCCGGTCGAGCCGAAGAAGCGCTCCATGATGTGCGCGCACATGTCCGTGATGCCTGCGGCCGTCTGGTAGGCGGGCAGCGTGAACGTGAGCTCGGGGTCCATAAACGCGAGCTGCGGGCGGTGAAGCTCGGTGGAGAGGCCCTTCTTGAGGCAGAGCTCGTCGTTGGAGATCACGCAGCTCGAGGAAGCCTCGGATCCGGCGGCCGGGATGGTGAGGACGCAGGCCACGGGAAGCTTGCCCTCGGCCACGACCTGCGCTTTCTTCATAAAGAGGTCCCAGACATCGCCCGTATACGGCACGCCCACGGCGATTGCCTTCGCGGTATCGATGACGGAGCCGCCGCCCACGGCGAGAATCACGTCTGCCTCGTCGGCCCGTGCCGCCGCGATGCCGTCGCGCACGAGGCCGACCTCCGGGTTGGGCCGCACGCCTCCGAGCTGGGCATGGCGGACGCCGGCGCGATCGAGCGACGTGAGGACGCGGTCGAGCGTGCCCGTGCGAACCACGGAGCCCTTGCCGTACACGACGAGCGCGCAGCCAAAGCCGGCTGCGGCCAGCTCTTCTCCGACCTCGTCGACGACGCCGCGACCGAACACGAACTTGGTCGGCACATGGTAAGTGAAGTCGTTCATTCGGATTCGTCCTCTCTCGGGTGGTTGGTTGGGGTCGATTGTATCGCGCGCGACGGAAGGGAGCTTGGTTGCGCGGACGCGCGCGGCCGCGGGACGCGATGCTCGAGCCAAGGCCAATGAGAGATTCCGGGCGATAAGGATCAGGGCAAGAGTTGCCATTTACGACAATTTGAAAGCCGTTTTCGGGTGAGATTCGGGGGTCCGCGAAACCTCTTGGAGAGGGCCGAAAATCGGGATTTAGACGAATTCCGGTACAAATCCTAACGTTATTTTGGGTTGAGAAACGCTTCGACCTACTATGCGAGGGCGGGTTTGGAAATGGTTTTCGACCTGCGGAAACGTTGCGTTTTAATGCGTTTTGCTACGACATGTTATGCGCCCTAAGGGACGCCAACTGCAAGGCGATCGTGGGCGGCAATGGGACGACGTGCAGCTCCTCGGCGTGCGGCTACGCAATGATGCGGGTGGATGCGGCCGGCACTGCCGGATACCTGACGGCTGGCTGACGGTTACGTGGCCTAGCTGCGGTTATTCGAATTTGTGACCCCTTAGGAGACTGGTAGGAGTGAAGCTTGACGGTCTCTTTTTCTGTCGGGCGCCAGGGAAACCGCATCTCGAAGATCGTGGTGCACCACACGGGCACCGAGGCGTCGGCGCACAAACAACCTGCTGTACTTCTCGCGCGAGCCCGCGGGCGCGTCGGCCCACTACTTCATCGACCGCGACGGGACCATCCGCCAGTCGGTGAGCGAGGGGGACACGGCCTGGCACGCGGGGCATTGGGCGACGAACCTTTGCAGCGTCGGCATCGAGGTGGTATCGGGCGGTTCCGACTACACCGAGGCGCAGATCGAGGCGCTTTCCCAGTTGGTGGCTGACATCCGTTCCCGTTGCGGCGTCTCGGCCGACGACGTCATCCGCCACTACGACGTCACGGGCAAGCTGTGCCCGGCGCCGTACGTCGACGGGTCGAAGTGGGTGGCGCTGCATGCGCGTATCTGCGGGGGTAACGCTTTCGGCGGGGGTTCTTACTCCGGCGATTCCTCTGTCGAGGGCGACGTCTCCGACCTGGCGCGGCGCGTCATCGACGGCGAGTTCGGCAACGGGGACGCCCGTAAGGCGGCGCTCGGGGACCGTTGCGCTGAGGTCCAGGCCGAGGTGAACCGCATCCTTTCCGGCGGGGGAGAGGCGGCTTCCGCGGGCCCTTCTCAGCAGGTCGACATCGACGATTTGGCGGCGGGAAATAAAGGGAGGGCCGGCGACGACGTCAACCGGCCCTCCCTTGGATGCTGGATTTGTTCTGCGCTCCTAAATAAAACTAGAGCGCATCCGCAAGCGGACACGCCCTTACAAAACCCGAAGGTTTTTTCATCTGCAGGTATTATGCCCGCGCCGGGGTCCAGATGTCAATCATTTTGGAGAGAAACTCGAAGTAGGAGGTCAGTGACCCGTCCGCGGGGCAAAGCCCGGACGAGGCCCGAAAAGCCCCCTTCACTTGCTGCATGGCCGCCGCGTGCCGCGCCATCGTCGTGGGCCTCGTGCAGAACGTCGACGAGGCGAAGAGCGCCGCGGCGATCTGCGCGATGCGCTGGTTGGCCATCTTCTTTCTTCTCGACTTGCAGTTCTTCATACCGTGGCTGCTCATTGACGCGAGGATGGACTCGGGCGTCTCGTAATCGCTCTCGGCGGCGCTCGCGGCGAAGCCGTTGATGATGCACGTGTTGTGGCTGCAGGCGTTTCGCAGCGCCTTCACGGACTTGAGGATGTAGTGGACCTCCGCCATGCCCTTGTCCTCCCACCGTTCCGCGCAGAACAGCCAGAAGTCGGTGAACGTCCCGAAGTCTACCACCTCGAGCAGGGCCCAGTCGGGGATGGCGCCGAGGTCGTCGTTGTAATGGGCGATAAGGTCGCCGGAGTACTCGTCGGGGTATTTGCCGCTGGTGCTCCTCGTCTTGAGGGTCGACATCGCCCTGGAGTTACCCTTGGCCTGGCAGTGCGAGAAGTAGTCGGCGACTATGGCGTAGCCGTCCTCTCGGTGCTCGTCGCAGCGGCGGAGGAGGTCGAGCCTGGCGAAGTGCTCGACGTCGATGCAGATCTCGCGCAGGGATGAGCGGAGGACGCGGTCCGCGGACGAAAGCGCCACGAGTGCCGAGAAGTCGAGGCGTATGTACTCGCCGGCGTGCCCGCCGCCCGCCTTGACGGGGTAGAGCTTCCGGTAACAGGCCGAGTGCGTGTAGTTGCTCGTGTTGGCAAGGTAGTCCGCTGCCTGCGCCTCGCTGAAGCCCTTGAACGTGACGCCCCTCGACTTGAGGTGGGCGACTTGCTGCTCGGCGGTGAGCTTCGGCCTGAGCCGACTTGCTCGCTGCCAGGCGTCTTCTTCGAGGCCGTCTGCCATTCCGTTTTCCTCCCGGTAGTCGATTTGTTGATGCCCATTATACGACGCGGCAGGGGGGTCAGCCCCTGCCCAGCGGCGTTAGCCGCCGGGCTTCGTACCTTCGGATTGGATGACGGTGCACGGGTTTTCAATGACGCGGCGCGGCGGGTGGGTCCCACACCCATCCGCCCGCCGCGCCGGGCGCGGGAGACGTTCGCGGCGATACCGGATAGCCGTACGTATTTGAAATGGCGAAGCCTTCTTTAATTTCCCAGAGATCGCCCTTGTGCAGATGCCCGACGAGACGCAGGCTCATAAACATTCTTGAGTGGCGTTTGTGTGCTTGGTTTAGAGAGACGAGATCTCTTCGCTTTCCCTTTATATTTATGTATCGATAAGGCTAACCACCCATCTTTACCTGCAGGAACATTTGTAAGTGCAGACAGGTTAATGACCTTTGGAACCGAGTCGTTTGTTACGGCGAACGAACGTCTTTTGTATTTTAGGGGTCCTCGGGGGGGGGTAGGGTTTATTTATGATAGGGTCCTACAAGATTGATTGAAGAAGCTGACGGGAGGAACCCCGGGTTTCGGGGACGTGTTTATGGGGTTTAAGATACACACTGCATTTAATACTGCGGAGATGACTTTGAGCCAACCTGCAGACAATTGCAATAAAGGGGCTTCAAGAGCGTTGACGTGTTTCCTTAACAATAACCAAAGGTCGTTCTTCAAGACCGAAAGAGACCTTTGGGCATTTTTCGGGCGTTTTGGCTGGTCAGATGGGGTGGATGGTGCCGAGGGTAGGGCATTTGGTTCGAATCTGGTTCGAATGGTGCTCTCTCGATTCTCTCCGGCTCCCTTGAGTCGTACCAGCTGCTCCCATTTTAGCGTTTTCCGGGCTCTCGTACCGTCTTTTTTGAAGCCTCTGGAAGCTTTTCCGGCGGTGGGCTGATCATGTCTGAGGAGGCCCTGGCAACCGCATTCGAGGGGCCGGATGCTGCCGTGGCAGCGGGTCGCGACCCAAAATCGAATCCCAACTTCCCCGTGAACATCATCGTTTTCGACGGCGCCGCTTCGCAGGTTAAGGATAAGCCCGTCGCACTTTCGTCCGAAGAGGCCAAGGGGATGGGGGACCCTGAGCCTGACGAGGAGACCGCCGTTGCGGCTACCCGTCTACGCGAGGGGCGTTATGCCTATCGCTTCGTGAAGCGCGCGTTCGACATCGCCTTCAGCTCCTTCATCCTGATTGTCTTCAGCTGGCTGTTCCTGCTTACCGCCATCGCTGTCAAAATCGACGACCCCTCCGGCCCTGTGTTCTTCGGCCAGGACCGTGTGGGCCGGGACGGCAAGCGCTTCCGCATGTGGAAGTTCCGCTCGATGTGTGCCGATGCCGAGGCCAAGCTCGCCGAGCTGCAGGCTAAGAACGAGAAGGACGGCCCCGTCTTCAAGATGGCCGACGATCCTCGCATCACCCGCGTCGGCCACTTCATTCGCAAGACGTCCATCGACGAGCTGCCCCAGTTCCTCAACGTGTTCCTGGGCCAGATGTCCGTCGTCGGGCCGCGCCCAGCGCTTCCGAAGGAAGTCGAGACGTACACCCCGCGCCAGGAACAGCGTCTCCTGGTGAAGCCGGGCATGACGTGCCTGTGGCAGACGCGCCGCAACCGCGACGCCATCTCGTTCGACGAGTGGGTCGAGCTCGACCTGCTTTACATCAAGAAGTGCTCCGCGTGGGCCGATTTCAAGCTCGTTA
>CAVCUP010000041.1:0-12238 GCA_963605405.1 bacterium | reverse complement strand
CGAGGACGTGAACATCCCCAAGGTCTGCGAGGCCATGAAGGCCGACGAGATCGAGGTCCTGGCCAAGGACGCCGTCGCCGACGCCTGCTTCCCCGGCAACCCCCGCGACGCCTCCCTCGAGGACGTCGTCGAGCTCTTCAAGAAGATCTGCCCCGAGGCCTAAGGATTCGCTCCTAGCCCCGCAAGGCTCCTTCGAGCTTAGATAGCAAGAAGCGCCCCCCGTTCATGTGAATGGGGGGCGCTTTTTTGACTGGGCTGGGGCGCCTTGCCGTGTTTCGCGGATTCTCGGCCCGTCTCTCGCGGACCCTCTTTACTCAAAATCGGAATCGCGCTGCATCAACAGCGCGCCAGGGGGGCGATTAACGGCCGGCGGGCTTCTTGTTGCCCTCGTCGTAGTACTGTTCTTTGGTGATCTCGGCCCACCTGCCGGAGGCGTAGTTGGGGACGAGGCGGTCCTCGTAGAACCACGAGGCGTCGCAGGAACCACATGAGTAATTGATTCCCCAACTAGAGCTCAGGGGACGCCCGCAGTTGGGGCAGAGGTACTTCTGGCTATATGAGCCGCCTGACCATTTGTAGTACTTGTCGGTCGCGGCGTCATGCCAAGTCACCAAGCCTCCGCTTACGCTGGCGAGCTCATCATCGGAGATGGCGGCGACGTTTTTCTCGGTTTCCATCGGAGTTCCTTTCTTGAGTCTGCCTTGCGGTCTCAGCGCTTTTGGGGCGCTGTCCGGCCCTCCCTACGCGAACGTGAAGGACCAGCCGTCCTCACTGTACTCTTCCCGGGGAATCTCCTTCCAGGTCCCGCTTGCGATGTTGGGCACGAGCCTGCTTTCGTCGAGCCACGAGGCGTTGCAGGGGTCGCAATAGTACCTGAGCCAGGACCCGATGTGAACGGGCCGCCTGCAGTTGGGGCAGAGGTACTTGTCGTCGTTGTCGTAGCCTATCCATATGTAGTATTTATCGGCCGACCTGTCGTGGTACGTGACCCCGCCGTTGGCCTCGGCGAGGTCTTCATCGACGAGCTCGGGGGCGAGCGCACGGGGGTCTTTCTCGGCGTCGTTGCTGGCGTTCATGGCGGCTCTCCTTAGGTCGAGATTCGCAACCCTACAAGGACTTTATACGGCATCTCGCGCATCGAGTGCGCGTCGCAGACTCGGTTTCTCGCGGGCGCCCGACATGCTGCGGCGCGTAACCGGGCATGCGCGTTGGGTATGCTCTCCGAAAACGGACGGACGCGCGACCTCGCGCGCCGGAGCGCAGCGTAAAAGTCGGCATTATTGGTTTCGGGGGTGCGTGCTTTGGCGGATATCCGCGATTATCTCGAGTGGAGAGGCGACCTCTCGTTCGGCGAGAGGGGCTTCAACGACGCAGACAACCTCGTCGTCGCCTGCATCGCCTATCTTGACCTGGGCGGCATTGTTCCCGGGCCGGCTGAGGGCGGCTCGGTGAGCGTGCGCGACGCGTGCGCGGCCTTCCTTGAGCGCGCCGGCGACGCGACCGGCGCGCAGAGCGCCTCCGGTCCCGGCGAGGCTTGCGACATCTCGCCGTGGGTGCGTTCCCTCGCCGGGATCGACGCGCGGTTCGTGCGAGCTGCGGGGGAGTCGGCGCGCTTCGGCGGCGCGGCCCTGAGCGCTTACGTCGACGTCGTCGACGAGGAGAGGACCCTTCAGTTCTCGGCCGTGAGCTGCGGCGTCTCGGATACCCATACCTATGTCGCCTTCCGAGGGACCGATAACACGCTCGTCGGCTGGAAGGAGGACTTCATGCTGAGCTTCACCGTGACGTCCGCACAGAAGGCCGCGGCGCGATACCTGGAGTCACAGGCCCTTCGGGCGCGCGACGAGGGGCGCCGGCTCTACGTGGGCGGGCATTCCAAGGGCGGCCTCCTCGCCGCTTACGCGGCCGCGGCCCTGCCCGAGGAGCTGCGCGGTTGCGTGGACACGGTGTGGAGCGACGACGGCCCCGGCATGGCCTCTGATGCCTGCCCCATCGGCGCGCGCGACGTCTATGGCGAGCGCTTCGTCCACGTGGTGCCCGCCTACGACATCGTGGGGGCGCTCTTCGACGACGGCACGCCCAAGCTCGTGGTGAGAAGCGAGGCGGACGGGGCCCTACAGCACGATCCCATGTGCTGGCAGGTCGATGCCGGCGGGCTGGTCCCCGCTGAGGGGCTGGAGCCGGATTCGGTGAGGCTCGCGTCGGCGCTCGCGGGCTGGCTCGAGGGCGTCGACCCCGGGGAGCGTGAGCGCTTCACCGACGAGCTCTTCGAAGTGCTCCAGGCGGGTGGGGCGACGACGCTCGGGGAGGTCACGGGCTCCGCGCAGTCCGTGCAGAAGGTGCTGGGCGCGCTCGGGGCCGCCGACCAGCGAACGAAGGACCTGGTCTGGGCGCTTCTCGGCGCAGCGCTCGGCGCCAACGTAGAGTCGGCGAGGGAGTCGGCGATGGACACCGCCGCAGGTCTTGCCGCACAGGCCGTGGCCGGCATAGCGGGCGCCTTCTCGGGCCTGATGGCGGGCGACGGCGCCGGTGCGGGCGACGGGACCGGGCAGGAGAGCTAAGCGGTTCCCTCGGCGTTTGCACAGGCGGCCCCAGGCAACAAGAAAGCGGGCAGGAAGTGATTTCCCCGCCCGCCCTGCGTGCACGTATATGAGCCTTTCTCGCTAGTCGATGACGCCGCCCACGATTGCGCCCACGACAGAGATCACGATGGCGCCGAAGAACGCCGCCCCGAAGCTCTCGACATAGATGCCCGCATGGAAGATGTTGCGAGCGAAGTAACTCGCGAGCTCCAGGACGACCGCGTTGACCACGAGGCTGAAGAGGCCGAGCGTCAGGACCTTGAGGGGGACGGAGAAGAAGCCGATGACGGGCTTGATGGTGGCGTTGAGGACGCCCAGGACGAGCGCGGTGAAGATGGGCGCCGCCCAAGAGCCGCCGATGGCCTCGATGCCGGGCACGAGCCAGATCGCTGCCGCGGTCGCGATGGAGGTGGCTATCCAACTGCCTATGAATCCCATGGTTGCTCCTTTGGTGAGGCTGCGTTTGCTAGGTAGAGCCTACCCCAATCCGCTTTTCGGCGTTCAACGCGATGGAAGGGCGTCACGGATTTGCTGCGGGCAACGGCGTGGCCCGGCCGCCGCGTTGCGGCAAGGCGGGTGTGTTGCGCAAAACGGCGTGATGGCGGACGGCGGGGCGGGGATGTTGCGTATACGGGGGTGATGGCAGCCGAGGGGGCGGTTTTGTTGCGTAAAACGGGGTGATGGCAGATTCTCGCCGCGCTCGTCTTGCCATCACCCCGTTTTAGGCAACATTTTGTTGCCTAGGCGTGTCATCGCTCCTGTTTTCGCGACGCCCCGGAGGTCGGGCCTGCCATCACGCCCTTATTGCCAACGCGAAGAAGCCCTCGGCTGCCACCACCCTCTTATGCGCAACGCGCCCCTCTAGCCGGCTCGATTTCGCAGGCGAAGGACATCGCGCGGAAACCGGCTGCCGAACTTGCTTTATTGCGCTAAAGTGGTTGGTTGTTCAAACGAGGGGCCGGGCGGCCCTAGAAGGGACGTTCGATGACGGACAACGAGGCACAGAGGCTCTACAGCGCGCTGAGGTCGCTCGAGACCGAGGAAGAGGCGCGCGCGTTTCTCGGTGATTTGTGCACCCCGCGCGAGATCGCCGACCTCTCGCAGCGTCTCGAGGTCGCCCACATGCTCCAAGAAGGGCACTCCTATGTGGACGTGAGCCGTGCGACGGGGGCGTCGTCCACCACGGTGAGTCGCGTCTCAAAGTGCCTGAACGGCGAGCGGGGCGGCTATCGGCTCGTGCTCGGCCGCATCGGGGAAGAGGCCTAGAGGGGCTTGTGCCCAGTTCGGGCTGCGTGCGCCGACCCGCCCCGCGTGCATAGCCCCGCGCGTGTCCCGTCCCGCTTAGCGGATTGTTGTCCGGCACGCGCGCTACCATACCAAGAGATTCGTTCGTATCCGAGCCTTAAAGCCTGGGAGGCGCTATGGCCCTGCGCATCGTGACCACCACAGATGAGGACGTTGTCCCGGCCTGTCTGCTCGAGGGGCTTGGGCGGGCCGTGCACGAGGAGGGGTCGGCCGTGCTGCTCGTCCCCTCGTTCGAGCACGGCTCCCGGATACAGCGGGCCATCTCCGCTGCGGGCGGACCGACCATGGGCGTCGCCGTGTCGACCCCTTCTACCTGGGCGTCGGAGATTTGCCAGCTGTGGGGCGACGGCCGCGCCTGCGTCGACGCGGTGACGAGGCGCCTGCTGGTGAGAAGGGCCGTCGAGCGCGTTCCCGAGGGCCTGCGCGCCGGCTTGTGGGACAACCCCGGCACCATCGACACCATCGGTCGCATGGCGAGCCGCGCGCTTCCGTGGTTGCCCCTTGACGATGACGGCGAGCCGCGGATGGGGGACGTGCTCGCGGCGGGGCTCTGCGATGCCGAGGCCGCGGCCCTGCGCGTCGTTGGCGCCTACCGCGCGCTTCTTCGCGACCATAAGCTCATGGAACGCTCCGAGGTCATGGCGGCGGCGCCGGAAGCGCTCGCCGGGAGCGGCGCGGCCCAAGCCCCTGTGTTCGCCTGCGGCTTTGCTTCGCTGCGCCGCGCCGAGCGGGAGCTGCTCTGCGGCGTTGCGACGTTTGCACAGGTGAGCGTTGTGGCATATGTGCCAGAGGGCCCGGCAGGCGACGAGTGTGCCCGCAGCCTCGAGCGTCTCGGGAACGATGCCGCGCGGCTCGGGGTCGAGTGCTCCCGCGAGGCCGACGGCCGCGCGCGGGGCGCCTCTCGCGAGGGCGAGCTCAGGCTCCTCTTGGGCCGTCTCTACCGTTCGGGCGAGCCGCTGCGCTCGTCGGGCGCCGTCGAGCTGCTTCAGCCCGCGGGCCCCGCTGCCGAGTGGGAGCTCGTGGCCCGCTGCGTCCGCGGCCTCGCCGACGCCGGCGCGCGTGAGTTCGTCGTCTCCGTGCCGGATGCCCGCGCGGCCTGGCACGGCCTCGCGCCGAAGCTCGCCGCCCGCGGCATCAACGTGAAGGCGCGCCTTTCCGAGCCGTTGAGCGAGCTTCCTGCGGGAAGGGTCTTTATCGGGTATCTGCGCCAGGTTGCCCAGCTCAAGGAGCTTGCCGATGCATGGCCCGCGCGCGTCCCGTGCGAGGAGGGCGAGCTCGTGCGCCTGGGGGACATGTCGTGGTGGCCGCCTCGCGCGCTTATCGACTTCCTCATGCACGATATGGCGGGCCTCCCCGCCGGTCGCGCGTGGGACCTCGACCGCCAATGGCGCGGCAATCGTTTGCTTACGCCTTCCGACGTGCTTGACCAGCTAACCAATGCGAAGAAGACCTCCCCGGTCGTGGCGCGCGCCACGGCTGAGCTGCTTATCGGCCGCATCGGCTCCTGCGCGAGCAAGCTGCTCCAGCCGCTCTCGGCGCCGCGGGGCGAGGCTGTCGGTAGCGATGCTTCCGCCTCGACGGAGCTCGAGCGCCAGGAGACCGCGGGCGTCCTGCGCGCGGCCATGATGGTCGCGGGCGCCTTGGGGCAGCTGGGCTTCACCTCCGCGCCCCTTGCGGGTGACGCCATCCCCCTGTCCGAGCTGGTCGAGCGCGCCGTGGTCGAGCTCGAGGGCGTCTCGCTCGTCCTGACGCCGACCCTTGCCTGCGACGACGCGGACTGCGCGGTGCTTATCGCCGACGCCAGCGCAGTGGCCGCGCTGCCCGCCGCTTCGGCTGACGCCGTCGTGGCCTGCGGGCTCACCGCCACCGAGTCTGCGGTGGGAAGAAGCGACGACGTCCTTTCCGAGGTCCTGGAGTCCCTCGGCGTCGAGCCGCGCGCCGACACGCTCGCCCAGGCACGCGCCGCGTTCTTCCGAACCGTGGCCGTCGCCCGCTCGCGCTTCGTCGCGGAGCGCTGCGTGAACGACGCCGACGCCTCGCCGACGTTCCCCTCGGTCATGCTCTGCGAGCTCTACGCCGCCTACGGCATCCCCGGCTCGGCGAAGCCCCTCTCTATCACCGCGCTGCCCCGGGCCGAGCGCCCCGAGGGGCTTCTTGCCGAGAACCTGCTCGCCGACGGGCGCCCCGCCTCTGGCTCGACCGACGACCAGCCCCGCGCCGCGGGCGACCTCCCCGAGTCCGCGCGTCCGCTCATCCTGGTGCCCAACAACGGCCGGCGCGAGCTCCCCGGCGGCCTGCCGTCGCTCTCCGCCTCGCAGATCGAGTCCTATCTCGAGTGCCCCTACAAGTGGTTCTCGCTTCGACGGCTCAGGCTCGAGGGGGTGGACGCGGGGTTCGGCGCAGTGGAGCAGGGCACGTTCGTCCATCGCGTGCTGGAGGTCTCTCACCAGCGGCTTATTGACGAGGCGATGGCGGATGCCGGCCTTGCCGACGGCGATCTTGACCTTCTTGCGCACCCCGAGGCGCGCGTTGCCGGCAGCCGAGTCACGGCCGACAACGTCGAGCATGCCCGCGAGGTCGTGTCCGAGGAGTTCGAGGCCCATCTTCGCCACCAGATGCTCGCCAGGAAGCGCGTGAGCCGCAGCGAGCAGCTGCTCGTGCCGCATTACTCCTCCGACGAGGAGGAGATCGCGCGCATGAAGGCCGACCTTCTCTCCACGATGGACTACGAGTCAGGCATCCTCATCGGCTACGAGCCGCGCTTCCTCGAGTGGGGTTTCGGCGGGCCGCATGACGAGCCGGTCGGTTACGCCGGCGTCTTCCTCAACGGAAAGATCGACCGCATGGACGTCGACGGCGAGGGCCGGGCCCTCATCGTCGACTATAAGCACCGCTCGCCGACGCGCTTCGCCGACTATGACGCGTTCCGCGGCGACTTTGACCGCGCCGCGCTTCCGCGTCATGTCCAGTCGCTTATATACGCGCAGGTCGTGAGGCGTATGCACCCCGAGGTCAAGCTCATGGGCGCCCTCTTCCTTTGCACGAAGGGCGATCATGCGCTCGCCGGCGCCTGCGCGGAGAGCCAGGTCGACCGCGTCCTCGGCTGCGTCGAGAAGCCCGCGCCGGCCTCGCGCCGCGCGTCGATGGGCATCGCGGGCGCCCAGGGCGGGGCCGAGGAGTTCTGGGAGTACCTCGACGACGTCGAGGCCATGGTCGCCGAGAAGATCGCCGACCTGCTCAAGGGCCGGATCGAGGCAGCCCCTGTGGACGCCGACGCCTGCTCGTACTGCCCGGTGCTCCACTGCGACAAGAGAATGGGGGCGAGGTAGCCCATGCCCATAGACCTTTCCACACTGAACGACGCCCAGCGCGCCATCGCCGAGACGCTCGACCGGCCGCTCTTCGTCGAGGCCGGCGCCGGCTCCGGCAAGACCTTCACCCTCACGCGACGCATCGCCTGGGCGCTCTCCGAGGGGTCCGCCGCCGACGGTGGAGCCTTCATCGACTCCCTCGACCAGGCGCTCATCATTACCTTCACCAACGCGGCCGCGCTCGAGATCAAGGAGCGTGTGCGCTCGACGCTGCGCGAGAACGGCCTCGATGAGCAGGCGCTCTCCGTGGATGATGCCTGGATATCGACGATCCACGGAATGTGCTCGCGTATCCTGCGCCGCCACGCGCTCGACCTCGGCATCGACCCCGAGTTCAAGATGCTCCCCGACAATCTTCGTGATGCCTTCCGCGGCCGCGCCCAAGAGCTCGTCTTCTCGGCGTGCGCCGACGAGACGGACGTGCGTGCGCTTGCTGATGCCGTGGGCTCGCTCTTCCCCAAGAAGTCGTCGGTGGGACGCCCCGCGGCCTCGGTCGTGAGCCTCGCGTGGGATGTTGTGGAGCTCGCGGGCCGTTCTTCTCGCGGTTTCGAGTCGCTCGCCCTGCTCGATTCGGAACCCGTCGCGCCCCGCATCCCGGGCCTGCTCGACGACTACGAGGGGTTCCTCATCGACAAGCGCCGCGTGTGCAAATCCGAGAAGGCCGTCGCCGAGGCTGAGGCCTTGGGCGCGCCGCTGCGCGCGTTCTGCGCCTTGCCGCCGAGTCGCCGCACGGAGGCAGAGGCCTGCCGCGCCCTCGAGGCGATGGGCCGCGGCCCCAAGGCCAACAGCGCGCCCAAGGAGCGCGCCAAGGAGCTCCAGGCCGCTATCCGCGCGCTCGCCGTCGAGGCCAAGCTTTCTTGTTTGGCCGGGCACCTGCCGACCCTTGTCGGGCTGGCCCGGCAGCTTTCGTCGGCCTACGAGGCGCTTAAGCGCGAGGGGTCCTACCTCGACAACGACGACCTCATCGCCCGCTGCCTCGCGGCGCTGCGCGACCACCCCGGCATTGCCCGGCGCTATGCCGACCAGTTCCGCCTGGTGATGGTCGACGAGTTCCAGGACACCGACCCGCGCCAGGTCGAGCTCGTGGGGATGCTCTCGGGCGGCGGCGAGAGGCTCTGCACGGTCGGCGACGCCCAGCAGTCCATCTACCGTTTCCGCGGCGCCGACGTGCGCGTCTTCGAGGAGCGTGGGCGCAGCGTGGACGAGCGCGACCATCGCAGGCTCGACATCAACTACCGCAGCCATGCGGATATCCTCTCGTTCGTCGACGCGCTCTTCGACGGCGCCGCGCCGCGACACGGCCTGCTGACACGCTTCATGTCGCTCGCGCCGAACCCTGCGCGTGGGGACACCTATAAGGCCCGCGACCTGCCGCGCATTGACGTCGAGGTGGCATGCGCCTCGAGCGCCGACAACCGCGTCGCCGCCATGGCCGCGCAGGTCGCCGACCGCCTGGCCGCGTGGGCGGAGGCGGGCGAGGACCCTGACGACATGGCGCTTCTGCTCGGCCGCACGAGCCACGCGGCCGACTACGTGGATGCCCTTCGCGAACGCGGCCTCAAGTGCGTCGTCACGGGCGGCTCGACCTTCTCCTCGCTCGCCGAGGTCGAGGTCGTGCGCGTGCTCGTCCATACCTTGTCGAACCCGCACGCCACCGACGAGGGTCTCTTCTCGCTGCTCTCGAGCGACATGTTCCGGCTGGATGCGGAGGATTTCTGTGCGCTCGGGACCGGCTGGCAGGAGAAAATCGGCGCCCCTGGGAAGAGGCGTATCGACGCCGGCATGCTCGACTGGGAAATGGCGCCGGGCGTGGCGCCCTCGCCGCGCCTTCGCCGTGCGCATGAGGTGCTCTCGCGTGCCTTCTCGCGCCTCGGGTGCTGGGACCTTGCCGACGTCGTCGAGGCCGTGCTCGTCGAGTCCGGCTGGCTGCTGCGGCTCGAGGGCCGCGGCGCCGAGGGCGCCTCCCAGGCCGCGAACCTTCTTGCCGCCGTGCGCTACCTGCGCGACCTCACGCGCGAACTGGGCCTCGGCCCTGCGCGCGCGTGCGAGGAGCTCGACCTGTGGCTCAAGGTCGCCAAGGCTCACCCGGCCGTGCTCTCGGGCGGCAAGGGCGATGCCGTGCGCATCATGACGATCCACGCGTCGAAGGGCCTCGAGTTCCCGGTCGTCGCCGTGGCGGAGTGCTGGGGCGACGCGAGCGTGCCCACGGGCATCCTCTCGCGCGAGCTCGAGGACGGGCGGATGCTCTGCGCGCTCGCAACGTCTTCGTGCATCGGCGACGACGCGGACGACCCCGAGCGCGGCATCGGCAAGGCGTCGCTCGCCGATGTGGTCAAGGAACTGCAGGAAGAAGGCCAGGCGGCCGAGGATGCCGAGAAGGTACGCCTTCTCTACGTCGGCGTGACCCGCGCCCGCGAGGCGCTCGTGCTCGCGATCCCCGAGGCCGACAAGCGCACCACACGTTTGGCGCAGGGCACCTTGACCGCTCTCGTGGGGGAGCGCGAGCTCAAGCCCGGCGAGACGGATCTCGAGTTCGGCGGCACGGCGCCTGCGCGCCTGCGCGTCGTCTCGATCGAGTCGCATAAGGATGACAAGAGCTATGTGACCGCGGACTCCGGCGGCTCGCTCGCGGGCTTCGACGGCGACCTGCCTGCTCGCGACGGGAAGCTTTTCCGCATACGCGGCGGCGAGGAGCCGGCATTCGAGCTCTACGACGTCCAGAAGCCGGCGGGCGAGGTCGGCTTCTGGAGTCCGCGCGAGGGGACGTACAGTTATTCTTCGGCGCACGCGGCCGTCGAGGCGGCGGAGCGGAGAGCGGCAAGCGAGGCTTCGCGTGAGGCCCCTGCGGGCGGGGCCTCGGGCGCGAGTCGGGGCGGCCTTGCGGGGGAGGAGCGCTTCTCGCCGGCGGATCTCCTCGCCCCTGATGTGGCCATACCGTCGAGCGTGCTGGACGAGGACGAGGCCGATTCCGCGCCGTCGTGCGACGACCCGGACCGCGCGACGCATCTCGGCTCTGCCTTCCACCAGCTCGCGCAGATGATGGTGCTCCTGGGAGGCGATGTTCCCGCCGAGCGCGTGCGCGCCTGCGAGGCTGTGTGGCACCTGTCTTCGCGTCAGTGCGCGAGGCTTGAGGCCGCGCTTGGGCGCTGGCGGGGGAGCAGGCTGCGCGCCGAGGCGCTCAACCATGGCCGTGTCCTTGCGGAGCAGCCCTTCTTCGTGCGGCGCGAGAGCGCCTTCGGCGACTACCTTGAGGGCGCGATCGACCTGCTTTGCACAGACGAGGGGTCTGACGTCGCCCTGGTCGTCGATTACAAGACGGGCGACGCTGGCCTCACTCTCGATGAGGTCCGCGAGCGGCACGCCATGCAGGCTGAGCTGTATGCTGACGTGCTCTTGCACCAAGGCTTTGCACAAGTCGATTGCGCCTTCGTCTGCGTCGAGCGCGAGGATGAGAGCGACCCCGGCCAGCCCCTCGTCGTCCGCTACCGCTTCGGCGCGTAGCGGCGGGGCGCCGTCGCGGCCTTGTTGTTCATGCAGGTCGCGGCGGCACGTCGGTCGATGGGGGCAGGACGGTTTCTCCTGAAAAAAGACCTGTTCCTGCTGAAAGGAGCCTCGAAGCGTAACGGCGGCGGGCTTTTAGGATGCTCGGGTTATGTTTCGGATGGGGGTCGCCTTGATTCGGCGGCCTCTTGCCATTGCCGTCCCTTACGGTAAAAACCTAGCTGCACGAAACGACTCGTAACGCTACATTGGGTTCATCAACGAGGGGAGACCCCATGAAGGACCGAGGCGTCGTGACAAGAAGGGCGTTCGTGGCCGGGGCGGGCGCGGCCGGCGCATCCGGGGCGGCTTTGTCCCTGTCCGGCTGCTTCGCTGCATCGAATTCAACGGAAGGCGGAAATGGCATGGACGGTACCGGCCTGTTCAATGAGATAAAGGTTACCGACATCGATGGCCTGCGTATCGGCAACGCGCAGGATGCCGAGGCGAAGACCGGCGTGACGGTGCTCGTCTTCGACGAGGGGGCGAGGGTCGGCATCGACGTATCCGGCGGTGGGCCAGCCGCGCGCGAGTCGCATCTCGCCGATCCGACGACCGCGGACAACCCGGCGAACGCCATCGTGCTCGCCGGTGGCTCGGCCTTCGGGCTTGCCGCTGCCGACGGCGTTATGCGTTACCTGGAAGAGCATGGGATGGGCTACGACACCGGCTTCGCGCGTGTCCCGCTCGTGCTCGGTTCCTGCCTCTACGATCTCGCTTACGGCAGCGCCGACGTGCGCCCGGACGCCGATATGGGCTATGAGGCATGCATGAACGCCGAGTCCAACGAACCGAAGAGCGGCGACTATGGCGCCGGCTGCGGGGCGACCGTAGGCAAGATCTGCGGTATGGAGCGCGCCTCGAACTCGGGTCTCGGCCTCTTCGCGGCGCAGCTGGGCGAGCTCAAGATGGCGGCCGTCGTCGCCGTCAACGCGCTCGGCGACGTCTACGATCCCCAGAGTGGCGAGCGTATCGCGGGGCTTAGGTCCGAGAACGGCTCTGAGCTCATCGACACCCGCTCTGAGCTGTACCGTATTCGTAAACAGACCGATATGTTCACCGGCAACACGACTATCGGCGCCATCGTGACAAACGGCGCCTTCACCAAGGCCGAGATGAGCAAGCTCGCCTCCATGGCAAGAAACGCCTACGCTCGTTGCATCAATCCCGTCGGCACCCTTGCTGACGGCGACACCATTTACGCCGCGTCTCTTGGCGATGTGGAGGCTGACGTGAACGTCGCGGGCACGCTTGCCGCCGACGTGATGGCCCGCGCCATCGTGGACGCGGTCAAGTCGGCATCCGCGGCGTAGTATTTCGCGAATGCCGGGTTTTTCGGCCCCTGGACCTGGGGCGTGCACAAAAAATCGAGGTTCTGCGTGGGTCGTTAGAACATTGATGGGTGTACGCCCACTTTCCAACTGCGGAAACGCCGCTCGG
>CAVCUP010000040.1:0-13294 GCA_963605405.1 bacterium | reverse complement strand
TGCCCGAGGCGCTCGACCTCAAGAAGCGCATCGTCTTCCAGGCCGTGCGCGTCGCGGAGTGCGGCAACATGGTCTCCCCGCCCCTCGGCGAGACCATGGCCCTCATCGGGCGCGCCGACTGCATGGCCCGCCTCGAGCGCGCCCGCGCGATGGCGCTCTAAGGGCTCGAGAGGCTCGGCGGCAGGGCTGCATAGAAAGCCTTCTCATCTGGGGTTTATTTGATTTCGAAACGGGCGGGGCGTCGCTGCTCCGCCCTTCTTCTTACCGAGAAAGGGAAACGCATGGAGGTCAGGGACTGGTCCTACGAGGAGTTCCCGGAGTTCGCCCGCGAGGTCGCGGGCGCGCGGCGCGTTCCCACCACAGGCGACGAGATGGGCGTCGAGCTTATCCGCGACGTCGTCTACGCCGAGCGCGAGACGGGTGAGCTCCGCCTACAGGTCCTTCTTCCCGCCACGCGCGAGCTCACGCGGGCGCGGCGAGCCATCCGCAGCATGGGGGCGAGCATCCGCGTCGCGTCCTTCCCCTGCCTCGTCTACGTGCAGGGCTCCGCCTGGAAGAAGCAGGACTGCGCCCGCGGCCTTCCGCAGCTCGCCCGCCTCGCCGCGCGCGGCATCGTGGTGGTCGTGGTCGAGTACCGCGACTCCTCGCTGGCGCCCCACCCCGCGCAGGTCGAGGACGCGCTCGAGGCCGTTCGCTTCATGGCCGCGAACGCCAAGCGCTACGATGTCTCGGCCAAGAAGATCGTGCTCGGCGGCAACTCCTCGGGCGGCCACACCGCCTTCTACGCCTGCGTGGCAAGAGACGCCGACGGCCGCCCGCTTCTCCCTACCTGCGTGCGCGGCGTCATCGACTGGTACGGCGCCGTGAGCCTCATGCACGAGGACGGCTATCCCACGACGACGAACACCCTCACCGCCGAGAGCCCCGAAGGGCAACTCATGGGCGGAGTCGATCTGCACGAGTACCCTGAGCTGCGGCGCATTGCCTCCGCTACCGAGCAAGTGAGCCCAGAGACGCCGATACCGCCCGCCCTTATCGTCCACGGCACCAAGGACCGAACCGTCAACTGCGAGCTCTCCGCCGAGCTCCACGAGCGCCTTCGCGCATGCGGCCACGACTCCGAGCTCGTGCTCGTGGAAGGCGCCGACCACGGCGGGCCCGAGTTCTTCCGCGACGAGCTCGTGGACGTCTACGAGGAATTCATTCGCCGCGTCACGGCGTAGAATAGGCGCGGGCCCCAGGCGCGGCAGTTCCCGGCGCGGCTCTCGTCACAGGGCACGGCCCGGGGCGCGCGGCGCCTCTTGCCACAAACAACGCAACGGAGAGGAAGATCGCATGGTCATCGACTTCAACAACGAGGAGTTCGTCTCGATCCCCAACTTCAAGGGCGGCGAGGGCCACTTCGACGCAAAGATGCACGACGACGGCAAGTGCAAGATCATCCGCGGCCGTGTGGAGCCCGGCTGCACGAGCGGCTACCACCTGCACGAGAAGAACGCCGAGATCATCTACGTGATTTCCGGCACCGTGCGCTTCGACTGCGACGGCGCCGAGGAAATCGTCGAGGCCGGCAATGCCCACTATTGCCCCGAGGGCCACAGCCATGCCATGTACAACGCGAGCGAGACCGAGCCGTGCGAGGTCTTCTGCGTCGTGCCGGAGCACCACCTGGGGTAAGGGCGCCACACCCCGGCATCAAACCCGTAAAGCTCCTCACCTAGCGCCTCTTTTAGAATTTCTTTCAAACAGAGCCCGAGTTGATGTGAAGGCCTTTTCTCTAAAACCAGAGACTAGGTGAGGAGTTTTTTGGCGTGCAGCTCCCACTGCCGGGCTTGCCCATTCCGAGCTCTTTCCGAGTTCTGTTTTGCTAGTTCCGGGTACGCATATGCCATTTTTCGCGCCCGGACACGGGAACCGAGCGACCTCCATGACCAGACGAATCCAAGGCGAGGCACGCGAGGCTCGCCTTTATGCCTCGTCAACGCCCCAGGGTCGACCAGTCGATGAAGAGGCTGCGACGGAGGGCATCCTGGGTGGCAAGCTGGCGAGCAGTCTTTTTGCGTCGCGGGATATTGGACTTATGGGCGACGATATCGAGAACGGCACTGAACGACTTCTCGTCAAAGAGCTGGTCAAACGTGAGCAAGATGACCTCGTAGCCCATACTCATGAGAGCCGTGGTACGGTCTGAGTCCGATATTCCAGCGGCCTCGCTCGCGTGGACGGAACGTCCTTGGCACTCGATGACGACACCCGCCGCCGTGCCCTTTCCCTCGATCAGGATATCCGCATAACAGGAGTCGTGCGGATAGATTCTTCTCGCGGTTTGCGACAGACGGATTCGCTGATTGTTCTTTATGTCCAGCCCTTCTCCGCCAGCCGAGCGGGCAAGGCCTAGCAATATCGAGGCCTGAGCCTCAAAGGGCGAGGCCGTTATGCCCGTCACCTGGTCCGCGGCCCAACGAAGATCCTTCACACCATGGAAGCCGGGAACATCGTCGCAGAAGGACCTGAGCTCATCTATGGTCAAGAGCGGCTCACGGCGCCAGAGATTGGTGCCGTTCCCGTCGACGTTCAACACCCGACGCCAACCCTCATTGTCCCGAATAAACCCTTGGTAAATCGCTTGGGACAGTAGGTTTTCCGTACGCTGGCAGGGATTAAAGACGGCGAACTCCCCCACCATCTCGTAGACGGCCATCAACAGGTCAAGGCGCGGGATGCTCCGAGCCATCGTGAGCAGCGTTACCGCAGGCGAGGTCACCGCAAACCCAAAGTCGGTTTCGCGCACCGAGCCAAACGGCAGGTCACCCTTGATAAGCCGTGTCTGATAGAGCTTCGTATGACCCTGCTCGGAGGACCTATGGACCAAACGATGGATCGGGCTATCCAAAAGATCGACAACAATGGGCGATTTCGCGATCTTTAGATGGTTCGAGTCCTCAAAGGGGTAGGGCAACGGCGGGTACAACATCAAAATCTGCGGCGGAACCCGATAAAACCGAAACGCGGACCCGCCACAGAGCGTGATATCCATCTCGACTCCAACCTATCGAGCCCTCAGAATCACTAACGTAATCATTAATTACGATAGTTGGGACCAATATCGACAACTGATAAGTAGACGCGGCCGTAAAGCCAAAAAAGCCCAGGTAAAGTTCTACGGAACAGAACGGCTACTCGACGGACTCTAAAACTGGTCCCAACTATCGTAGTTTTTGGTTAGAGCAACCGTCAAAAGACGGAATTCGCCTAGGCCGGACGGACGACAAACATGAGCTCCATGACCAACTTACGTGCGCGGCGGAAGCGGCGGCGACGGTAGCGGTAGAGCTCGATATCCGAAAAGCCGAGGTCGGGGGCGGCGCTCTCGTAACCGCTCCTCGGCAGCCAATCCTCATAGAAGGAGCGTCGCGCGTGGGCGGCAGACAAAGCCGCCGAGGCCTGAAGACGGAATCTCACGGGGATCACGGCCACGAGCGTACCGACCGGGACGCGAACGTCCTCGAGGTCGTCCAGGGCGCACGCCGCGGCGTTACTGGCCACCTCATCCCCCATAAAGTAGCGGTACCGGCCGTCCTCGCCGGGCTCGAAGGCCACGACCACAGAGACCACGGGCATAACTCGTTCCTCGATACCCTCTTTGACCTGCGCGAAATCGCGGGCAAGACGCGCGCCATCATCGAAGACGCGCTGCTCACATGTGATGAGGGAGCGCCCCCGGAAGACGCGTTCGCCTTCCAGGGGCGTCACCGTGATGTCTAGCTTGGCGGCCACGCGCTAATGCTCGCAACCGGCGGAGGCGGAAACGACGTCCTCGCCCTCGTGGGTGACCATCGCCTCGACCATGAGGGTCAGGCCCTCGGTGATGCGCTCAAGGCTCATGGACGGCATGCCGGCCTTGAGGTTCGCGGCCTGAGAGTCCAGGTACGGAACATGCACGAAGCCGCCGCGGACGCCCGGGTGACGGTGGTCGAGGGCATACATGAGGCTGTAGAGGACCTCGTTGCAGCAGTAAGTGCCGGCAGTGTAGGAGACCCCGGCGGGGATGCCGGCCTTCTGGGCAGCGTCGGCCATGGCCTGGACCGGCAGCGTCGAGAAGTACGCGTCGGGACCGTCCTCCTCGAGCTTGGTCGCCAGCGGCTGGAAGCCCTCGTTGTCGGGGATGCGGAAGTTCGCGTAGTTGATGCCGACGAACTCGGGCGTGATCTGGGCGCGGCCGCCAGCCTGGCCTACGCAGAGGACCATGTCCGGCTTCTCCGTCTCGATGGCGGCCTCCACGGCGGCGGGGCCCTTCTTGTAGACGACGGGAATCTCGGCGGTGGCGATGTCGGCGCCGGCAATCTGAGCCGGAAGTCGGCGAACGGCCTCGTAGGCGGGGTTTATGGACTCGCCGCCGAAGGGCTGGAAGCCCGTGACGAGGATCTTCATGTCAGGTTCCTTTCTCTTATCGGGCCGACCAGGCGGGCCGGCCCCGTAGCTCCTGTTTGCGTGTCTCTGCAGCACGTCTCTATAGCAAAGAGGCGCCGCATCCGCCAAGACGCGACGCCTCCGCACATGCAGGGCCGATTCTACCTTTTACAGGCCGAAAAAGATCATGTAGCAAATCTGAACGGTAAGCATGATCAGGGCAATCGGTACCTGCTTCTTGATGACGCCGTATTCGTCCTTCATGTCCAGGATCGCGACCGGGACGATGTTGAAGTTCGCGGCCATGGGCGTCATGAGCGTGCCGCAGAAGCCGCAGGTGAGGGCAAGCGAGCCGATGATGGTCGGGTCGGCGCCGAGCGCGAGCACGAACGGCGCGCCGATACCGACAGTCATGACGGTGATGGCGCCGTAGGCGTTGCCCATGATCATGGTGAAAAGCGCCATGCCGACGGCATAGACGATGATGCCGATGACGGCGTTGCCGGAGGGGATGATGCCCGAGACGAGCTGGCTGATGACGTCGCCCACGCCCGCGGCGGTAAAGACGGAGCCGAGGCCGGCGAGCAGGGTCGGCAGCATGGAGAGCGGGCCCACGGTGTCGAGCATGCGGCGGCAATCGCCGAGGAAGACGCGCGGGTTGTTGTCGCGCGAGTAGGCCATGAGCAGCACGCCGCCGACGATGACGCCGAAGGTGAGGCCCACGAGCGAGTTGATGTTCGTGAAGAGCGCGAAGATGAGGGCGAAGGCGCCGATGGCGAGCGACGGGGCAAAGATCTTCATGCCGATCTTGTTGAAGTTGCCCTCCATCTCCTCGGTCGTCGGGGCGCCCTTGGTGCCGCGGCCGACCTGCTTGATAATCGGCGGGATGCACATGCAGACGAGCAGGAGCCCGCAGGCCCACTCGGGGATCCACTTGCCGAGGGCGAGAAGCGCGCCGAGGATGCACCAGAAGGCGGCGGTGCCGGGGCGCTTCTCGTTGCTCTCGTCTTTGGCGTTGACGACGCCGGTGTAGACGCACACGAGGCCGATGAGGATATAGACGACCTCGAGGAGCTTGTTGGACAGCGTGATGTCGGCGCTGGTGAAGTAGGTGATAAAGGCGTCCACTACTTCTCACCCCCGTTCTGCGCGGCGGCAGGCGCGCCATGGTACTTGCGCATGAGCTTCTTGTCGCAGACCTGGTAGTAGACGATGGCCACAAGGGTCGCGATGACGGCGACGGGAACCTCGGTCGCGGCGATGTCGATAAGCTCGACGTGGTAGCCGAGGTTCTCGAGGGTCGACTGGACGAGCAGGCCGCCCGAGCCGCCGACGAAGAGCACCTGGCCGAAGAACCAGGTGACGTTCTCCATGCCCGCTGCCATGCCCTTGATCTGCTCGAGCTGCTCCTCGGCGATAGGCTGGCCGTCCTCCTCGACGGCGGCCTGGGCCATCGGCATGATGACGGGGCGCACGAAGCCGGCGACGCCGCCGAAGCCGACGTTGAACGCGGCGAAGATCACGCGGAAGATGCCGTAGGCGGCGAGCACCATGCCCGCCGTGGCGCCCTTGAACTTGGCCATGAGATGCGCCGCGGCCTGCTTGAGGCCGTTTCTCTCCAGCGTGCCGGTGATGACGAACGTCATGATGAAGATGAGCATGCTTCGGTTGGAGACGAAGCTCTTGCCCATCGTCGAGAGGAACGTCACCGGGTCCATCCCGGCGACGAGCGCGGTGGCGACGGCGGCCACCATGATGATCAGGATCGAGTCGAGCTTGAGGGCGAAGCCCACAACGACGATCACGATACCCAAGAGCTTAAGAAGGCTCATCGGGTCCATCTCATCACTTCCCTTCTCAATCAGGGGTTTACAGACGAGCGTCAATTCTACACGCAATCGCCACGTTTCCTACCTGACCGATTTTGGGAACGCCGAGCGCGACCCAAACAACGGCTCAGCGGTCGGGCCCTTGATCTAAAGACACGTTTGATGAGAGGAGATGGTTTGAAGAGTAATTGCCGTTCAAATCCGTTGGGGACAGATTATCCCGCGCAGGCGATGAGAGGGACAGGCGCAGCCCGTTCCCAGGGAGCAGAACAAAGAGGCCCGTTCCCGATGAACAGCGCGAGACGACCCGCCCCAAGGGGATAGCCGAGCCGGAAGGTTACTTGCAGCAGGAACAGGCGGCGCAGGCGGCAGGCGTCACGGCGAGGCCGCCGCGGGCGGTCTCGCGCAGGGACGCCGGCAGCGCATGGCCGACCTCGCTCATGGCATGGACCACCTGGTCGAAGGGGATGAACCACTCGATGCCGGAGAGCGCGAGCTGCGCAGACGAGTAGGCCGCGGCCACGCCGATGGCGTTGCGCGCGTGGCACGGCACCTCGACGAGGCCGCCCACCGGGTCGCACACGAGCCCGAGCAGGTTCGATATGGCCAGCGAGCTCGCCGTGAGCGCCTGCTTGGGGGTCGCCCCCATGAGCTGCGCGCAGGCGGCGGCCGCCATCGCGGCGGCGCTTCCCACCTCGGCCTGGCAGCCGCCCTCGGCCCCGGCCACGCATGCCCCGGTCTGGATATTCAGCCCGATGGCCGCCGCGCAGTACAGCGCCTCCATCACGTCCTCGTCGCTCGCGCCCAGGTGGTCCGCCAAGGCGAGCACGCTGCCGGGCACCACGCCCGCCGAGCCCGCCGTCGGCGCCGCCACGATCACGCCCATGGCGGCCGATCTCTCGAGCACGGCGAGGGCGCGCGCCACCGCGTCGGACTGGACCTCGCCCATGAGCGCGGGCGCGAGCCTCGCCGCAGCGCCCGCCACGGACCTCGCCTCTCCCCCGATAAAGCCGCCCAGGGAACGCACGGGATCCGCGATGGGCGCGCTCGTCTCCTCGCGCATCACGGCGAGCACGCGGCGCATCTCCCGGTCGGCCCGCTCGGCGCCGATGAGCATCTGCTCGCGCGTGCGCATCAGGCCGCCGATGGAGAGCCCGAGCTCCTCGCAGGCGTCGAGCATCTGCTCGCCGTCGTCGAAGAGCTCCTCGGCGCTCACGCCGGGCCCCACGACGGCGCCGGAACCGGAAAGCGAGATGAACGTGGCATAGTCGACGTTCTCGAGCCCGCGCACCATGGCGAGCACACCGTCGGCCGGGGTACCGTCCGTCTCGAAGACGGTGTAGGCCTGGCCGCCGCGCTCCGTTCGGTACGTGCGGCAGAAGGCGATGTTCACGTGCGCGTATGCGAGCAGGTTGGCCAGCGCCGCGAGCACGCCGGGGACGTCGCGGTGGGAGACGAAGAGCGTGGAGTAGCGCCCCGTCACGCTCACGCCGACGCCGTTGATGCGGCTGATGCGGACCTTGCCGCCGCCGAGGCTCTCGCCGCGCACCGTGGCCGAGGCTCCCGTGTCGCTCGTCATCTCGATGTCGACCGTGTTGGGGTGCATGGTCGCGTCGTCGCCGCCGACCTTGAACTCGAAGTCGAGGCCGGACTGCCCGGCGAGCGAGAACGCGTCGCGAATCCGCTCGTCGTCGGTGGAGAGCCCGAGGATGCCCGCGACGAGCGCGCGGTCCGTGCCGTGGCCGCGGTACGTGTGCGCGAAGCTGTTCCACAGGGTGAAGCGCGCGCTCGTGACCTTGCCGTCCACCAGGGAAGAAGCGACCTGCGCGCACTTGAGCGCGCCTGCCGTGTGCGAGGACGACGGCCCCACCATGATCGGTCCCAGGACCTCGAACGCCGAGGTCGTCGCCAGTGTCTGAGGCTTTCCCGCCATGTGTCTCTCCCCCGATCGGGCACGCGAACCAACAAGCAAGCATTATGGCATGTCGGCGAGCAATAGAAGCGCCCCCGTCCCGGGCGCTCGGCACGGGACGGGGGCTCATGCATAGAAACCGACGGGGGCCTTACTCGGCCTCGCCCCTCTTGGCGGCCTCGACGGCGGCGACCTTGGAGCGGTACGCGGCGGCGATGATGTCCACGCAGCCCTGGCGCCCGAAGCGCGCACGGTTCACGACCAGGTCCTTATTGTCGTGCAGGCCGCACTTGCCCTTTGAATAGCGCTTGTAGAACGCCTCGCGGCCCTTCTGCATCCTCTTGACGAGCTTCTTGGCCTTCTTCTCGTCCCAGCCGCGCTTTCGCTGGACGATCTTCACGCGGGCGTCAAGCGGCGCCGTAACCAGGACGGCGATCTGGTTCGGGTTGTCGCGCAGGACATAGTCGGCCAGGCGGCCCTCGATGATGCAGCTCTTGGTCCCGAGGTCGAGGATGGTGTCGGACACGTAACTGAAGAGCTTGTCGGCAGCCGAGCGGGCATCCACGCGGTCGGGCAGGAAGGCATAGAGCTCGGCGGCGCATCTCTCGTCGTAGGCGGCGGCGTCGGCAACGGAGGAGCCGGCGCGCTCAGAGGCCCTTACCAGCACCTCATTGTCGTGGAACGGAATCCCGAGCTCCAGCGAGAGCATCTTGCCGATCTCGTGGCCCTCGGCCCCGAAGTCGCGGGCGATGGTGATGACGACGGGGTACGTCTCGGTATCCGGCGAGACGGAATCGGTGTCGATGGACATGGCGACCTCCTCTTGGTTTAAAACGAAGGCGGGCGGGCAACTCTCGCCCGGCCCGCCTCCACATTACTACGCAGCGACGACGCGGCGCTGGTACATCCGGACCAGAAGCGAGATCCCGAAGTTGAGCGCGAAGTACAGCAGGAACACAAAGCCGTAGACGAGAAGCACGCCCTCGAGGCCCGTGGTCTTCGCCATGACGACGCGCGAGCAGTACATGAACTCGGCGACGTTGATGCCGGCCAGGTACGAGGAGTCCTTGATCACCGTGGTGCACTGCGAGAAGAGCGCGGGGATGATCGTCTTGAAGGTCTGCGGCAGGATGATGAGCCACATCGTCTGGAAGAAGCCGAAGCCCTGCGAGCGCGCGGCCTCGAACTGGCCCTTGGCGATGGAGTTGAAGCCGCCGCGGACGATCTCGGCCATGACGGCGGAGGTAAAGATCGTGAAGGCCAGGACAGAGATCACGACGTCGTTGCCCTTGACGGTGAAGTAGATAAAGAGGATCCACAAGAGGTTCGGCGTGCAGCGGAACAGCTCGATGTAGGCCGAGACGATCACGCTCAGGGGCTTGAGCGGACCCTTGCAGTACTGCTTGACCATGGCGAGCACGGTACCGATGACCACGGAGAAGATAATGGCGAAGAAAGAGACGATCAGCGTCTTACCGAAGCCGCCGAGCATGAAGCCGACGTTGTCCGGGGTGAAGATATCCATCGCTTACGCCTCCTTCGCGAACTCGGGGGCATCGGTGATGCCGGGGATGTCCTTGGCGCGCGGCCGCAGCTTGGAGCGCTTCTCGAGCCACTGGACGAGCAGGGCGAGCGGGAAGCAGATGATGAAGTACAGCACGCAGGCCATGATGTAGCCCTGAAGGTACCCGTAGGTGGAGACGAAGTTGTCGGCGTTGTACATGAGGTCGCCGCCGGCGATCATCGCGAGCACCGAGGTGTTCTTGACGAGGTTCAGGGCCTGGTTGCACATCGGGGGCAGGATGACCTTGAAGGTCTGCGGCAGGATGATGTACAGGTAGGCCTGCACACGGGTAAAGCCCTGGGAGAGCGCGGCCTCCATCTGGCCCTTGGGCACGGACTCGATGCCGGTGCGGATGACCTCGGAGATATAGGCCGCGTGGTAGAGGCCCACGCCGAGGGCGCCCAGCGCGAAGGCGCTCGTGCGGACGGGGCTATCGGCCCCCGTCATGGCCTGCAGAAGCTTCGGCCCGGCCATGTACATAAAGAAAACCTGCACCGGCAGCGGCGTGTTCTGATAGAACTCGACGTACACGCGGGCGATGCCGCGCAGGATGACGTTGCGCGTCGTGGAGAAGACGCCCAGGATCGTGCCGAGCACGATGGAGAGCGCCAGGCCCGCGACGACGACCTGCAGGGTCAGGCCGAAGCCCTCCCACAGCGAGTCCATCTCGGCGAAGGTCATGGACCATCGCATCGGGTCGAGAAGTCCGTCTAGCATCTCTTTCCCTTCTACTTACGGTCAAACGAACAGGCCGCCCGGGAGAAGCGATAGACCCGGGCGGCCGGGCGCGGCGCCCGCGCGGGGGCATGCCCGCAGGCGATCCGGCGCAGGCGGCGAGAGGCGCGCACAGCGGGGCCTCTCGCCGAGGACGGCTCTTAGAGCAGGCCCCAGGTCTCGACCTCCTGGTCGATCCAGCCGTTGGAGACGACCTCGGTGACGACCTCCTGGGTCACCTCGGAGAGATCGGAACCCTTCTTGGTCGCGATGCCGTACTCCTGGGCGCCGAACTCGATCTCGGGCTGCAGGAGCTCCTTGTCGTCGGTGGTGTAGGTCTTGAGGGTGGAGCGGTCCATGGCGAAGGCATCGATCTGGCCGGCGTCGAGCGCGGAGTTGATGGACGGGTAGTCGGGGTACTCGTCGAACTCGGGCGTGGCGGAGATGCCCTGCTCCTCAAGCATCTTGGTGATGGCGTCCTTGGTCGTGGAGCCCTGGGAGACGCCGATGTGCTTGCCGTCGAGGTCGGCCAGCGAGGACATCGAGCCCTTCTTGATCAGGATGCCGATGTGGTCGGTGCGGTAGGGGTCGGTGAAATCCCAGCTCTGCTTGCGCTCGTCGGTGATGGTGTAGGTGGCGCAGATGATGTCGAGCTGGTCGTTGTCGATGAGCGGGCCGCGGGTCTTGGGCGTGACGTCGGTGAACTCGACGAGGCCCTGGCTCTTGGCCTCATCGTAGGAGACGTCGAAGAGCTTGGCGGCGACCTGGTAGCACAGGTCGATCTCCATGCCCTCGTAGGTGTTGGTGGCGGTGTTCAGCATGCCGTAACCCAGAACGTCCTTCTTGACGCCGGCCTTGAGCTTGCCGCGGGACTTGATGGTCGCGACCTTGGAATCGGAGGAGCTGTCGGAGCTGGAGGAGCCGCCGCAGCCCACGAGGCCGAGGCCGGCGACGGCGGCGGTGGCGCCGCCGAAGAACTGCAGGAACTGACGACGAGACATAGAGGACATGGTGGTTTCCCTTCCCTAGGGTTCTTTTACGTATGCGACGGCGCGGGGCGCCGATGGTGCCTCTTGGCGCTTAGTGCAGAATCTTTGAGAGGAACTCGCGGCAGCGCGGGTTCTCGGGGTTCTCGAAGAAGTGGTCGGGCGTGCCCTCCTCGAGGATGCGGCCGTCCTCCATGAAGACGACGCGGTCGGCGACCTGGCGCGCGAAGCCCATCTCGTGGGTGACGCAGATCATCGTGATGTTCTCGTGCGCGAGCTCGATCATGACGTCGAGGACCTCCTGGACCATCTCGGGGTCGAGGGCGGAGGTGGGCTCGTCGAAGAGGATGATCGGCTGCTTGGTGCACAGGGCGCGCGCGATGGCCACGCGCTGCTGCTGGCCGCCGGAGAGGTTCTGCGGGTACTCGCCGGCCTTGTGCGTCATGCCGACGCGCTTGAGCGCGGCCATGGCGATCTGGTTGGCCTCTTCCTTCGACTTCTTCTGGAGCTTGATGGGGGCCAGGGTGAGGTTGCCGAGGACCGTCATGTTCGGGTAGAGATTGAACTGCTGGAACACCATCGAGGAGTACTTGCGGGCCATCTCGAGGTGGTTCTTCTTGGTGAGCTCGATGCCGTCGATGGTGATGGTGCCGCTCGTGGGCTCCTCGAGATAATCGACGCAGCGGATCATCGTGGACTTGCCGGAGCCGGAGGGCCCGATGACGACGACCTTCTCGCCCTCGGCGACGCTGAGATTGACGTCCTTGAGCACGTGGACGTCGCCGAAGTACTTATTGAGGTCCTTGATCTCGATCATGTTTGCCATGTGTTGAATCCTCTCTCGGAACGACAAAAGGAAATGTAATAGCAAAGTCAACCGTTCACAGGCCAGAACCTGCCTTTGAGACGAAGAAACAACGGCGATGACACGGGTACGAAACAACACACGCGTTGTGTAACCGATGCGCAACGGTATGTAAACCACACGCAACCAATTGTCTTCGTCGGGCATGGGAAGCTTCCCAGCACGGTTGGCGCGGCGGCTGCGCGACGCGATGGGCGGGCGGGGCGGATAACGGGGCCCTCGGCTGGATTGCCGCAAAGATTTCGCGGCCGCCGGCATGGAGCGCGTCGCAGCCGCTCAGGAACAACGCTCGCTGGCACGGGACGCGTCGCCGATGCTAAGAAACCTCGCTCGCTGGCACGAGTGATGACCTCGCCGCTAAGAAACCCCGTCCGCTGGCATGTCTCCGTTGCCAGCAGGCGGGGTTTCTTAGCAAGAAGGCCCGTCCGCGTGCCAGCGGAGGCGATTCTTTAGCAAGAGAGGCCGTCCGCGTGCCAGCAGACAGGATTTCTTCGCAATGGTGCCGCCGGGTGTGTCCGAGCCCGGTCTTGAGCGCCGCCGCCCGAACGATGCCGACCGGGCGCGGTTGCGCAACGACATGCTCCGCAATATGGCCCACGGCTAGAGCCATACGGCCGCGCCGCCGGCGGCGAAAACGGCGTCGGCGGCAGTTTTAGCTGCCCGGCCCATGTAGGCGACTTCCAGTCGGCGCGTTTACCTGCGGCCCTTAGAACCACGGGGCAGGCCTACGCGGGGTACCCGCAGAAAACTGCCGCCGTCTCGGGTTTCCGCATCCCGCGAACGGTTGTGGTTAGGCTTATGTGCGAGGTCGTGGGCCCTAATCCGCAAGATGCCGACTGACGCGGTTCTTTGGCGAGACACCCGGCCAGCGCCAGCAGGCAAGGCGCTTACCGCCAAGGGCCCTGGAGCAGAATCAAAATAAAAACCGGCAAACTCAATTGAGTTCGCCGGATAACGTTTGGTAGCCCGTACCGGATTCGAACCGGTGATCTCCGCCTTGAGAGGGCGGCGTCC
>CAVCUP010000039.1:9205-13850 GCA_963605405.1 bacterium | reverse complement strand
CCGTCATCGGAGGAGGTGACGTCTATCTCCCCGCCGTTGACGGTCACGGTCGAGCCCTCAAGGCCCTCGTAGCTCTCGCTCACGGTGACGACGCCGCCGTCGATCTGCAGCGCGTACTCGGAGTGCAGGCCGTCGTCGCCCGCGGAGACCGTCAGCTCTCCCCCGTCCACCTCGAGCGTGTTGGCCGCGTCGATGCCGTCGGAGCTCGCCGTGATCGCGAAGCTGCCGCCCGTGATGAGGACCGTGCCCTTCTCGGCGTCATCGTCATCGCCGCAATGGACGCCGTCCGTGCCGGCAGTGAGCGACCACGTGCCGCCGACCGCGCAGAGGGCGTCCTTTGCTTGGATCGCGTGCTTGGCGGCCTCAACGGCCACGTCGCCGGACACGAGCACGAGCTCGTCCTTGCACACGATGCCGTGGCCCGCGGCCGAGCTCACAAAGAGCGAGCCCCCTCCATTGACCGTGAGGTCTGCCTTGCAGAAGACGGCCCCGTCGACGGTGAGCTCGTCGTCGGCCGCGAACTCGCCCGTCGACGCGAGGGTGCTCCGCGTGCCGTCCGCGAGCGTGACCCATACCTTCTTCGCGGTTCGCACGAGGAGCGCGGCCGAGTTCGAGCTGGTCACGCTGGCGCCATCGAGCACGAGCTGGACCTTCTCGCCGTCCGCGTTCACGACGATCTGTCCGTCGGAGACCGAGCCGGAGACCACGTAGGTGCCCGCGGCGGTAATGGTCACGGTGGTTCCCTCTGCCTCAGCGCCCGAGCCGGAAACCGTGCAGCCAGAGTCGGAGAGCGCGATCTTGGTCGCCGAGGAGGAGTCGTAGCTCGCGTCGAGGTCGCGATTGCTCACGTAGTCCTCGGAGGAAAGCAGGTGCGCGACGCTTCCGTCCGAGGCGGAAAGAGACACCGCGGCCTCGCTCGAGGTCTCCGAGTCGGCGGCCCCCGCCCTGGAGCAGGCCATGAGGGGCATCGCCCAAAGCGTGGCGACGAGCCCGGCCGCGCAGGCGCGGCGCGCGAGGCCCTTGTTCGCGTTACAGCTCATTGCCGGTCATCTCCCCGTACGAAAGGGACACCTCAAGGTTGCCGTTGCGGCACCGGACGGCGTCGATGAGCTCGCGCTCGCTCGCGCCGCGGGCCAGCTCCACCTCGTAGGTAAGCTTGTAGAGACTGCCCATGTTTGCCGTCTTCACGCAGGTCAGACGGCTTGTTTTTGCATAGGTAGCCAAGATGTCGTCAAAGAGCGAGGTGTAGTCGAGGTCCTCCGGGACGCTCACGCGCAGGGTACGGGAGCGCTCGGGGTCGCGGCCCGCGAGGCCCGCGGCGGTCGAGACGAGATAGGCGCCGCCCACGAGCACCGTGGTCACGGCCGCGACGGTGAGATAACCCATGCCGCAAGCGAGGCCCACGCACATGGCGAGGAACACGAAGCCCATGTCGCGCGCGCTGCCCGGCACGCTGCGGAAGCGGACGAGCGAGAAGGCGCCGGCCACGGCCACGCCCGCGCCCACGTTGCCGTCGACGAGGGCGATGACGACGCAGACGATGGCGGGAAGGACCGCGAGCGTGCTGCCGAGCGAGCGGCTCGCGCGGCCGCGGGCGCAACAGCACAGGGCGAGGGCGACGCCGAAGAGAAGCGCCGCGATGATGCAGATCGTGAGCGACCCGAGGTCGGGCGCAACAGAGGCGAGGTCGGAGTACACGGACGTGAGCATGGTGGGGTCTCCTTGCCGAGAAGGTGTCGGGTGGGAACGCAAAGGGGCGCCGGCCGAATGCGCCGAGAGGGCGCAAGCAGAGCGGAAATTTATAGAGACGATAAACGAGGCGCAGGTCACGAAGCATTTCTTGCCAACGGCCCAGACATGGACCGGCGTCGCGCGAAGATGCAGGGCGCTACGCGCAGGCGAGCATCGCGTCGGGGCCGCGCAGCTCCCAGGCGCGCCCGTACTTCGAGAAGCTCGTCTTCTGCGCGCCAATGCCCTCGAGGTAGCGGACGAGCCAGATGGGCATGGCCTTCGAGGTCTTGACCTCGAGGATCGAGAGTCCCTCGTCGAGCACGCGCGATCCCGAGTCGGGACCGGAGAGGCGAACATCGTCCCAGCGCACGCGGACGTTCTCGTCGAAGGTCACGCGCAGATCGCGGTCGTCGGGATCGAAGTAGGCGACGCGGTCGTAGGCCAGGTAGGCCGTGGGGCGCAGGCCCTCGTAGCGGCGGCAAGTCCAATCGATCTCCCGCTCGATCTGGTTGATGGGCCGGCCGCGACCGGCCAGGAGCTCGGCGGCGTCGGCCGCGGGAAGCGAGCAGCGGCGCTTGTACACGATGCCGTCGCACTTCTTCTTGAGCTCGACGAAGACGGGGTCGAAGGGATGCGGGACGCCGTAGCAACGTGTGCGGAGCTTCTCCTTGTACGCCGGGTGCTCGGCGGACCTCCTGGCAAGAAGCGCGGTCGGGGTGTCGTAGTAGACGTTGCGGACCGTCGAGGCGCCGTGCTCGTCGGGGACCATCCGCGCGGCGAGGACCTCCTCGAGGGCCGCGCGCTGGCTTCCGCTCAGGAGGAACTTGATCTCTTTGCGCTTGAACACAAGCTGGTGTTTGGTATCTGAGGTGCCCATGGCTTCTCCTTTCTCAGGTGCCTGAAGTGAGAATACTGACCAGGGCTTAAAATCAGCTAGATGTAAAGCCGCAGGTAGCGAGCCTACAAAGAACCTGCTTTACACTTTTGGTTACCTTAAATTGCCGAGCACGCGTCGCTCACCCGCCTTGTATAAACATAAAAAGTGGGCAAAGGGAAGGTCCCTTTGCCCACTTCTTGGTCGCGATTCCCTTGCCGGGGGCTACGCGCTCAGCTCATCCGCGAGCGCCGCGATCTGGGCACGCGAGGAGTCGTCGAGGGCGCCGCGGACCGTAACCACGGTATCCGCAAACTCGATGTCCTTCATCTCCTCGAGCTGCGCGCGCATGACCTTCGCGGCCGTGGGCGCCCAGGTGCCGGACTCGACGAGCGCGATCTTGCGGTTCTGATAGGCGTGCTCGGCGAGCGTGTGGATGAACGTGCTCATATACGGGAAAACGCCGCCGTTGTACGTCACGCTCGCCAGCACCAGGCGGTCGTAGCGGAACGCGTCCTCGACGGCCTCGGCCATGTCGTCGCGGGCGAGGTCGAAGAGAGAGGCCTTCTGGCCGCGGGCCTCGAGCGCGCGGGCGAGCTCGAGCGCCGCCTGCTTGGTGTGGCCGTAGACCGAGGCATAGGCGATGGTCACGCCTGCGTCCTCGGGCTTATAGGAGGACCAGGTGTCGTACGTCTCGAGGTAGTAACCGAGGTTCTCGTCGAGGACGGGGCCGTGGAGCGGGCAGATCCTCTCGATCTGGAGCCCGGCCGCCTTCTTGAGGACCGCCTGGACGTTCGTGCCGAACTTTCCGACGATGCCGAAGTAGTAACGGCGCGCCTCGCAAGCCCAGCCCTCGGGATCCTCGACGTCGTTCGCGCCGAACTTGCCGAAGCCGTCGGCGGAGAAGAGCACCTTGTCGGCGGGGTCGTAGGAGAAGAGAACCTCCGGCCAGTGGACGTTGGACGCGCCGATGAAGTCGAGGCGGTGGCCGCCAAGGTCAAGCGAGAAGCCCTCCTTGGCGACGACCCTGCGGTCGGCGAAGTCGCGCCCGAAGTAGGCGGCCATCATCTTGAACGCGGGGGCGGAAGAGACGACCTCGGCCTCGGGGTAGGCGTCCATGAAGGCGGCGATGCCCGCGGAGTGGTCGGGCTCCATGTGGTGGACCACGAGATAGTCGGGCCTGCGGCCGGCAAGGGCGCGGTCGAGGTTGCCGAGCCACTCGTCGACGAAGTTCGCGTCCACCGTGTCGGTCACGGCGACCTTGTCGGCGCCGAGGACGACGTAGGAGTTGTACGCCATGCCGCTCTCGCTCACGTCGTACTGGCCCTCGAAGAGGTCGATGTCGTGGTCGTTCACGCCGATGTAGATGATGTCCTTGGTTATGTCCATGTTCTCTCCTTCGGTCGGGTGCCCGCGCGGGCGGGCGACAACACTGCAACAGCCAAAAAACGCTCAGAGGGGATTTTGCCCCCTTTTGCCGAAGCTCAACGGCCTCATCTCTTAAAAGCTCCTGAACAACCGTACATTTACATCCAATATTTGACCATTTTGAATCGAGACGTCATGGTCTACGGGCTGCATTTCGAGATATACCGCTCACAGAACAACAACCAGCTCATCGTCGGCCCCATGGGATTCGACGACGTCGCGATTCCCGTGGAGAACCCGTGCGACGCCTACCGTGCGGCGACGGAGTGGCTCGTCGACTACGTTGACGAGGTCGTCCTGCAGAGAAACCGCCCCTTCCCCACGAACGAGGGGCTCTCGTGCGCCCACGGAGGCAAGGCCTTCTACGCCTGCACACACGGCAAGCTCGGCGCCCTGCCCGCCGTCATCGCCTCGGACGCGGCCCAGATCCTCGGCGTCTCCCGTACCCGCGTGGGGCAGCTCTGCGACAGCGGCGCGCTCGAGAACTGGAAGGAAGACGCGCACCGCATGGTCACGATGAGGTCGATAGAGGCGCGGCTCGCGGCCATGGAGGCGAGCCGGAGGCGCGGTCGGCGGCGATAGCGCCGAAGGCCGGGCGCGGTCGGCGGCGAT
>CAVCUP010000039.1:0-9137 GCA_963605405.1 bacterium | reverse complement strand
GCTTCTCGCCTGCGCCCCAGATGAGAGGAGACGCGCTCCTCTCGCCCGCGGCGCGTCTCTCGACGCTGCCCTACTCGCCCGCAGCGGGAGCCTCCCCGGTGGTAAGGATGCGGTCGAGGGCGTCCTCGTCGAGCACGGGCACCCCGAGGCTCTCGGCCTTCGTGAGCTTCGAGCCCGCCGCCGCGCCCGCCACCACGTAGCTCGTCTTCTTCGAGACGGAACCCGAGACCTTGGCGCCCAGGGCTTTGAGCTGGTTGCCGGCGTCGGCGCGGTTGTACTTCTCGAGGGTACCCGTGAGCACGAAGATGAGCCCCGCGAGCGTCTGCGGGCGAGCGTGCTCCGTCTGCTCCTCCTCGAGCACGACACCGGCCACGCGCAGGCGCTCCACCACGGCAATGTTCTTCTCGATGCTCAGGAACTCGCGGACCGAGGCCGCGATCTTGGGCCCGACGCCGTCGATGGCGGCGATGTCCTCCTCGCCGGCGGCAAGAAGCGCCTGCATGCTCCCGAAGTGCTTGGCGAGGGCCGCCGCCACGTTCGCGCCCACGTGGCGGATGCCGAGGCCGAAGAGCACGCGCGCGAGGCCGCGGCCCTTGGACTCCTCCACCTGCGCCATGACCTTCTTCGCAATGACCTTGCCCACCACGATGTCGTCGCCGTCCACGGACTGACGGCCCATGGAGACGTCGGCGAGCGACGCCTCGGAGAGCTTGTCGTAGAAGTCGGCCACGTCGGAAAGAAGCCCCTGCTCCACCATGCGGCCCACGAGCTCGTCGCCCAGGCCGTCGATGTCCATGGCGTTGCGGCTCCCCCAGTGGATGAGGCGCTCGGTGGCCTGCGCCGGGCAGTCGATGGAAACGCAGCGGTAGGCGACCTCGCCCTCCTCCCGGATGACGGGGCTGCCGCAGGAGGGGCACGCCTCGGGCATCTGGAACTCGGGCGCGTCGGCGGGACGCAGGTCGAGCACGGGGCCCACGACCTCGGGGATCACGTCGCCGGCCTTGTGGACCACGATCGTGTCGCCCACGCGGACGTTCTTGCGGCGGATCTCGTCGATGTTGTGGAGCGTGGCGCGCGCGATGGTGGAGCCGGCCACGAGCACCGGGTCGAACTCGGCGACCGGGGTGAGCACGCCCGTGCGGCCCACCTGGATGCGGATCTGGCGCAGGACAGTGCGCTTCTCCTCCGGCGGGAACTTGAAGGCGATGGCCCAGCGCGGCGCGCGCGCCGTGAAGCCGAGGGCGGCCTGCGAAGCGAAGGAGTCGACCTTGACGACCACGCCGTCGATGTCGTAGTCGAGGTCGTCGCGGTGCGCGAGGGCGTTCGCGCAGAAGTCGTGCACCTCGGCGGCGCTCGTGCAGCGGGCGGCGTTCGGATTCACGCTGAAGCCGCAGTCCCGCAGCCACTCGAGGAACTGCCACTGCGAGCTCACGGAGAGGGGCGCCTCGTCGGCCACGGCGTAGATGAAGGTCTCGAGGTCGCGGTGGGCGGTGACCTTGGGGTCCTTCTGGCGCAGGCTGCCCGCCGCGGCGTTTCTCGGGTTGGCGAAGGGCTCGCGCCCGGCGGCGTCGGCGTCCTCGTTCAGGCGCGCGAAGCTGTGCTTGGGCATGTAGACCTCGCCGCGCACCTCGACGGACTGGCCGAGACCGGCGTCGGCCACGCGCTCGAGGCCGGCAGGGGCAAGCGCGTGCGGGATATCCTTGATGGTGAGGACGTTGGCCGTCACGTTCTCACCCGTGGTGCCGTCGCCGCGCGTTGCCGCGCGGACGAACTGCGCGTCTCGGTACGTAAGCGCCACGCCGAGGCCGTCGATTTTAAGCTCACAGGTGTAGGCCACGGGGCGCTCGGGCGTAGAGCCCAGCGCCTCATCGGTGCGGGCGAGCCACTCGTCGAGCTCGCCGAGGTTCATGGCGTCGTCCATGGAGTACATGCGCGCGGCATGGGTCACCGGCTCGAACTGCTCGGCGACGTAGCCGCCCACGCGCTGGGTGTAGGAGTCGTCGGATACGAGCTCGGGGTGCTCGGCCTCGATGGCTCGGAGCTCGTGGACCCAGCGGTCGAACTCGGCGTCGGTGACCTCGGGCTTGTCGAGCGCGTAGTACTTGTAGGCATGGGTCTTGAGCAGGCGGTTCAGCTCCGCGGCGCGGGCGCGCGGGTTCGCAGGCGAATTCTGCCGGCCGCCCTTGGCCGCGGCGTCGCCCGTCTCGGCGCTATCCCCGAATAGCGATACCTGCTGGCCGGTCATGCCCTCGTTCATCGTCACTCCAAAAGGTCTTCGGAAACACAGCCTTGTAAGTGTAGGTGCAAACAGCCCGGCCCCCTCGCGAGAAACCGGGCACCTGTTCATACGGGCACCAGCCCGGCCGTTGTGTTGTGCATTCGGGGGTGATGGCAATAAAGGACGGCCTCGCGTTGCAAAAAGAGGGGTGATGGCAGCGAGAAGGACCCTCATGAGGCGAATTGTTGCGAGAAAAGGGGTGATGGCAAGGGTTTTCCCGCCATCACCCCGGTTTACGCAACAACCCCGCGGGGCTTATTGCCAACACGCCAGATTACGCAACTGATTCGCTCGCTCTAGAGCATCGCGCACTCGTAGTCGGCGGCGCGCACGGCGGCGAGAAGCGCCTCGTCGGCCACGTCCTCGACGCAGTCGACCTTCGCCGTGCCGGCCTCGAGGCTGACCTCGACCGACTCGACGCCGGCCACGCCCGCAAGCGCCTCCGTCACGTGCTTCACGCAGTGCTGGCACATCATGCCCTCGACCTTGAGCGTCTTCTCCATCGTTTTCTCCTCACTATCGTTTGCCGGGACCTCGATGCCCGTCCGGATGGATACCTCTACCTGCGGCGCGTTCGCATTGTTTGCCGTGCTCACGCCCGTAGTCGCGGGCGCTGCCTTCTCGCTCGGCTTCCAGGTGCGCAGACGCAGCGCATTGCCCACCACAAAGACCGACGAGAAGCCCATCGCCGCCGCGCCGATCATCGGGTTGAGCGTGATGCCCGCCCCCACGAGGGCGCCCGCCGCCACGGGGATGCAAATGGCGTTGTAGAACAGCGCCCAAAACAGATTCTGCTTGATGTTGCGCATCGTGGCGCGTGAGAGCTCGATCGCCGTGGCGACATCGGCGGGGTCGGAGCGCATGAGCACCACGTCGGCCGAGCTTATCGCCACGTCCGTGCCGGCACCGATGGCGATGCCCACGTCCGCGCGGGCAAGCGCCGGGGCGTCGTTGATGCCGTCGCCGACCATGGCCACGCGATGCCCGGCCTGCTGGAGCTCGCGCACGCGAACCTCCTTCTGGTCCGGCAGCACGCCGGCGACCACGTCGTCGACGCCCACGCGCCGGGCCACGGCCTCGGCCGTGATCTGCGCGTCGCCCGTGAGCAGCAGCGTCCTCACGCCCATGGCATGCAGGCGAGAGATCGCCTGGGCACTCGTGGGCTTGACGGGGTCCGCGACGGCGATAAGCCCGAGCGCGCGCCCGTCCGCAGCGAAGAAGAGCGCGGTCTTGCCCTCGGAAGCGAGCGCGTCGGCGCGTTCCGCAAGGTCGCCTAGGGCGATGTGCTTCTCCCCCATGAGCCGGACATTGCCCGCTGCGACGGGCCGACCGTCCGCCCGGGCCGTGAGGCCGCCACCCGCGACCTGCGTAAAGCCTTCGACCTCCACGTCGGCGTCGATGCCGGGCCAAGCCTCGTCCACGTAGGCGCAGACGGCCTCGGCGAGCGGGTGCTCGCTCTTGCGCTCGAGCGCGGCGGCGAGGCGCATGAGCTCGCGCTCGTCCGCGCCGGAGACGAGCTCGACGTCGGTGACCTGGGGCTTGCCCGCCGTCACCGTGCCCGTCTTGTCGAGCACCACGTAGTCGAGCGCGCAGGCGCCCTCGAGGGACTCGGCGGACTTGATGAGGATGCCGTTCGCGGCGCCGCGGCCCGTGCCGACCATGATGGCCGTGGGCGTTGCGAGCCCGAGCGCGCACGGGCAGCTGATCACGAGGACGCTGATGCAATGGTTGAGCGCGGTCGCGAAGTCGCCGGACAGGACCATCCACACGACGAAGGTAAGCGCTGCGATGCCCATGACCACCGGCACGAACACACCGGCGATTCTATCGGCCATGCGCTCGATGGGGGCCTTGGAGTTCGTGGCCTCGTCGACGAGGCGGATGATGCCGGCGAGCGTCGTGTCGTCGCCCGTGGCGGTCGCCTCCATGACGAACCAGCCGCGCGTCGAGGTCGTGGCTCCCGTCACGCGGTCGCCGACGTTCTTCTCCACCGGCACGGGCTCGCCCGTGATGGCGGACTCGTCGAGAGAAGCCGAGCCCTCAGCCACGCGCCCGTCTACCGGCACCGACTCGCCGGCGCGGACGACCACGCGGTCCCCCACCTGCACATCTTCCGTGGGCACCTCGACCTCCGCGCCGTCACGCTGCACGTGGGCGGTCTTGGGCGCGAGGTCCATGAGAGCGGAGATGGCGTCGGTCGTCTTGCCCTTGGCGCGGGCCTCGAAGTACTTGCCGAGGTCGATCAGGGCGAGGATCATGCCGGCCGAGTCCAGGTAGAGGCCGTTCATAGCCACGTGCGCCGCCTCCATGTCCATGGCGCCGAAGGCCCAGGCCATCCTGTAGACCGAGACCACGCTGTAGGCGAAGCTCGCGGCCGAGCCGATGGCGATGAGCGAGTCCATGTTGGGCGAACGATGCCAAAGCGTCTTGAACCCGACGATGAAGTAACGGCGGTTCACGAAGAGGATCGGGATGCACAGGAGCAGCTGCGTGACCGTGGAAGCCATCATGTTGGCCATGCCGTCGAGGCCGGGGATCTCCGGCCAGCCGAACATCGGCCCCATCGCGATATAGAAGAGCGGGACCGAGAAGCAGATGGACACGACAAGCTGGACGAAGCGCTCGTGGACCGCCTTGGCCGCAGTCTCGCCGGGCGCGGGCGCCGTTGCGGCCATCGTGCCCGATGCCCCCTTGCCCGCCGTCGCCTTCGCACGGCGGGCGGCCCCGTATCCGGCCTTCTCGATGGCCACGACCACTGCGGCGACGGTGGCCTCCTCGCCGTCGAAGTCGAGCTCCATCGAGTTCTTGAGCAGGTTGACGTTGGCCTCGGCCACGCCGGGCACGCCGGCGGCGGCCTTCTGGACGCGCGAGGAGCATGCCGCGCAGGTCATCCCCTGGATATCGAAGGTTTCCTTCATCGAGACTCACCTCACATGAACTTCTTGAGAAGCCCCATGACCTCGTCGACGACCTCGGTGTCGCCGGCCTGGACGCGCTCGACGACGCAGGTCTCCAGGTGGTCCTGCATGACCTCCCGCGAGATTGCCTTGACGGCCGACTCGACGGCGGCGAGCTGCGTGAGGACGTCGCCGCAGTAGCGGTCCTCCTCCACCATGGCTTTGATGCCGTTGAGCTGCCCCACGGCGCGGTTGACGCGACGCGCGACGTCGGCCTTGAGCTCGGCGGAGCGAGGCGTGTGCTTATGGGCCGCGCAGTGGCAACAGGTCTTCTTGCCGTCCTCGGGCATGTGCTTCTCCTTTGTGCTCGATATACCCCCTTGGGGTATCTTACATCAGGCACAATATACCCCTATGGGGTATGCGTCAAGGAGAAATACAGTTCATGCCCGAAGGCTCCAAGCAGACGCGGCCGAGAAACCCTCGGGGCCGCCGGGAGCCATGAGGTCCCTGGCCGGGGCCTCGTTGAAACACGCCTCGGACCCGGCGTCTACTCGACTTCGTCCGGCTCGGCCGCGTCCCCCGGCTCGGCCCCGAGCTCCCGCACATCCCCGGGTTTGCCGCCCGCGTCCTCAAGCTCCTTGAACTTCGCCTTCATCGTGGGGTTCTTCCAGGTGAGTTTGCGGATGGTCAGGCCCTCCGCCTTGTCGTTGGCCAGGCGCAGCTGGCGCTCCGAGCTCGTGAGGTTCTCCTTGACCTTCTGCAGGTGCTGGATCGTCTTATCGATCTCCTCGATCGCGGCGCCGAATTTCTTGCTGGCGGTCTCGTAGTTCTTGCCGAACTTGTCCTTGAAGTCGTCGAGCGCGTCCTCGAAGCCCGTGATGTCGATGTTCTGCTGACGGATGTCGGCGATCTCGCGGCGCGCCTCCACGGCATTCTGCCCCGCATTGCGCAGAAGCGATATCAACGGCAAGAAGAACTGAGGGCGAATCACGTACATCTTGGGGTACTGGTACGAGACGTCCACGATGCCGGCGTTGTAAAGCTCGCTTTCCGGCTCGAGCGTGGACACGAGCACGGCGTACTCGCAGCCCTTCTTCTTGCGGTCGCGGTCGAGCTTGGCGAAGTGGTCCTCGTTCTTCTTGCGGTTGGTGGAGTTGTCGTCCTCGTTCTTCATCTCGAACATGATGGAGACGACCTCGACGCCGGACTCGTCCTTCTCACGGAACACGTAGTCGCCCTTGGTGCCGTCCACGACCTCGTTGTCCTTGTGGAACTCCGCCTTGGGGAAGGCCATCATGCGCACGCGGTTGAACTCGGTCTCGCAGTGCTGCTCCAGCGACTCGCCGATGAGCTTGACGGACAGGCGCGTGCGCTGGTTCTTTATGCGCTCTATCTCGTCGTCGCGGTCGCGAATCTGCTGGTCCTTGTAGTTGATCTTTTCGAGCATCTCGCTGCGCAGGCTGTCCTCGGTCTGCTTACGCTCGATGCGGGCGGCGTTGAGCTCGCCCTCCAGGGCCACGATGCGCTGGTCGCGCTCACCGGTGGCCTCGCTCACGGCGAGTTTGCGCTGGGACTCGAAGGCTGCCTCCGAGGTCTTCGCCTCGGCCTCGAGCTCGGCGATGCGGCGGTCGCGTTCGGCGAGGTCGTCCGCGGCCTTGCGCTGCGCCTCGGCGAGCTTGCCCGAAGCCTCGCGCTCGAAAGCCGCGAGGTCCTCAATGGCCTTGCGCCGGGCCTCGGCGAGTTCCTCGAAAGCCTTCTGGTTGGCCTCGGCGAGCTCAGCCGACGCCGCCTGCTTGGCCTCGGCGAGCTGCGCGGACGCTTCCTGTCGAGCGTTGGCGAGATCGGTCGCCGAGGCGCCGCGGGCCTCCGCGAGTTCCTTCTCGAGCGTCGCGATGCGCTCCTTCGACTCCGCCTCAGCTGCAGCGCGGGCGGCCTTCTCGGCGCCCCGGCTCGTCTCGAGCTGTGCAGTCAAACGCGCGATCTCGGCGTCCTTCTCGGCGGATTCCGAGCTCGCCTTGACCTGGGCCTCCATAAGCTCGCGACGGGCCTCTTCGCGCGCGCGGGCCTCGGCGGCCTCGACGGCCGATGCCTGTTCGCGCTTGGCGAGCGCGAGGCGGTCGGCCATGTCACGCTCGAACTCGGCGTCGCGAACCTGCTTGACGATACTCGCGTATTCGGACTCGTCGACGGTGAACGCGCGGCCGCAGTGCGGGCACTTGATCTCTGCCATTGATGGCTCCCCTTTCGTCGTTTCAGCGTTTCAAAGCATACTCGAGACCGGGGACAGAAATATCGCGTCGGCCGCAACGCCCTCTCGGCGGACGAGGAAGAGCCCCCCCTGCGGCCACCTGCGCGCCCGCCTGTGCGCCGGCCCGTGCGCCCTGCTTTGCAGTCACACAAACGGGGCCCGCGCAGCGCGGGCCCCGTCCGAGTCGATAACGTTATAAGCAGGCGCTTCTTGCCGCGGCGGCTATTGACGAGGTTATCTCCCCCTACCGAGTCCGGACCCCGTCCGCGAGCGCCCTTCTTGCCGCGTCGGGTTAGTACCCGTACCCGTTGTAACCGTAGCCGTTGCCGTAGCCGTTGTTGCGCTGCTGCATGTACTGCTGGAACTCCTGGAGCAGGGTCGAGTCGCCGTCATTGGAGTTCGTGTTGTTGTTCAGGTACTCGTTGATGTTGCTCGTGGGCTGGCTGCTCTCCTCTTCCTGCTGCTTCTGGAGCTCGGCGTCGTCGTCGAGCGTGACGTCGAATTCCATCTCCTTGGAACCACGCATCACCGTGACCTTGACCGTGTCGCCGATGTTGTGGGAACGCACCGCGAGGATGACCTCATCGGCAGAGCTCATCTTCGTGCCGTCAATGGCCGTGATGATGTCGCCCTTCTGGATACCGGCGTTGGCGGCGGGCCCGTCCTCGGTGACCTCCGCCACATAGGCCCCGGAGGTCGTGCTGAGCTTATTGGCCTTGGCGTTCTGCTCATTGACGGTCTGCATGCTCACGCCGATGTGGGCATGGGTGACGGTCTCGCCGTTGATGATCTTTTCCGCGACCTGGACGGCGTAGTTGCCCGGGATAGCGAAGCCGATGCCCGCGAAGCTCTCGGTGCTCGAGGTGTAGAGGGTGCAGATACCGATGAGCTTGCCCTCGGAGTCCACGAGCGCGCCGCCGGAGTTGCCGGGGTTGATGGCGGCGTCTACCTGGATAAGGTTGGTGTAGAGGGTGTTGCCGGACGTGCTCGTGAGATACGTGTTGCGCGTGAGGGCGCTCACGATGCCCTGCGAGACGGACTGCTCGAGGCCGAACGGGCTGCCCACGGACATGACCCAGTCGCCCACCTCGACCGAGGAGGAGTCGCCGATCTCCATCGGGGTCACGACGGCGCCGTTGAGGTCCGCCTTGAGGACCGCGAGGTCGGAGGAGGAGTCGGAGCCCACGAGCTCGGCGTCGTAGGTGGTGCCGTCGATCGTCACCGTGATGGTCTCGGCGCCTTCGATGACGTGGTAGTTGGTGATGATGTGGCCCTCGGAATCGTAGATGACGCCTGAGCCGAGGCCTGAGCTGCTGCTTGAGGCCACGTTGACGGTGGCCACCGAGCTCAGGGTCTTCGCGGCGACGGCCTTCGCGGTGGAGGTGTCCTCGTCGTTCGGGTCGATGGTGATGGACTGGCTGCCGCCCGTGGAGTAGGTCGTGGTGGACTTGCCGATGACCCCGGTGGCGAGGAGCGCGCCGGTGAGAAGCCCCGCGCCGATGACGCCGCCCGCGACGCCGAGAATCAGGGCCTTGACGCCCCGGTGGTCCTTCTTGGGACCGGGTTCATTCGTGGTCGCGAGGCCCGGCTGCTGGCCGGGAACCGGCGGCACGTCACCCGTGCCCCAGGCGGCGCGCTCCGCCTCGGCGGAGCCGTTATCCATCTGGGGGCGAGCCGCGGTCTGGTCGGCCGGCGCCGCATGGCCGGCGGG
>CAVCUP010000038.1:0-14717 GCA_963605405.1 bacterium | reverse complement strand
GCCGCCATCAAGACCCAGAACGGCGCCGCCATGTCTGTGGGCCGCGTCTCCACCTTCCTGGACATCTACATCCAGCGTGACCTCGAGGCCGGCAAGATCACCGAGGCCGAGGCCCAGGAGCTCATCGACCACCTCGTCCTCAAGCTCCGCATGGTCAAGTTCGCCCGCATCCCGAGCTACCAGCAGCTCTTCTCCGGCGACCCGGTTTGGGCCACCCTTGAGGTCGCTGGTCTCGGCCAGGACGGCCGTTCGCTCGTCACCAAGAACGACTACCGCTTCCTGCACACCCTCGAGAACATGGGTCCCGCTCCCGAGCCGAACCTGACCGTTCTCTACAGCAAGCGTCTCCAGGAGAACTTCCGCAAGTACGCCGCCAAGATCTCCGTCACCACGTCCTCGATCCAGTACGAGAACGACGACGTCATGCGTCCGGTCTGGGGCGACGACTACTCCATCTGCTGCTGCGTCTCCGCTACCGAGACCGGCAAGGAGATGCAGTTCTTCGGTGCCCGCGCCAACCTTGCCAAGTGCCTCAACTACGCCATCAACGGCGGCAAGGACGAGAAGTTCATGGACAAGCAGGGCAACCACATGCAGGTCGGCCCTGAGTACACCCCGGTCACTTCCGAGTACCTCGACTACGACGAGGTCATGCACAAGTTCGACCTCATGATGGACTGGCTGGCCGAGCTGTACGTCAACATCCTGAACCTCATCCAGTACATGCACGACAAGTACTACTACGAGGCCGCCGAGATGGCCCTCATCGACACTAATGTCCGCCGCACCTTCGCGACCGGCATCGCGGGCTTCTCCCACGTCGTCGACTCCATCTCTGCCATGAAGTACGCCAAGGTCAAGACCATCCGCGACGAGCAGGGCATCGTCGTCGACTACGAGGTCGAGGGTGACTTCCCCAAGTACGGCAACGACGACGACCGCGTCGACGACATCGCCGTCTGGCTGCTCAAGGCGTTCATGTCCAAGATCGCCAAGCACCACACCTACCGCGACTCCGAGCCGACCACCTCGATCCTGACCATCACCTCCAACGTGGTCTACGGCAAGGCTACCGGCGGCACCCCCGACGGCCGCAAGGCGTTCACCCCGTTCGCCCCGGGCGCCAACCCCGCCTACGGCGCTGAGCAGAACGGCCTTCTCGCTTCCCTCAACTCCGTGGCCAAGCTCCCCTACGAGTACGCCCTCGACGGCATCTCCAACACGCAGACCATCAACCCGTCTGCCCTTGGCAACGACGACGAGCAGCGCACCGCCAACCTGGTCAACGTCCTCGACGGCTACTTCGATCACGGCGCGCACCACCTCAACGTCAACGTCTTTGGCGTCGAGAAGCTCAAGGACGCCATGGAGCACCCGGAGAAGCCCGAGTACGCCAACTTCACCATCCGCGTCTCCGGCTACGCCGTTAAGTTCATCGACCTCACTCGCGAGCAGCAGCTCGACGTCATCGCCCGCACCTGCCACGAGAGCATGTAAGAGCGAGCACGTAGCTCAGCTGGCCGCATAGATTGATGCGAATTCGGGCCCGTCTGCGATGTGCAGGCGGGCCCTTTTGTGTGGACGCGGCTAGGGAGAAAAGCCAGCGCGTTCGAAGACGGCGAGTCTCCCGCCTTTCTCCCCAGAGCTAGTTGAACGAAGAGTTCTTGTGAAAGGGGTCGGCGCATGCGAGAGGAGGCATGAACCCCGCCCCTCTTCTCAGAGCTAGTTGAACGAAGAGCTCTGATAAGAGAGGCGGGGTTCATGCCTTCCCGTATGACGTGCGTTATTCCGAGGCGACGGCCTTCAGGCCCTCGTGGTCGACCACGAGGATCCGCCCGCGCCCGGGGCGCTCGACCAGGCCGTCGCGGACGAACTGCGCGATGTTGCGGCTCACGGTCTCGGGTCGCAGGCCCACCGAGGCGGCGATGTCCTCGAGCTTGAGGCGAATCTCCGGCCCGGCGCAGCGGCGGTCGCGGATAAGCAGGTACTCAGCCAGCCGCTGGCGCGGATCGCGGATGGAGAGCATCATGATCCGCTCTTCCGCGTCGTCGAGCTCGGTCGTGACCATGCGGATGAGCCCGAGCGCCACGTCGGGGTGGTTGGCAAGAAGCTTCTCGAAGTCGGCTCGGTGGATGCGACAGAGCTTCACGCGCGTGAGGCACTCGACCGAGTAGCGGTAGATGTGGTCGGCCAGGAACATGCCGTGCCAGAGCGCCTGGCCGTCGTGCAGCACGTCGAGCACGTATTCCTCGCCGTCTGAGCTCGTGCGGAACGTCTTTATGCGGCCCGAGCGCACCACGATGATGGACTCGATCGAGTCGCCTTCGTGAACGATAATCGACCCGGCGTCGTGCGTCGAGTGGCGTGAGCAGGCAAGAAGCTCACGCTTGGACTCGACGGGCAGGTCGGCAAAGAGGCGGATGTTGTCCATGCAGGAGCTGCCCGCGCGGCTAAACGCGCAATCGTGCCCCGCGCCCGCGCAAACCCGGTTCTCTTGACTCACGGCCATAGCTGCCCCTCTCCGCCGATAAATGCGCTCATTATCGCCGATGCGAACCAAAACCGCCGCCCACGATTCGCGGACGGCGGCTAATCATTGCTTTAAGCGGCGAGCTCGGTCTTAGTGCTCCCAGGTGGTAAGAAGCGCGTCGAGCTGAGCCTCGATGGAGGCACGGTCCATGTGGCGGCCGATGATGCAGAGCTTGGTCTCGCGGTCGCCGACCTCGGGATCCCAGGAATCGAGGATCTCGGGGTTCGCGGCGAGGATTTGCTGCTTCTCTTCCTCGGGCGCGGAGTGGACGAAGAGGCCGTTCTCGGAGAGGCGCATCTGGTGGCCGGCCTGCTCAAAGAGGTAGCACATGTCCGTGTTCAGCGTGGTCCAGATCACGCCCTTGGCGCGCACTACCTCGTCGGGCCAGTTGTACTCGACGTACTTCTGGAACGCCTCGTGGTCGAAGGGCTGGCGGCGGTGGTAGACGAAGGTCTGGATGTCGTACTCGAGGACCTCGGGGTCGTCGTGCTCCTCGGGGTGCTCCATGGCCTCGATCCAAGCGGCGGAGTTGTAGGCGCGCATGAAGTCGAAGCGGTCGGTGTCGAGAAGCTCCTTGAGGTCGACGTCGCCCTCGACGGCCTCGACGATCACGGCCTCCTTCTGCAGGCTGCGCACGATGGCCTTGAGCTCGGCGAGCTGCTCGGACGTCACGGTGTCGGTCTTGTTGAGGATGAGCGTGGAGCAGAACTCGATCTGCTGGATGAGCAGGCTCTCGATGTCGTCCTCGTCGATGTCGTCGGCAAGAAGGTCGCGCCCGCCGTTGAACTCGTCGTACATGCGCGCGCAGTCCACGACAGCGACGATGTTGTCGAGCGCGAGCTTGGGCTCGCCTCCGACCTTCTCCTGGTCGCAGAAGGCACTGATGGTGTAGGCGATGGGCACGGGCTCGCAGATGCCGGAGGCCTCGATGATGATGTAGTCGAAGTCGCCGGAGTCCGCGATGGAGGAGAGCTGGTCGGCGAGGTCGTCGGCCAGGGTGCAGCAGATGCAGCCGTTGGTCAGGGGGATGATGTCTTCGGCCTCGGTGAAGCCTCCGTCCTTGATGAGGCTGGCGTCGACGTTGACCTCACCGATGTCGTTGACGATGACGGCCGCGCGGATGCCGCCGTCGTTGGAGAGGATGTGGTTGAGCAGCGTGGTCTTGCCGGCACCGAGGTATCCGGTGAGCATGACGATCTTTACGGGCTTGTTCGCGGGCATGAGCCCTCCTTTGCTGTTTGTTGCCATAACGGCCTTATGGTACCCCGAAGAGGGCGGCGCCTTCTTGCTTGGAGCGGCAATAATGGCGAGAGGCGCAAAACCAAACGACCGGTGCGGCACGCGGACGACGGCCCGACGTCCCGATCCGAGCGGCTGTTTTAATCCCTGCCTTCCTGAGCTGCAGTCGGTCCCTCCCGTGTCGTTGCAAGCATGGCAGAACGCTATTATTTGTGCCTATATATTAGTTAGACCGCGCGCCGGATACATGGAGCGACCTATGGCTGATGTCTTTAGAAAAAAAGCACTCGAGCGCCGGGCGACTCCGGATCGCCTCGACGACTATATCAACGTCTCGAACCCGGGCGTCTGGCTCGTGCTCGCCGCCATCGTCGCGTTTCTCGCCGGCGTGCTCGCGTGGGGCGTCTTCGGCCGCGTGAACGAGGTCCAGCGCGGCGTCGTCCGCGTCGAAGGCGGTGCCGCGACCCTCTCTATGGACCAGGCTCTCGCCTCCGACCTCGACGCGGGCGACCCCGTCGAGGTCTCGGGAATCCAGGGCAATGTGGTCTCCGTCTCTGAGGCCGCGGTGCGCGTGGCGGCTCTTTCCGAGGAGGAGCAGGGCGCGCTTTCCGCCTCCGGCCTTTGGGCTGCCCAGGCGACGGTCTCCATCGACCTTCCCGATGGCGTCTACCCGGCCGAGGTCACGCTCGTCTCCATCAACCCGGTTGAGCTTCTCCTCAACAGCAAGGCGTAACAACATGTTGAGAAAACCCCAGAAGCACCCCTCCAAGCCCGGCCAGATGGCCGCCAAGGTTCCTCAGGTCATGCAGATGGAGGCCCTTGAGTGCGGCGCCGCCTGCCTCGCCATGATCTGCGCCTACTACGGCAAATGGCTGCCGCTCGAGCAGGTCCGCCTGGACTGCGGCGTCTCGCGCGACGGCTCCTCGGCCCTGAACATCGTCAAGGCCGCGCGCTCCTACGGCTTCGAGGCCAAGGGCTTTCGCTACGAGCCCGAGACGCTGCGCAAGACCGGCGTCTTTCCGTGCATCGCCCACGTGGGCTTCAACCACTTCGTGGTCCTGCGCGGTTTTAAGGGCGAGAAGGTCTACATCAACGACCCTGGCGGCGGTGAGAAGACCTCGACCTTCGAGGAGTTCGACCGTGAGTTCACCGGCGTCGTCCTGCAGTTCAGCCCCACGGAGGCCTTCGAGCCCGGCGGGCGCCCCGCCTCGGTGCGCGAGTTCGCGATAGAGCGTCTGCGCGGCGCGAAGGCGGCCATCGTCTTCGTGGCGCTCACGAGCGCGATCGCTTCGGTCCTGGGCATCGTGAGCCCGGTTTTCTCGCGCGTCTTTCTCGACCGCCTTCTCACGGGCAGGAATCCCGGCTGGGTGGAGCCGTTTTTGCTGCTGCTCGGCGCGTTCAGCCTCGTGCAGGTGGCTGTGCAGGCGCTCAATAGCATCTACCTGCTGCGCGTTGAGGGCAAGATGGCCGCCTCGGCCAACTCGAGCTTTCTGTGGCGGGTCCTGCACATGCCGATGGAGTTCTTCTCTCAGCGCATGCCGGGCGACATCGTCCAGCGCATGGGCACGAACTCCCAGATCGCCCAGCAGCTCACGCAGCAGCTCGCTCCGCTGCTGGTGCAGTTCGCGACGCTTATCGTGTACCTGGTGCTGATGTTCAATTACTCGGTGCCGCTCGCGTGCGTGGGCTTGGCGTCCATGGTCGCCGACCTCATCGCGGCGCGCCTCATCTCGGCAAAGCGCGTGAACGCCATGCGAGTGATGATGCGCGACTCCTCGAGCCTCTCCACGACCACGATGGCCGGCATCTCCATGATCGAGACTCTCAAGGCGCAGGGCGTCGAGGCCGGCTTCTTCCGTCGCTGGGCCGGCTACCAGGCAAGCGTTAACAAGAGCAATGTCCAGATAGAGCGTCTTGGCCTCACTTACGGCCTGGTCCCGCAGCTCGTCACGCTGCTGTGCAACTCGGCCGTTATGGGCATGGGAGTGTGGCTCATCGTTCGCGGCGAGTTCACCACGGGCTCGCTTCTGGCCATGCAGTCGCTCATCCAGCGCTTCTCCTCGCCGGCACAGTCGCTCATCTCCGTGGCGCAGTCATTGCAGGAGATGCGGACGGACATGGAGCGCGTCAAGGACGTCATGGAGTACCCGCTCGACCCGCTCGCCGCGGACGAGCCGGCGCCCGAGAAAGGGGAGGGCGCGGGCGGCGAGAAGCACGAGCCCTACGCGAAGCTGCGCGGAGAGCTCGTGCTCGACCACGTGACCTTCGGCTACTCCCGCCTGGCCGAGCCCGTGGTGCGCGACCTGAGCCTGACCATTCGCCCCGGCGGCTGCGTTGCGCTCGTGGGCCCCTCGGGATGCGGCAAGTCGACCATATCCAAGATGGTCGCGGGCCTCTATCGCCCCTGGGGCGGAGAGATCCGTGTGGACGGCAGGCCCCTTTCCGAGATTCCGCGCCCGGTGCGCTGCGGCTCGATCGCCGTCATCGACCAGGACGTCATTCTCTTCCGCGACACCATCGGCAACAACATCCGGCTCTGGGATCCCACGATCGAGGACTTCGAGGTCATCCTGGCTGCCCGCGATGCCCAGATCCACGACGACATCATGATGCGCGAAGGGGCCTACGAGCACATGCTCGCCGAGGACGGCCGCGACCTCTCCGGCGGGCAGCGCCAGCGCGTGGAGATCGCGCGCGCCCTCGCCATGGACCCGACGCTGCTGGTGATGGACGAGGCCACGAGCGCGCTGGACGCGGCGACCGAGCAGAAGGTCATGGAAGCGGTGCGTGCGCGCGGCATCACGCTGCTCGTGGTGGCGCACCGGCTCTCGACCATCCGCGACGCCGACGAGATCATCGTCCTGGAGCGCGGCGTGGCGGTCCAGCGCGGCACGCACGAGGAGCTCTATGCGCAAGACGGGCCGTACGCGCGCCTCGTCTCGCAGGAATAGGTGGCACATGGGTTGGTTCGAGAACCAGATCGAGGAGCGAAAGCGTTCCGACGAGCGTGTGCTCGAGGAGGCGCTTCTTGCCATATCCGACTCGATTACCGGCAAGATTCGCGTTGGGGGCACGGACGTGGCGGCCCAGACCGAGGGCGCCGTTGCCGCGGCCCTCGGCTACTACGGCGAGAAGCTCCCCGAGGGCGCCGCCGTGGATAAGGACGCGGGCATGGCCGAGACGATCGACCGCTGGCTCGCCCCCACGGGCGTGATGGCGCGACCGGTGCGCCTCAAGCGCGGTTGGCATAAGGACGCGGTCGGCGCGTTCGTGGGCTTCACGGAGGACGACGTGCCCGTGGCGCTTCTTCCCAGGGCGCGCGGCGGGTACTCCTACGTTTCCCCGGAGACGGGGTCGCTCGAGGTCGTGGGGTCGGGTTCCGTCAAGCTCAAGGAAGAGGCCTACTGCTTTTATCGGCCGCTGCCTGCCCGAGCGCTCAGGATCCGCGACCTCGGCATCTACACGATGCGCTCGCTCGACCGCGGCGATTACGTGGCGCTGCTGCTCTCTATGGCGGCGGCGACTCTTCTCGGCATGTTCACCCCGCTCGTGAACCAGGTCATATTCGGTCCGGTGGTGAGCTCCGGGGACGCGAGGCTCGTGCTGCCCGTTCTCTCGCTCTTCCTCGGCGCCTCGGCGGCGGAGCTCTTCCTCGGCGCGGTGCGCTCGCTCGTGATGTCGCGCATAACGACCAAGCTCACGCTGCCGCTCCAGGCGGCGGTGATGATGCGTGTGCTCTCGCTGCCGGCCCGGTTCTTCCGCGACCAGGAGACCGGCGAGCTCGCCACGAGGATCCAGGCCGTGTCGAGCATCGCGAGCACGCTTCAGTCCGCGATTCTCTCCTCCTCGCTGACCTCGGTGTTCTCTCTTGTGTATGTGCTCCAGATCGCGACCTTCGCGCCTTCGCTCGTGGCTCCTTCCCTTATTGTGGTCGCGTGCTCCACGGTCCTCTCCATTGTGGTCGTGATCGTGCAACAGGCTCGCTCCAAGGAGATGCTCGAGCTCTCCGGAAAACTCGGCGCCTGGGAGTACTCGCTTATCAGCGGCATACAAAAAATCAAACTTTCTGGTGCCGAGACGCGCGCCTTCTCCAAGTGGGCGCACGACTATTCCAAGGTCGCCTGGCTCACTTATAACGGCCCCTTCGTCACGCGCCTCTCGGGCACCGTGAGCCTCGCCATCTCGCTCGCGGGCACCCTCGCGATCTACGCCTCGGCCATATCGAGCGGCGTTTCGACGGCCGATTACATGGCCTTCACCTCCGCGTTCGGCATGGTGAGCGGCGCGTTCTCCGCTCTCACCTCGACGGCGGCGCAGTTCGCGGGCATCAAGCCCAACCTCGAGCGCGCGGCGCCCATCCTCGACGCCGTTCCCGAGGCCTCCCGCGGCGCCGAGCCGGTCCGCCGGCTCGGCGGCAGCTTCTCGCTCGATCACGTGACCTTCTCTTATGGCGACGGCGAAAGGCCCGTCCTCGACGACCTCAGCCTCAGCGTCAAGCGCGGCAGCTACGTGGCCATCGTCGGAAAGACGGGCTGCGGCAAGTCCACGCTCATGCGCCTGCTCCTCGGTTTCGAGGAACCTCAGCGCGGCGCCGTGACCTACGACAACCGCGACCTGCGCTCGCTCGACGTCCAGGGCGTGCGGCGCAACATCGGCGTTGTGCTGCAGGACGGCAAGCTCTTCAGCGGCTCCATCTTCGATAACATCGCCATCAGCTGCCCGGACCTCACCGAGGAGGGCGCATGGAAGGCCGCCGAGCTCGCGGGTCTCGCCGACGACATCCGCGATATGCCCATGGGCATGCAGACGATGATCGCCGAGGGCGGCGGAGGAATATCCGGAGGGCAGCGCCAGCGCCTCATGATCGCGCGCGCCGTGGCGGGCCATCCCCGCATCCTCATGTTCGACGAGGCCACGAGCGCGCTCGACAACGTGACGCAGCGCATCGTGAGCGAGAGTCTCGATGGCCTGCGCTGCACGCGCCTCGTTATCGCCCATAGGCTCTCGACAATCCGCCGCTGCGAGCGCATCGTCCTCATCGACCAGGGGAAGATCGCCGAGGACGGCACCTACGACGAGCTCATCGAGAAGGACGGGCTCTTCGCGGACCTTGTCCGCAGGCAACAGGTGTAGCTTATGCGCGCCCTTTTTTGGTTGCTCCGGCGACGGCGCGCCGCCGTCCGTGCCTTGCGGCCTCCGGACGGCGGCGCTCTTATGTTCAGGGACGGGGGACTCGCCCTCGTGCTTCATCCGGGCGCGCCGCTAACGTAAAATAGCGGAGCGTGCGAACGGACGCTTTTCTTGCTAGAGAAAGGGAACTCACATGGCACTCGATATCCAGAAGAACGTCGGCGGCGGCGACGTCACCATCAACCTCGGCGGGCGTCTCGATACCGCCACCTCACCCGAGCTCGAGGCGGTCCTCGACGAGGTCCTGCCTCAGGCCAAGAACCTCGTGTTCGACCTCAAGGACCTCGAGTTCATCTCCTCCTCGGGCCTTCGTCTCATCCTTCGTGCCCAGAAGACGATGAACTCCCAGGGCTCCATGCGCCTCGTCAACGTGTGCGACGCCGTCATGGAGATCTTCGACATCACGGGCTTCATGGACTTTCTCGTCGTCGAGTAAGCCCTCTTAGACCGGGTCCGTCATGTCGCCGCTGCTCGTCATACAGGCCTTGTTGCCCGGCGTCGCGGCAGGCCTCCTCACGCTTCTTGCAAAGAACGGCCCCCTTAAGGGCAAGCCCGAGTGGCTGCGCCAGATCGTCTACGGCATTGTCTTTGGGCTTGTCGCTGTCTTTGCCACGGAGGCGGGGGTGCCTGTGGTCGACGGCGGTGTGGTCAACGTGCGCGACGCCGCGCCCGTTGTGGCTTCGCTTGGCTTCGGCGCCCCCGCCGGCGTGATCGCGGGCGTGATAGGCGCCGCCGAGCGCTGGCTCTGCGTGTATTGGGGCGGCGGCATGACGACGAGGCTGGCGTGCTCTCTCGCCACGCTCATCGCGGGCCTGGGCTCGGCGGGTCTGCGCAGGCTCGTGTTCGACGACAAGCCCCCGGCGATGGGCTTCGCGATGGCGATCGGGGTCACCACGGGCGTCATGCACATGCTGCTCGTGCTCGTCACGAACATGGATGCCCTTGAGGTCGCGTTCGAGTATGTGCGAGAGTGCTCGCGGCCCATGATTTGCCTCACCGGCGCCTCTACGGGCATCGCGCTCATCGGCCGCGGCGTCATTAACCACGAGCGGCTCGCCGTGAGGCCGCCGTACCTGATTAACGACCTCGGCATCAGGCTCTTTTTGATCGTGCTCGTGACCTTCTGCGGTGTGACGTTTTTTACCTACAGCGTCTCGGGGAAGCTCGCGCTCACCCAGGCGGAGACGCTGCTCCGTGTACACCTTGACGACCTTGTGGACGAGGTGTACGCCTGGGGCATGAGCGACCTAGTGGGCAACAGCCCCGTCTGGCGCATCCAAAGAGAGGGCGCCGTCATCATCTTCGACCCGGACAGCAAGGAGGTCCTCACCGCCAACGGGCTCGGCAGCCGCATCGACGACGAGTCCGTGATCCCGAACGCGCCGGACCGGTTCACGCCCAATCGCCTTTATCGCCTCGAGGTCTTCGGCGAGTCCTGCTACGTGATGTCGCGCACCATCGGGTGGCGGTCGTTCGTCGCCTATATCCCCGAGGAAGAGGCCGACTACTTCTGCGACCTGAACCTCTACTTGAGCATCTTCATGGAGATTCTCGTCCATATGGCGCTCTTCATCATCTTGTTCCAGCTCATGCGCCTGCGCGTGGTCAAGAACCTGCGGCGCGTGGGCGAGGGCCTCGACGCCATCGCGGAGGGCAAGCTGGACACGGTGGTCGACGTGCGGACGCATCAGGAGTTCTGCGCGCTTTCCGACGATGTCAACGCCACGGTATCCGTCCTCAAGGGCTACATCACCGAGGCCGAGATGCGCAACCATGCCGAGCTCGAGTTCGCGCGCCAGATCCAGCACGGTTCGCTGCCGAGCGTCTTCCCTCCGTACCCGGACCGTAAGGACTTCGACATCTACGCCTCGATGGACGCGGCCTTCGAGGTCGGCGGGGACTTCTACGACTTCTTCCTCGCCGATAAGCGCACACTGGTCTTTCTTGTGGCGGACGTGTCAGGCAAGGGGGTTCCTGCGGCGCTGCTCATGATGAAGGCAAAGGCGCTCATTCGCTCGCTCATGGGGTCGGGCATGGAGGTCGACGTCGCGCTCACGCGGGCGAACGACCAGCTCTGCGAGTCGAACGACCTTGGTATGTTCGTGACGGCGTGGCTGGGGCGCCTCGATTTGGAGACGGGCGTGCTCACCTATGCCAACGCCGGCCACAACCCGCCGCTCGTGCGCCGCGGCGGCACGTGGTCCTACCTGAGGGGGAACCGCCCCAATCTCGTGCTTGCGGGCCTTGAAGGCACGAAGTACGCACGGCACGAGCTCGTCTTGGGGCCCGGCAGCGGAATTTTCTTGTACACCGACGGCGTGACGGAGGCGATGAACGTGGATGAGGCGCTCTACGGCGAGTCTCGCCTTGAGGAGAAGCTCAACGACCTGGCCGCAGGTACGCCCCGCGAGGTATGCGAAGGCGTTCTCGGATCCGTGCGTGAGTTCTCGGGCGAGGCCGAGCAGTCCGACGACATCACGATGCTCGCGGTCGGGCTGGGCGCCCTTGTGGGCGAGACGCGCGTGGTTACCGATGCCACGATGGGTTCTGTGGGGCTCGTGAGCGAGTTCTTCGAAGAGAGGCTCCACAGTCTCGGTGTGGGTGCGCGCACGGCGATGCGCGCGCAGGTCGCGGTGGACGAGGCGTATTCCAACATCTGCCGCTACAGCGGCGCTTCGAGCGCCGTGGCCTCGGTGCTGCGCCGCGGCGACGACCTTCTCGTCGAGTTCTGCGACGACGGCGCGGCGTTCGATCCGACGGCCAAGGAAGAGCCCGACACCACGCTCTCGGTGGAGGAGCGCCCGATCGGCGGTCTCGGCATCCATATGATGCGCAAGCTCGCGCGCTCGCTCGAGTACCGGCGCGTGGACGATACCAATATCTTTACGCTCGTCTTCGCGCTCGATTAGGTCGAACGCGGGCCTGCCGAGGGAACGATTCTTTGGAAGGGGAACACATGGACCTTAAGAACCGCCTCATCATCGAGGAATACCGTAAGAACAGGGAGAACTTCGTCGAGCTCGGCGCCATTGTGCAGGGCAAGCTCGAAAAGATCGCGCGCGGCTCGGGCGTGAGGACCTTCGCGGTCGAGCACCGCGTGAAGAAAGAGAAGTCGCTCGCCGGCAAGCTCGTGCGTAACGAGGGCCGCTACAGCAGCTTCAGCCAGCTCACCGACATTCTCGGCGCACGCGTGGTCTGCTACTTCGCCGACGACGTCGACCGCCTGGGCAAGCTCATCGAGCAGAACTTCGTCGTCGACGAGGAGATGTCGAGCGACAAGCGCAAGCTGATCGATGCCGAGACCTTCGGGTACCTGAGCCTTCACTACATCGTGAACATGCCGCCGAGCGACGAGTATCGTCCCGAGCTTTGCGACCTCAAGTTCGAGATTCAGCTGCGTACCTGCCTGCAGCACGTGTGGAGCGACATCGAGCACGACACGGGCTACAAGTCCGAGTTCGGCGTGCCCCGCGCGGTCAAGCGTGGCTACGCTCGCATCAGCGCGCTTCTCGAGCTCGCGGACGACGAGTTCGTGCGCGTCCGCAACGTGATGCGCGACTACACCGAGTCTGTGCGCCAGTCCATTATCGACGGCACTGCCGAGAACGTGGCCATCGATAACGTCTCTCTCGGCGAGTACGTGCGCCACAACAAGCCGATGCGCGCGCTTCTCGACCGCATGGCCGCCGATTCCGGGGCTCAGATCGAGGAATGCAGCCCGAGCGCCTACGTGGGTCAGCTCGAGTGGCTCGGCATCACCACCGTGGGCGGGCTCTCCGAGCTGCTTGCTCACAACGAGGACATGGCCTGCAAGCTGCTTGCGCATGCGCTCGAGATGACCGACCTGGACATCCTCTCGTCCTCTACGGGCCTGCGTTACCTTTGCCATGCGGAGCTTTGCCGCCGCGGGCTTTCCGAGGACGCCGTCACCGAGTTCCTCACCCTGAGTCTCGGCAGCTCCGACCGAGCCCAGGCCCGTGCAAAGTATTTGATGAGAACCTACGCAGAATTGAGTGAGTAACTTTGGCAACCAAACCGACCGTCGACAGCCCCTATTACGTGCGCGCTATTGAGTTCGCGACCCGCAAACACGCCGGTCAGGTCCGCATGGGCGGCATGCCCTACATCGTGCACCCAATCGCAGTGGCCGATATCGTCAACCGTTGGGGATGCGGGCGCGACTACGTGATCGCCGCCTTCTTCCATGACCTGCTTGAGGATACCGACGCCACCGAGGAGGAAATCCTAGAGATCGGCGGCCCCGTGGTCCTTAAGGCCGTCCGCGCCCTCACAAAGGTACACGGCTACGAAATGTCCGAGTACGTGGCAGGCATCAAAGCCAACGAGGTCGCCCGCGTGGTCAAGGCCGCCGATCGCCTGCACAACCTGCGCTGCGCCGTCCTCGCGCCCGAGGATTTTAAGCGCCGTTACGTGCTCGAGACGCTCGACTGGTATATGGATATGTCCCCCGAGATACCCAAGGCGCTCCGAGACCTCGCTGCGACCATGGACCAGCACCTCTACGAGCTGCCCTTGGAATACGGTAATATCGATGAGTGGGGTGCTGTTAAGGCCGAGTAGGCTTCCGGGCGGTCGGCATGTGCCGCGCGGCTCACGAAGTCCCTGCGCCGTTCTGATTGCGGGCACACGTCTCTATAAGGTCCGAAGAAAGGGGCCAGCAATGAACCTCAATGCCAGTCTCGACATGAACAAACTCGCCGACCAGGTGGCCAACGACCCGGCGACGCTTCCCGCGCTGCTCATTGCCCTGGTCATCGTGGTGGCAATCGTCGTCTTTCTCATCGTCGGACGCTGGAAGACCGTGAAGAAACTTGGCGGACACGGTTGGTCGCAGCTCATCCCGGTGTACGGCGAGTGGGAGCTCTCGATCAACGCCGGCTGTGAGAAGGCCCTCTGCATCGCGCTCACCGCCCTGAGCGCTATCTCTATTTTCTCGCAGGTCACGAATATCGAGGCGGTCCAGGGCATTGCCGGCCTCTGCGGGCTTGCGCTCTTTGTGATCACCATTCTGGTTGCGTATAAGGTGGCGCGCCGCTTCGGGAAGGGCAAGGGCTTCACCGTCGGTCTCGTGCTCCTGCCAGCTATTTTCTACGCGATTCTCGGCCTCGGCTCAGCGATGCCGGACGAGTCCCTCGGGGAGTAACGGGCTTATTTGGTGGGGGCGGCGAAGTTACCTGCCGGCAGTTATAGAGAAGCGAACGTTAAAGCGCGTCGGGCCTGGAGGGTTCGGCGCGCTTCTATTTGTCGCGATTCGCTGTGCAAGGACGGTTCGGGAGCAGGTGCGCTGATGCCACTTTGGGACGACGGACTATCGGGTCAATTTTGAGCAGGAATATCGACTTGCATTGATTCTGGCTCTGCGGAGAGGCGCAGAGCTCGGGCTTAGGGCGAATGGCAGGACGAATACAGTCTTGGGCTTAAATTCCGTCGTTGCGTACATATCGAGACGTACAGGACAGCTCGAACGCGCCTCCTGGCCGCCCGAAATTTCGAATCTTGTACATCCTCACCTGTACAAGAAACCACCGAAGGGGAAGAGCCGCCGTTCGTGGGCCCGTTTGTAATGTGTACTCATCGGTCGTATTTGCGGCATAGAGCGTATTACGCCGGAGGAACAGCTCTTGGGCTGGGGGTGGAAGCGCCCTGCTGTGTCAGGTGTCGCTCGGCGTCTCGAGAGCGGTGGATGTGTAGACCCTGTGGAGACCGTGCCCGGCCCTGGACACGCCCCGGCGACGGG
>CAVCUP010000037.1:0-14910 GCA_963605405.1 bacterium | reverse complement strand
TACATCGACTAGATGTTCTGCACCGCCGAGCTCGACGTCGCCGACGAGCACGAGTCCGCCTACTGGCTGGCCGCAAGGCTCGGCCTGCGGCGCGGCGAGGTCTGCGGCCTGAGTTGGGAGGACGTCGACGAGGGCGCCCAGACCGTGTCCATCAACCACAGCTACGACTCGAACCGCAACCTTAAGTCCACCAAGACCGCGGCCGGCCGCCGCGTGCTGCCCCTCATGCCCGAGACCGCCCAGGCGCTCGCCGACCACCTGGCCGCGCAGCAGGAGCGCGGCCTTCCCTGCGATCCCGCAGACCCCGTCATCGTCACCAACCGCGGCACCCGCGTGCACCCCGACATCATGGAGAAGTGGTGGCGCGCCGACCGCGCGGGCCTGGGAATCGGCGACTTCTGCCTGCACGAGCTTCGCCACACCTACCTCACGCAGCTCGCGCGCGCGGGCGTCCACCCCAAGGTCATGCAGGCCCTGGCGGGACATGCCAACTCCGCCATCACCATGGACATCTACACCCACGCCGACATGGACGGAAAGCGCCGCGCCGCCGAGCAGCTGCGCGCCTCCATGCAGCCCTACGGCGACGACGAGGACGCCTGGGACCCGAGCCTCCCGCCCGCGCAGCCCAAGTGGCGCACCGCGCCAACGCCCGGCTGGGCCGCGGGCGCCGCGAACCCCTCGGCGTTCGGCAACAGGTAGCCGGCAACCCCACCGCAACGCCGCGACCGGAAGCAGCATCAACCCCAAACACGAAGGAAGCCCCCGGGCCGCGGCTCACAACCGCGATACCCGGGGGCTTCCCCCCTTCTCCTTACGACGCCCGCGCCGCCAGGATCAGCGTCGCCGTGCCGTCCTCGTCGACCTCGACCCACAGCACGTCGTCGCCGCGCAGCCGCAGGGCCACGTCCAGCTCCGTCCCCGCCTGGACCCTCACCTGGTCCAGTGGGCGGCACCTGCCCCGCACGCGGGCCCTCCCGCGGCCCCCGGGGTCGTCCTTGCCGCCGCCTGCGCCCTTGCTGCCCGAACATCCCATCTGCCATCGCCCCTCTCGTATCGGTTGCCGTAAAGCGCTCCTATGCGCATGAACCAACGGTAAGGCGGCGTCACAAATCGCAGCGTTTCGCTGCTTTCCGCCGCGTATCGCGAGCGCGCCGCGCCCGGCCGCCGGCGAACAACCGGCAAGCCCCACGCGCGCGCCATCCCCTTTCCTGAATGTGTTTTCAGCTTACGGACAGCCGGGGCGTGATAAAAGCAGCGGTAATCGGGAATCGCCGGGAATTTCCGGCCAGAAACGCGCCCTCACCTGCGCAGGAGCGCCGTACGGACGCGCCCGCCCACGTCCGGGAAATCCTGCGGGCGGTAGGAATCCCACGCCAAGCGCGCGCCGGTGAACACCACGTCCATCTCGTCGGCCAAAACGCGGAAGGCGCATTTCTCATGGCCGTCGTCGGCGCACGTGTAGGTCATGAACTGGCCCTTGTCGCGGGTGTTCACCTTCGGGCACACCACGATCCGCTCGTCGAAGCGGTACAGGGCCTTCGCCGGGAAGTCGTGGGTCAAATACAGCGTCAGATGCGCCGGCGCGCAGCCCCTGCGCGCGGCGACCTTCGCCGCCCGCTCGGCGTGCTCGCACCAGGTGCCCGCAACGTCGGCCGTCTTGCGCGCCAAGGTCGCCGGCTCGTGCCCGATGTACTCGGCGAAGGGCGCGAAGAAGATGCTACCGGGGTCCAAGAGGCCCACCCGCACCTCGACGCCCTCGCGGGCAAGCGCGTCCTTCAGAAACTCGCTGTGGGTGTTCGTCCAGGTCTGGCCGCAGAAGTGCAGCACGTCCACACGCCGCACCGCGCCCTCTATCAGCGCATCGTAGCCCACGTCGCCGCTACGGTACTCGAAGCGCTCCACCCCGTAGGCGTAGCCGCCCCGCACGGGCTCGGGCGCCCGCCAGCCCAAACGGCCCCGGCGGTCGGCGGCAACTTTCAGCAGCGCCTGCGCGCCCAGGTCGTCGTCGACGTACTCCACGCCCACCGCGTCGGTCAGCATGCGGCGCAGAAGCGCCTTCTGCGCGGCGACCTTCGCCTTACGGTCGGGGTCGTCCTCGGCGTCCACCACGAAGTCGCCCGTCTCAACCCCGTACAGGTCGTACACAAGGTTCCTCACCGCGCGGGAGAACGCGCACACGTCATAGTCGCTGCGCCCGTCCAGCGCCCGGCAGGCCAGCTCCACCACCCGCTTGCCGCACAAAACATTGATCGGCCGCTCCGGGCAGCGGCGCAAGCGGTCGCCGCTGAAGTAGTCCGCCGGTATGTCCAGCCGCTTGCGCCCGCGCCCCTCGAAGGCCCCCACGCGGATGGTCTTCGTCTCGAACAGCGTGGTCAGGGCGCGCGTGAGAAGGGCATAGGTCGTGGGCATAACGGCGCCTCCTGGGAATCTCGGGGAATGAGCGGAGGCTAGGATAGCGCGGTATTTTGGGATGCCCGCCGTTGCCGCCCGGGCGCAAGGCCGATTATTCGGTAGGCGGCTGATCAGGTGCGGAAGGTGTGTGGGTCGAGTCCCGTGGGGCGCACACGGGCGAAAAGCACGACGGCGTCTTACGCACCGCACCCCGCACCCACTGAGCGGTTTCGTCGAGCTGACGCAGCGCCGCACGCCACAAAGCAGCGTACAAATCGTTACGGTCGTGGGCCTCCGCGCTGGAGCACTTGTTTACCAGGTAATCCTTCAGCTCTTTCGACTCGCCTTTGTCCAGCAAGCGACTAAGGTAGCGACGCTCCGAGTTCAGAGCCCCCACCGCTATACTACCGTAACGCCCACCTAGACCGTAAACGTCCATGAACAGCAAGAGTCGCCGGTGAAGAACGTCATCATCTAGCTGCTCAACACCGTACGTCACGCACGGGCCAATGGAGTAATCGATTTCAGCCCGAAGCCATATACAGTTTGGAGGGTCTTCGAAATAGGGATGATAGAGGCACTCGGTAAGGGACTTGGGGGAGTAGGCGCCTTTAGCCTCAAAACCGTTGCAGGATGAACATACCGGCACAAGGTTGGCCGGAGTGACGGAAAGCAGGGGATAATCCGACTTCGGAAGATAATGGTCAAGCTGACTGACGTTACCGATCCCGCAGACGGGGCATTCACCGCTCTCGATCCCCGAGTTGATGATCGTTTCGTAGTACTTCCTCCCGCGCCCACCATTGGGGACGAACTTCTCGCGGTAAAGATCGGCAAGCTCAGGATGCCCCATTCGGTCATGCGCGATTCTGTTCACGTCCGCAATGTTGCCCGGCATCCCACCGCGATATGCCGCAGACGCATCTTCCACAGCCTTACGGCAAGAAAGAATCTTGTTCCTCTTCCCCGCATCCCGATAGCCGGCCGCGCACTCGGCCAGAATGTCCCCGACAAAAGCGGGGCCTTCGGCGGCATAAGGCTCGGGCAGCCTCCTCATCGTGAAGCTCCACTCTGCTTCTCGAGCCACAGAAGCCGCAGGATACCGGTTGCCTCATCCCCCAACCCGCAGGAAAAGCGTTCCTTAGCTTCCTCGTAAGACGAGCTGCCGTCGACGGCGTCCGCGAGCATCTTGTGGAACCCCGACTTGTCAACCTCGACGCCGAAGACCTGCGTTGTGAGCGATTCGAAGTTCGCGCCGAACGTCTCGATGTCCGGCCTCTTCGCAAACCAGGTCTCGCCGTTCCTGTTAAGCATCCAGACGCAAGACCGAGGAACCTCCTGCAGGACCACTGGAGAGTGCGTAGAGACCACGGCGACGCTGTTGCGGTCAACGAGCAGCTCTGAAAGGGTCCTCACGAAAGCAGCCAACAGAGGCGGATGGAGATGGTTCTCGGGCTCATCCAGAAGGAGGAGCGTGCGCTCTTCCAGCAAGGCGACACAGCCGGTGACAATCGACAGCACGGCTTTATGGCCGGAACTGAGGTTATCGAAACGCCCTTCGAGCATTTCGCGAAACTCTGAGTATTTCTCACGGATGGGCCAGACATCGGCCAACGTATTATCGAACATGGGGTCGCTGCGCAAGGTCTCTAGAGCGCCGATCCACCTCTCGAACCGCGTCCGGCCCGCGCAGCATTTACAAGAGTCTTTCTCGAAGGCGCCCTTGATGCTTGTCTCCAGGCCGCCTTCGCCCAAACCGACGAAACGACAGGGGACATTGTTGCTGCCAAAGGCTGAGACGTCATTCGAAAACCCCGCCAACTCGGCCACGGCACGGTAGGAATCGAAGGGGCTGAACGAGACGACAATTACATTAGCGAATTTAGTTGACTTCCGGTTCTCGAGGCCGGCCTCGTCGTTATCAGGAAAGTCCAAATGTCGCCCACGGGCCTTATCCTCATGCCCGCAAGCGCAGAGGGCCAGGTCCTTCAGCAGATGGGTCTTGCCGACACCGTTCCGCCCGATTAGTACGTGCACGTTCGAGGGCGGCAGTTCCTCGGGCACGACGTCAAAGCCTATCTGCTCTTGCCCGCCGCGGGCAGCGGACCCCAACGTAAAACTGAAGTTGTACCTGGTGAGAGCTGCCTTGCCATGTGTGACACGGTGGAGCTGGCCGCGTACAGCGGTCACGGATGCCTCCCTCAACAGCGACGTCGTGCATGCACCCTCGCCTTTTACGCCGTCGAAACGCTTGAGGTCGTAAGCGATGTCATTGAGCCTCTCGAAGATATTGCACCCCGTGGCTTCCAGCACCTTATAGGCCTCTTGGCAGGCCTTGACGGTGGGCCAAAGAGAATAGTATTCGTCTGGAAGACTTTCAAATTCACGGGGGATTTGGTCAATTGTTGGTGTGCTTGTGGTCATGCCGCGAAAGGCGATCTTCACCCCACCAACGAACTTGCCTTGATAGTATGCCTCGAACAACGTTCTATAGCTGTAGTCGTTCCAGTCGTCCCGGATCAAGTAGAGGACGCCAGGGTCGTCATCGGGCGGGTTACGCACAACTTTGTCTATAACTTTGAATCTAATTTCCATAGCTGCCCTCATCGTTCCACCGCCTTTGCTAAGCCTCGATATCGAGTCATGCCTTGGAAGTCTAACGTTATCTAGCCCCACACACCGCAGGTACATCATTGCCTAACAAATTGAAGTTCCTTTCGGTGACCTTGAATCCCAAAATAGACCTTCTGTCAGATTGAACCCATAAGGGTGGAGGGCATCATACCGGCACGCCAGCAATCCAAATCGTAACGACGGATCCCCTGTTACGGAAACGCAGAACTTGAGCCTCGCCCATCCAACAACCGCTGGCTCAAAGATATTCCAACCGTCTATGCCGTTCCTTCCTGGCCCAATTGCTAAAAAGGCTGTCCCAACACGACGCACCCAGCGACAAATAAGAAAGCTCCACCCAAAACAATAGCAATCAACGCCGCCACAAGCAGCCATTGCGCCACAACAAGAAACCACCTGATCTTGTCGTTCCGCTTGATATAGCTTTGAAAAACCCTCTCCTGCACCTCAGCGAAACTCCGAGCCGCACCAAGGCTGGACAAGGGTCCGTCGAAATCGCATATCCGCATACAAATGGATCCAGGGTTATCCGTGGCCTCGTACTTGAAGCGCGTCATCGACACGACTGCGAAAATCATCGAGAGCAACAACAGCAGCAAGGCAACGGCGTACACTGCGAGCATTACGTACTGCAAAGCAATGTTCCCATCGAAGAAGCAAAATACGGACTCAGCCACCGTCAGCAAGGCCACCGAGGCAATCGAAGCCCCGGTTAGAAGCCCGTCGCACATCCTCCTGAGCGACTCGCAGCGCGCCTCTTCCATGGCAACGGTCCTTTCAACCATCTTCCACAGAAATTCGCCCTTGCAGTCCTCAGGCTCCACGCAGGGTTCGCTCGCTGCCTCACAATCCTCAGGCCCCGCATCGCAACTACTCCCAGCCTCAGCACCCTCGGGAATATCGTCGCGGTTGCTCACAGCCTCGACCCATCACCATTGGAGCCGCGATAAACTTGACCATCTTTATCAAGGCCGTGCTGAAGCATAGTGCCAAGATGGGGGAAATCGCCGGAACCCTGCTGCGGCTTGCCAGAACCGCCCTTGCCAGAATCCTTGGGCTTCTTGGAGCCTTTATTTTTATCTGCCATATCCAGATCCCCCATTCCTTCTCAGCAAGCTTTCAAACTGCTCAGTCTCTTTCGCACGGGACAAACTTTGATACAAATCCTACACCCAACACACCGTCCCGAATCAATGACGGGATAAAGAAAGCCCTCTTCATCGGCAACCATCGAGATAGCACCTTTAGGGCAAACCTCGCAGCAGGCAGTGCAGCCGGTACAATGCGCCTTCGTCTCAACAAGAACTGGCGGCTCAATCATTTGTCTCGCCCCCATAGCTTAGTCATGCAGGTTTTGATCAAAGATCGGTTCAAAACGGCGAATAGGAGAAGGCCGATCACAACATTGGAGGCAATCGCGAACGGCGTATTCCATGCGCCGAGGACAACCATAAGAACCAGTACGCCGACGCACGAGACGATAAGCCCCAGATTGAAATTGATCCGTTCGAACGACCGAATCCTGTACGCGCGAAATATAGCCAATGCAGCGAAGGAAAGCGAGTACGCAAACGACGCAGCGAAAATACCGAAAAGAGGCATGAGTGCGACCTCAGCGATGATATTAACCACAGCGACGGCGACAGTCGTAGCCCCAATCTCCTTTGTCTTCATGCGAGCAATGAAAATGCCGCCGAAGAAGCTAGAGATGCACGAACCGAGAGCACCCACGAACAGAATATTCATATGCACATAGGACTCAGAGTAATCGCCCTGGATAAGCAGCGCGAAGATCAAAGGACTGGCAGCAAGAAGAAGGCCGAGGCCCCCGGCCATAAGGCGGAACACAGTGTCAAACATCCTTGTGTAGTAAGCGCCGCGGTCAGCATCGTCGCTGGCAAGCGAAGCGTTCTCCTGCCAGGCGAGGTTGAAAGCCGTCAGGAAGATTCCAAGCATATTAGGAACTTTCGAAGCCGCCGCGTAAATGGCGCTCGCCTCAATTCCCAACATGGCCGTCAAAATAAGCCTGTCAGACATGCTGATGGCCCAGCTGGACAGGCTGTTGGGAATCAAGGGCCAGGAATAGGCGACGAGCTCTTTGCTGACAGCAATGGACAAGCTGCGCAAGTCGAGGAAGCTGAAAACCCTCACGCCGAACACGAGTATCGCGAGCGAAGCAGCCTGCCCAATGACCGAGGCGACAAGGGCACCGCTGAGCCCGCCCTGGATGAGCATAACGAAGCCAACAATGGCGAGTCCTTCAGCCACTGAGTTCACAATGACGCTGACGGAGTAGACGCCGTTCATGGAGACGCCCCTCGCAACCTGCCGTAAGGTCGCAACTAGGATATCGAGAAGGTAGTATCCGCAAATAAGTGCCCGCACAACCATGGGCAGGCTCGAGAGCATGAAAAACACGATTGCAAGGACGGCGACCGACAGCAGCGTGCTCACCACGACGATATTTGTGACGATTGCCTTCTGACGTTCGCGATCCTCACGCGCAACGATGAGGAACCTGAAGGCCGCCGCTTGCATCTGCAAAGTGGCCACGGGCAGCAGCAGCGTCACCATCGAGACCACGAGATCGTAAGTGCCGTAATCCGCCTTGCTCAGAAACCCCGTAAGAATCGGCAGTGTAACGATGTTGACAAATTTAGGTACTACCGATCCGAAGCTCAGGATCAGCGTGTTCTTTACAAGCGCACCCTGTCGGCTCATCTATAGACCGGCCCCTTCTCAAACTGGGAGAGCCAGGAGTTAATCGCTTCCTCGTTGATATTCATGCGCGTGGGGACCTTGGAATTGATCAGCGCGTCGAGCGAGGCAACATCCTCGCGCTCAAGGCAGTTGATCCCATAGGAGGCCTTCATGCTCCGTACACGGTTATCGACGATGAGGATGATGGAGCGGCGCTTATGCTGCAGGGCGTACATGCCGGCATGTAGCCTGGTGCCAACATAGTCGACGCTATCACCCGAAAGGGCTTCGCTGAACTCACCGAGAGAAGGGCCGACGAGGCGAATGCCCTCCCGCTCACCAAGTTCATCGAGGTACTCCTCGTCGAAGGCGCCCTGGAGCCACATGGAAACGTTTCGGTAATTCCGCTTAAGGATTCGGATCATTTCGCGGTCGCGGTCGGCGTCCCTGCTGTAATCGGTGAGCGTGAAGACAACGTCCTCGGCCTTGTCGGCAGGGACGTCGGCGCAGAACTCCTCCGTGAAGCCCCACATAGTTGGGCAACCCGTGTTGATGGCTTTGAGCCCGAGGGATTCGACGATCGCCTTGGTCTTATCGTCGCGTGTGCTGTGAGCGTACTCAGAGGAAAGCACCTTCCGGTAGAGCCTGCGGGTATACCCGTCCATCTCCTTCTTACCGGAGTCGCTGCCCACGCCGAGAAGGATGGAACCTTCATAGGGCATGCAGTTGAACGGGTTGATGTTAAAGGTGGGTCGTGGGATGGAGAGACGCCTCCACAGCAAGTTCGAGCCACAGATAAACTTGTACTTGGCCTCATCGTAGAAGCGCATGCGCGGGTTGCGCCTCGTGTTCTGATAGAAGGTCACCGCCGGGGCGTGCGTGGCGCACTTGAGGGTGAAACGCCCCCGCGTGATATCGGCAAGCTGTTTCTCGGCGGAGTCCATGATTATATGGTCGCCAAGGTTGAGGGACCGGATGCTCGGGTCGAACAAGACGATGGATTCCATTAGATAAGGCCTTTCTAATCAGATATGTCATTGTGTTCGGCATGCGCGGCGCAGCCCATAATCAGGCCGATTAGCAGCATGCAGCAAGAGATGGTGTACGAGAAGAAGACGCCCGTCGCAGTGCTCGCGATGAGCGTATAGGCGACGAAAGCAACGGCGGAGGTAAGCAGGAACCTCTTCGCAACGCAAGATTTCACGATTCTGCGCAGCACAATGAAGATGGCCACCACGTAGAAAACCGTACCAACGAGCCCGAACTCAGCCATGATAGCCGGCCAAAACGTGTCGGTAAGTTCGGTGCCGTCGACGCCGAGGGCCCAATGGGCGCTCACCCCATAGCGGTTGTACAGCGGAGAGTAGTATGCCCTGGCGGCCTCTGTTCCGAAGGTTCCGAAACCCGCTCCTAACGGGAAGAATTCCTGAAAGGCCCGCAACCCGCCGTCTAGAAGGTAGGATCGGGCGGAATCAAGCGCGCCAAAATAGTGGTCGATCTGGTCGAGCGAGACCAGCAGGACGACGCCCACGACAGGCACGAGGACGAGAGGTGACGTGAGGCGCCTCAGCATCGCATGCCCTTGGAACCTCTCCCGCACCCCCGGGCGAAAAACCACGAAAGTGAGGAATAGGACAAGCAGAATCATAACAAATGCCCTGGTGCGCAAAGTCGATGCCCAAAGCAAAAGGGAGAGTCCCCATACCGTCCAACGCCCGGCCCCGGGCTTTCCTCGCGAGAGGTCGGCGGTAAGGACGGTAGTGAACAAGACACAGTATTGAGAGAGCATGCCCGGCGTGCCATAGATGAACTCAAAGCACCGTACGCCCATGCGCGAGCTCCGCGACAGCATGTCCAGGACCCCTAGGTGTGCCAGCGGGAGGCAGACAACACCAACAACGACAACAAGGCCGATGATCTTCGCCGCCCATCCGAGAAGGTCCCAGCAGTCCTCCCTGTCGCAGAACAGGTACTTCGCGCCGAGATAGCAGACGAACACCTTCGGTAGCGTAAGCATGTCCTGAGCGATTGCGGCAGTGGGTCTTGAAACGCCAGAGGTCATGTTGCAGAGAAGGCCAAAAATCACAAGCGCGACAAGGCACCCGCAGACAAGCATGTCCTCTCGCTCGATCCTGCGACTCTTCGCCGTCCTCAAGAGGAAGCACACCCCAAGGGCAACCATCAACAGCTCATCGAAATACGAGAAAGCCGGGGAAGCCTCGAGCAGCGGGCACTGAAAGAGGCAAAGAAGAATGGCGAGGCGAATGATGATACCGGATACAGTCACTTGGCCGCCTTCTTCCCACGGGAAATAAAGTCGAGCAAGCCGAGGCGCCAGAACAGGGCCTTTGCAAGCTCTCTGGCCCTGTCGCGCAGACCGACGGGCAGAAATTCGTCGGTCGCCGCCCTGATGCCCCTGTCGCCGACAATGGAGAGGAACCTGTCGCGCAGGGGATTCTTCTTGCAGGAGATCGCCATCATCCCGCCGTTTCGCGGGGCGATGCTGGCGAACTCGACCTTGTAAAGGTCGAGGGTCCCTGCGGCGATGCCTAAGAGCTTGTTGCCTTTCTCGCCGCGGGAAATCACGTTCGTATATCCCCTATTGTCAGGCTTCCTGCCGAGCACCGCTTCTGCGTTCCAGGAGTCCCATATAGTGAGGTCGCTATCCCTGCGCACTCCCTTAAACGCACACTCGTGGCAGGACGGCCTCGATATACAATTCGAGTAGAACGCTCCCAAGAAGCGGTCTACTCTCGTCGAGACGTACCGGGCTTTGCCCGTCTTGCTCACGAGCTCCATGGAGCTGTTGCGGTAGCCGTGGTGCTTGCTGCGCATGTTCATAGCAGCGACATTGAATCCGGCGCCCCTCTCCTCGGCCACATAGGACTCGAGAACCATCGGCGATCCGACGCCATGGCACACGAAGTCGACGCAGAGTAGCCTATCCATTGCGGAAGTCCCGACGTGCTTAGCCCCAAGGTAAGCTTTGAGGCCGCCGACCTGGCAAGGGGTGCCAGAGAAAAGCACGTCCCTTCCGTCCCGCAGAAACTCCTCAACGGAACGAAAGCAGCCACCGAGACAGCTCTGAGCATACTTCGATCCCAGCATAGGCTCCACGCCCTCAGTGTCCTCCGCCGCTGCATGCACGACTCTCAGGCTGTCGTCGTAAACCGCGCCGAAAACAACCCCGCCCTTCTCGACAAAGGCGTTCGCAACGGCAGCAAAAACCCCACCTGAGGCGCAAGCCATCAGGGTCTTCTCATCGGTATTCTGCGCGATGTAGCACTCGCACCCCTCGAGGTCCTCTTCGCTATACCAGTCCACTAGCCCAGGGCCCTCCCCAGAAAGCTCCAGGAGTCCTCGCGCCAGGCGGCGAGGCTCTCATCGACTTTGTCAAAATCAGGACGTTCGCCGAGGGCCGCAGACGCCCCGCCGACCTCGGTGACAAGCCGGTTCTCAAGCCCGAGATGGGAGAAGAGGTTGTCGATGCGGGAGTTGCGCGACTGCTTGCTACCCTGTTGGAAACGGTAGAAGGTTGCGAAGTCCTTATGGTGGATAGTCGAGAACACCGAGCCGTGAAACGAATCAGTCAGCACGTACTCCGCCCCTCTTATCAGGTTGACGAAGCCCGCGGGGTCCACGTCGTAAGGCGCGAAATCACCGAAACCCTCGTCCGAAGGGATGATCTCGTCCAAATGGCGCAACACGACGATGGGTAGCCCGGTCTTCTCACTAAGGGCACGGGCCTCCGCGCGGCAAAGGGGATTGGGGCCCAGGAAGTAGCAGAAGATGTAGGGGTCCTTGTGAATGCGCTCGACAGGGATGGCGTCGGCCCACTGCTCGGCAGTCAGAAGCAGGGTCGGATCAACGACGACCTTTGCATCGAGGCCGGCAACGTCCTTGACGATCTTGGCACCGCTCTGCTCGCGTACGCTAAGGTAATCGATTTTCTTAAGGTAATTGGCTGTCCTGGAGCGCTGGTACCAAGGAATGCTCGAAACGCCGAAACTGGTGGAGTAAGAAACCCTGCGCACGCCGGGGGCGGCGAACTGAAGGTTGTAGAAGTTGGTAGCAAGCCCGACGGGAAGCCAGAGCTGATCGCTGCCCACCTGCACCGCATCGTATCGTTTGGAGCCCTCCTGGAGGGCGGCATAGCCGACGAAGGGATCGCTCAGCCTCTTGAACGTAGCGTCGCAGAACCCATCGAAGGTCTTGTCGCGTTCGCGGCGGCAGGCCTGGATATCTGGATACTTCTCGGCAAGTGTCTTGTTGGCCTTGGATTTCTTAAGCGAGGCAATGCGCCCCCCGTTGAGTAGTCGGGGCGCCTGCTTCACTGCCTCAACCGGCGTCAGCTTTCTCTCATAGCGGATGAACTCGCACTCGTGCCCAAGGCCGAGGACGGCGCGCTCGTTGGCGTATGCCTGGAGCATGCTCCCGTAATTGTGGTTGCTATAACAACCGCAGATGCCTACCTTCACTTACAGATCTCCTCGTAGATATCGATCATATGGCTCATGAAAGCACCCAGGGAGAAGTCCTCGTCTATTCGAGCCCTCCCCTGTCGCCCAATCTTCCCCTTTAGCTCCGAGTCGCTCATCAGGGTCTCGAGCCTCGAAGCCAGTCCTTCAACGTCGTCAACCGGAAACAGCAAGCCGTCAACGCCGTCGGTGATAACCTGGGGGACGCCACCAACGGGTGTGGAGAGCGTGGTGAGCCCGTAGGACATAGCCTCGAGCACGCTCATCGGCATGCCCTCATTCTTCGACGGAAGACAGTACATGCTGCTCTCGCGGAATGCTCTCTCCTTAGCCTCGTCCCTCGCCCAGCCGATGAAGGAGCAGCTCTCTGAGATTCCGAGGTTCTTAGCCATCTCCTCGTAGAAGGGCACGTTGCCGTCACCGCCGAAGACGAACCGGGCATCGGGATGGCTCGGGAGAACACGCGCCGCCGCTCTCAGCAATACATCGGGGCTCTTGCGCTCATCGAGCCTCCCCATGAAGAGAACGGTGTTGCGGGAGTAATCGGTCGTGTTCTCCTCCGGCATCTCCACCGCGTTGTGCAGGATCTCGATGCGCCCCGACTCGCAAATACCCCTGCTGAGCAGATAATCCCTCCACTCCTTGGAGAGGACCACCACTTTTGAGCAGCACCTGAAAGTTCTGGAGATATCAGACCGCTCGGCCTCGGAGCACTCGTTGTCGAACCACAGCGCGAACTCACTGCCATGAAGGTGCAGAAGGACCGGCTTGCCTTTGCGGAAAGCAGCCTGCATGAAGACCTTCTTGCGGCGGTAACTGCCACGCGACGCCATATGCACATGAACCAGGTCGCATCGCCCCAGCTCCTTGAGATACTTAAAGTAGGCCCCGGCTGCAACGGCAAGCTTCTTCGGCTTACCGCCTTCCTCGTAAGTGGACACGAAGACGGCACGGTCTCCCCGGCGACGCACGGCATCGAGTATGTTGTTCTCCACGGTGGCCATACCGCCCATAGCGACAGGGCTCGGACCGATCATGAGGACGTTAGGCATGGCCATCACCTACACCGCCCTTTTCGGACGGCTCGGGCGCATCGCCCGTCGTTGGGGTTCCACACTGCGGCGGCAACGAGATACCCCCCCCAGTTCCTCCTGGAACGCCTCGGTGTAACCAGCGTGCATTCCAGGCATAAAGGTCATCTCGCTGAATTTTACGGAGCCGTCAATCTCGTATAAATCAACGCGGACGAAGGGTATGCCTCGGGACAGCTTTTCGGCAGCCTCCACCATATCCCCAAAGGCAGAAGGCTTGAGGGCATGGCCCAGGGCCGCTCCGGCATCGAAAACGCCAGGCAACTCGTTCCATTGTGCATCGTACATCATCCGCTTATGCGTATGCCTTTGGTCGAACACCCGGTCCATCACCACATAACAATAGCGAACGTCGCCATCGAAGCAGTAGAATTTGTAGTCCGTCAGGGTCTCCTCCGGAGCATCAGCCTGGTACAGAAGCTCCTCAGCGAGAATTCGCGGCTTGATCCGGGAATAGTGCAGCTGGCCAGTTAACTCGCCGTAAGGGAAACTAAGCCATTTAGCCAACCCCGCCCTAATACCCTCAAGGTCGGCGGTTTCCTTGGAGCGCACAATATAGTTTGAGGCGCATCCGTTGTTCGTCTTCACAACAAACGAATCGGGAAACGCGTCAAAGTCGATGTCCTCGGCTCTCTCATAGACGCCATACAGCTTTGTCAGAAGATCGGACCCGCATCGTTCAGAGACGAAATCGCGAACCTCGACCTTATCCGCGAGCCTGGTCCATTGCGATGTGTCGCAATGGGCGCTCATCCAAAAGATCTTGTCGTAGAAGGAGACGGGCGGATCCTGCATGCGCCTGCCGAGAGATTTCCGGAAACGAAGTCCCAAGACGGAGCTCTGGTGTCTGGAAAGTATAGGGGCCAACGGCACGATGCCGCGTTGCAGCAAGGTGTTCATGTAATCACGCTAACCTTTCAACACGTCCGCGATCCGCTCACTAGCACGCCCGTCGCCGTACGGGTTCGACGCATAGCTCATCGCCGCGTACTCCTCGGCATCGGAGAGCAAGCGGCTGAACTCGCGGTAGATCACGTCCTCCTCGGTGCCCACGAGCTTCAGCGTGCCCGCGGCCACGCCCTCGGGGCGCTCGGTGGTGTCGCGCATCACCAGGACGGGCTTACCCAGGCTCGGCGCCTCCTCCTGGATTCCGCCCGAGTCGGTGAGGATCAGGTGGCTCGCCGCCAGGAAGTTGTGGAAGTCCAGCACCTCCAGCGGCTCGATGATGCGCAGGCGGTCGAAGCCGTCCAGCTCGGCGTGCGCCGCCTCGCGCACCCTCGGGTTCATGTGGATGGGGTAGATCGCCTTGGTGTCGGGATGCTCCTCCATCACGCGGCGGATGGCGCGGAACATCCGGTGCATCGGCTCGCCCAGGTTCTCTCGGCGGTGCGCGGTGATCAGGATCAGACGGCTGCCGCGGGCCCAGTCCAGCTCGGGGTTGGAGTAGCCCTCGCGCACGGTCGTGCGCAGCGCGTCGATGCCGGTGTTGCCGGTGACCCATATCTTCTCGGCCGGCTTGCCCTCGTCCAGCAGGTTCTGCTTGGACGCTTCCGTCGGTGCGAAGTAGTACCCGCTCACGATGTCCACGGCCTGGCGGTTGAACTCCTCGGGCC
>CAVCUP010000036.1:0-15806 GCA_963605405.1 bacterium | reverse complement strand
TCCACCCGCATCATCGCGTACCCGTACTTCGCCGAGCTGTACGCCGTCCCGTTGCCGCCCACGATCGCCTTGCAGTTGTAGAACGTCGCCAGGCCCGAGACCCCCGACTTCGGCAGCTCCCAGTCGGCGTCCACCACCACCGTCTTGAGCGCGTAGCAGCTGCCGAACAGGTACGACAGGTCCGTCAGCCCCGACGGGTCGAGCCCGCGCATGTCGAGCTCGGCCAGCGCGGTGCACGAGTTGAACATGAACTGCATCTGCGACACCCCGCGCAGGTTCCCCATGCCGGAAACGCTGGTCAGCGCGTAGCACCCGTAGAACCAGTAGTTCGTGTTGACGGCCGCGAGCGTCGCCATGTCCGGCGCGATGGTCACGCGCGTGAGCTGCTTGTTGTAGTCCGCCCACGGGTTGCACTGGATCGCGGTGTACCTCGCGTTCGCGCACACAAGCCCGCTCGCCAGCACCTCGCGCCCGGAGGCGTCCGCGCCCTCGACGGAGAGAGACACCTCGCCGTCGGCGAACACCGTGCCCCAGAACCACTTGCGGTTGTCGTTGCCCGGGTCCGTCAGCACGCCGCCGCCCCCGACCTTGCAGACGGAGGCCCCCGAGGTCGTCGTCGGCACGAACCCGTCCGTCCCGCCGACGAGCCTCGAGCACCCGTAGAACATGCCCGTGTACTTCTTGATGGCCGAGCAGTCGAACGAGGTCGCGTAAATGGACCGCAGCTGAGAGCAGGAGCTGAACGTCTGCGTCGCATCGGTGATTCCGCTCAAGTATTGGAACCCGCGGACCTCGGTCATGGCCGAGAAGCCCAGGAACCAGTACGCGCAGCTGGTCACCCCGACCTCGGCGAACGAGGGGTCGATGACGACCCTCGCGACCTCGGCTTTGTTGCCGTCCCACGGTCTGTCGGCGGTGGTCGCGTACCCGCCCGGGGAAACCTCCCAGGCGGTGCGGATCTTCGCCGTTGACGAGTTCGCCTTCCGCTTCTCGAGGTAGTTGAACTCCATCGTCCCGTCGGCGAGAAGGACCGCGCGCGGCTTCAGCCCGACGTCCCACTCCAGGGCGAGGATCGCCGGCGCCATCTCGCGCGGCAGGTACCTGGCGGTCAGCTGCCCGTTCTGCAAGCGGATCGCGTCGGCTATGGCGGAGAAGACCTTGGAAGAGATGACCCCCTCGACGGGCGCCTTGTACTCCTCGTAGCCCGCCTCGCCCTCCTGGTCGCCGTCCAGGGCCAGGACGGCCGCCGCCATCTGCGAGGGCTTGTAGAGGTTCGAGGTCCCGTTCTGCACCCGGATCGCGTTGGCGATGTCGGTGAGTATGGACGACGAGCATTTCCCCACGGCCATCAGAACGTCACCCCCTCAAGCGACTGCAGCGAGTCGAACTTCTCGTCGACGTACGTCTTGGTCGCGTAATCCGTAAGGTCCTGGGTTGCCCCGTCCTTGCCGGCAGGCCCCTGCGGGCCAGTCGGACCCTGCTCGCCCTGCGGGCCTTGGGGGCCGGTGGCGCCTTGCGGGCCGGTAGCCCCGGTGTCCCCGGTCTCACCCTTCGGGCCTTGAGGACCCGTGGGCCCGGTCTCACCCTGTGGGCCTTGCGGCCCGACATCGCCGGTATCACCCTTGGGACCTTGGATGCCCTGGACGCCCTGCGGCCCCTGCTCGCCGGTCTCGCCCTTGGCGCCGGTGGCGCCGGTCGCCCCGGTATCGCCTTTGGGGCCCTGCGGCCCCGTCTCACCGGTCGCTCCCTGCGGGCCGACCGGCCCCGTCTCGCCTTGCAGGCCTCGAGGGCCACGCAAAGCCTCGAGCTGGGCCGGCGTGAAGTCCGCGTACGTGAACGCGTCGCCCTTCGGCCCCTGGGCACCGGTATCGCCTTTGGCACCCGGAGCCCCGTCCTTGCCGTCAACGCCATCTTTACCAGGGGCGCCGTCTACGCCGTCACGCCCGTCCTTGCCAGGGGCGCCGTCCTTGCCGTCAACTCCGTCGACCCCGTCCTTGCCGTCGAACTCGCCGCTCGCGGCAGCCTTGCGAAGCTCCTCGGCGACGTCCAGCGCCGCATCGGCGGCGGCCTCGTACTTCTTGATAGCCTCCACGAACAAGGTGAACCCGTCCGCGCTCTGCGTCCCGCCAATGAGCACCTGCTCAACGCCTATGGAGAAGGCCCGGGACGAAAGCGACCTCTCGCCCCAGGACACCATCACCTGAGCGTCAACCGTCCCCTCGGCGCAGGCCATCGCCGCCGGGTACCACACCATGAACTGCCCGGCCGCGGCATCGACCGCCGTGAACGGCTCGCACCCGCGCTTGCGCAATTCCCGGTGCCTCCACACCAGGTAGACCGAGGCCCCGGCCAGGTCGACCGGCGCCTCGCCTCGCACCACTTTCAACAGGATCCCGCGCCCCTGCGCGTCGGCCGGCGACGCGACCAGCACGCCCCCGAACACCTCGTCGGCCTGCGACCACGTGAGGGTCGTCAACCCGTCCGTATCCAAACCAGCCATCAGAACGTCACCTCTCCCAGGTCGACCTCGTCCATAGCCTTCACCGTGTCGTTGGTCACCGCCGCCGTCTCGGCGACCGTCACGACAGCCGCCGTGACCTCGGCGACCGCCCTGGCCGCCGACCTCTGCACCGTCCCGAGCGTCAACGTGCACCGCGACCCAAGCCCCGTCAGCTCGCGACGTCGGGTAACGACCCGAGCCGTCAGATGCCAAGCCGGCGTCCTCGACGTGTCGATGACCGCCACCTCATCGCCCAGCACGGGGATAGCCGACCCCGCGAGCAGCGCCGCACTGATCTCGTACGACACCTTGGGCACCACGGCGTCCTTGAGCGCCGCCCTGGTCAGCGCCAAAAGCTCCGCCGGCACCTCGCAGTCCGCGAACGTCACCTGCCCGAACGAGTGCACCTTGGCCGACCTGGCCGCGTCCCAGCGCCCCCACTCCTCGCGGGCGGCATCGTCCCCGACCCAGTTGACCCCGCCGTTGACCTCGCCGAACGTCAAGCGCCTGGTAAAACCACCCGTAGCGGAGCCGGATTCGTCGAGAACGGGCAGGCCTTTCCCGAAGCCGTACAGTGCCGTGAAGACCTCGTCCTCCATCACCGTGCGCGTGCACCCGGCCATGTTCTTCCCGTACGTGAAACGCAGCCCGCGCCAGCCCCCGCGCCTCTTCGGCAGCGACACGACCCGCCGGGAAACCCGCCCGCCCTCGACCTCGACCGAGGCCTCCAGCTCGCCGCCCCAGACCTCCTCGACCCGCCGCAGGGCCGCAAGCGCGTTCATGTGGTAGAGCAACGTCCCGCGCTTGGCGTCGCCGACACCGACCGACCCGAGTTCCCAACGCGTGTTGGCCAACACAGCAGATAGCGCCTGCTCGCCGGTACGGGCAACAAGCTGGGCTTCCTCTACAAAATCACGCAAGAGCTCGCTGAGCGCCCACTCCGCGTAAACATGCGCCGTCCCGCCCAGCGGCTCGTCGGTTCGCACCACCACGTGCTCCCGCCAAACATCGTCATCGGCATCGCGCCACAGTAGCCGCGAACCCTTCTCCGGCGCCGCCAGGCAGTCGAACTCGATCGTGTCCTCGCCGCCCAGCTCCTCGGTGTGCGTGACCGCGCCCAGCGTCGGCAGGATCCCCAGCCGCTCGTCGAACCGGTCGAACAGGTACAGCGTCGGACCCGCCGCCATCACACCCACCTCTCATACCAGGAGACGGAATGCGATCCGCACCCCGTGAAGACCAGCTCCCGCGCCCCCGGCGCGAGCGAGAAGAACTCGCTAGCGACCGAGACCGCCGCCGAGGCGTCCGCCCCGTCGACCAGGCACGTCTCCTTCTGGAAGTCGATAACCACCGACTCCCCGCCAACGAACGCCTTCTCCACCAGCACGTACGCCCCGCTCTCCGCGTCGGCCACCTCGACCGCCGACCCGGCAGCGGCCGTGACCGTGACCACAGGCCACGTAGCCCACGTCCCGCCGACCTGGAACACCGCCGTGTCGGTCGAGCGCAGCGCCCCGTACCCAACCGGGTCGCAGCACGTGAACTCCACCTCGGCCGACCCGTCCGCGAACAGCGACGACCAGTCGCCGCAACCGGTGCAAACCGCGTCCCTATACGTGAGCTCCGGGTCCCCGGGCACGACCAACTCGCCCCCGGAAACCCGCAGCAAAGCCGCGTACAGCTCATGCCGGGCCCTCGCCCGCGCGACCGCGTCGAGCCCCAGCAGCGCGTCCCAGTACAACCGCACCCGCAGCACCTTCGCCGGCACCTCGCCGCCCAGCAGGACGGCCCCGGCCCGCCCAGGGACCTCAACGACCCGCGGCTCCACCGCGTGCCCGCAGCTCTCCACCACCTCCGCCGAGCACCAAGCAGAGAAGTCCACCCCGCCGTACCTGATCGACCTCACAGCTGCCCCCGGCTCCGCCCGTAGGCCACCGCCCGCCGCTGCTGCTCGCGCCCGATGACCTCGGCGTCGGCGCCCCGGCCAGCACCGGCCGCCCGCTCGCCGCCGTCCCCGCGGTTCACGAGACGCCTCACCACCTGCCCGCCGTTCGCGCCCTCCGCCGCCCGCGCCGGCACGTCGCTAGTCCTCGCCACAGGCCCTCACCACCGTGCAGGTCACGTCCACCGTGCGCACCCAGCGCCCGCTCCCGTCGCGCCCCAGGTCGGACGGCGCGTCGGTATCGACCGCCACGATCCGCACGTCCCGGCCGAGAAGCGCCGCCGCCCAGTCGTACGAGTACAGGTCGCGCGTCACCGCCAGCGCCGTGCTCTCCGCGTCCGCCTCGCTGTCCATGCACACGTACACGCGCACCCGCTCGCGCCCGCGCTCCGTCCCGTCGTCCAGCCGCGCCTCGCGCTCCCATTCATGCTGACGCACGACGATCGGCTCGGCGCAGTCCCGCACGCTCGGCACGAACGTGAACACGTTCCAATACCCCAGCCTGTTCAATGCGCGCGCCACGTGCCGCGCCGCCCCGACGCCGGCGCCGCCCGCGCATCCGAAGCCGCCCATCAGCCCACCTCCAGCTCCCAGTGGTGCACCTGCCCGCGTATCACGCAGCACCGTTTGCACGCCTTCACGAACACCGCCGGCCCCGCGCCGACCAGGACCCGCGACCCCGCCGGCACCTCGAACGCCCCGGCCGAGTTCACCGCGTCTATGAACACCGTCCCGTGCCCGCCGTCGGCCGACCGGTGCGGGTCGTCGACGACGGCCTCCTCCCGGTCGAACCTCACGTGCCGGATCATCCTGGCGGCGAGAAACCCGCCGGCCCCGTCCGGCGCCCACGCCAGCATGTCGTCCGGCAGGAGCCGGCGAGGCGTCGGCCTCAGGTACCTCATCTAAGCCACCCCGCTAAACGTCAGGCCCGTGCCCGTGAGCTCGGCCAGCGCCGCCTCCAGCGCCACCTCGCGCCCGGTCGTGCCCTTCTCCATGTAATTGGTCACCTTGAAGTCGCCGATGGCGTAGCCGCCCACGCGCCCCTCGCCGAACTCCGCGAACGCGTCGACGGCCGCGCAGCAGGCGCGCCGCCAGGCGCACGTGTCGTCGAAGTCCCACCCGGCCTCGGGCCACGACCCGCCCGTGATTTGCCGCATCAGCCGCAGCGCCGCCGGCAACGCCTCGTGGAAGCCCTCAGCCCCCAGCGCCCCGCCGTACGAGTCCAGGTACCACTGGTAGTCGAGAGGGGCGCCCCCGCCGACGTCCTCGGCGACGGAGGCGCCCTCGCTGCCGGCGGCCCACAAGGGCAGCATCGCTACACCGCCACGGACACGCGCACGCCGTCGAGCTTGTTGTCGAGGAGCTCGACGATGCCGTACTTGCGGTACTTGCGCATGTACGAGTCCAGGTTCTCCAGCTCGTCCGGGCTGAACACGCGCGACGCCACGTGCTTGTCGAACTTGATGACCGCCGACTTCTCCACGACCATCCAGTTGATGGGCGAGCCCGCGCCCGCCAGCTCGAAGTAGTTGGCCAGGCCGCTCTTGGCGGGGCTCGTCACCTCGGTGAACAGGTCGCTGTCGCGCTGGTAGTACGTCTTGCCGCCCACGACCTCGGTGTCGGCCGTCTTCACGTAGCTGCCCGCCGCCGGCTCGTAGCCGAACTGGTCGTGGTCGCCGGAGAGAAGCTCGATGGCCGAGTAGAAGCGGCGCTGCGGCACCTCGACGATCCTCGAGAAGCGCGTGAGCACGTGCTTGGAGAGGTTCGGGTTCACCAGCGAGAAGTCGTCCAGCATACCCTTGAGCGTCGGCGTGATGAACAGGACTCGGCTGCCCTCGGAGACCTCGAGCTCGTCCATCTCGTTCGTGACCTTGCGCAGGTCCTTAAGCAAATCGGGCGCCTCTGCGTCCGCATAGGACTTGGACTCCGAATCGACGCCCTCGTGCGACGCGATCTCCGCGAACGTGAACGCGTCCGCCTCCGGCGCCACCTGCGTGCGCATCAGCTCGGAGCCCGCCGCCACGAAGCAGTCCAGCACGCCCGCCTCCTCGACGTCCATGACGTCGGCCAGCAGCTTGATGCCGCGGTCGTAGTTGAACGTCTTGGTCTCGTAGTCGAACGTGATGGAGCCCGTCTTGTACCCGACGTTTCGCGTGTAGTCGCCCAGGCCGGAGACGCTGATCTTCGGGATCATGATCTCCTTGGCGTTGCGCCCAGCACGGACCATGCGCCCGCCGCTGGTAAGGCAACCGGACACCGACGCCTTCTGGTAGACGGCGTCCAATACGCTCGTGTAGTTCTTGATAGCCGCGATGTTGTTAGCCATGGCCCCTACTCCTTAACCTCGATGCCGGCAATCTCGTACCAGCGCTTCATCTCGTCCGACTCGCCCTTGGAGGCCCCTGCCGGCTCCAGTCCGGTAGCCCCGCCGCCGGGAACGTCCCCGAACAGCCACGGCTCCGCCTTCCTCAGCGCCGCGACGTCGCCCTCGTGCTCCTCAAGCAGCACGCGAGCCGCCTTGACCGAGCGGCAACCCGCCAGCTTCAGCTCGTACCCGACGCGCTCCGCGTCGGTGTCCGCCCTCAGCTTCTCGATCTGCCTCGCCAGCTCGTTGGCCGACTCCACGGACTTGGACGCCTCCGCGATCCGCGCCTCCAGCTCCGCGATCTTCTTGTCGCGGTCGGCGAGCGCCGCCTTGTACTCGGCATCGACGTCGCCGCTCTCGCCGTCCTCGGCAGCGCCGTCGCCTACTTCCTGCGCCTGCTGCTGGCTCGGCTGCTGCGGCTGCTGCTCGCCGCCCTCCGGCTCGACCTGCTGCCCCTGCTGCTCTTCGCCCTGCGTTTGCGTGCCATTGCCCTCACTGCCCATCCGGACCGTCCTCTCGATTCAGGCGGGCGAGACAACAAAAAACGCCCGCACCCAAAACCTTCCGGTCCAGGGTACGGGCGTGTCACAAGCGGACCGCATTTCCGGCGCCTCACCTCGTGCCATCTCGGTGTAAGCAAACCCGACAGCCCCCAGAGCCCCCTTGTCCGCCCACCGCGCAAAACCCAACCGCCTATCCCTAAAATCAACTTGCATCTTGCATCAAGCTGCACCTTGATATATCCTCGCAAACATAAGACGATTCGTGACTCTTCGTTAGGTTAGGAGCGCCTATGGCCAAGCAGATCAAGTCCCGCGAGCGCGTCACCGAGCACGGCGAGGTCTTCACCAACGAGCGCGAGGTCAACGCCATGCTCGACATGGTGCAGTCGGAGTGTGAGCGCATCGAGAGCCGCTTCCTCGAGCCCGCCTGCGGCGACGGCAATTTCCTCGCCGAGGTACTGCGCCGCAAGCTGGCCGTCGTCAAAAAGCGCTACGGGAAGTCCGCGGCCGACTACGAGCGCAATGCCTTCCTCGCGGTCTCCAGCCTCTACGGCGTCGACATCCTCGCGGACAACGCCGCGGCATGCCGCAGGCGCCTGTTCGAGATCTTCTCCGCCGAGTACGCAAAGGCCTGCAGGAACCAGGTCAACGTCGCGTTCCTCAACGCCGTCCACGCGGTCATAGACACCAACATTCTGTGCGGCAACGCCCTGTCAATGAAACTGGTCGACGCCGAGCAGAACGACACCGAAGATCCCATCATCTTCTCCGAGTGGACTCTCGCCATGGGCAACAAGGTCAAGCGCCGCGACTTCCGCCTCGACGAGCTCCTGGAGGGCCAGCGCCAGCAGATGAGCCTGTTCGGCGCGTCGGGCGGTCTCACGTCCGAGTGGGAGTTCGACGAGGAGCTCCAGGCCTACATCCCGCTGCCCATCCGCGAGTTCCCGCTCATGGACATCTACCAGATAGGAGCAGCCGCATGAGCGAGCTCTACGACAAGACCTACAACCCCGACGTTCTCAGCTGCCTGGCCAACCTCTCCAACGACGAGGTCTTCACCCCGCCCGAGGTGGCAAACCAGATGCTCGACATGCTGCCGGCCGAGATCTGGAGCGACCCCAACGCCACCTTCCTCGACCCGGCGTGCAAATCCGGCGTCTTCCTGCGCGAGATAGCCAAGCGCCTCATCAAGGGGCTCGAGAACGAGATTCCCGATCTCGACGAGCGCCTGGAGCACATCTTCAAGAAGCAGCTGCACGGCGTCGCCATCACCGAGCTCACCAGCCTGCTTTCGCGCCGCAGCGTCTACTGCTCCAAGTATCCCAACAGCCGCTATTCGGTGGTCGAGTTCGATAGACCCGAGGGAAATATTCGGTTCAAGCAGTGTAATCACTCATGGTATTTGGGGCGTTGCAAGTACTGTGGGGCATCGCAAACAAATTACGGACGTGGGGAAGATTTGGAAACCCATGCGTATGAGTTCGTTCACGTTGAAGACCCGAAGGAAATGCTTCCCATGAAATTCGATGTCATCGTTGGCAACCCGCCCTATCAGTTAAGTGACGGCGGCAACAAAGCGAGCGCTTCCCCTCTTTATCACAAATTTGTTGAGCAGGCCGAGAAGTTGAATCCTCGCTATCTGACAATGATCATTCCGGCTCGCTGGTTTGCAGGCGGGAAGGGCCTTGATGCCTTTAGAAAGATGATGCTTGGAGATAAGCACATAACAAGACTGGTTGACTACCCCGATTCGAAGGACTGCTTCCCCGGCGTGGATATCGCCGGCGGTATTTGCTATTTCCTCCGTGAAAGGGACGCTACATCTGAAACCTGCAGAGTAACAACCGTGAACGGGGACGTAACCTCAGACGCTGCGCGCATATTGGATGAATATCCGACATTCGTAAGAGACGCAAACGCCGTAACAATCCTCCACAAGGTTGGGGCTTTTTCGGAAAAGCCCATGTCTGAACAGGTATCTTCGCGTAAGCCTTTTGGCCTCGCAACAAACGTGAAGCCCGAGAAGGAGGGAGACCTTGTTCTCCGCTATATTGGCGGTGAGGGGCCATACCCTCGCGCTGCCATAACAACGGGAACCGATATCATCGACAAGTGGAAAGTTGTCGCTTCCTACGTTTCCTTCGACCATGCAGGCAGAGCCAACAAAGACGGCATGCGAAAGGTTCTCTCGAGGATGCTTGTGCTGCCTCCGGGCACAATATGCACCGAAACCTATTTAGTTTACGGAGCATACGATACAAATACCGAGGCTCTGAACCTTCAGCAATACCTGTCTTGTAAATTGCCGCGTTTTCTCATTGCTCAAATGTCGACTGGACAGCACCTGACGAAGGGGACCTTTGCGCTCTGCCCAATCCCCGACGTCTCCATTGCGTGGACGGACGAGCTGCTATACGAGCGGTATGGCCTAAGCGACAAAGAAATCTCGGCAGTCGAATCCTCGATAATTGAAATTCCGTTCACAGGAGAAGTTGATGAGTAGCCAAGACTTCTTCCCCCAACGCCCTGACGCCCACCCAGCGGTCTACGCCTACGCCGACAAGAACCCCGACCATGCCGGGCTCCTCAAGGTCGGCTACACCGCACGCCCCGTCGAGGTGCGCGTGGCGGAGCAGTTCCCGGTGATCCAGCCGGGCAACGGCAAGCCCTATGACATCGTCTTCGCCGAGTCGGCCGTGCGCGACGACGGCACGTCCTTCATGGACCACGACCTGCACCGCTGGCTCGACAAGCACGGGTGCGACAACATCCCCGGCCCCGACGGCAAAAAGAGCGAGTGGTACCGTTGCGGCGCCGAGGACGTCCGCGCCGCATGGATCGCCGTGCGCGACCGCACCGACAACACCGAGAGGCGCGACCAGGATTTCTCCATGCGCCCCGAGCAGGCCGAGGCCGTGCGCCGCACCCGCGAGTACTTCGAGTCCGTGAGCGCCGAGGGCTCCCAGCGCACGCCCAAGTTCCTCTGGAACGCCAAGATGCGCTTCGGCAAGACCTTCGCGTCCTACGAGCTCGCCAAGTCCATGGGCATGCGCCGCGTGCTCGTCCTCACCTTCAAGCCGGCGGTGCAGTCCGCCTGGAGGGAGGACCTCGAGCGCCACGTGGACTTCGAGGGCTGGCAGTTCGTCTGCCGCGACGGCAAGCAGTACGAGGAGTGCGACCCAGCCAAGCCCATCGTCTGCTTCGGCTCGTTCCAGGACTACCTCGGCCGCGACGCCAACGGCAACATCAAGGCCCGCCACGAGTGGGTGCGCCTCGAGGACTGGGACCTCGTCATCTTCGACGAGTACCATTTCGGCGCCTGGCGCGACACCGCCAAGAAGCTCTTCGACTCCATCGAGCAGGACGAGGAGAAGGCCATCCACGAGGACGTCAAGGTCACCGGCAACGAGCAGGACGAGACCTGGCTGCCCATCGTCACCAAATACTTCCTGTTCCTCTCCGGCACCCCCTTCCGCGCCCTCAACTCCGGCGAGTTCATCGAGGAGCAGATCTTCAACTGGACCTACTCCGACGAGCAGGCCGCCAAGGCCGCCTGGGACGACGCCCGGGGCCCCAACCCCTACGCCTCTTTGCCCCGCATGGTCATGCTCACCTACCAGATGCCCGAGGACATCCGCCGCATCGCCCTCAACACCGAGACCAACCAGTTCGACCTCAACGTCTTCTTCTCGGCCGAGGGCGAGGGAGACGCAGCCCAGTTCAAGTTCAAGGACTACGTCCAGAAGTGGCTCGACCTCATGCGCGGCCAGCACATGCCCACCACCACCGACGAGCTCAGGCTCGGCGAGAAGCCGGCCATGCCGTTCTCCGACGTGCGCCTGCTGTCCGTGCTCAACCACACGCTGTGGTTCCTGCCCAACGTCGCCTCGTGCTTCGCCATGAGGAACCTGCTCGCCGAGCGGCAGAACGTCTACTTCCACGACTACAACGTCAACGTCTGCGCCGGCGCGGGCGCCGGCATCGGCCTCGACGCCCTGCCGCCCGTCCAGCGCTCCATGCGCGACCCGCTCGAGTCGCGCTCCATCACGCTGTCCTGCGGCAAGCTCACCACCGGCGTCACGGTCAAGCCGTGGACGGGCGTCTTCATGCTCTCCAACGTCAAGAGCGCCGAGACCTACTTCCAGACGGCGTTCCGCGTCCAGTCGCCCTGGACGGTGAAGAACGACGAGGGCAAGACCGAGATCGTCAAGAACGAGTGCTACGTCTTCGACTTCGCGCTCGACCGCGCCCTCACCATGGTCTCCGACTACTCGACCCAGCTCTCCACCGAGAACAAGGGACCCGAGCAGAAGGTCGAGGACTTCATCCGCTTCCTGCCCGTGCTCGCCTACGACGGCAGCCGCATGAAGGAGATCGACGCCTCCGAGATCCTCGACATCGCGATGGCCGGCACCTCGGCCACGCTGCTCGCCAAGCGCTGGGAGTCGGCGCTGCTCGTCAACGTCGACAACGACACCCTGCGCCGCCTTCTCGCCAGCGACGAGGCCATCAACGCCCTCATGTCCATCGAGGGCTTCCGCAGCCTCAACTCCGACATCGAGACCATCATCAACAAGTCCGAGGCCGTCAAGAAGGTCAAGAAGGAGAAGGGCGACAACCTCACGCCCAAGGAGAAGAAGGAGCTCTCGGAGGAGGAGAAGGAGTTCAAGTCCAAGCGCAGGGAGATCCAGGAGAAGCTGATCAAGTTCGCCACGCGCATCCCGGTCTTCATGTACCTCACCGACTACCGCGAGGAGACGCTCTACGACGTCATCACCCAGTTGGAGCCAGGCCTGTTCAAGAAGGTCACGGGCCTTACGGTCGAGGACTTCAACCTGCTAGTGTCGCTGGGCGTCTTCAACTCGAGCCTCATGAACGACGCCGTGTACAAGTTCCGCCGCTACGAGGACGCGAGCCTGGTCTACACCGGCGTGAACAGGCACGAGGGAGAGAAGGTGGGCCTGTTCGACACGTCGCTGTCCAACTACGACTACCTCTACGCCAAGCAGCAGGAGTCCATGGTGGCGCCCGACGGCTCGGCCATCAGGCCCGAGGCCAAGGCGGCCGCGCCGCAGACGACCGCTAAGCCCAAGCCCGCCCCGAGGCCGGCCGTGCTGACGCCACCCGCGGCAGGCAAGGCCGCAGCTCCCATCGAAGCGCCCGCAAAGACCGACTGGGTCGCGGCCGTCCTCGCCACGCAGAACGTCCAGGTCATCGACCGACGCGGGCAGGGCGGCAGCATCTGGGCCGTGGGCGGCGGCGAGCTCGACTCCCTCATGTCCGACCTCGCCGCACACGGAGCGAAGTTCACCTACAAGATGGACGGCGGCAAGGCCACGAAGGGGCGCCCGGGCTGGTGGATGCAGGGCTACCCGGCAAAGACCGAGCCGAAGCCGGCCGAGCAGGAGAAGCCCGGCTTCACCGAGGCCGACCTCGAAAATGTCTACGAGGGCGCGACCGTCTTCCACAAGAGCTTCGGCTACGGCGAGGTCATCTCGCTGACCGACAGCGCAATTGAAATCGCCTTCGACAACGACACCAAGAAGAAGTCCCGCAAGTTCCTCTTCCCGTCCGCCTTCTACCAGGGGATGTTGCAGCTATGAGATCCGCAGACGCCATAAGGGCGATTCTCGAGCAGCAGGGCCGCTCCCAGCGTTCCCTCGCGCTCGACCTCGGCCTCACGCCCCAGGCGCTCGACCAGCGCCTGAAGTCCAAGACCATGAAGGTGGAGACTCTCTGCCAGACCGCCGCCGAGCTCGGCTACACCGTCAAGCTCGTCCCATCGGACGACGCCGACCCCATCGACATCGAGGGCTAGGGCACGTGATGGGAAACGAACAGGAAGGGATCCGGCAATGAGGGGCGATGCAAAACCGCTGGTAAAGATGATGCAGGGAGCGGAAACGCGCTTCGTCATTCCCGTGTACCAGCGCAACTACGACTGGAAGCGCGAACAGTGCAAGCGCCTCTTCGACGACCTCGAGGATGTTGTCCACGAGGGGCGCCCGTCGCACTTCTTTGGGAGCATCGTCTCCAAGGCCAACATGGAGCGCCGCGTGCTGATCGACGGCCAGCAGCGCGTGACCACGACGTTCATCCTGCTCGCCGCCCTCTGCAAGCAGGTCGAGGACGGCGCCATCGTCTCCGAAGACCCGAAGAGAACGGCGCGCTACGTCAGGACCCAGTGGCTCATCGACGAGTTCGATGATGTCGAAAAGCTCAAGCTAAAGCTGGTCAAGGGCGACCAGTCCGCATTCGCTCGGGTGGTCGCCGGCGATTCCGGCAAGCTCGTGGACGGCTCGAACGTCACTGAGAACTACCGCTACTTCCTCGACCGCATCGCCGCTACCGATCTCACGGCCGAGGAGCTACGCGATGCGGTCAAGGCCCTCGAGGTCATCGACATCTCCCTGGAGGACGGCGATAACCCTCAGCTCATCTTCGAGAGTCTGAACTCCACCGGCCTCGACCTCTCTGCCGGCGACAAGATCCGCAACCTCATCCTCATGGATCTGCCAGAGAAAACGCAAGAGGAGTACTACGAGAAGTACTGGAACCCCATCGAGGTGAACACGGAATTCGACGTGAGCTCGTTTGTGCGCGACTACCTCGCAGCCGTCACCCGCAGGACACCGACCATCAAGCGCGTGTACCAGACCTTCCGCGACTTCTCGGCTGGTAGGGATATGGGCAAGCTGCTCGAAGAGCTGCTTCGCTACTCGAGCGTCTACAAGGGGATAGCCGACGGCACCGTCGGCTCCAAGAGGATCGACCCCGTCCTCAGGAGACTCGGCCTCATGGACATGGGCGTCATGAACCCCTACCTGCTCAGCTGTCTCGTCGCCTACGAGGACGGTACCGTGGGAGAGGCGGACATGGCAGGCGCCCTGGCCGCGGTAGAGACCTACCTGTTCCGACGCTGGGTCGTCTCGGTCCCGACGAACGCCCTCAACAAGGTCTTCGAGCAACTTCACTGGGAGGCGATGAAGGGCGTGGCTGAGGGCGCCTCCTACGCCGATGCGATCAAGTTCGTGCTTTTGAGGCGCGAGGGCTCGGGAAGGCTACCGGGCGACGCTGAGTTCAGGGGCGGCTACGAGAAGACGAACTTCTACAACGCCGGCCGCTGGCGCTTCTACCTCTACGACCGGCTCGAGAACGGCAATAACGTGGAAAGCATGGACGTCGTCGGCATGCTCGAGTCGGGCACCGCCTCGGTGGAGCACGTGATGCCCCGAACCCTCAGCAAGGCGTGGCGCGACTCTCTCGGGGAGAACGCCGATGATATCCACGAGAGGTGGCTCAACACCATGGGCAATCTCACGCTCACCGGCTACAACTCGCAGTATTCCAACAGCCCCTTCGCCGAGAAGCGGGACCGTAAGAACGGGTTCAAAGACAGCGGCTTCAGGCTGAACAAGTACATCGCCTCGTGCGAAGCGTGGGGCCCCGAGCAGATGGAGGAGCGCTTCGAGCGCGTTTGGGAGCTCTTCATGGAGCTCTGGCCGCTGCCGACGTCGAGCTATGTCCCGGCCGTCCACGAGCACGAGTCGCACGGCCTTGACGAGGACTACGACCTCACGGGTCGCAAGCTCGCCGCATACGCGTTCCAGGGCGCACGCCACACGACCAAGAACTGGGTCGACATGATGCAGGGCGTGCTGCGGGAGCTCTACACGATCGACCCGTCGGGAATCCGTTCGGTGGCAACGGGCGTGAAGTTCCCGGCGCGGTACTTCTCGGACAGGCCGCTCGACTACGGCTTCGAGGTCGGCGGGGGCATCTGGTTCAACCCTGGCTGCTCAACCTCAACTAAATGCGATGCCCTGCGCCGCATCATGGAGCGAGTTGACGGCGCCGAACTGTCAGACCTCACCTTCGAGGTCTACGACGAGAAGGGCGACGAGGAATAAGGACGGGAACGCCAAAAGTATATGAAGGCCCTCGCCATAGCCGAAGCGGCGGGCACCTTCCAACAACACGTTTCATGCCGGAGGCCTTTGCTGGCAGTCATGCGAGGTTTGTGTACCGCCGAGGGGCTATGAAGACGGTCGCCCTAACCGTCAAAGCGTAAAGCCATATCGACGGTGCCAAAGCCAATACTCACGTCGTCAAGAGGCGCCGGGGGCTGTTGTCCCACCCGATTCATCCGGTGAACGATTTGCCGTCAGCCGTGCACGGTTGCCGCGCTGCCGAGAGGCAGCGAAGACGGTTGCTCCGGCAGATTCAACCCGATGACGGTTGCCGCCAGCCGACGACGCGAAAGCCCGCGCCGCCAAGAGGCGACGCTGCCGACCCGGAGACGGTTGATCATCCCAGAAGCGACAAACGGTTATCCCGCCGCCGAGAGGCGGCGAGGGTGCCACAGACGCGAGCCATCAACGCCCTCGCGATACGCCAAGAGGCCCTTGGTCGTCACCAACCGCCGCCCGCAAGAAAAGAAATTATCTGCCCCCGCCCAGCGGCCCAGGGCCGCCACGCGCCGTCGCTCGCCAACCA
>CAVCUP010000035.1:0-16622 GCA_963605405.1 bacterium | reverse complement strand
CGCTTCTCGTCCGGCGCATCGGACGACGAGGTGCGCACCTGGGCCGCGGGGCTTTGAAGCAGCGTCAGCGTACATGTACAGGGGACGTAGCACTGTTCACGCCGCATGTACAGGGGACGTAGCACTGTTCACGCCGAACGGAGCAGAGGATGTCGCGGAGAAGCAAGACTTGGATACTGGTTGATGTTGCGATGATTGCTGCGCTGCCACTGCTTATGGCCTATGCGCTCGTGGGCGAGTTTGCCCATGAGTGCATAGGCGCCGCCTCGGGCGTGCTATTCGTCGTGCATGCTTGGCTTAACCGCCGGGCCGTCAAATCCATTGCGAGAGGCCGATGGAACGCCGTGCGAATCCTGCGAATGGGAGTCTCGCTCGCGCTAGCCGTCGCCTTGACCATGACAATGGCAACAGGCATCGCAACCTCACACTATTTGTTTGCTCAGCTGCGACCGGCCGGTTTCTCAGGTGCCCCACTTCTAGAGATCGCGCACATGACGGCGGCGCACTGGGCCTTCGTGCTCGCGGGAATGCACCTAGGCCTCAACTGGAAGCGCATTACCGCCGTCATGCCCCATGCCAATGATGCGCCAGCCTCCGACGCCGCGCATACAGCCGCCAGGCTTTTCCCGACCCTGGTTGCGCTGCTTGGCTGCGCCGCTTTTGTCCGCCGGGAAATCTGGCGCTACCTGCTGGGGCTCAATCATTTTGCGCTGATCGACTTCACCGAACCCGCCTTGCGATGCATTGCCGAGTATCTGCTGGTAGGAGCTTTGTTCGTCTTTGTCGGGAGCATTTGCGACAAAGCGGCAAGAGTAGCCGCAGGGAGAGGAAACCATCAATGAGCGACCGTCAGGAACCCAGGGTCCTTCTCGTCAACGCCGGGCCCCATAAAGCAGGCTGCACTAACCGAGCGCTCGAGGAAGTCGCGGCTGCGCTCCGCGAGGAGGGCGTGAGCACCGATATCTTTTGGGTGGGCAACAAGCCCGTGGCCAGCTGTCTTGCGTGCCGCAAATGCGACGAGCTGGGGCATTGTGTGATCAACGACCGCGTGAACGACTTCATCGCCATTGCGCCCGGCTACGACGGAATCGTCCTGGGGTCACCCGTGCATTTTGGCGCGGCGACGGGCGCCGCGACCGCGTTTTACGACCGCGCGTTCTATGCCCTCTTGCGCAGCTCAGCGGGCAACGCCCTGCGTATGACAGTTGGCGCCGCCGTGGCGAGCTGCCGCCGAGCGGGAAACACCGCGACGATTGACCAGCTCAACCGGTATTTCCAGCTCATGCAGATGCCTATCGCCACCTCGAGCTACTGGAACATCGTGCACGGCGCGACGGCGGCGGACGTGGAGCAGGACGCCGAGGGCCTCCGGACGATGCGCAACCTCGGTCACAACATGGCCTTTCTCATCAAGGCGATTCGCGGCGCCAAGCAGGCGGGAATCGACCCGGCCGCGCCCGAGGCGCCCGTCTACACCAATTTTGTGAGGTAGAGCGCGCGATTTCCGGGTCGCCCAGCCACCAACTCTGACTTTTGCACGACTTGTACAAGATCGGCGAGTATCCAACGGTCTTTGAGCCGCGGCCAACTGGGCAAATGCGGCTCAAAACGACCGGGATACTTGCCCATTCCAAATTAAGTCGTGCAAAAGTCAGAGTTGTCGTCTCCGCCCGGCCCACACGCGAGGCCGTACGCAATTTCGCGTGCCGCCTCGCGTGTTTGGGCGGAATTTCATGTACGACAACGCCCCGCCTCACTCCCTAAACGGCTCGCGGGCCTCAAGCTGAAGCATCTTGCTGACCTCCATCGCGACGTCGTTGAGGATGCCGTCCAAAAAACGCCCCGAAAAACGCCCTCTACCTCGTTGCCTCCTCGACGCGGTTCATCGCCGCGCGTTCCTCGGCCGTCAGGGCCCACCCAAGGGCGCCGGCGTTGTCCTTTGCCTGCTTGACGGAACGCACGCCCGGGATAGGAACTACCTTGACGCGCTCCTGCGTGATGAGCCAGTTGATCGCCACCTGTGCGATAGTCTTGCCGTGGGCCGCGGCGATACTCTCCATCGTCTCCATCAGCGGCTCCATCCGCTTGATATCGGACTCGCGAGGCTTGGAGAAGAGCCTCTGCGCAAACGAGGTCCCGTCGTTTCTTTCCTTTGTGAGGTCGAGGTGCCCGAAATACGAGGTCACGGCATACTGGAGAGGAACCTTCTTGCCGCCGCGGTACTTGCCCGTGAGCGTCCCCTCGGCCAGCGGCGCGTAAGGAATCACGGAAATACCCTCCTTCTCGCATACGCCAAAAACGCCGTTGGTCTCCGGATACCGGCGGATCACGTTGTAGCCCACCATGGCGCTCGTAAGCGAGAAGCCCTCGGACTTAAGGGCGCTCGACGCGCGCTTTATCTGCTCGACGTTAAAGTTGCAGACACCGACGGCACGAATCTTTCCCGCCCGCAGCGCATCGGCCATATAGTGCATGTACTCCTCGATGCGGTCGTTTTGCGGCGGCATATGCATCTGATACAGGTCGATGCAGTCCACGCCGAGCCTCCGCAGGCTCCCGTCAAGCGCCTCCGTCAGGGCCCTGGGGTCGTCCTTCTTCACCGAAACCCGCTTCTGGGTGAGAGGGTTCATCTTTGAGGGCGGCGCAAACTTATCGGCAACGCAAATCTCTTCCGTGGTGGACCTCAGGCATTTGCCCAGGACCCTCTCCGATGCGCCGTTGCCATAGATCTCCGCGGTGTCAAAGAAGCGGAGGCCGTTCTCGACGCACGCCCCAAAGACGTCCGCGATGTCGCTTTCCGTGAACTGCTTGCTGGGAAGCCAGAGCATCGTGCCCACGCCCATCTGCGGAAGCTCAAATGAATTGTCCATGCCCAAATCAACCTCGCCTTTCCCCGTCAGGCTCTTTTGCGGAGATGGTCGTCACTCGTACGAGGCTGGAGTATTCCCAAAAAGCCCCGCCTCGCTCCCTAAACGGCTCGCGGGCCTCGAGCTGAAGTATCTTTCTGACCTCCATCGCGATGTCGTTGAGGGCGCAATCCAAGTCGCCGCGAACCACAGCTCGACAAAGACAAGATCGAGGTCAACGACCTGCCCAAGGTGAACCCGCTGAAGCTCCCGCAGATGCTGCGCGAGCTCACCGACGCGATCAACCAGATACCGCCCGTGCCGGAGTACTACTCCGGGCGCGCCGAGAACCAGTAGGCTAAGCCCGCCGCGCCCCGTGAACGGGGGGACGTATCCCCGTTCACGCAAAAGCTCTCATTTTGGCCCACGGCCAGAGCCAAGAACGGGAAACGGACGTGAACGGGGGTGCGTCCCCCGTTCACGTTCCGTATGTAAGTCACGTGGAAGCATCTATATGCCATCTAGCTGCAATGATAAAATCGCGCACGCGCGGTTCCCCGGAACCGAATCGCGCACGCGTAAGCTAGCCGAACCCGTATCTCTCGCCGCCGGCAAGACCCCGGCGGCGTCCTGCAGGCTCGCCCGCACATCGAATCAGACGCGCAATGGGCGCACGTAGCAGAAAGGCACGCGACGATGGCAGCCAGCCAGACCGACCCGCAGATCGAGACGTACCGCGCCCGCATCGAGCTTCTGGAGCAGGCTCTTCTCGAGAGCGCCGGCGCGTTCTTCAACATCAACATCACGAAGGACGTCATCCCCGGCACGGTCATGCAGAAGGTCGGCGACGCCGAGTACGATATCAACGAGTTCCTGGGCCTTCCGAAAGACGCGTCCTACGACCGCTTCATCGACTGCTGGTCCGACATGACGACCGACGAGCACAAGGCCGATTACCTCGCCTTCTTTGACCGCGCGGCGCTCGAGCGGAGCTTCGCTGAGGGTACCCGGCGCCTTTCTCGCCGTTACTGGCTAAAGAGCGTCCAAGGCACGCCCATGCTGGCCGAGCAGCACGTCACTATGTACCGCGACGAGGCGAGCGGCGACCTTCTTGCCCTCTCTTACGTGATCGACTGCACGCAATCCGCCGAGATGGAGAACGCGCTACGCGTGGCGGAGAACGCGAACCGCGCCAAGACCACGTTCCTCTCCAACATGAGCCACGACATCCGCACACCCATGAACGCCATCATCGGCTTCACGTCGCTGGCCGCCGCGCACACCGACGACCCGCACCTTCTTGAGGACTACCTCAAGAAGATCATGACCTCGTCGAACCACTTGCTCTCGCTCATCAACGACGTGCTGGACATGAGCCGCATCGAGTCGGGGCGCGTTTCCATCGAGGAGAAGCCGAGCCACCTGCCCACCATCATGCACGACCTGCGCAACATCCTGCAGGCCGACGTGCACTCCAAGCGCCTGAAGTTCCTTATCGACACCGTCGACGTGGTGGACGAGAACGTCGTCTGCGACAAACTGCGGCTGAACCAGATCCTCATCAATTGCATGAGCAATGCAGTGAAGTTCACGCAGCCCGGCGGCACCGTCGGCATAAAGATCGTGCAGCACCCGACGCCCGAGCGCCCCGGCTGGGCGTCGTTCGACTTCATCGTCACGGACACGGGCATCGGCATGTCCGAGGACTTCATCGAACACATCTTCGAGCCGTTCGCCCGCGAGCGCACCAGCACCGTCAGCGGCATCCCCGGCACCGGCCTGGGCATGGCCATCACGAAGAACATCGTGGAGATGATGGGCGGAAAGATCGTAGTGGAGAGCGAGCCGGACGTGGGGACCGAGATCCGCGTCTCCCTCGACTTCAAGACCTGCGGAGAGACGCCTCATCGCAGCATCGCCATCGAGCAGCTCAGCGGCTTCCGCGCGCTGGTGGCCGACGACAGCATGGACGCCTGCGTGAGCGTGTGCCGGATGCTTGAGGCCATCGGCATGAACCCGGAGTGGACGATGTCGGGAACCGAGGCCGTCTACAAGGCGAAGTACGCGCACGAGGGCGGGCGCCCTTATCGCGCGTTCGTCATCGACTGGCTGATGCCCGACATGAACGGCGTCGAGGCCGTGCGCCGCATCCGCGCAGAGATCGGCAGCGACACGCCCATCATCATCCTGACCGCCTACGACTGGACCGAGATCGAGACCGAGGCCCGCGCCGCCGGCGTGACGGCCTTCTTGGCGAAGCCCCTGTTCATGAGCGACCTGTACGAGACGCTGAGCTCGGCAGTAGGGGAAGCGGTGCCCGCGTCGGGCAGCGCGATGCTCAATCTCTCGCCTTTTGCCTCGGCAAACGACGGCAAGACCGCGCTCGTGGTGGAAGACAACGACCTGAACCGCGAGATCGTGGCAGCCATTCTCAAGGGCCGCGGCATCGCCGTCGAGGAGGCCGAGAACGGCGCCGCCGGCGTGGAGATGGTGCGCACCTCGGAGCCCGGCTACTATGACCTGGTGCTGATGGACATCCAGATGCCCGTGATGAACGGCCTGGACGCCGCGCAGGCCATCCGCGCGCTCGGCCGCCCCGACACCGACAAGCTCCCCATCATCGCCGTGAGCGCGAACGCCTTCGAGGAAGACCGGGCAAGGTCGCTGGACGCGGGCATGAACGGGCACATTTCCAAGCCTTTTGAGAAGGACATGCTCGACGAGCTCTTTGAGAAGTACTTGTCGTAAGGGAGCGCGACGGCCCCCCCACGGAGACGATTTGCCGGCGTCTCGCTCGCTGCACGGCATATGGCCGCAAAGTAAACGGGCCAAGGCGGAGGCATCCCCACCTTGGCCCGTTTACTTTGCGGCCGCTCCGAGCGCGCCCCGGGATTGATACGGCCGAATCAACCCCTAGTAGAACCACCCGTCGCGCTTCTCGCCGTCCCAGATGTCGTACTGCCCCTTGTCGTGGCGGCGTCCCCACCACAGCAGTACCGCGATGCACGCCAAGTGAATCGCGACGGCCAGGACCGACCCCTCGACGCCGAACGCCGTGTCGTACGCGATCCCGTTGCCCTGCGTCCCCACCAGGCTGAAGACCGACCACGTCGACGGCGTGCCGCTGTTGGGCAACCCGAAGATTATGTTCTGAGTCAGGTTCCACGCGGTGTGCGCGCCCATTGTCAGCCAAATACTGTCCAAATAGCGCACCATCAGGGCATACAGAACGCCGATGAGAAAGATGTTAATCATCGGAAGCACCGAGACGCCGTTGTTGAAGAGATGCATGACCGCGAACGACCCCGCCGAGACCAGAACCGCCGGCCACATCCCGTACGTGCGATAAACGCGCTGGTAGATGAAGCAGCGCGACGTGATTTCCTCGGTGGAGGACTGGATAAAGATAAAGGCGAGGAAGCCAAGGAGTCCCGGTAGAGAAAACTGCGTGAACTCGAGCCGGATGCTGCCGTCCAGCACGCTCACGCCGACGCACAGCGCGTTGCACGCGAACCCGAACAGAAGACCGCAGGCCAGCATCCCTATCCGGTTGCCGGAAGGCCCCGTCCACAGTGCCTTGAGATAGGGGCGCCACGGCCGCACGACGGCCATGCAGGCGAGAGTCGCCAGCATGACGCAGAGAAAGAGCGCATACCCGTTAAGAAGCTTCAGCCCGGCTTCGCCCAGCGCCTCTCCGAGCAGGAGACGATTGAGGCTCTCCATCGGACGAAACAGGACGGCGCTGACAATGCCGCCGAGGAGCATCATTACTGCCTCGGCGATGACGCAGCTGGAAACGGCCCCGCACAGGACGCGGGTTTTCAGGTCCGGCTTCTTCTTGGCTTCGATCTCTTCCACGGCACTCCCCCGTACGTCGTTTAGCGGCCAACCTCGATTGTAGGGCCCGCCGGCGTGAACAGGGAACGTGAACAGGGGACGTAGCACCGTTCACGAAGGAACATGGGCGCCGAGACCCTTTGGATGGGCAATGAGGCCCGCGACCCTCCTCGAGACATACCGTACATGCATCGAGCTCGGTCGCCGGGCGGGCAGAGACCATCCCCGCGCTGTCCGACTCGCCCGTGTTCGGCGTTTTTAGGAGGCGGAACCCATACTATTCGCGCCCCCAAGCACTCAACTCTGACTTTTGCACGACTTGTACGGAATCTGCGAGTATCGAGACGTCCTCAAGTGGCGATCAACTGGACAAACGTCGCAAAAAATAGGCGGGATACTTGCCCTTCCCGAATTAAGTCGTGCAAAAGTCAGAGTTGCTTCGTCAGACGCCCCCGAACTCACGCCGCCGAACGACAATAGATGCGAAAGCCATCGTTTCAAGGCCTTGCGGCGGGTCCTCGCAGAGGGCGCAACGGTCCCAAATCGGCCTTTGCCCAAACCTAATACGACAGCACGCCCATCATGTTGAGGCTGCAAGCAGTAAGGGTGCCTTAGACGTTCAGTCGGTAGAGCAGGGTACACATAAGCGCGAACAGGGGCGCCCTCCCCCGTTTACACCCGGCGTGGTTTAAGCTGGTCCTAGTCATCTAGGCCCCTGGGAAGAAACGCAGGGAAGGGAGATTCCCGTGAAATGGCTCATCTTGCCGGCGTTCTGGCTGCTGTACTGGGGAATATGCTTCCTCTGCACAGGAACGGACAAGAAGAACCTTGCGAGTTTGCACTCGTATCCCGATGAGGTGCAGGCCGCCGTCAGGGGGCGCCTTGGCGAGGAGACGCCGAAGCCCAAACCCGCGCTTCAGACCTTGCTGGGAGACCTGGCTCTATTCACGGTCGTTTTCTCCGTCCTGGGCATCGCCCTCAGGGGGCTTCTCTGTTTCGACGGATACTTCTCGGCGTTTCTGTATTTCCTGCTGCTTGGCGAGGGGCTCGGCCTTTTTGACCTGCTGGTCATTGATTTGCTTTGGTGGAGAAACGCGCGACGAGTCCGCTTCTCGTTTTTTGCCTGACAAGGCCGCTTATCAAGACCCGAGCAAGCATATCGTTTCGTATGTGCGCGGCATCCCGCTGTTCGCCGCCGTCGCCGTCTTGAGCGCGGCGATCGCGACGCTGACCTAGGACGCGTGCGAACGGGGGGCGCACGGCAAGCCGATCGTCGCACAGACGGAAGTGATGACCGCGCCTGCCGGCCTGAACAGTGCTACGTCCCCTGTTCACCGTCCCCTGTTCACGGCGTATAGTATTGATGTAAGCGCCAACAGGCGGCCCACACTCATGTAAGGAGAGTCCGATGACTGACGAGAGCAGAGAGCCGAGAATCGCTCCAGAGGTACCTGAGGACAATCTCGCCGAGGTCGACGGGGGCGGCTATATCGAGGACATGATTGGCGAATGTTGCCATAAGGGGTGCGGAGGAAAGATAGAGCGCCGCGACTTTCTCGGTATACCGGTTATCTGGTACTGCACGAAGTGTGGCGAGAGCCACGACTCCCTGAGTTCGTTCGACTTTTACCTCAGCAAGCCCATACTTTAGCAAACGACGGCCGAACCGAACCGCCTCCCATTCCTCGGACACCGAAAGCAACGTCCGAGGAATGGGAGTTTTTGTCGTTGACCTGCAGCGCCGGCGCGACAGAAAGGCCTGGGAGAGGGGCGGGCCCATTCGCCACGAGTGGCAACAGCGGCATGGTCAGCGACGAGGTCGCCCACCTGCTGGGATACGACGAGCTCAACAGCTTCCTGCGGGCGTTCGCCTCGTGGACGGGAACGTCCGTGACCGACTACCGCGCCTCGAACGCCGCCGAGTCCGTCTAGCAGGCCCCATCGCCTCTTATAACAGCCGCGCCTATCGGCGTGAACAGTGCTACGTCCCCCCCGTTCACACACGTCGGGGTTGTCCGGCACGGTGCGCGCGAGCTCAACGGCCTCGGAGTAGCTCACGTAGTTGGCGAGGGGGTCCATGATGAAGCCCTCCTCGATGGCCTGGCGCATCGAGTAGATGTGGAACGGGTGATAGGAGCCGTCCGGCGCCTCGTCTCCGAAGATCTCGAGCGTCTGGGCCTTGGGCTGGGTGGTCTGGACGAAGTCGACCAGCGTGCCGATGTCCACCCCGCGGCCGGGAAGCGTCCTATAGCCGCCGTCCACGACCTGGTAAGTGCCGTCAGGCGTCCTGTCTAGCCGGCACTACGACAACGGCCAGCGCTCCGTCGCCGAGGCCCTTCACCTCGCGGTCGAGTGCGCGCTGTCCAAGGATGCCGTCGTCCACCGGTCGGCGAAGCCGTCCGTCGGCAGCAGCCTTGTCACTTTTCCTTCGCAGCTCCTGGCGCGGTGCGCAACTCCTGTCGGATTTTCCGAAAACGTTCCGGGACTTCGGCGAGCTCCATCTTCTGCGGCGCATCTACCGTGCCCGCGGCTTTTGCGGTTTCGTAATACCAGCATTTGTAGTCCACCATTTCCATCGCATGCCGTAATTCCACCATCTGCTGCCTCAAAGCCTCCTGCTGATGCCGGAATATGGAAAGCCGGAGGTCGATGGTGTCGTCGCCCTGCAATGCCATTTCGATGTACTGTCGGATGTCCTTGATGGACATCCCGGCTTTTTTCATGCAGTCGATTACTTGCAGCCATTCGATATCCGATTCATGGAACATGCGGATGCCTCCGGAGGAACGCTCCACAAAGGGAAGAAGCCCCTCCTTGTCGTAGTAGCGCAAGGTGGAAGCCGCGACGCCCAACAGCTTTGCCATTTCTCCGACCGTGTAAACCATAAGAGAATCCCTCCGATTTTTTCAAAAAACCCTTTGACTTGAAGTTAGCTTTAAGTTGTAGAAATGGCATGAGGTTCAAGAAGAATTTACTTCCTGACAAAGGGTCCGTCGGCCGTAAGGAGGAAATCGGAAGTGAACAGGCCGTACGTTTTTTGCCACATGATGACCGCTTTGGACGGCAAAATCATGGGCAGCTACATGGAAACGCCGCAAGGCAGCGCGGCGGGCGATGCGTTTTACAGCATCGCCTTCGGAAAAGAGCCTTTTTATCATCATCAAGGCTGGCTTTCGGGCAGGGTGACCACGGATGACAATTTCACCTTTTACAAAAAGCCCGATTTGGACGAGAACGCGCCCGCTGTGCCCGAGGGAGATTTCCTTGCGCAGCCGAACTTCGGGATGTTCTATGTTTCGGTAGACCCTCACGGCAGGCTGGGTTGGGAAAGCGCCACGTTGCGCTACGTGGACACCACGGCCCATGTCATCGAGGTGCTGACGGAGCAGGTCGGCAATGCCTATAAAGCCTTTTTGAGAAAACTAGGGATCTCCTACATCATCGCAGGCAAAACAGAGCTGGATTACTGTCTGGCGCTTTCCAAGCTCAAAGAAAAGTTCCACATCGAAACCCTAATGCTGGGCGGGGGCGGCGTGCTGAACTGGTCGTTTTTGCAAGCGGGGATGTGCGACGAGATCAGCATCGTGCTGGCAGCGGCAGCGGACGGAAGCCCGGATACTCCGCCGGTTTTCCGGGCGCAGGAGGGGCTCTCCGAGAGCAAGGCGATGGGCTTCACGCTGAAGGAGGCAAAGGCCACAGACGGTGGTTCCGTCTGGCTGCGCTATACGGTCAATCACTGATTCCCGGCTTCAGTCGCGTCGCCGCGGAGGTTCCCGGCGAGAATTGCCGGAACGGGGGCTTGCGGGATCGGCGATCGGCGCCCGAGGTGGAATACGCAAAACTGTAGAGGAGAAATTGCAATGATTCTGGAAGAAGCATATACGTTGGCAAACGGCGTTCAGGTGCCCGAGCTGGGGCTTGGCACATGGTTTATCGACGACGACAAGGCAGCGGACGCCGTCCGCGAAGCGGTCAAGCTGGGCTACCGCCTGATCGACACCGCGCAGGCCTACGGCAATGAGCGAGGCGTTGGCGAGGGCGTGCGCACCTGTGGCGTTGCGCGCGGGGACCTGTTCGTTGCAAGCAAAGTCGCGGCGGAGCTAAAAACCTACGAGGAGGCGGCAAGCTCCATCGACGAGACGCTGCGAAAGATGGGACTCGACTATCTTGACCAGATGATCATCCACTCTCCCCAGCCGTGGAACGAGTTCCGCGTGGAGAACCGCTATTTTGAAGAGAACAAAGAGGTCTGGCGCGCACTGGAGGACGCGCAGGCGGCGGGCAAGGTCAAGGTCATCGGCGTGTCGAACTTCTTGAAAGATGATCTCGAGAACCTGCTCGGTTCCTGCCGCGTAAAGCCTATGGTCAACCAGATTCTGTTGCACATCGGCAACACCGATTTGGAACTGGTTGAGTTTTGCAAAGCGCAGGGCATTCAGGTGGAGGCCTATTCCCCCATTGCCCATGGTGAAGCCCTGAAGAATCCGGCCGTTACGGAGATGGCGAAGAAATACGGCGTGTCCTCTGCCCGGCTTTGCATTCGTTATGTGCTTCAGCTTGGGGCCGTTGCGCTTCCCAAAACGGCAAACCCCGACCACATGGCAAGTAATGCGGACATGGATTTCATCATCTCCGAAGAAGATATGAGGACGCTCAAGAATGTGGAGCGCATGGCAGATTACGGCGAGTTCAACGCCTTCCCCGTATTCAGCGGAAAGCCGCTGGCGTAAGGAAAAGGCAGCGAATTAACGCCCGAGCGGTGATGGCTCGCCGCTCGGGCGTTTGCTAGCTCCAGTTCATCGGTGTAGGCGGGTCCTGCCTCGTGAAATGAGCAGACTTCAAGATCTGGGATGGGATATTTCTCTACAAGCGCTCGCGAGCCGGCGGGAAACGATGAAGCGGGAATTGGCTCGCGCAAGAAGACGGCGCCGCGCTGAAGAGGCAGGGGCGCGCTTCGAGCAACGGAGGCTGAAGCGCAAGCAGAAGCATCGCGGGCGCCGGTCGGTACCGATCTATATATCAGCAGGCGTAGCTTCAATTGAAACTACGCCTGCCGCCTGGTCCAACTTTTCGTCCGCAGTCCCAATCGGCTCGATTTTCGATTTGTCATCCCCTCAAATTGAAGGTCCGGACGTTTTCTTGGACGGGTCGGGCCACCAGGCCCAGCCTCGTATCGTCGTGTCGCCCAGGCCGAGGTCCCTGGCGACGGCCCGCGGACATGCCCTCCGAGAGGCCGAGCAGCGCGAGCCCGACCGTTTCCCTGTCGTACATTCGGACTCCTGACCGGACGCCGAGGCATCCAACTATTCGTCCGGACCCCCAAACGGATGCTAAAAGGGCCGATTTTCCTCTTTGGCGCCTGTTTAGCGAAGTGAATCGTAGCCACCGGCTTTGCCGCCTGGTATTTCCGCAGGTCAGATTGGATGCGCAAGAGCGATGACTGAAAGAGTCGTCGCGGGTGGCTTTGTTCTTGATCTCTATGCATGGCCTCAAAGCGCCTTAGAAGCCGGGCGGGAGGTTCCGAATTAGAGGGCATCAATCGCCGCTTTGTTTCAAGCTGGTCGCAAATCAGTTGGCAACTGAAAAAGAGGGACTTTACTCTAAGGCCAACCTATTCGGCATCCTTGAACTGGACTTCGTACTTCACTCCTTTCAGATCGCCGATCTTCGTGACGTATTGGCTCAGAAGGGTTTTCACCCTTTCGCGGGCACCGTTCATCAGCGTCGAATTGGCCTCGGCGCTTTCCTTCATCTCTTTTTGCGCTTCCTCCAGCGCGATGGACTGGTCGACCGTCGTGATGGGGGTCAACAGCCCGGTGTCGCTGTGGATATCGGAGAAGGTGCTCTCGTCGGCCTGGGGTTGGCCGATGACCTGCGCGTTAGGGACCGTGATGGTGACGACGTTGTTCGCATCCGGCCCGTCAATTCGAACCTTAGAGACATCGACGCCCAGCTGAACCGTTCCGTCGTACTCGAACCAAGCCTTCTTGTACCCCACGTTAATTCCGAACAGCATGTTTGTGCCGTCGTTGTAGACTTCGGCGACGTTGTGGAACGTGCACTCGACGGTGGCGAGTTCCGCGATCTCGGTATAGCCCGAGAAATCGGGCGTCTCGCTGCTTTTGGTGCAACCGGAAAGCACGGAGAGTGACAGTGCTGCTGAGAGGGCGAGGCAGGCAAGCCATGGTTTACGCATTGGAATCGGCCTCCTCGTTATACTCGGCGATTGGCTTGAATTCGAGCTGGTATTCATCGCCAAGAAGCGGCAGGGTCAGTGCTTTGACGGTGTCCTTCAGGCTCGCTTCCGCCTGTTCTTTTATCTCTTCCTTGTCGACGTCGTTCGCGGCGTCTTCTCGGCAAAGCGCAATGACGTCCTTCATGTCCGCTGTTGCGCTCTCGGGGAGGTAGCCGAACTTGCTGTTGTCGAGCTGGGGGTCACCGATCTGCGCTTCGGGAAGATAGGTGGTGACGACCTTATTCTCCTCGTTGATCCCAAACTGAATGTCGCTCAGCGTGTAGGATGCACGGATGTGAGCCTCGTATTTAACGCGATAGTCCACGCGATCCTGCCAGAGGAACTTACCGTGCTTCTCGGCAATGCCGTGGTAGGCGTAGTCGATCGTGGAAAGGCTATCGATGTCGACGGCCGATTTGAGGTCGGATGTCGTGAGATACTGCGTCTCGTGGTTGTCCGTCATCCAAGGGAGGACGATGCGAAAGAAGCCGACGGCGACCACTGCAACTACGGCAAACACGGCGATCTTGGCTTTACGCGGGAGTTTTCCGAAGAGCCCGAAGACGCTCTCGCCTCGCCCTATTTTCTTCTGGGCCGCCTCTTCTCGAGACTGCCCTTGACGTTCATCGTGCTCGGAGGCGGATCCGCGCCGAACGCCCTTTTCGTGTTTGTCCTGTTCCAAAACAAGCCTCATTTTGCCGTTGGGCGGTTTAGCTGCTGATAGTATTTTAGCGGCAGCTATTTTATTCGTTTCTATCATGCTCAACAGGAGACATAAATGAAGCCGTTATACGTAGTTTTGACAGTCATCGTGGCGCTGATAGCCCTTGTTCTGATCGCTAGTAGCATCGGCATCATCCATATCAGGCTTTAGCCCGTCATCGAATCCGACGCGACTACCCCCCACTAAATAAACGAAAAGTATGCGGCTTGAGCCCGCGTATGCGGCGCGCCCGTTTTCGAGTGCCGCCGCGTGCTGGGAATCCGCGGCCTGGGCTTTCAGGCGGTATCGGGGACAATTTCGGGTCCCGTGATTGACTTTAACCGCAACCTCGGCCGTCACCTGATGAGCCGCAACGCGAAGAGGATTCGTGACGAGCATTAGGTAGGCTTCTCGCGCCATCCCACTCGTTCTTTCCGCATCTTGGGTCCCCGGCGGCGCAGGTTGGTTGAACCCCGGAAGCCCAGGCTTCTTGGGTAGCCACTATGAGGTTCGCCCGAGGGGCGAACCCATAAAGATCACGCAGCTAGAACAGCTCGACCCCATCTCGAAGGAAATCCTCCACGGAGATGTTCCTGTCGCCGACAACCATTGGTTTTGCATCAGGATTGAGCTTGAGGAACTCCCCCATGCCGCTTTTGGATACGCGGCCGCTCTTCACCTCGATGGCGGCCAGGGCTCCGTCGCCCCTCTTGGCAACAAAGTCCACCTCAAGGTTGCCGTCGCGCCACCAATAAAGGTCGAACCCCTCGAGCGCAGACCGAGCGATAAGGCGCGCCCCCACCGCTGTCTCAACCAAGTGCCCGCGCAGCGATGGGTCGGCGAGAAGGTCTCCCGCCCCTCTCCACATCGCCGACATCAGGGAGGGGTCGTGCACCATCAACCTGGGCGAACTCGCGCGCGAGCGGATCCGCTTTGAGTCGAACTTCTGCAGGCCGCTCATCATCCCCGCCCTGGAAAGCAGGTCGAGGTAATGCCGGACGACGTCGGTGTTGCCCTTATCGTCAAGCCGGCCAAGCAGCTTGCGATACGAAATCTCCTGGGCGGAGTATTGCGCCCCCAGCCCAAACAGCGCCCCCATAAGCGCGGGCTTGCGCACGTCTTCCATCTGCAGAACATCGCGCGATATGGTCGCCTCGACGATGGAGTCGCGCATATACTCGCGCCAGCGATTCTCGTCGCACTTGAGAATCGCGGCGCCAGGATAGCCCCCGATATTCAACGTGTACCTAGCAAGAACGATAGTCCTATCTATCATTTTTGATAGGTACGTCTACTATTTTTCAAGATTAACGGCGCGCTCTACCCACGTTAACCCCCGAACGGTGCCACGCGGTTAACGTCAAGCCAAGGCAAACCCGGAAGACGTCGCCATCCCCTACCTTCGGGCATTCTCCTCGTGACGTACAATATGGCCCGTCTATCTGCGCTTATGCTTGCTTGCCGCGCTCGTGCTCGCTGTATCAGAAAAGGGGCCCGCGCCATGAAAAGAACCCTCGCTCGCCTGCTGGCCATCGCTGCCCTGTCCGCGTCCGCGGCGTTCGCCCATGCCGCGCCGGCGCTCGCCTGCACGGCGGTCTACGTCGGCGCGCGGGCCAGCGCGGACGGCACGACGATCATGGCCAAGTCGAACGACTACCAAGACACCTGGGGCAACTACGTGGAGGTCACGCAGCGCGTAGAGAACCAGCCCGGGCGCACGATGCCCGTCGATGGCGAGGGAACGGTGTTCACCGAGCTTCCGGCCACGACCTACCGCTACACCTCAACGCCCTCCATGGAGAGCGCCACCGAGCCCAACGGCGTCGCGGCCAACGACGCCGCCGTCTGCGTGAACGAGATGGGCGTCTCGATGATCATGTCGGTCACCGCGTTCTCCAACGAGGCCGCGCTTGCAGCAGATCCGCTGGTTGAGCATGGAATCTGCGAGTTTTCCGCCGTGGACCTCGTGACCTGCCAGAGCGCCACGGCGCGCGAGGCGGTCGAGGTCCTTTGCGCCCTTATCGACCGCTACGGCAGCAGCGAGGTCAACATCGCCCTCATCGCAGACCAGACGGAGGCCTGGTACGTCGAGATGTACAGCGGCCACCAGTACGCCGCGGTCAAGCTGCCCGATGACAAGGTTGCCGCCTTTGGTAACGAGTTCTCGCTCGAGCACCTCAAGGACTACGAGGACCACGTCGCCTCCGCCGACCTCGAAACCCTGCCCGCCGAGAAGGGCTTTGCCGTCTACGACGAGGCCGGCGACCTGGACCTTCTCGCCACCTATTCGGGCGCCTCGGTCACAGAGGACTACTCGCACCTGCGCACGTGGTACGCGCACAAGCTCCTGGCGCCTTCCGCCTACGGCGACTACAGCCTGCAGGACATCTATCCTTTGTGCTTCAAGGCCGACGAGAAGGTCTCGCTCGAGGACGTCTTTGCCATCATCCGCAACCGCTACGAGGGCACGCAATACAGCCCCGACGAGACGGGGCGCTCGGACGTCCGCGTCATCGGCACCGACACGGCGCTGAGCGTCCACGTCGTCCAGACCTACCGCAACCTGCCCGCCGAAATTGCCTGCGTGACCTGGGAAAGCACGGGGCCGGCCATCTACGGCGTCTTCGTCCCCGTCTCCAACGGGGCTCTCAGCGTGAGCGACGCATACGGCCGCGACCAAAGCGCCGGCGCGGCAGGCATCTTCGACACGGAGAGCTACCCCTACTACCGCTTCAAGGCGCTCTGCACCCTGTGCGTCGAGCAGGACTCCTGGAAGACCTACGGCGCACCGGTGCGCGAGTACTGGGCCCGCGCGGAAAAGGGCATGGTCGCCGGGATGGCCGAGGTCCTGGCAAGGGCCGCCGAGCTCGGCGACGTCGAGAGCGCCCGCTCCTACATCACGGACTACTGCAACACGATGCAGCAGCAGGCCTTCGACGACGCCGGCCAGCTGCTCAACGACGTCCTTTGGTACAAAAGCAAGAACAGCAACACCTACAAG
>CAVCUP010000034.1:0-18175 GCA_963605405.1 bacterium | reverse complement strand
AAGGCGCGGTTCTGGATCCAGCCGCCCTTGTTCCAGAAGAAGTTGGCCACGGTCGGAGCAAGCAGCAGCGCGAAGCCGCAGTACCAGGAGTGCGTCGGTAGGCAGTTGTAGGTGTAGCAGAAGTTCCAGATGTCGTAGGCCACGATGTAGACCCAGGTCATGTCGGGCCACAGCATGTCGGACTTATCGTCGGAGGCGTAGACGCTCCACCAGCCGGTCATGCAGAAGATGTTGATCAGGCCGGCGATACCGTTGAACACGTTGTTCCAGCCGGCGAGCTGCGTGGCGCCCTCAGAGGTCACCCACGTGGACTCGCCCAGGACAAAGAAATGGTACGCGCTCTCGAAGTCGGAACACACGGCAATCAGGATGTTGATGGCCACGATCAGGAACGGATACGCGCGGAACCAGCGCGCCTTGCCGATCTTTCCCCATTGGTACTTGATGGCGATGAAGCCCCAGCAGCCGGCCAGCGCCGCATAGACCTTGGCGTAGTGGAACCAGCTGTTCTGGTAAATGTGGGTGGGGTTGGTGAGCGCCCACTCGGCCCCGCTCGAGACGCCGAACGCGATGGCCGCGCAGTAGATGGTCATGGCAAGAGGCGCCACGCCGAAGATGATGGCCGCGCCGACCTTCGTACGGCGGCCGATCTCGTTGGCCAGGATAAGGCCCACGAACACCATGGCCCAACCGAGCCAGTGGTAGAGGGTGTTGGACCCCCAGACGTCGAACAACATAGCTACCCTTCCTTCCTTTCCTTGCGCGAGGCCCCTTGGCCCCGCCCTTATTCCTTACGCGTCCCGCTCAAGTCGAGATGCAGCGTGTCCGCGATCAGGTCTGCGATCACTTCGTCCGTGGCGGACGGGTTCTGCCGCAGGTATCCGATGAGCCCGAAGACCAGCAGGTAGAAGCTCTCGTAGAGACGCTTGATCTCGATGCGATGGAGCCGCGCGTAATCGGCGGCGGTCTCGTCGGAGAGATATCGGGCGATGACCTGGGCACTGCGTTCAGCGAACCGCAGGTAAAGAGATGCGTTCTCGTCCTTGAGGAGCAGCATGCGGAAAGCGTCGCGCTCAAAGAGAAGCGCGCGCACCAGCTTCACGCCGTCGCGCAGCGCGCCGGCGACGTCGCCCTCGGTGCGCCCCTCGTTCCAACGGCGGATCTCCTCGGCGAATCCCTCGACGTAGCGGTCAAGCACGGCGCTGGTGACGTCTTCCTTAGAGTTGAAGTAGTGATAGAAGAGGCTGCGCGTTATCCCCGCAGCATCGGTCATGTCCTTGACCGACGTTCGGTCGATGCCCTTACGCTCGTACAGCGAAAGCGCCGCCTGAACGATCTGCTCGCGACGAAGCGCCGCGACCGAGGTCTGCTCCATGGTCCCTCTCTCGACTCAACTCATTGACGGTGTGTCAACTTCTTGAGCATATCGCAAGAAAAACCGCCGCACGGAAAGGAATCCGCGAGCGGCGGCCATCGAGAAAGGCTATGCGGCGCAGGGCCCCGTGCCCGCGAGGCACGAGCGCGCCCGCGCTTGAGCGGCGTGAGGCTCGCCTGCGCTAAATCCGGTCGACGAGCTCCTCGATCGGCTTCGACGCAAGATGCCCCGCCGCCGGCGCGTAGTCGGGCGAGGGATAGCCGAGCGGGAACATGGCCACGAGGTCGTAGCCCGCCATCTGCGGGAAGGCCTCTTGCATCGCGGGCGCGTCGAAGCACGCGACCCACGTGGTGCCCAGCCCCAGGTCCTGCGCGGCCATCATGATGTGGGTGCCCACGATGCTCGCGTCCACGTCGGCGAAGTTCGCGGAATCGAACTTGCGCGTCCACGCCTGGCTGCGATCGGCGCCCAGCACGATAACGGTCTTTGCCCCGAAGCCGAAGCGCGTGGTCGCGTTGATCTTCTCGAGCGCGGCGGGGTCCGTCACGACCCAGGCGTGCCACGGCTGCTTGTTTACCGCGGTCGGGGCCACGCGCGCGGCCTCGAGCAGGGCGTCGACCTTCTCGGCCTCCACAGGCTGATCGGTGAAGGCACGGCACGAGTAGCGTTCGCGCGCGAGGGAGAGGAAATCGGTCATGGTAAGCCGCCTTTCTTTCGAGTAAACGATACCTTCGGGGCAAGAGGCCCCGCATTGCGGTGGGCGCCCCGGCGAGAAAAGCCCCGCGCCGGAACGGGCACGTTCTCCGGGTCCGTCCCATAGCGAGACAGGTCCCGCGCCGGGACGGCCTCGCCACACACTGGCGCGAGTATTCCCCCGTTGGCGGCCCGAGTAAACCGCCGCGCTAGAATAGAAGGCCGCAAACGAAGGCCCCGCCCGCAAACGCAAGGGAACCCATGGCAGACGCAGCAACCACCGCACAGACGCCCCAAGACGCAAACGAAGGCCAGCTCATCGACGATGGCCCGAACGGCCACGGCTCGCTCGGCCGTCTCATCCCCTGGCCCGACGCCGACACCTACCCCAATATCCCGGCCGACGAGGCCTTGGAGCTCTTCCTCGGCTGGGTCGAGTCGCGCGGCATCGAGCTGTGGGAACACCAAGAGGAGGCGCTTCTCGACCTCGCCGCCGGCGACCACCTCATCCTGGGCACGCCCACCGGCTCCGGCAAGTCGATGGTCGCCCTCGGCCTCGCCTTCATGGGCGTGTGCACCGACCGCCGCGCCTACTACACCGCCCCCATCAAGGCTCTGGTCAGCGAGAAGTTCTTCGACTTCGTCGAGCTCTTTGGCAAGGAGAACGTCGGCATGATCACCGGCGACGCCTCCATCAACGCCGAGGCGCCCATCATCTGCTGCACGGCCGAGATCCTGGCCAACCAGGCCCTGCGCGAGGGCGAGTCCTGCGACGTGGGCGTCGTCGCCATGGACGAGTTCCACTTCTACGCCGACCACGACCGCGGCTGGGCCTGGCAGGTCCCGCTGCTCACCCTTCCCCACACGCAGTTCCTGCTCATGAGCGCCACCTTGGGCGACACGGCCGGCATCGAGAAGACCCTGGCCGACCACACCGACCGCGCGGTCGACGTGCTGGCCAACGCCCCGCGCCCGGTGCCGCTCTCCTACGAGTTCGTGGACACGGCGCTCGAGGGCACGGTCGAGCTCGCCCTGCGCGCCGGCGACGCGCCCCTCTACATCGTGCACTTCTCGCAGGACGCGGCGCTCAAGTCCGCGCAGTCCCTCGCGAGCTACGGCGTCAGCACCAAGGAGCAGCGCGAGGCCGTCAAGGAGGCCATCAAGGGCACGCGCTTTACCACGACCTTCGGCAAGACGCTCCAGCGCCTGCTCGGCTGCGGCGTCGGCGTCCACCACGCCGGCATGCTGCCGCGCTACCGCCTCCTCGTCGAGAAGCTCGCCCAGCAGGGGCTTCTTCCCGTCATCTGCGGCACGGACACGCTCGGCGTGGGCATCAACGTGCCCATCCACACCGTCGTGCTCACGGCCCTCTCCAAGTTCGACGGCCGCCGCATGCGCCACCTGAACGCGCGCGAGTTCCACCAGATCGTGGGCCGCGCGGGCCGCTCCGGCTTCGACACGGAGGGCCGCGTCATCGCCGAGGCCACCGAGTACGACATCGAGAACGCGCGCGCCCTGCGCAAGGCCGGCGGCGACCCGAAGAAGGCCAGGCAGAAGAGCCGCGCGAAGAAGCCGCCCGAGGGCTTCGTCGGCTGGAGCAAGCAGACCTTCGAGCGCCTGGAGACGGCCGTGCCCGAGCCGCTGCGCCCGCGCATGAAGGTCTCCCACTCCATGGTCCTGGCCGAGGTCGAGCAGGGCGGCGACGCCATGGCGCGCGTCCACAAGCTCGTGGACGACTCCGCCCAGCCCGACGCCGAGAAGACCCAGCTCCACCAGCGTGCCGACGAGATAATCGCGACTTTGATGGACGCGGGCGTCGTCGTGCGCGAGGAGGAGGCGGACGAGGACGGCCAGACGCGCGTGGTCTTCTCCACGACCGTCGACCTGCCCGACGACTTCGCGCTCGACCAGCCGCTCTCTCCCTTCCTCCTCGCCGCGCTCGAGCTCCTCGACCCCGAGTCGGAGACCTACGCGCTCGACGTCATATCCATGACGGAGGCGACGCTCGAGGACCCCGGCCAGATCCTGCGCGCCCAGCAGCGAGCCGAGCGCGACCGCGCGATGTCCGAGATGAAGGCCGAGGGCATCGAGTACGAGGAGCGCCTCGAGCGGCTGCAGGAGGTCACCTGGCCCAAGCCCCTCGAGGACCTGCTCGAGCCGGCCTTCGCCGAGTACTGCGCGAAGGTCCCCTGGGCGAGCGACTTCGCGCTGAGCCCCAAGTCCGTGCTGCGCGACATGGTGGAGACGGCGAGCGACTTCAAGGAGTACGTGGGCCGCTACAACATCGCGCGCAGCGAGGGGACGCTGCTGCGTTATCTCTCCGAGGCGTACCGCTCGCTCGACCGCACCATCCCCATGGACAAGCGCGACGAGCGCCTCGAGGACATCATCAGCTGGCTCGGCCTCGTTGTGCGCAGCGTCGACTCCTCGCTCGTCGACGAGTGGAGCGCCGCCGGCGCCGCGGAGGGTGTGGACGTCGCGCCGCCCGAGGCCGCCGACGAGGTCGTCCACGACCGCCGCGCCCTCACCCTGCTGGTAAGAAACGCGCTCTTTGCCCGCGTGCGCCTGGCGGCCTTCGGCTCAACCGAGGAGCTCGGGCGCCTCGACGGCGACTGGGGCTACCGCAAGCCCGTATGGGAGCAGGCCCTCGCGCGCTTCCACGACGAGCACGAGGAGATAATCCTCGACGGCGATGCCCGCTCGGCCGCCTATTACAGCATCGACGAGTCCGACGAGAGGCGCGCCCGCGAGGACGGCGGCCACATCTGGCACGTCCACCAGGTCTTCCGCGACTCCGACGACGACCGCGACTTCGGCATCTGGGCCGACGTGGACCTCGACGCCACGCAGGAAGAGGGCGCCGTCGTCTTCAGCAAGTACCGGGTCGGGTTCGTGGACGATTAGGGCGGGGGCCGGGCAGGGGCCGCGGGGCAAGGACCGCGAGACACGCGAGCCCGGCCCTTCTTGCCGCAGCCAAATGTCGTAGGATAGATAACTCGAAATTTCGCGCACACGGCAGGAGATGCAGCATGTCCGACGAGCTCGACCAGACGAACGACCCCATCTTCCAGCAGGAGCAGGAGCACCTGAGCAAGCTATACGCCAAGCTGCTCGAGATGCGCGACGCCATCGGCGAGGACCTCGAGTCCAACCATGCGGGCGCGCGCCAGGACCTCCTCGACATGTCCGAGGAGGTGCGCCTCGACTTCGGCGGCGCCGACGAGACCATCGAGACCCTCGCCGCCATCGAGACCCTGAACTCCGTCATCGACGCGTACAACCAGTACCACGACTTCAACGTGGACAAGCTCCGCCGCGTGATGCTGCTGCTCATGCAGCCGTACTTCGCCAAGGTCCGTCTGCAGATGCGCCCGGGCCGCCCCGCGCGCGACGTCTACATCGGCGCTGCCGGCATGACCGACGAGCACTCCATCCCGCTCGTGGTCGACTGGCGTAGCCCCGTGGCCGAGACCTACTACAACCAGGAAATGGGCCAGACCAGCTACGAGGTCGACGGCAAGAAGCGCACCGTGAACCTGGAGCTCCGCCGCCAGTTCGACATCGTGCGCGACAAGCTCAACATGTACTTCGACACCACCGTGGCCATCGAGGACTCGCTGCTGCTGGGCGCGCTCAAGAAGCACCACTCCGAGAAACTCCAGGCCATCACCGCCACCATCCAGCGCGAGCAGAACACGATCGTGCGCCACGAGGACGTGCCGGTGCTGCTGGTCAACGGCATCGCGGGCTCGGGCAAGACGTCCGTGCTGCTGCAGCGCATCGCGTTTCTCCTCTACCGCGAGCGCAAGACCCTGAACCCGGACCAGGTCTATCTCTTTACCCCGAACAACGTCTTCGAGCGCTACATCGACACGGTCCTTCCCTCCATGGGCGAGGCGAACCCCCAGGTCTTCACCTGGCGAGACTTCGTCGAGGCCCAGGGCGCCGGACAGCGCGACCCTGGCGAGCACACCGACCCGGCCGAGCTCACGCGCATCGAGGAGGCGGTCCGTGGGCTCGTCATCGAGCCGGAGGACCTGCGCGAGATTCGCGTGGACGGCGTCTCTCTCCTCAAGCCGTCGCAGGTAGAGGGGGCCGTGCGCAAGTTCGAGCGCTTCGGCGCCGGCTCGCGTTTCTGCGCGCTCGTGATGGACGAGCTCCACGAGCGCCTGAACCGCCGCTTCGCCCAGATGGCGCGAGACGAGGAGACGCAGGAGGAGATTCTCGGCTTCGACGTCGACGAGCAGGTCCGCTGGTTCGGCGAGACCATCTGCCCCGAGGACGAGAACCAGACCTTCGAGCTCACGCGCCGTTACGTGGAGCAGCGCTTCGCCGAGGCTCACGATCGCATCGACGACCTCAGCTGGCTGCGGTTCGACCGCATCGGCATGAGGCTCCTGGGCAAGCAGGCGCTCTCCGCCACCGAGTGGCTCTACCTGCGACTCTGCATCACCGGCGGCGGCGACAAGAACGCGCGCTACGTGATGGTCGACGAGGTGCAGGACTACACCGTCACGCAGCTCATGGTCCTCTCCCGCCACTTCTCCCGCGCGCACTTCCTGCTGCTGGGCGACGAGCACCAGGCCATCTTTGAGGGGACGGCGAGCTTCGCGCAGATGCGCGAGGTGTTCGAGGCGAGCCACGGCCAGGTCGAGGAGTGCCGCCTGCTCACGAGCTACCGCTCGAGCCCGGAGATCACCGCGATGTTCACGGGCCTGCTCGACTCCGACGAGCAGCTGCGCCTCACCTCGGTGCAGCGCGCGGGCGTGGCCCCCGTAATCCGCGAGATGGACGCCGGCGACGTCGACGGTTACGTGGCTGAGCTGCGGCGCATTGCCGAGGAGGAGACCGGCAAGGATGGCCTCACCGCCATCGTCGCGGAGAGCGACCCGCGCGTGGGCTGGCTCAAGAAGCAGCTCGCGGACCGCGTCGAGGTGCTCGGTAAGGACTCCGACCTGCCCAAGTCGGGCGTCGTGCTTCTGCCGCTGCGCGTTGCCAAGGGCCTCGAGTTCGACCATGTGGTGATCCCAGACGCGCAGGCCGAGGTCTACCCGGACACCCCGCTCGCCCGCCGTCGCATGTACACCGCCATCAGCCGCGCGATGCACCAGGTCACGGTTCTCTCCCAGGGGCCGCTGACGCCGCTTTTGGCGGAGAGCGCCTAGAGTCCCGAGACCGGGCAAGGCGCCTGGACCTCTCGCCAAACGGCTTCGGAACCCAAAGCCGCAAGACATCAAAGAGAACCGCCCGCCGGCGCACTGCCAGCGGGCGGTTCTCTGTTTGACCTGCGGTGCGACAGGGGCGCAGTCGAACGCCACGGGCTCGGGTTGCCCTTCCGCGGCTCCGCAGCGCTTCTCGCCTTATGCTTGCGCGAGGCCTCGGACGTGCTCGAGGAACCCAAAGTGCTCGTTAGAGAAGTTAACGACGTTGCCCGTCACGAGCACCGTGACCACCGTACCCAGGCCCACGCCGTTGAGCTCGCCGAAGAGCATGAGCGAGAGGGAGACGGCAATGGCGACGAGCGCGAGGTCGAAGACGAGCTTAACGGTGCCGAGCTTGACGCCCGTGACACGCGAGATCGCATGAACGACGCCCTCCCCGGGCACGAAGACCAGGCTCGGCGCGCACTCCACCGCGATGCCGAAGCCCAGCACGCAGCAGCCGAAGAGAATCATGCCCAGCTTCACGGGCAGCGACGTGGGGTTCATCCACGAGAAGAAGCTCATCGAGAGCCCGAGGCAGGTGGAGAAGACCACGTTGACGGGAATCTGGAGCAGCTGCATCGGGAAGAACTCCTTGCCCAGAAGGGGAATCTGGACGGCGACGAGCACGAAGTTGATCAGGAAGGTGCACATCGCGAAGCTCAGCTGCGGGAACTGGAACGAGAGCACATACGGCACGCTCGAGATCTGGGAGGTGCCCATGCCCGCCTTAGTGATGAAGGCGATCCCGACCGAGTTGATCAAGATGCCCAGGCAGAACCAGAAGGTCCTGCGGCCGAGGTTGTTCGTGTTGAAGCCGGTCTCTTCCATCAAATACTTTCCTCTCCCCTACTTCTTCGGCTTGTTTTCGCCGTTTGCCGCGATTGCCGCGAGGACGCGTTCGCAGGCCGCCAGGTCTTCTGCCGAGACCCCGCGCGTAAGGTCGGTGTCGGCGGCAAAGATGGCCTGTTTGACAATAAGCGCCAGCTCACGGCCTTTATCTGTAATCCAGATGAGGCTCGCTCGGCGATCGGTCGGGCTCGCTTCTCGACGCACCAGGCCCGCCTTCTCCATGCGTGGGAGAATCGAGGCCATCGTCGACTTGTCGATGGCGAAGCCGCGGCAGATGTCGCTTGCCTGCGAGCCGTCGTGCTCGAGCAGGTACTCGAGGACCTTGGGCTGGCCCGGCGTGAGGCCGAGCTCGCTGGTCATTGCCTGAATGCGCCTGCTGGAGACGTTATGCGCCTTAAGAAGCAGGAAGTGCAGCTCGTCGTTGACCATGGGCTCGCTTTCTGGGCTCGCATTCGCGCGATGGGCCGAGCACGGAGTTTATTGCCTTGGCTATATTAGTTTGAATACAAACGGTTTGCAAGCGAACTATATTCACTTCACATTCGTTTTTGGGGCGCATGGCCCGCAGCCTCGCGCATAAGACGGGCCGGCGACCGCCTGCGGGGCGCGGAAACTCGAGGCGGCGGCAGTTTTTAGCGGATTCCCCGAGTAGGCCCGCGACCGGGGTTTGAGAAGCCGCAGGTAGACGCGTTGCCCTTAAATCGCCTGCACGGCCCGAGCGGCAAAACTGCCGCCGACGCCATTCTCGCTGCCGGCGGCGCGGCCGCACGACTCGGGTCGCGGGCCAAATTATTCCATTTGCACGGGCATTGCCCTTTAGCCCGGCCATAGCGTCCGATGGCATGGCCGACACCCTCGTGAGCACCGACTTCAATATCGCCTCATAGCCCCGGGGACCATGCCATCACGCGCTGGCGAGCGCCTCTCTCCTACTCCGTCACACCCTTGACCGAGACGCCCGAGCGCAGCAGCCAGAGCCATCCCACAAGAGCGAGGCCCATGCAGCCGGCTATGGTGGCGCCGAGCGCGACGACATAGTTTGACGCGGGCATATGGACCACGAGCATGCCGAGCGCTCCAGCGACGGTGTTTACAAAGTTGATGACGGAACTCGAGGCTCCCGTACCCTCTTGGTGCTGAGAGAGCAGGATGTTCACGGAGAGCGGTCGGCTCGCGGCCTCGCACACCGCGAAGACGAGCATCGGCAAGCAGAACGCCACCGGCCCCGCCTGCCCGAAAACGAGCATGCACGCACCCGAAACGAACCCGACGCCCACTAGCATCTCGAGGAAACGGCGCGCGCTCAACCAACGGGAGAAAAGCTCCCACGCGAAGGGCCCGAGCGTCGTGAAGAGCGCTGTCGCCGCGAAGAACATCCCGTAGCCCATCTCGGTGAGGCCGAAGAGGCTCACATAGATGTAGCTCGCAACGGCCACGTACGCCATGAAGCCCAGGTTGAACAGGCAGAACACGGCGAGAAACGCGCTGAACCCGCGGTCGCCCAGCACCTCACGGAACTGCCCGACGGCGTTCGCGCCGCCCGCCGCGCGCTCCTCGGGCCGAAGGGTCTCCTCAAAGAGCAACGAAAGCCCGAGGCAGGCGGCGCCCACGGCCGCGAGCACCCAGAACGTCGCGCGCCAGCTCAGCGTCGAGACCACGAAGGCGCCGAGCACGGGCGCGGCCACAGGGCCCAGGATGAACATGAGCTGGATAAACGAGAGCGCGACCTGGCGCTTCTCTTCGCGGAAGGCGTCCTTGACCACAGAGTTCGTCATCGAGTCGGCAGCGCCTGCGCCGAGGGCCTGCAGCACGCGCGCCGCGATGAGTGCCTCGACCGTGGGCGCCAGTGCGCAGAGCACGGACGCGGCGGTGTAGATTCCAAGCCCGGCGAGAAGCACCGGCCTGCGCCCCATACGATCCGACATCGGTCCAAAGACGAGCAGGCCGACGGCGAAGAAGAGATAGTAGCCCACCAGCGTGAGGTTGACCATGCCCTCGGTCGTTGACAGGTGCTCGACCATGTGCGGCACCGCCGGGGTGTACATGTCGAGCGAGAGCGGCATCGCGAGCGAGGTGCACACAAGCAGCGCCAGCAGGCCCGCGCGCCCAAGCCGCCTCTGGGGTTTCTGCAGCCAGGGGTCCTGACCCGCATCGTTGGCTACGGCAGCGGCCTTAGACATATATCCTCCGTTCCGAGGCGGGAAGCGCCTCTTCGCGCCGGACACAAAAATGCGCCCGGCTATCCTAGATAACCGAGCGCACTCGACGTCTTATCCGAGCTTTCGCTGACTGCGGTCAGCGCCCTCCGACGAACCAAGTCGGCAGTGTATCAGACGGCGCGAGGCGGGCACGGCATCCTATACTTCTCCACAGTTATGCGGCGGCGAGAGACGCGGGCGACTGAACCGCCCGTCGCCGGAGCCGCCGAGGAACCTTTGGCGATGTCGGCCGCGCTCGGCCGGCGAGCAGGCCGCAGCGAAAGCGCGGCAGACGATATAGAGAGGGGCGCCCTGATGGCGATCAAGAACGTGGTATGGGATATGGGCAACGTGCTCATGCGCTTCGACGGGCCGTATTTCTCGGCACAGTTCACGGATAGCAAAGAGGACGCCGCAACGCTCAACACTGCGCTCTTTGCCAGTTCTACCTGGGTTTTATTGGATTCTGGGACCGTGAGCTACGAGACCATGCTGCGCGTAGCCAAGGCCCACCTGGACGAGAGGCTCTGGCCGAACCTCGAGGCGTGCTTCGAGGGCTGGGCCGCCCACTCGACTCCCATCGAGGCCACGAACACCCTCGCCGCCGAGCTCAAGCGGGAAGGCTACGGCATCTACCTGCTCTCCAACGCGGGCACGCGCATTCACCAGCAGCTCGACCACATGCCGTCCTGGGAAATCATGGACGGCGCCGTGGTCTCGGGCAACGAGCGCATGATGAAGCCCGATCCCAGCATCTACCTGCTGCTTTGCGAGCGATACGGGCTCAATCCCGCCGAGTGCCTCTTTATCGACGACAACGCGGACAACTGCGAGGGCGCACGCGCGGCCGGCATGCAGGCCGTTCGGTTCCAGGGGGACGTCGGGGTTATCCGCGAGGCGCTCGCGGAGTAGCGGTCAAAGCGCCCGCTGCATAGGGGCCGGGCGCCCGCCGTAAAAGCTCACCGGGCTTTCGCGGCGGGCACCTCTTTATGAGGCGAAGGGCCGGCGGCTGCGTAACAGAGTGGCAACCGAACGTAACCAACAACTGTTGCGGGACGCAAAGCCGCATTAACACTCGCCCGATAGCATTTCTTTTGGATACTCAGGCCAAACGAAGCATAGACGAGCGAGGTCTCATATGGAGACGACCAGGACCAAGGCACCCTTCGACCGGCGCGTTCGCAGGACCCGCGCCGCGATCAAGGACAGCTTTCTCTCACTGTGCCGCGAGAAAGGCTATGGCGAGATTACGGTTAAGGAAGTAATGTCGCTGGCCAATGTGAACAGGGCAACGTTTTATGCGCACTTCGCGAATCTCGACGAGCTCAACGCCGCGATAGAGAGCGATGTGGCGGAAGAAATCATCCTTCGTTGCAAGGAAGCCGTTGCAAACACAGCAGCCGAGAACCCGGACGAGGCCTTTGGGGCCCTCTGCGACGCGGCCCTGCGCGACCCCGAATCGCTGGCGTGGGTGGCGGGTCCGCACGCGTCCGGCTGCGGGCGAGAGATACTGCGCGACGCCGCCCGTCGTCACTGGGACGCGTTCGCGGGCGATTCCGACGACCTCACGTTCGACCTTCTATTCGACGGCTGCGTCGGCCTCGCCGGCCAATGGTGCCAAGACCCCGTAGTCATCAGCAAGGACGAGGTCAAGGCCACGATCTGCACCGCCGTGAGCAAGCTCGCGGCCTAGACGGGCCAGCAAACCGGCCCAGGCCCCCTCGCGGAGCGCCCGCCCGCGAGCGCACGGGCTGGGTTCTCGTTATGCAACATCAAGGCTCGCGAATGGCCGGGCCCCTATCCTCGAAAGTTCGCAGGATAGGGGCCCGGTCCCACTCAAAAGACCCGAGACGGCCCATATCCGCGCCCCGGCCACCACAATCGGGCCGAGGCGCGCTTCGCTTCTTTCCGCCTAAAGGTCGCGCTTCATGAGAATCTCCTGCGGAATGAGTGAGCAGTTCTCGATGACGGTGCGGGCATACTCGGCCGCCTCGGACGTGAGGCCCTCGCATATGACGCCGGTGTCGCCCACCGGGATGTTCACCTGGCCGGTCTTCTCGTTGTCCTTCGGGTCCGGAAAGCGCTCCATCGCGCGGTCGCACATCAGCTGGTAAGCCGGGAAGAACGGCTTGACCACGAACTTCCCCTCAAGAAGCGCCTGAAGCTTGATGAGGATGTCGAGGCCGGCTCGGTCGATATCGCCCCAGTAGAGGACGTCGTAGCTATCGGCACCGAGCGTGTCGAGCAGCAGGTGGAGGCGGTTCTGCTCAAGCACGGGCGTGCCCCCGCCGAGCACCACGGCATGGATGCGCTCGCCCAGGATCTGGGAAACGCCGTCCTCATACATGAGGTCATGGACGTCGAGCCAGGGATCGAGGTTCTCGGTAACGAGCACGCGCATGTGCTTGCGGCGCCGCGGCGCATGGAAGAGCAGGTCGGCCTTGGGCAGCGGGCGGTGACGGATCAGGTCCTCGACGCCCATGGAGCGCAGGAGCTTGAAGCCGTCCGAGCCGTACTCGAAGAACTTCTCGTCGCCGCCCATCTGGTATGCGAGCTGGCGACGCGTCACGTCGCCGATCATGGTGCCGCTGACCACGAACTCATTGAGCGCGAGCAGCTCCTTCTCGTAGAGCTGGAAGGCGCCGGGGTGAGAAAGGAGCCAGCCGTTCATCCAGAAGCGCTGGTCGAGCTGGACGATCCGCGAGCGCAGGTCGGCCTCGGTCTGGCCACCGCGACGGATATAGGGGACCTCGGCCAGGGTCTTCTGCCCCTCGCGCTTGGGGTTCTGGCTACCGCGGCGACCGCGACCGCCACGCTGGCCGCGGGAGGTCTGAGAGGGACGGCCGGCGGATTCGGGCGCGTCGGGGACGCCATCGGAAGCGGGCGCTGCGGAATCGCCGAGGCTCGCAGGGTCGGAGGCGGCGGCGTCGTCCTTTGCCTTAGGGGCGCCGTCGGATACGCCGTCAAGCGCGCCCGCCGCGACCTGGGCCTCGTTGGCGCTGGGGTTCTCGGCAGGAGCCGTCGTTCCCGGCCACGGCCTGCCATCCGAGGCCTCGTCCTCCCCGCCGCGCGCAGCCGCGGCATCGACCCGCGCGGAATCTGTGGGGCCGGCAAGAGGCGCAGGGGGTTCTGCGTCCGACAACGCGTCCTTGGCCGCGTCTTCCTGGGGGGCCTGCGCCGGCTTCTTCTTCGAGCGGCGGGTGCGGCGGCGCTTCTTCTCTGCGACCGGCGACTGGGCCTCGGACAGCGACTCGGAAGGGTCGCCGACCTGCTGAGCTGCGGCGGGTTCCGCAAGGGCGTCGCCAACGGATGGGACGACCGGGCCGCCTGCACGCGAGGAGGCGTCAGCGAAGTCGTCGGGCTCGCCCTGTCCCGGAACTGCGTGGCTTTCCGCCTCGGGCGCCGACGGACGACCAGCAAGAGGCTCGCCGTCCATGCCGGCCGCGAGCTCGGCAGCCGAGCCCGTCTGCGCAGCGAGCCCGCCCTTGTCGCCTACGCGGCGGCGACGGCGAGAACGACGGGCAGGCTTCTCGGGCCCGGAGGCTTCTACGGGCGCGCCCTCGTCGGAATCCGCGGACGGCGCCTGCGCGTCGCCGGCTGCGACGGCCCGGTTGCCCGCCTGAGGATCGGCCTCCGGGGTGTCGGCCTCGTTGCCGGCGAGCTTATTGTCTCGGCCCCCGGCCTTCCCGCAGCCCTTCTCACCGCCCGCCGCCGTCGCGCCCTTGACGTTCTTTGCGCCCACGTCCGCCGCCTCGTCTTCCGAGTGGCTCCCGGCTTCCTCGCCGCCGACCGCTCCATCGACCTCTGCGACCTCCCCTGTGGGAACCGCGAGCACGAACGTCTCCGGCTCGCCCTCCGCGACCTCGACGCTCGAGAGGGCGACGTCGCGGATCAGGGCCTTGAGCTCGTCTTTATGCTCTCCGATGCGGCCGACGATACGGTTGATGTCGCGCGCCGTGATCACGTCGCGCGGGATGCGCACGAGCGAACTCGCCACGGTGCCGGCATGGCTGCGCAGATGCGCCGGCATGGCCGCGACGAATGCGGCGGTCAGAAGATTGATGCTATTACGCTCCTCTTCGGTAAGCTTGCGAGCCATAAAGAGGGTCCTTTCCTTCAAAACTCGAACCGAATCAGTGTACGCTAAAGCGCCGAAGCACCCAAAGGCCGACGCGCAAACCCAATCGAACATATAAAACGTTCAAATCAATCAGATGCTTTTGCGCCATTCTACATCGGGTCATGCATCTACCGACTGCCGATAATTTGCCTTCGCACACCCAAATCTTGCGCCCCCGCGGGCCGCGAATGGACATACTTCCCCCTAACGACGCGCCACGACGGCGCAATACGCGATTAAAGGGGGATTTAATGAGCAATCCGCAGGTCAAGAAACTCATCGCCGCGTACGACGCCCTCGCCGAGGCCCTCGACGGCTTTGAGTGGGGAGAGCCGCAGCGCTGCGTTCTCGGGTCCTTTACCGTTGACGGTCGCCCCGGCGAGGATGTCCACTCCGAGCTCGTCGGCAACGTTTGGATCGACCTTCCCGCAAAGACGCTCGGTCGCAGCCCCGTCGAGGCCGAGGTCTGCCATATCGTCGTGCCCGAGACGCGCCGCGAGGGTTTCGTCGCGCTCGCCCCGATGGACATCGACGATGGCGACGGCACCTGGGCCTGGGTCGTCATGGAGTAGTCGGCCCGGCCGGCGGCGAGAAGCGCCGAGCGCCGCCCGCACGAGGATGGGACGGCAAGAAGAAGACCGCCCGCATACGCCCGCATATACAAGGGGCATGCTTGTTAGAATGCAGGCATGCCCCTTTATTTTCGTCCCTTGTCGACGGGCCTGCCGCCAAAGAGCCGCAGCGCCGACACCGCGCACAAAGGAGCTCGCCATGAGTCACACCGCAAGCAGAAGGTCGTTTCTCGCCGCTGCCGCCATGCTCTCGGCCTCGATAGGCCTCGCCGCCTGCGCATCCGACTCGGGACGGGACACCGGCGCAGACCAGGATACCGGCACGTCCCCGAGCTGGTCGGCCACGCAGGACGACTCGCTCGACTGCCTGACGATGCAGGTCGCGGGCGGCAACGTGGTCGCTATGACCGGCGACGGTTGGACCCCGCGCGACGGGTTTGTTCAATTGCAGCTCAGCGGCGGGTCCATCCCCGGGCAGTCTATCGAGGCCGTCTGGCGCGACGGCGCCGTCCTCAACGTGAGGCTCGGCTCAGGCGACGAGCCGTCCACGCTCGACCTCATGCTCACCGAGTACCGGCTCGAATCCAGCCAAGCGGAGGTCGACGCCGTCGAGTCCGTCAAGGTCGACTACGGCAACGGCGACGTGCAGGAAATCCAGAGGGCCTACGAATAAGAGCCTGCCCCGCACCCGCAGGGCCCCAAAGGCGAGATATGCCCCAACGATCACTTGATGCCTAGACCGCCCCGGGTCCGCGCCACGGGTCTTCAGCCCTCGTAGGCAGCAAGGATCGGGCCCGACATAAGGACCTTGCACACTTTTTCGAGATTCTGCGCGCATTATTTAAATCTTGATGTGTCTATTTCATCGTTGTCGCTTAGCTTTCCTGGGCTTTTGTGCCGAACACCCCGCCCCCACAGCCTGCAGTACTCGGCTAAACCCGCGAAATAGCACGCAGAATCTCGATTTTTTGATCACAAAGCCCCCTTGGGCCCGTTTTTGGGGCCCAAGGGGGCAAGTTAACGTGCAGAGAGGCTCGGCGGAGGCGCGCTATGCGCTACTCGTTGTCGCCCGCGGTCATCTGGGTCGCGGAGAGCTGGCCCTCGGAAGCGGCGGCGGCGTCAGGCCACACCCAGCTGGTGAAGTCGGGGTGATCGTAGCCCTCGTCGCAGGCGAACTTGAAGGCCTCGAGGCGGAAGTCCTCCCACTTCTGGATCTGGTCGGCGAACTTCTCGGCGTCGACGAGGCGCAGCGCGTCGGCGGCAAGCGCCCAGCGGTCCATGTTGTTGAGGCGCAGCATGTCGAACGGCGTGGTCGTGGAGCCCTTCTCCTCGTAGCCGTGGACGTGGAAGTTGTCGTGGTTCGGACGGTCCCAAATGAGGCGGCGGATCGTGCCGGAGTACGCGTGGAAGCAGAAGAGGACCGGCTTGTCGTGGCCAAAGAGCTCGTCGAAGCGCTCGTCGGAGATGGCGAGGTCGTTCTCGGAAGCGTTCTGGATCTTGAGCAGGTCGACGACGTTCACGAAGGTGGCCTTGACGCCCAGCTTCTTGAGCATGTCGAGGGCGGCAAGGGCCTCGAGGGTCGGGACGTCGCCGCAGGTGGCGATCACGAGGTCGGCGTCGTCGATGGACTCAGCGGAGCTGGCCCACTTCCACTCGGCCACACCCTCCTCGAGCTCGGCCTTGGCCTCGTCGACGGTCAGGAAGGTCGGCGCCGGCTGCTTGCCGCAGAAGATGGCGTTCACGCAGTTCGTGGACTGGTAGACGCGCTCGGCCACGGCGAGGGCCATGTTGGCGTCGCAGGGGTAGTAGGCGTTGACGACGTGGGTCTCGTTGGACTTGTTGAGCAGCAGGTCGATGAAGCCCGGATCCTGGTGAGAGAAGCCGTTGTGGTCCTGGCGCCAGACGTGGCTGGAGAGCAGGATGTTCAGGCCGGCGATCGGGGCGCGCCAAGGGATCTCGCGGACGGTCGCCTCGAGCCACTTGCAGTGCTGGTTGACCATGGAGTCGACGACGTGGACGAAGGACTCGTAGGAGCTCCACACGCCGGTGCGGCCGGTGAGGACGTAGCCCTCGAGGAAGCCCTCGCACTGGTGCTCAGAAAGCTGCTCGACGACCTTGCCGGAGGGATAGAGGAGCTCGTCGTTGTCGCCGTCGGCGTAGTAGCCGCCCTCCCACTGCTTGCCGGTCACCTTATAGGCGTCCTGGAGACGGTTGGAAGCGGTCTCGTCGGGGCCGAAGATGCGGAAGTTGTCGTTCTTGGCAAGGACGTCGGCCGTGTAGGCGCCGAAGACGCGGGCAGCCTCGGCAGCGCCCCAGCCGTGGCCCTTCTCGGCGACGGGGACCTCATGGTCGTGGATGTCGGGGAGCTCGAGCTTCTGCAGGACCTTGCCGCCGTTGGCGTTAGGGTTGGCGCCGATGCGCAGGTCGCCCTTGGGCATGAAGGCGACGACGTCGTCCTTGATCTGGCCGCCCTCGGTAAAGAGCTCCTCAGGCTTGTAGGACTTGAGCCAGTTGCGCAGCACGCGGAAGTGCTCGTGGGTGTCCTTGGCGGATGCCAGCGGCACCTGGTGGGCACGCCAGGAGTCCTCGGTCTTCTTGCCGTCGATGTGCTTGGGGCAGGTCCAGCCCTTGGGCGTGCGGAAGATGATCATCGGGTAGACGGGGCGGGTCTCGTCGCCCTCCTCGGCGTTGGCCTTGATGTCGCAGATCTCGTCGAAGACCTCCTCGAGGAGGTTGGCGAAGCGACGGTGGATGGAGGCGTGGGACTCGTTGTCGAAGCCCGCCACGAAGAAGTGCGGCTCATAGCCCATGCCCTCGAAGAACTCGGCGAGCTCGGTGTCGGAGATGCGGGCGAGGATGGTCGGGTTGGCGATCTTGTAGCCGTTGAGGTGCAGGATCGGCAGCACGATACCGTCGGTCTTGGGGTTCACGAGCTTGTTGGACTGCCAAGAAGTGGCCAAGGGGCCGGTCTCGGACTCGCCGTCGCCGACGACAGCCACCGCGAGCAGGGACGGATTGTCCATGATGGCGCCGTAAGCGTGGGAGAGCGTGTAGCCGAGCTCGCCGCCCTCGTGGATGGAGCCGGGGGTCTCGGGCGCGAAGTGGCTGGGGATGCCGCCGGGGTAGGAGAACTGGCGGAAGAACTTCTGCAGGCCGGCCTCGTC
>CAVCUP010000033.1:1847-19854 GCA_963605405.1 bacterium | reverse complement strand
GCGGCTACATGTCCCGCGTCGCCTTCGTCATGGACCGCGTGTTCCGCCGCTTCGGTCTCTCCGGCAAGTCCTTCATCCCGATGCTGATCAGCTCCGGCTGCGGCGTCCCGGGCGTCCTGGCCACCAAGACCATCGAGAACGAGAAGGACCGCCGCATGACGGCCATGCTCACCACGATGATCCCCTGCGGCGCCAAGACCCCGATCATCGCCCTCGTCATGGGCGTCCTCATCGGCGGCTCCGATGCCTGGTGGGTCGCCCCGATGTTCTACTTCATGGGCATCGCGGCCATCATCATCTCGGCCATCATGCTCAAGAAGACCGAGCCCTTCTCCGGTGAGCCCGCCCCGTTCGTCATGGAGCTCCCGAACTATCACTTCCCGACGATCAAGTCCTGGTGGCTGCACGTCTGGGAGCGCGTCTCCAGCTACATCAAGAAGGCCGCGACCATCATCTTCGCCGCGTCCGTCGTGGTGTGGTTCCTCTCCAGCTTCGGCTTCGCCAACTGGGACGGCGGCGACGGCGCCTTCGGTTACCTCGCCGGCATGGCCGACGTCGTCGAGAACTCCGCCGACTTCTCGTTGCTCGCCGCCATCGGCGGTGTCCTCGGCGTGATCTTCGCTCCCCTCGGCTGCGACTACTGGCAGGCGACCGCCGCTTCCATCAGCGCCCTTATCGCCAAGGAGAACCTGGTCTCCACCTTCGGCTCCCTCTACGGCCTGGGCGACGCCACCGAGAACTCCCTCTCCATGTGGAGCGGCTTCGCGGCCATGTTCACCGATGCAAACGGCGTCATGCACGTCGGCGCCATGTGCGCGTTCGTCGCCTTCAACATGCTCGACGCGCCGTGCTTCGCCGCCATCGGCACCATCCGTCGCCAGATGGACGACTCCAAGTGGTTCTGGTTCGCCATCGCCTACCAGTGCGTGTTCGGCTGGGTCGTGGGCCTGATCATCAACCAGCTCTGGGAGCTCTTCGTGCTCGGCAACTTCGGCTTCTGGACCGTCGTCGCGTTCGTGGCGCTCGCCGCGATCCTCTTCCAGCTCTTCCGTCCCGCCCCTAAGTGGGACAAGAAGGACGACAAGATCCTCTCCGACCTTACCGAGGCGTAAGGAACCCGTTCATCCCATGCCTGCTTAAGGGCGAGAATTCCTCTCCCTCGCCCGCATAGCAAGCGAATAGCGCGCCGCCGACGTCCCCAGATTTGCGCCGGCGGCGCGCGCCTTATATAGATAAGCTTTATTTGGAGTACCTTGCACGATGATCAGCTTGACCGACATCCACGAGGCCCGCGCGGGGTCCCACGACGCCGTCGCGGCGGGTGCCCGCGTCCTCGCCGTCGGCACCGGCGAGAGGTGCTCGCTCGCCCGTGTGGCCGCCGAGGCGGCGGACGAGGGGCGGGGCGTTCTTATACGCTGCTGCCGCGGCGCGCTCCGGGCCGGCGATGAGCGCGTCGGGATCGGCGCGTGCCTCGTGTGGGACGAATCGGAACCCGCCCGCGTCGAAGAGGCCCCTATGCAGGCGATCGCCGTCGTGGCGCCCGCCTCGGTCCGACTGCCGTCGCCTGCCGTGCACGGCCGTTCGTCGGAGGCCGCGCGCTCCTTCGACGACGTGGCCGTGGCCTGGCTCTCCGGCGACGACGAGGCTCTCGCGTCGCGCGTGGGGGAGCTTCTCGCCCTTTGTTCCGGAGATGCCGGGGACGCCCCCGCCCCGAGTCGGTCCGCGCGGCGAAGAATCGCATACGGCGCCCGTCTCGCCATGGACGGCAACGTCGCGCGCCCGCTTACCATCCCCGAGCTCGCCGAAGCCTGCTCTACCTCGCCTACGGTGCTCAAGGAGAGCTTCCGCGAGGAGTTCGGGCTGCCCGTGTACGAGTGGTATCGGCGCCTGCGTATGCTGCGCGCCTCCGAGCTCTTGTGCGAGGGCGGCGCGGCGGTGGGGGAGGTGGCCCGGGAGATGGGCTACGCCAACCCGTCGAAGTTCGCGCGCGCTTTCAGCGACTGCATGGGGTCGGCGCCCTCGGCGTTCAAGCAGGCGTGACGTGGCCAGGGCCCCGCGCGCGTTCGGGGCCGGCTTGCCGCGCGGGGGCCGTGGGGCGCGCCCGCGCCCGCGCCACGTCTCGCGCCCGCGCGACGGCGCCCCGCGCATCGCGCGGCCCTTCTCGGCGGGGCCTACGAGTTAGCCGCAGTTGATGTTAGCTGCGGCTCGTCCGAATGGAGCCTCGCGCTTCTTTCCGCCGCGGCAGGGCCATAATGGGGTGCGAGATACGCGCTTACGAATCCCTTACGATTGGAGCACATCATGAAGACTGGTTGGTTCGTCGCTATGGGCGCCGCTGCTGCGGGCGCCGTCGCCGGCCTCGCTTCCTCGGGCGTCCTGCACAAGGCCGCCGTTGCCACCACCTGCGCCGGCATGAAGGTCGCCGACGCCGTCACCGCCGAGACCCAGGCCATCGTCGACGACGCCAACGACGTCGCCGCCGAGGCACGCCGCCAGGCAAAGATCGACGCCGCCGTGGCCGACCGCCTGGCCGCCCTCGAGGCCGAGATCCGCGCCGAGGTCACCGCCAAGGTCGACGCCGAGGGCGCAGAGGCCTAAGAGCCATGGTCTTCGACATCGTGTCGGAGCTCCCCGGAAGGCTTCGCCTGCGGTGTGGCCGCAATCTCTTCTCCGACGAAGAGGCGCGCGGCGTCGCATACGAGATCATGGGCCTCGACGGTGTCCGCACCGCCGAGGTCCATCCTTCTGTGGGCTCCATCCTCATCACGTTCGACCCCTCCGCGCGCGACGCCGTGCTCGGCGCCGTGCGCGCGCTCGACCCGCTCGCGCTGCCGGTGGCCGAGGTCGGCTTGGGTACCCGAGAGGGCGCGCTCGAGATCAGCCTCGAGAACAACCGCTTCCAGGTAGAGGTGGGCACGCTCATCGCCTGGCGCGTGATCAAGCGCGTGCTTCTTCCCGCGCCGGTCCGCGCTGCCGTCACGTGCGTGCATGCCGTCGGCTACGTGGCCGAGGGCCTGCGGCACCTTATGCGCGGCGAGGTCACGGTCGAGGTGCTCGACGCCACGGCCATCGCGGTCTCGTGCCTGCGCCGGCAGTTCGCCGAGGCCGGGACCATCAGCTTCCTGCTCTCGCTCTCCGGCCTTATGGAGGAGCATGTTCAGTCGCGTGCCCACCTGGCGTTGCGCGACGGCATGCTCGTGCGCTCCGAGTCCGTCTGGGCCGTGGTCGACGGCCAGGACGTGCAGGTTCGCACCGAGGACGTTCGCCGCGGCATGGTGCTGCACCTGGGCGCGGGGCAGGTCCTGCCCGTCGACGGCGTGGTTGTGGACGGCGCCGGCGAGATCGACGAGTCCTCGATGACGGGCGAGAGCGCGCTTGTGCGCAAGGAGGCCGGCTCCACGGTCTTTGCCGGCACGGCCCTCGAGGACGGCGACCTCAAGGTGAGCGTGACCGCGCCCCCGGGCTGCGCGCGCATCGACGGCATCGTGAGCATGGTCGAGGAGTCGAGCGAGCTCAAGGCGGGCGTCCAGTCCCGTGCCGAGAAGCTCGCGGACGGTCTCGTGCCCTACAGCTTCCTGGCCTTCTTCGGCATCCTCGCGCTTACCCGCAACCTCAACAAGGCCATGGCCGTGCTCATGGTGGACTACTCGTGCGCCATCAAGCTCTCCACGCCGCTCGCGGTGATGAGCGCGATGGACGAGGCCACGCGCCGCGGCTTCACCGTGCGCGGCGGCAAGTACCTCGAGGCCCTCGCCGCGGCCGACACCGTCGTCTTCGACAAGACGGGCACGCTCACCAACGCGACGCCCGCCGTGAGCCGGGTGATCAGTTGCTCCGAGGCCACCGAGGAAGATATCCTTCGCCTCTCGGCCTGCATCGAGGAGCACTTCCCGCACAGCATGGCGCGCGCCATCGTGGCCGAGGCGAAGTCGCGCGGCCTCGTTCACGAGCGCGAGCTGCATGCCGAGGTCCGCTACGTGGTGGCCCACGGCATCGCCACGCGCGTGGACGGCGACGAGGTCTGCATAGGTTCTGCGCACTTCGTCTTCGATGACGAGGGGGTCCAGAAGCCCGCCGGGATCGAGGAGCTTCTTGCCGCCGAGGCCGGGGCCTCGTCGACCATCTACATCGCGAAGAACCGCGCGCTGCTGGGCTGCATCTGCATCAGCGACCCGCCGCGCGCCGAGGTCCGTCGCGTCCTGCGCGAGCTGCGCAGGCTCGGATTCACGAGCCTCGTGATGATCACGGGCGACTCCGAGGCGTGCGCAAAGCACGTCGCGGGCGAGCTCGGGCTCGACGGCTACTTCGCGCAGGTGCTTCCCGAGGACAAGGCCTCCCACGTGCAGCGTCTTAAGGACGAGGGGCATACCGTGGTCATGGTCGGCGACGGCATCAACGACTCGCCGGCGCTCGCCGCGGCCGATGTGTCCGTGGCCATGTCCGACGCGAGCGACATCGCCCGCGCGGTGGCGGACGTGCTCGTGCACGACTCCTCGCTCGAGTCGCTCGTGACGATGCGCGTGCTCGCGCAGCGGCTCATGGCCCGCATCCACGGCGACTATCGCTTCATCGTCGGGTTCAACTCGGCGCTTATCGCCGCGGGCGTGGCCTCGCTCATGCCCATCACCACGGCGGCGTACCTGCATAATGCGTCGACCCTGGCCGTTGCGGGACTGAACACGACGCCGCTGCTGGACCGTCCGCACCTGGAAAGCGGGCGAGATGCGCGGCCCGCGGCGCGGCTGGCGCTCCCGGGGGTGTCTGCGGCGTAGGCTGCCTGTTTTACAGCGTGTGTTTGCTTGCGCAAGCTTAGGCGGCGCGGTTTCTTGCCTGTTTGGGGGTGAGGAGCCGCGCCGCGCCTTTGTTTGTAGGCTGCGGGCGGGGGAGACGGAGCATCGCTGCCTCGGCGAGGGAGTTGCCCGTGGCGATGCCAAAGCGCGTGGCATTGTGCTGAGGGAGGGCGAACATGACGGCTGAGAGCGTGGTAACCTGCAGCGTCGAGTAGCCGAGCTCGGAGCCCGCGTCCATGTCGGAGGCCAAGTAGCCGGGGTCGATAAACCTACGGTGAGGAGCAAGCCGGAACCGACCTGACCATGGAACTCGAGGCCCCGCAGGCGCTCATGTGTTCGATGCCGAGGCGTTTGCGCAGATAAACGGGCACATCTAGCTACCCGGTTGAGTTTCTCGGGATACAGATGATAAAGGCCAGCCGTAGCATCGCCGTGACATGGTGATGGCCGCCGGGGCTGCTTCTTAATTCCTACCTAACAAAGGGGATTTGTGTGCATTATGTGTTAGCCAAGGTTTACACCGCAAGTTAACCCAAGTGAACTTATTCTAATCACAGCAACACGATGCACCGCACAGCGTCCCCCTCACGCAAGGCGGTCCACCGGGCGGGAAGTGCCCCCACACGACCCGCGGTCTCCGGGCATCATGATGTTAACTTCGCCACGAGCGGATGCGGACCCTCTCCCCGCGCCGGCTCTCGGCAAAGGCAGCGCCGTCGGTCTCCCAGGGCCGGCGGCGTTTTTGCGTTCAGGGAAGGGGCCGTCCCGTCTTGCCGCGGCTTACATGGCGAGAGGAGCAGCAGCGCTTCTCGCCCGAGGCGTCTCGAGGTGCGCCGCCTTGGAAGAGATGCGCGCCTAGGTCTTGCCGCCTCGGAAAGATGCGCGCCCAGGTCTTGCCACCTCGGAAAGATGCGCGTCGAGGTGGTGCGAGATCAGCCGTTGAGCCGCTCAGAGTGGTGCGGGGCGTACCATCTCGGCCGAAAAGACGTCGAGCCGGAGCTGCCTCGCGAAGAAACGCGCCGAAGTGGTACCGACTCGAGGGCGCATGGCCTAGAATCACCGGGTGGCCGCGCTTTCGGACGAGCGGGCAGGCCTCGGCAGGGCCGCTTTGCGCCTCGCCCCGCAGCGAAGATACGACGAAAGGACACTCCCCCTATGCTCACCATCGGCTGCCATCTCTCCACGTCAAAGGGGTTTCTTGCCATGGGCGAGGCGGCGCTGGGAATCGGGGCGAACACCTTCGCGTTCTTCACGCGCAACCCGCGCGGCGGCTCGGCCAAGGCCATCGACCCCGTCGACGCCGAGGCCCTGCGCGACCTCATGTCCGCCAACGGTTTCGGTATGCTCGTCGCCCACGCGCCCTACACCCTCAACCCCTGCTCAGACAAGCCGCACGCCCGCGACTTCGCGCGCCAATGCATGGCCGATGACCTCGTCCGCATGGAGTCGCTGCCGGGCAACTATTACAACTTCCATCCCGGAAGCCACGTGAAGCAAGGCGCCGATAAGGGCATCGAGATGATATCCGCCCTGCTCAACGACGTGCTCGACGACGCGCAGACGACCACGGTGCTGCTCGAGACGATGGCCGGCAAGGGCACGGAGGTCGGCCGCACGTTCGAGGAGCTCGCGGCCATTATCGAGCGCGTGGGGCTCGCGGACCACGTGGGCGTCTGCCTCGACACCTGCCATGTGCATGACGGCGGCTACGACATCGTCGGCGACCTCGACGGCGTGCTCGCGGAGTTCGACCGCGTTATCGGTATCGACCGCCTGCGAGCCGTGCACGTCAACGATTCGAAGAACCCCCTCGGCGCCCATAAGGACCGCCACGAGCGCATCGGCGAGGGCTACATCGGCATCGACGCCTTCGCCCGCATCGTCCGCCATCCAACCCTCCGCGACCTGCCCTTTATTCTCGAGACGCCCAATGAGCTTCCCGGTTACGCGTCCGAGATCGAGCTTCTCCGCGGCCTCTCGGAGTAGACCGGCCGCCCTCGTGGCCACGGCGCAGGGAAACCTGCGGCCCTCGTGCGGCGGGGGAGGCGGTTTTGCCGATTATGGCCCATGAACAGAGCCATACAGCATTGGCACCGCCGGCGAAAACCGCGTCGGCGGCAGTTTTGCCGCCCGGCCCATGTAGGCGATTTCCGGGCGGCGCGTTTGCCTGCGGCTTCTCAAACCCCGGTCGCGGGCCTACTCGGGGGAACCGCTAAAAACTGCCGCCGTCTCGGCTCCCCGCGCCCGCGGGCGGTCGTCGGCCCGGCTTATGCGCGAATCCGTGGGCCATGTTGCCGATTTTGCGGCATGCGTGCCCGTTGTGTGCCGGTACGCCGCTAAGAAAGCCGGCCTGCTGGCACTCTGGCATTTAGCGCTGCTAAGAAAACCCATCCGCGGGCACGCGGCCGGATCATGACGCTAAGAAGCCTGGCCTGCAGGCATGCGGGAACGCCTCGATGCTAAGAAACCCGCCCCGCTGGGACTCTGGCATTTCACGCTGCTAAGAAAACCCACCCGCTGGCACGAGACGGAACCGTGCCGCTAAGAAACTCGATCCGCTGGCATGCGGGAACGCTGTGCCGCTAAGAAATCCCGTCCGCTGGCACGAAATTGGGGCCAGCGGACGGGATTTCTTAGCCACGCAGCTGCGGCTCGTGCCAGTCGACTGGATTTCTTAGCGGCGTGGCCGTAGCGCGTGCCAGCGGACGGGATTTCTTAGCGCTTGGTATCGCTCCGATGCCAGCAGACATCGATTTTGAGCGCCAGGTGTCGCAAGCGCGGCGAGCGTTGCCGATAAGGCGGGCTCGGCCCTGATGGCCGGGGCAGAAGCGGAAGCTTTGGCCAACGGGCATGAGCGTGAAAGCCGTCGGGTCGCACCTGGCGGCGGGCGGACGGCCAACCGGGCTTCTTCGTGTTCGCGCAGACCTGGGTCCGTCGGGGCCTTGATCGAGTCCGTTGTGCCGATGGCCTTAGGGCCGGATCGAGGACTCTATTTGTCGGTGTTGCATTGAAGTTAACCATAGTGTACTTTTATCCCGAAGGAGTTAGCCTTAGGTAACATCGAACTTCGGATAACGGCACCGAGCATCTAACGCCGGGGAGAGGAGCGCATATGGGACAGGGGCTCGATACGTTTTTGGGCGAGCCGGGCGATGCCGAGACGCTCGAGGACTGCGCCGAGTCCGAGTTCGTGCGCACCCTTGTGTGCCAGGCGGGGCTCGTCATGGCAGGTCAGAAGCCCGCCGCTGTCTTCGGCTTCACGCCGCGCGCCTGGAAAGGGGAGTGCCTCGCGCTCAGCAAGCGCTCGCTCTGCGACCGGCTCCTCTCGGCGTATGCGCCCCGTCTCGCGGCTTACGGCGTTCGCCTCGCGTGGCTGGCGAGAAAGCCCGGCGGCGTCATGCTCCTCGCGTGGCGGCCGGCGCTCCTCGAGGGACTTCTTGCCGATGCCGAGAATCGCGCGTTCCTGGCCGCGCGCGACCTTCCCTGCACGGGCGCCGATGCGTTGGCGTCTGGGCTCATCGCCCGTCTCCGCGCATACTACCAGGGCAAACGAGACTTCCCCCACGAGGTCGGCCTGGCCCTGGGCTATCCGCTCGCGGACGTGACGGGCTTCATGGCCGACGGAGGGCGCGGCGCGAAGGCCGTGGGCCGTTGGCGCTGCTACGCCGACGTCGACGCGGCCCGCAGGCGATTCGAGGAGCTGACGAGCCTCGAGCGCCGCTGCAAGTGCCTCTACCTGCAAGGCGTTCCCGTCACGGAGCTTCTTCGCATGGGCACCGCGGCGTAGGCGAGAGGCCCTCGGAGCCGAATCCAGGCAGGTCTCCGCAGGCGAGGCCCCTCGGTGCCTCTTTACGCCTCCAACCGCTTCGAGGCGCTGCCGGGCCTCGCCTGCCTAACCCGTCCGCGCACCCAAACCCATCCAACCTGCCCGCTCGCGGGCACCGATAAAGGAGGAATCCCCAATGAGCAAGATTGCAGTCGTTTACTGGACCGGCACCGGCAACACCGAGGCCATGGCCAACTCCGTCGTGGACGGCGCTGCGGCCGCGGGCGCCGAGGCCAAGGCCGTGCTCGTCTCCGAGTTCTCGGCCGACGAGGTCGCCGCCTACGACGCGCTGGCCTTCGGCTGCCCCGCCATGGGCGCCGAGGAGCTCGAGACCGACGAGTTCGAGCCTGTTTGGGAGGCGTGCAAGGAGGTCCTCGGCGAGAAGCCCGTCGCGCTCTTCGGCTCGTACGGCTGGGGCGGCGGCGAGTGGATGGACTCCTGGAAGGAGGACGCCGAGGCCGCCGGCCTTAAGGTCGTCGACGCGCTTATCGCCAACGAGTCCCCCGACGACGAGGCCATCGAGGCCTGCGAGGCCCTCGGCCGCGCCCTCGCCGAGGCTTAAAGGCCCTCGCGCGCCCTGCGCCTCCGCTGCCCCGGGTCACGTTCGGGGTGCCGGTCTCATGCGGGGCGGGAGGCCCATAAGCGCATCTGAGCCGTGCCCCACCTGCACTTTATTCAACACTGCCCAAGGCGGCGGACCCTCTCCCCGCCGCCCGGGGGCCATCCCAAGCGCCGCCTGCGCCCCTCGGCAGGCGGCGCGTCTTATGCGAAAAACCGTATAGGCGCCGGCGGCCATGCCGTAGCGGACGCCTGCGCGGCGCTCGTGGCCGTCGTTTACGCTGCAGGGTCTGCTCTCGACCGCAGGCTCCCGCGCCGCAGTTCAGCGCCCGCTCGGCAACAAAGACGCCGGCTGCCGCGCTTTTGTTACCGAGCGGCTCTTTATGCGGAGCAGCTTTCTCAACTGGCGTTAAGATAGGCCGAATCCATGAGAAAGGCTCCCCCATGAACAAAACCAGCAGGCGCCCCAGCCTGGCGCGTCGCGCGGTCTTCTCCGGCCTCGCCCTCGCCCTCGCCGCCTCCGCGGCGGTCTTCTCCCCGGTCTGCGCCTACGCCGATGACCAAGCCGTTGTCGACGAGTGGTCCGATGCCGCCTCTTTGCGGCTCGCAGACGAGGACTTCCGGGCCTACACCTCCGAGGGGCTGGGGGAGTCCCTGGCGGCCGCCGACCTTCCCTCCGCGGTCGACCTGCGTGCGCAGGGCCTCGTGACCCCCGTCAAGAACCAGTCCCCCTGGAACACCTGCTGGGCCTTCGCCGCCGTCTCCGCCGGCGAGACGAGCCTTCTTTCTTCCGCCAAGGCCCAGGGCATCGCCCTGACTGCCCTCGACCTCTCCGAGCTGCAGCTCGCCGCCCTCGTCTACAACAACGGCGGCGTGCCCAGCTACGTGGCCGGCGCGGCGCAGGCGGGTGAGGGCTACGTCTCCACCTGCAAGGACCCCAACAGCGGCATCAACGCCGGCGGCACGCTGACCTTCGCGTCGAGTCTCTTCGCCGCGGGCATCGGCCCCGTCGCCGAGTCGGCCGCCCCGTACAAGAACAAGGACGGCGCCGTCACCTACCTCATCAGCGGCGAGAGGATCGGCGAGGAGTTCGAGGGGGCCACCGCCCCGGTCAAGATCGACCGCCCCAGCCAGGCCCAGCTGGACAAGTGGACCAACGAACTGGGCCTGACCTGCACGCCGGTGAGCTACTCGGGCACCTACTGGTGGGCTCCCGACGGCCTCGATTCAAAGGAGTTCTATGCCGACTGGTCCGTGGACCAGGGCCTCTGGCAGACTTCTCTCTACGAGCTCACCGACGGCAATATCCTGCCCGAGACGCGCATCCTCACCGACGGCGAGTGCACCGGCACGGACATGACGGCCGTCGCCGCGATCAAGTCCGAGCTCTGTGCCGGGCGCGCCGTTGCCATGTCCTTCCACGCCGACGACACCGTGCCCGGCGCGGCCAAGGTGCCGGGCACCGTCTCCTATCTCAACGGGAACTGGGCCCACTACACTTACAAGACCGAGTCCCCCAACCACGGCGTGACGATTGTGGGCTACGACGACGCCTACTCGCGGGCCAACTTCGGCGACGGGGTGAACGACCTGCCCGAAGGCGACGGCGCCTGGATCGTCAAGAACAGCTTCGGCTCCCAGACCGAGGACTTCCCCAACAACCAGGGCCTCACGCCGGACTGGGGCCTCACGGACGCGGACGGCAACCACACCGGGTACTTCTACGTCTCCTACTACGACAAGTCCGTGACCGGGTTCGAGACCTACGAGTTCGACCTCAGCGAGAAGAACGTCGGCGCATCGACCGGCCGCATCATCGACCAGTACGACTACCTGCCCGTCAACGGCACGACCTACGGGACCTTCACGGGCAAGGTGAGCGGCGCGAACATCTTCACCGCCGACGCCGACATGGCCGTGCGCGCCCTTTGGTGCGAGACCACGGCCGCCAACACGACCGTGACCTACGACGTCTACCTACTCGACGACGACGCCGAGGACCCCACCGACGCCGAGCGCTCGCGTAAGGTCTACTCCGCTGCCGAGACATACGAATACGGCGGCTACCATCGCCATAAGATCGCCGACGGCGACTGGATCGCGATGCGGGCCGGCCAGCGCTACTCCGTGGTCGTCACGCAGGCGCATCGGACGGCCGACGGCGCTTGGGCATACACGCAGCCCGTGAACTACAACGAGGGCGTCAAGGAGTACTACGAGTACGGAGACTTCGACGACGAGGGCAACCCGGTCGTGACGGATACCTGGCAGGCGGGCTTCGTCGCGAAGGTCAACGCCGGCGAGAGCTGGGTCACCTCTTCGGTCGACGACTGGACGGCCGACTCGGGCGAGCCGGCGGGCAGCGACGCCTGGACCGACTGGTCCCTCGTGACGGCGGCGCTCACCGAGAAGAACAAGGCCGCGGGCATCGTCTTCGACAACCTGCCGATCAAGGCCTACGCGCAGGCCCGCAGCTGGGCGAGCGTGGACGAGTTGGCGTCGCTCGAGGAGAGGATCGCGGCCGCCGAGGCGCTTCTCGCCTCCGCGTCGATAAGCGCCGACGGCACCGACGTCGCGGCCGACGGGCAGTGGCTGACGCAGGCCGAGCATGACGCGCTGGCCGAGGCGGTGGACGCCGCCAAGAGCACCTTGGCGCTCGCCGGGACCGACTTCCGCGCCGCAGTCCTCGACTCGACCCCCTCCTCCGACGAGGTGAACGCGGCCGCCTCCGCCCTCGGCATCGAGGCCAGGCCCGGCAAGAAGCAAGCCGCCGCATCGGGGCGGGCGCCGTCGCAGGTTCCGAGGCGGTCCGCCGACAAGGCGCGCATCCCCTCGACCGGCGACGCGGCGCCTCTTGCCGCCGTGCCCGCGCTGGCCGGTGCCGCTGTCCTCGCCCTTCGCCGCCGCCTCAACCGATAAGACACAAGGACGAGCCCCCTCATGCGCGCTGTCGCTTCCCTGCGGCGGCTCCGCGGCGGGCGCCTGCCTGTAGATTGTGCGGAAGAGGCGGTGCTCTCGTTGTTCGGCCGTATAGTTAGACATGATTAACACCGTTAGCTACCAGGCTATCTGCCCACTACTAAGGACTTGGGCCGGGTTTCTCGCCGGCCCATGAAAGGGGAAATCATGCCGAGCATCGCGGACGTCGTCATCGTCGCCGCCGTCGCGGCGACCATTTTCTTCTCGGTCCGCTCCCTTCTGCGCAAGGAGAAGAACGGCTGCTCCGACTGCGGCGGCTCCTGCAACGGCCACGCCTCAGGGCACTGTTCCAAGGCCGACAAGATGCTCGCCGACGCGAACAAGGCCTTCTCCAAGTAGCGCCTGGAACAGGCCGTCGGGCGGGGAGGGGCGCTCGGCCCGCCCGACGTCCTCTCGCCCGCGCGGTCCCCGCCGTTTCGAAGCGATGTTCTCGGCCCCCCGGCGGGCCCGCAGCTTCGGTCTCGGGCGGCGGGGTTTCTCTCTACGGGGAGAGGCGTCGCCTCTCCCGACGCGCGTGCCTTGGGACCGACTTGGGCGCAGAACACCGACGTACCCGCGTCTCTTCCCGCCGCTCGCCGCCGCTCCGGCGCCGCTCGGCCCCCCTTCGGGTAACATGTGCGAAACACGCCTGTGGGAACCTAACAGGCGTTTATTTGTGTATTTCGGCCGACCCCGAGGAGGAGTCTGCATGAGCAGCGAGAAGGACATCGATTTCGTCCTGCGCACCGTCGAGAAGCGCGATATCCGCTTCGTGCGCCTTTGGTTCACCGACGTTCTGGGCAACCTCAAGTCGTTCGCGATCTCTCCCGAGGAGCTCGAGGAGTCCTTTGAGGAGGGCATCGGCTTCGACGGATCCTCCATCGACGGCTTCGTCTCCCTCGAGGAGTCGGACATGCTGGCGTTCCCCGACCCGGATACCTTCGCTATGCTGCCGTGGCGCCCTACCCAGACCGACGCCGTCGCGCGCGTCTTCTGCGACATCTACACTCCCGACCGCAAGCCCTTCGAGGGCGACCCGCGCGCCTGCCTGCTCAAGGTCTTTACCGATGCAGATAAGAAGGGCTTCGTCGCCAACGTCGGCCCTAAGCTCGAGTATTTCTATTCCGCGAGCCAGACCGAGCTCAAGCCCAAGGACGACGCCGGCTACTTCGACCTCACGCCCATGGACAACGCTAACGACCTGCGCCGCCAGACGACGCTCATGCTCGAGAAGATGTCTATCCCGGTGCAGTACTCCTACCACGCCGCCGGCCGTTCCCAAAACGGCGTCGAGCTGCGCTTTACCGAGGCCGTGAGCTGCGCGGACAACATCATGACGGCCCGTCTCGTCATCAAGCAGCTCGCCGCCCAGCAGGACATGTACGCCTCCTTCATGCCCAAGCCCACGGCCGACCAGCCCGGCTCGGCGATGTTCCTGTACCAGTCGCTGTTCGACCACGACGGGGAGAATCTCTTCTGGGCTCCCAAGGAGGAGAACGACGCGCATCTCTCGCCGCTCGCGCAGCACTACATCGCCGGCGTCCTCAAGTACGCCCCCGAGTTCACGCTGGTCACGAACCCGACCGTCAACTCCTACAAGCGCTTCATCTCCACTGGCGAGGTGCCCAACTACGCGACCTGGGGCCGCAAGAACCGCTCCGCCCTCGTGCGCATCCCCGCGCACAAGCCGGGCAAGCACACCGCCACCCGCATCGAGCTGCGCAGCCCCGACCCCACGGCCAACCCCTACCTGGCCCTCGCCGTGACCATCGCGGCCGGCCTCAAGGGCATCGAGGACGAGCTGCCGCTGCCCGAGGAGTCCACCTGCGACACCTTCCTGCAGTCCGAGCGCGAGCTCGCGGCCAAGGGCGTCGAGCGCCTGCCGCGCACCCTCGGCGAGGCAATCGAGAAGTTCGAGGGCTCCGAGCTCATGCACGAGGTCCTCGGCGACCACATCTTCGAGTACCTCATCACCGAGAAGAAGCGCGAGTGGAACGACTACTGCACCGCCGTCACCGACTGGGAGCGCGAGCATTACTACGGCGGCTACTAGTGAGGTTCCCGTTTCCGCAGGTAGAAGCGTTGTAGCGTCGGGATTTGTCCCTATTTGTCCCTAAGCAGGGACTAGAGCTTTGCACGGTAGCGCACGTAAGCGGCCGCCACGACGTCGACGAACTGATCGGCATCGGGGCGGTCGTAGTGTCTCTCGCCGACGTTCTTGCCAGCGTGCCCCATCATGCGCTCGCACATGTCCTCGGGTATCCCCAGCTCCCAGCGCGAGATCGTGCGCCACGAGTTGCGCAGGTTCCTGAACGGTATCGGCTCGATGCCCGCCGCCTCTAGCGTCTCCCTCCACACCCGCCCGACGGTCGCCTGCGAGACCGGCGAGCCGTCCCCCTGGTCGCACAGCCAGCGCGTGCGGACCGCGAGCACGTCGGCGCTCCACGGCTCGGGGATGACCAGCGCCCGGGCGCTCTGAGCAGTCTTGAGCCTGTCCAGCACGTGCCCGTACCGGTCGACCTGCCGCCTCACGTCCACCACGGCGAGCTCCATCCCGCGCGACTCGGCGCGTCTCACGTCCTCCGCCGTGACCGCGCCCAGGGACTCGCCGACGCGGGCCGACCCGACGCCGCAGAGCACGGCGGGCACGTAGGCGCACGTCCCGCGCACGGCGTCGAGCGCGGAAGCCATCTCCGACAGCGTGTAGACCTCCCTGCCGCGCTCCCCGCCCGCCGTTGGCATGCGGTACCGGAGCGCCGCCGGGTTGGCCCCGCAGGCCTCGTACATGACCGCCTTGCGGTACACCTGGTCCATGAGCGACAGCGAGGAGGCCGCCATGCTCGACGTCATCCCGAGCAGCCAGTCCTGGACCTCGAGCGGCCTGACGTCGGCCAGGGGCCTGTCGCCGAAGGCGGGCCGCACGTGGCGGCGCCACCGGCTCTCGTAGTTGGCGAGCGTGCTCGCCGCCATCTCCCCGCGCTCCACCCTGTCCCTCGCCTCGGGGAGCCACCACGCCTCGTAGGCCTGCCCCAGGGTCGGCGAGGGCGCGTCGGCGGCGTGCTGTACGCGCCTGCGGGTCAGCGCCTCGTCGCCGTCCCTGCGGCTCCCCCGGATGGTCTCGGAGACGCGGCGGTAGCCCCTGCCGTCCCCCAGGTCGGCCCAATAGCGGAGCCGCCTGCGGCCTCGGCCCGCGTCCTCGTTGCTGCCCCAAGACGACCTGCTGCTGCGCGGCATGATCGCACCTACCTTACTTGTGGCGTCGACTAAAAGGCGCGTCTCGCGGCTCGTGTTCCACACGAGACGCGAGACGCGGCCGAACGGGAGACTCACAAGTAAGGTTGGTGCTTCGACGTTGACGGTGGCGAACGGTCGCGGGCTGCATGGGGAAAATCCCCCAAACGCCCCAAGAATTCGAAAAAACGTGCCATGGGAGTACTCCGAGCTCGCCGTAGTCTGGGCCAACCCGTCCATGACCGCCGAGGAGCTCTCCGCCCTTCTCCCGGGACGCACTCCCAAGGCCGTGAGCCGGGCGCGCGAGCGCTTCGGGCGGTGGCGCACCGAGGGGATCGTGCCCCTGTGCCAGAAGTGCGGCCAGCATCCGGTCTGGGACGGCTCCGCCGACGGCAGGCGCTGGGGCCTGTGCAAGTCCTGCACGATGGACGAGCGCGAGTACCGCGAGAGGAGCGGCCCGGGGCTCGCCGCCCGCGACAACGCCTTCAGGCAGCGCAAGTTCAAACGACGGCACGGGAAGAGGCCGTGAAGGGCCTTTCCCGTGACCAAGGGCCGAACATGCGGCCCATGGGAAAGAGACGCAACAAGGGCGGAAACCATGGCGGCCAGCCTTCGGGCGGGGCCGCCGAGCCTGTTCGCGGCGGGGCGTCCAACCTCGTGCCCAACTCCGAGCGAACGCCGGAGGAGAGGAGGGAGAACGCCCGCAGGGCCGGCATCGCCTCGGGCGAGTCCCGCCGCCGCAGGAGGGACATGGCGGCAATAGCCGCGGCGCTGCTGTCCAGCAAGGCCGCGGGCGAGCCGCGCGAGGCCCTGCGCAAGGTCGCTCCCGGCCTCGACGACGCCGACGCGACGCTCGCCGCGACCGTGGTCGCGGGGCAGATAACGTCGGCACAGGGCGGCAACGCCAACGCCGCGCGCTTCCTCGCCGAGCTGGACGAGCGCGGCAGGCTCGCCGAGAAGTCGGAGGACGCCCCGTTCGAGCGCGACTTCGGCGTGCTGCTCGCGCCGCCCTACCTGGCGCTGCACCGCGACGTCGAGCGCGACGAGGGGCTTGAGCGCTGGCTGCGCGGCGGGCGCTTCTCGGGCAAGTCCTCCGTCATCTCGCTCGAGGTCGCCTACGGCCTCATGCGCCACCCGGCCCGCTCCGCCTTCGTGATGCCCAAGATCGGGCAGGACATCGAGGGCGGCGTCTTCGAGCAGATGCTCTGGGCGTTCCGCCGCCTCGGGTGCGAAGACGAGTGGGTGACGACCAAGCGGCCCTGCAGGCTCACGCGCCCGTCGACCGGCCAGGTCGTGACGTTCAGGGGCGGCGACCGCTCAGACAAGACCAAGGCCATAAAGGCCCCGGCCGGGACGTACTACGCGTACCAGTGGATCTCCGAGGTCGACCAGTTCGGCGGGATGCCGGATGTCCGAACCGTCCTTCAGTCCGTGACCCGAGACGCGCCGGAGGGCGCCGTCTACTTCCGGTTCTTCGACTACAACCCGCCGCGCTCCCGCGACGCCTGGGTCAACGAGCACGTCGCGGCCGTCGCGGCGAGCGCCCCCGGCTCGGTCATCTCCACGACCTACCTCGACATGCCGCGCGAGTGGGTCCCCGACCAGGTCTACAGCGACGCCGAGGCCCTGCGCGCGCTCGACGAGGACGCGTGGCGGCACGAGTGGGGCGGGGAATCGACCGGCTACGGCGCCGAGGTCTTCCCCCGCGCCGAGGTGCGCGAGGTCACCGCCGACGAGCGCCGCCGCCTGCAGTACCGCCTCTACGGCGTCGACTGGGGCTTCTCCGTCGACCCGTGGGTTTGGCTCGAGGTCGCGTACGACGCGAAGGCCCGCACGCTCTACGTCCTGGGCGAGATGAGCGGCGTCGGGCTGTCGAACGCCGAGACGGCCGCGATGGCCGTCGCGCGCATGTCGCGGCCGACCTACGAGGCGGGCTACGAGCCGACGGGCGAGGACGCCGCCGACGCGGCGCACGTGGTCGCGGACGCCGAGCCGTACGCCGAGGTGATGTGCGACTCCGCCGAGCCTAAGAGCGTCGCCGACTGGCGGGCCGAGGGCGTCAACGCCGTCCCCGTGCCGAAGCAGGGCGCCCACAACGTGCGCAACTCCGTGCGCTGGCTGCAGGGCCGCGCCGCGATCGTGGTCGACCCGTGCTGCGAGACGGCCGCCCATGAGCTGACCTGCTACCAGTACGCGCTCACCCGCGACGGCAAGCCGACCGGCATGCTGCCCGACGCCGACAACCACGCCATAGACGCCCTGCGTTACGCCGTCGCGAGACTCATAGACGATCCTTCGATGGTCTAACGTGCGGGAGGCATGGGTGAAGAGAGTCGACGGCGCGCCCGAGTGGGCCGTGCGCTTCTTGAAGAGGCAGGGCTACCAGCCCAGGAACGTCATGGACCGGCATATCCGCGCGTGGTGGAGCTGGTACCAGGTGACGAACGGATTCTATGCCGCCGACCGCGCCGACACCGGGCGAGGCCCCGACCCGTCCGGCAGGCTCTCCATCCGCCCTGCCCGCGCGGTGTGCGACGAGTGGGCGAGCCTCGTCATGGACGAGAAGACCTCCATCAACTCGCAGGACCGCGCGCTGTCCGAGTGGCTCTCCGGCCGAGCGGCCACCTTCGTCTCCGAGCAGGCC
>CAVCUP010000033.1:0-1837 GCA_963605405.1 bacterium | reverse complement strand
GCAGGCCGACAACCTCGCGCTCGCCTTCGCCCTCGGCTCCGGCTGCTGGGCAGCGGGCGTCGACGGGGTCGGCGAGGACGGCCGGGGCGCGAATGCGACCGTGTCGGTCGAGTACTACGACGCGGGCAAGGTCGTGCCGCTCGACAGCGACGGGTGCGACTCCGTGTCCGTCGCCCTCGTGTCCCGCTGTCTGGTCGACGGTCGGATGCTCGACCGCGTCCAGGTGCACGAGCCGGTGGCCGAGACCGAGGGCACTTACCATATCCGCACGTGGCTGTTCGACCCCGCGCTGCAGGGCAGGCCCGTTGAGAGCGACCTCGTCGTGGCCGACCTCGACACGCGCTCGGCGCTGCCGACCTACGCCATCGTGCGCCCCGCGCTCTCCAACACCTACGAGGAGTTCACGCCGCTGGGCGTCTCCGTGTTCGACGACGCCGTCGACGTCATCAAGCTCGTCGACGCGACCTTCGACGCGATGTACTGGCGCACGAGGCTCGGCCTCCCGCGCGTGATCTGCGAGGAGTCCGGCATCAAGGTCGACCCGAGGACCGGCGCCGCCGACCTCGGCTCCACCATCGACCAGAAGCTGTTCAAGGCGCTGCCCGGCAAGGTCGGCCAGTCCAGCCCGCTCACCGTCTACGACCCCGGCACCCGCGCCGACGAGTCGGAGACGGCCATGAACGCCGCGCTGTCGATGCTGTCGGTCAAGTGCGGCTTCGGCCCGAACTACTTCAGCTTCACGCGGCAGGGCGGCCTGAAGACCGCCCGCGAGGTGGTCTCCGACAACTCCGTGCTCTACCGCAACCTGCGCAAGCACGAGGGCAAGGTCGGCGAGGCCCTGCGCCGCCTGTTCGCCGGGGCCTACGCCGCCGAGCTCGGCGTGCGCACGGGCGCCGCGCCGACCGAGGTCTCCGTCGAGGTGACGTGGGATGACTCGGTGGTCGAGGACGCCGACGCCGAGCGAGAGACCATGAAGGACGACGTGGCGCGCGGCCTGTGCCCGAAGTGGCGCTACGTGGCCAAGTACTACGACATGAGCGAGGACGAGGCCCGCGAGTTCACCGGCGAGGCCAAGGGCGGGCCGTCCGCCGCCGCGCTCTACGGCGACCTCGGGCTGTAGCCATGGCCGACCTGTACGACCGGCTCGCCGCCGACATCGTCCACGGCGCGCAGGAGTCGTGGGTGGCCGCGCTGACCAGGCTCGCCGCCGATTCCTTAGCCAGGGCGTGCGAGAACCCCGACGAGTTCCGCCTGCTCCCCCGCGTCTCCCCGCTGGGCGCGATGAGGCTCTGGGCCGAGTGGGAGGGCCGCGTGGCCTCCGGCGTCGAGTCCGCGTGGCGCGAGGCCATGGCCGAGGAGGACGAGGAGATCGTCTCGACCCTCGCGCGGAGGCTCGGCGGCAGGAGCCACGAGACCGGCTACGCGGCGAACGTCGCGGCGGAGGCGGCGCGCGGCATGGCCGAGATCATGCGCCGCGAGAACGTTGCCCTCGCCGCCTCCGCCGAGAAGGAGTGGTACGCCGCGACGGCCGAGGCCGTGCTGCGCGTCGAGGGCGGCGACTCGCCCCGCCGCGCCATGGAGGACGCCGTGTCCAGGCTCGCCAAGCTCGGCATAACGACGATCGACTACAAGAGCGGCGTCTCGACACCCATAGACGCCGCGCTGCGCCGCCACGTCGTGACGCAGGCCAACCAGGCGCGCAACGACCTGCTCTGGCGCCGCATGGACGAGTGGGGCTGCGACCTCGTGTACACGACGGCGCACTACGGCGCGCGCCCCGCCCACGCAGTCTGGCAGGGCAAGGTTTTCTCCCGTTCGGGCAGGTCGGCCAAGTACC
>CAVCUP010000032.1:4346-25253 GCA_963605405.1 bacterium | reverse complement strand
AGCTTCTCGGGGGTGGGCTTGCGGTCTTCGAGGTAACGCTCGCGCCAAACGCGGCACTCGGGGACGGCGCCCGTGCCGAAATGGTCGATCACGCGCCAGAGCCCCAGGGGGCAGGCGGATGCAAACGGCGGCGCCGGAGGGCCGATTGACGTGGCTTTACCGTTGGGCCTCGTAACGGCGCGAATGGTTACGCATGACCACGCAGCGTCCTTTAATATCGCAGCGCTGCCTTATAATTGGCGGCTGTCGAATGTAAAGCGCTTTTTATTGTAGGGGCGGACCTTCGGGGCATGAGCTTTTCTGCCTTCGTGCGCAACTGCATGATCGAAGAGCTCGCGAAGAAGGGTGCCTGATGCAGACTGACTTCTTTGACAATCGCACGCGCATCCTTAAGGACGAGCTCGTAAATACCGTGCAGGTCGGCGACCGCGTCTGCGTGGCTGCCGCTGTCTTTTCCATGTACGCCTATCAGGAACTCAAAGATCAGCTCGAGGGCCTCGACGAGTTCCGCTTCATCTACACGTCGCAGGCCTTCACCCAGCAGCGACCCGCGCGGGAGAAGCGCGAGTTCTACATCCCCCGCCTCTCCCGCGAGCAGGGCCTGTGCGGCACCGACTTCGAGATCCGCCTGCGAAACGAGCTGACCCATAAGGCAGTGGCCTCCGAGTGTGCCGACTGGATACGCAGGAAGGCCGCGTTCAAGTCCTGTGAGGGGGAAGGCGCTCTCTCCTCGAAGCTCGTGGTCTCGAAGGCGGGCGACGACGTCGCCTACGTCCCCTTCGACGAGTTCACCACCCGCAAGCTGGGGTGTGACCCTTCCGCCGCGCGGGCCGACACCACTATTCGCTGCGATACCGTGCAGTCGCGCGCTCTGCTCTCGGACTTCGACGCCGCCTGGAACTCGCCCGAGCTCCACGACGTGACCGACGCCGTCATCGACGGCATCACGGCCATGTACCAGGAGAACGCCCCCGAGCTCATCTACTACATGGCGCTCTACCGCATCTTCAGCGAGTTCCTCGACGACGTCTCGGAAGACGTGCTGCCCAACGAGGGCACGGGCTTTCGCGAGAGCGCCATCTGGGGCAAGCTCTACGACTTCCAGAGGGACGCGGCGCTCTCCATCATCAACAAGCTCGAGACCTACAACGGCTGCATCCTGGCCGACTCGGTGGGCCTGGGTAAGACCTTCACGGCGCTCGCCGTGATCAAGTACTACGAGTCGCGTAACCGCAACGTCCTGGTGCTCTGCCCCAAGAAGCTCAAGGACAACTGGATCACCTACAACTCGAACCTGGTCAACAACCTCATCGCGTCCGACCGCCTGCGCTACGACGTGCTGTTCCACACCGACCTCTCGCGCACGCGCGGCACCTCGGAGACGGGCATCCCCCTCGACCGCATCAACTGGGGCGGCTACGACCTCGTGGTCATCGACGAGAGCCACAACTTCCGCAACGGCGGCGAATCGGCCACCGAGGACAAGATGAACCGCTACCAGCTCCTCATGGAGAAGGTCATCAAGCAGGGCGTCAAGACCAAGGTCCTCATGCTCTCCGCCACGCCGGTGAACAACCGCTTCCGCGACCTGCGCAACCAGCTTGCCCTGGCCTACTGGGTCGACCCGGAGGAGTGGTCGAGAAAGCTCAGCCTGCAAAACGACATCGAGACGGTCTTCCGCAACGCGCAGACCGTCTACGCCCGCTGGTCGAAGCTGCCCGCCGAGCAGCGGACGACACGCGCCCTCACCGACATGCTCGACTACGACTTCTTCGAGGTCCTGGACCAGGTGACGGTCGCGCGCAGCCGCAAGCACATCCAGCGCTACTACGACATGAGCGCCATCGGGCCCTTCCCGAGGCGCCTCGCCCCCGACTCGCGCCGGCCCAAGCTCTCGACCCTGCCCGACGCCATCAACTACCACGAGATCTACGAGGAGCTGGACTCGCTGGTGCTGGCCGTCTACATGCCGAGCGCCTACGTGCAGCCGAGCAGGCTCGCCAAGTACGTCGACATGGGCGGCGGGGGCAACCTCACGCTGGGCGGCCGCGAGACGGGCGCGCGCCACCTCATGACGACGAACCTGCTCAAGCGCCTGGAGAGCTCCGTGCACTCCTTCCGCCTGACGCTCGGGCGCGTGCTGGGCGCCATGGACGCCGCGCTCGACACCATCGACAGGTACCGGCAGGGCCTCGCCGCGGGCGCGAGCGTCGAGGACGGCGCGCTGCCCGGCGGCCTGGACCTCGACCCGGACGACGAGGGCGCGCTCGAGGTGGGCGGCGCCGCGAAGATCATGCTCGAGGACATGGACTGGATGCGCTGGGAGCGCGACATCGAGGCCGACGTGGACGTCATCAAGATCCTCATCGCCATGGTCGAAGACGTCGACCCGGCCCATGACGCCAAGCTCATCGAGCTCTGCGAGCAGATCCGGAGCAAGGCGCAGAGCCCCATCAACCCGGGCAACCGCAAGGTGCTCGTGTTCACCGCGTTCTCGGACACGGCCGACTACCTCTACGAGCACGTGGCGGACTTCGCCAAGCGCGAGCTGGGCCTGGAGTGCGCCAAGGTCACCGGCAACGGCTGCGCCTGCACTATCGACAGCGTGCCGTCCCAGATGCAGGAGGTGCTGGCCTGCTTCAGCCCCGTTTCCAAGGAGCGCGACGTGGTGGCCCCGCGGCTCGTGGGCAAGGACGTGGACATCGTGATCGCCACCGACTGCATCTCGGAGGGCCAGAACCTGCAGGACTGCGACTACCTGGTGAACTACGACATCCACTGGAACCCGGTGCGCATCGTGCAGCGCTTCGGCCGCGTGGACCGCATCGGCTCCAAGAACGCCTGCATACAGCTGGTGAACTACTGGCCCGACGTTGAGCTCGACGAGTACATCAAGCTCAAGGCCCGCGTCGAGGAGCGCATGCGCATCACCGTGATGACCTCCACCGGCGACGACGACTACATCAACGCCGGCGAGACGGGCGACCTGGAGTACCGCCGCGCCCAGCTCGAGCAGATGCGCGACGAGGTCGTGGACCTCGAGGACGTGAACGGCGGCGTCTCCATCACCGACCTGGGCCTCAACGAGTTCCGCATGGACCTGGTGGGCTACTACCGCGACAACCCCGCCATCGACCGCCTGCCCAGCGGCATCAACGCCGTGGTGGAGGGCGACGAGCCGGGCGTGATCTTTGTGTTGCGCAACGTGAACAGCAAGGTCGACCGCGACGGCAGCAACCACCTGCACCCGTTCTACGTGCTGCGCGTGGCCGCCGACGGCAGCATCACGCACAGCCACCTGGAGCCCAAGGCGGTGCTGGACGACATGCGCCTGCTCTGCCGCGGCAAGGGCGAGCCCGACATGGGACTCTGCTGCGCCTACAACCGCGAGACCAAAAACGGCCGTGACATGCGCCGCGAGGCCAAGCTCCTGCGCGACGCCGTGGCCTCCATCGTGGACGTGAAGGCCGAAAGCGACGTCGACAGCTTCTTCGGCTCAGGGACGACGGGCTTTCTCGAGGACGAGATCGAGGGACTCGACGACTTCGAGCTCGTGTGCTTCTTGGTGGTGAGGCCCAGATGCTAGGGCTGCCGAGCACCACCGAGGTCGAACGAACGCTCCCTAAAGAGGGCTTCTACCGCAATATGCAGATGAGCGTCGCGCTGCGTCGTGACTTTGTTGACGGCGTCGAGAAGATCGTCCTGGCGAACTCGGTGAAGCCTTCCACCTGCTACCTCGCCGACGGCGATCGCGTGCACGAGATACTGGTCGTGCGCCTGGAACCCAAGGGCGATGAGGCCCCCGTCTCGGTTGTCCGCGCCGTTATGGCGGCTAACCCCAACCGCTTTGTGGTGGCGGACGCCAAAAGCGGGCGCGTATTTCTGTCCGAGAGCGGCCGCATGATTGTGTCGGACAGCCTGCAATCGCTCGCGCTCGCCGGCGACACCATGGACGAAGCCTGGGACTCGATGCTCGCTCAGGCCGCCTTTGGCGACGTTGACGGCACGGACGTCCTGACCCGCATCGACCGCAGGGAGAGGATCCACGCCTTGCGCGCCGAGATTTCGACCCTCGATGCAAAGATGCGCAAAGAACGCCAGCTCGCGCGGAGAAACGACCTCTTCGCGCAGCTCAAGAAGAAGAACGCCGAGCTCGCCCGGCTCGAGAAGGAGTAGCCAACCATGGAGAAGATCACCCCCGGTACGCCGGACCTTACGCAGGAGAACGTCGAGAAGATCGCGGCGCTGTTCCCCAATGCGGTGACCGAGGCCACCGACGCCGATGGCAACCTCGTGCGCGCCATCGACTTCGACGCCCTGCGCGAGAACCTCACGTGCGCCCCCGTGGTTGAGGGCGCCCGCGAGCGCTACCAGTTCACCTGGCCTGGCAAGCGCGAGTCCAAGCTCGAGGCGCGCCGCCCCACGCGCAAGGTCATGCGCCCGCAGCCCGAGAAGTCCAAGGACTGGGACACCACCCAGAACCTCTACATCGAGGGCGACAACCTCGAGGCCCTCAAGATCATGCGCGAGACCTACGCCGGCAAGGTCAAGCTCATCTACATCGACCCGCCCTACAACACGGGCCACGACTTCGTCTACGACGACGATTTCTCCCAGACCCGCGAGGAGTACGAGGCCCAGAGCGGCGACTTCGACGAGACGGGCGGGCGCCTCGTTGCCAACCTCGAGTCCAACGGCCGCTTCCACAGCGACTGGTGCTCGATGATGTACCCCAGGCTGCTGCTGGCCCGCGACTTGCTCGCGGCCGACGGCGCGATCTTCATCAGCATCGACGACAACGAGAGCGCGAACCTGCGGAAGATCTGCGACGAGGTTTTTACGCCTGGGTCCTTCATCGCTGAAGTTGCATGCGTTAATAAACCGTCAGGCAGGTCGGATGACAAATACATTGCAACGGCGCACGAGAGCATTGTTATTTATGCAAAGAGCGACTCATTCGCTATGGGGGGATTTGAACCCGACGAAACGATTACCTCGCGTTACACGAAGAGGGACGCGTCGAATCGTCTTTATCGGTACGAGGATTTGCGAAAGCGTGGCACGAACGACGAGAGGCGCAACCGTCCAAATTTGTTCTATCCATTCTTCTACAACGCCGAGACAGGCGACATCAAGATAGGGTCCAACGAGGACGAAACCCCCAGTGGCTACATCCGTATCGTGCCCATGAAGACAGCAGAGATTGAAGGTTCCTGGCGATGGGGTAAAGAGACTGCAAGAGAGAAGATCGATCACTTGCATGCTGTCTACATGGAAAACAAGCGTCAATGGAGCATGCACGAGGTGCAGTATCTGGATGAGAGAGGGGACGTTAAACCTACTAGCGTCTGGGCGCAAAAGGACGTCAATAGCGAGCGCGGTACCGAGGCGTTTAAAGCGCTGGGCTTCAAGACGACGGATTTCTCAAACCCTAAACCAATCGGAACTCTAAAAAGGATTCTGCAAATCGCCAGCGAGCCCGATTCTCTCGTCCTCGACTTCTTCTCCGGCTCTGCCTCCATGGCCCAGGCCGTGATGGAGAAGAACGCCGAGGACGGGGGTTCTCGTCGCTTCATACTGGTTCAGATCCCGGAGGAGACTTCCGGGCAGTTCTCGACTTTGACCGAGGTCGGCGAGGAGCGCATCCGCCGCGCGGGGGCAAAGATTGCCGACGAGGTCGACAAAGCCAACGAGCAACTGGAGTTGGGCGCCGAGCCCAAGCCGCTGCCCGACCTGGGCTTCCGCGTGCTGGCCGTGGGCGACTCCGTCATCAAGGACGAGTATGCCGAGCCCGGCCAGTACGAGCAGGCCTCGCTCGACCTCTTTGCCAACAACGCCGTGGAGGGCGCGACCGACCTCGACCTGCTCTTCCAGGTGCTGCCGGCCTTCCGTATCCCGTACTCCGCGAGCATTGCGGAGCGCGCCCTCGGTGGCAAGCGCGTCCTCGACGTCAACGAGGGCCAGCTCATCGCCTGCTTCGACACCGGTGTGGGCGTTCAGGCCATCGAGGCCATCGCCAAGGAGCGCCCGCTCTACGCGGTCTTCCGCGACGCGTGCTTTGCCGGCGACTCCGACGTGGCCAACCTCGAGGAGCTCTTCAAGACCTTCTCGCCCGACACCATCCGCAAGGTGATCTAGATGACGCTCGATACGCTGCTGTCTGGCGAGTCCCAGACGGTCGAATACAAGAAGGAGCGCTCCGCGAGCTCCAAAGGCTACGTCAAGACGGTCGTGGCCTTTGCCAACGCCCGCGGCGGCACCCTGGTCTTTGGCGTCGACGACAAGACGCACGAGGTCGTGGGCATTCCGGACGAGCGCGTGCTTGAGGATATGGATGCCATCGCCAATGCCGTCATGGACTCGGTGGCGCCTCAGGTGCTGCCCGAGATCACGGTGAAGAGCGTCCAGGGTAAGAACCTCATCCTGGTTGAGGTGCCTGTGGGCAGGCAGTGTCCTTACTACCTTAAGTCCGAGGGGCTTGAGAACGGCGTGTACGTCCGGGTGGGTGCCACCACGCGCCACGCCGACCTTGAGTGGTCGCGAATGCTGAGCCAGGAGTGCGCGCAGGGCGGTTACGACCGCCTGGTGCGCCGTGGGCGCACGGTAGGCGAAGAGCAGGTCGAGGCCCTGTGCGAGAGGATGCATGAGGTCGCCGTCTCTCGCGCTTCCGAGGAGCGTCGCGGGCTCATTCGTCAGGTGACGAAGTCTCAGCTGCTCTCTTGGGGCCTTCTGTGCGAGCGCGAAGGCGAGATTCTGCCGACCAACGCCTTCTTGGCGCTGACGGGCGACCCCGAGGTCGTTCGCCCGTTGCAGTGCGCGGTCTTTAAGGACGACTCGCGGGCTGTCTTTTTGGACCGGCGCGACATCGAGGGTGATCTTATGGCCCAGATCGACGGGGCTTATCTCTATGCGCTCGAGAAGATGAATATGGGCGCCGATCTTGGCGGTGTGGTGCGTAGGGACGTCTATGAGATTCCTGCCTGGTCGGTGAGGGAGGTCATCACCAACGCGGTGCTGCACCGATCCTACATCGAGAGCACGCCCACGCAGGTGGCGCTTTACGCCGATAGGCTCGAGGTGAGCTCGCCGGGCGGTATCGTGCGCGGCTTCTCACTCGACCGCGCGCTTTCGGGCGAGTCGTGTCCCCGTAACGGCGCTTTGGCCCAGGCGTTCCTCTATATGGGTCTTATCGAGAGCTGGGGCAGCGGCATTCCTCGTGTGAAGCGGGAGCTTGCCGAAGCCGGCCTTGCCGAGCCGGAGTTCTCTGACCTTGACGGCAGGATGCGCGTGAACCTCTGGCGACCCTCGGCCGAGGAGTTCGCTGCGCGTCTGCGTGGGGAGAGCGTGCCTTCCGCAACCGATAGGACCGCTGAAAAACCGATAGAAACCGATAGAAAACCGATAGAAGGTGCTGAAAAACCGATAGAAACCGATAGAAAACCGATAGCTTGCAACAGGGATGCGCTTGTTGTCGCGTATCTGGCTGAGCATGGTGATGCTGGCATAGCTGAGCTTGCCGATATTCTCGGCCTCGGTAAAGACCGTGCCAAGGCCGTTGTGCGCGACATGGTTACGCGTGGGGTTGTTCTTAAGGTTGGCGAGAGGCGCTATGCCCGTTATGCCCTTCCGGAGGCGCAGGAGTAATGCAGTTCAAATTCAAGATACAGCCGTACCAGACCGACGCGGCCCACGCTGTCACGGACGTCTTTGCCGGGCAGCCCAACACGGGCGCCGCGGCCTACCTGCGCGACCTCGGTCGTGCGCGGACGCGCAACGGTATGGAGGCCATGGCGGGCTTCCAGGCGCAGCTCGAGGCCACCGAGGGCTATGCCAACGCCCCTCTCGCCTTGAGCAACGATAAGCTCCTGGAGAACATCAACCGCGTGCAGCGCGCCAACCGCCTGCCTGTCTCGGCCGCGCTGGCCAAGGGGCCGGCTCCCGTGAACCTCGACGTCGAGATGGAGACGGGCACGGGCAAGACCTACGTCTACACCAAGACCATGCTGGAGCTCAACCGCCTCTACGGTTGGAGCAAGTTCGTCGTCGTGGTGCCGAGCGTGGCCATTCGCGAGGGCGTCTACAAGTCCCTGCAGGGCACCGAGCAGCACTTCTTCGAGCAGTACGGCAAGGCCATCCGCTACTTCATTTACGACAGCTCGCGGCTGGGCGAGCTCGACCGCTACTCCGAGAGTTCCGACGTCAACGTCATGATCATCAACATGCAGGCCTTCAACACCTCCATGAAGGAGAACGGCAAGTCCAAAGAGGCCCGCATCATGTACTCCGAGCGCGACGAGTTCGGCAGCCGCCGGCCCATCGACGTGCTGGCGGCCAACCGCCCCATCGTGATCCAGGACGAGCCCCAGAAGATGGGCGGTAAGGCAACCCAGGACGGCATCAAGCGCTTCCGTCCGCTGGTGTGCCTCAACTACTCGGCCACGCACAAGGACCGCCACGACACCGTCTATGCGCTGGACGCGCTGGACGCCTTCAACCAGCGCCTGGTTAAGCGCATCGAGGTCAAGGGCTTCGAGCTCAAGGGCATGCGCGGCACCGACGGCTATCTCTACCTGCAGGACATCCGGGTGCGCAAGGACCGCGCGCCCCAGGCCCTGGTGGAGTTCAAGAAGCTGAGCGCGTCGGGCGGCATCTCTAAGAAGGCTCAGCTCTTCGGCGAGGGCGACGACGTCTACACGGCCTCCGGCGAGCTCGAGGCCTACCGCGAGGGCTTTACCGTGGCAGAGGTCGTGCCCGATATGGACGGGCGCGCCGGTTACGTGCGCTTCCTCAACGGGATCGTGCTGGGGCGCGGCGAGGTCTACGGCGACTCGGCCGAGCGCGACATGCGGCGCGTGCAGATCCGCGAGACCATCGCGAGCCACCTGGAGAAGGAGCGCGCCCTCTTTGCTCGCGGCATCAAGTGCCTGTCCCTCTTCTTTATCGACGAGGTGGCAAAGTACCGCGCCTACGACGAGGACGGCGAGCAGCTGCTGGGCGAGTACGGGCAGATCTTCGAGGAGGAGTACGCCCGCGCGGTGGAGGAGTACGGGCGCGGCCAGATGAACCTGGACGCCTCGCTCGACGCCGGCATCGCCGAGATGGATCGCCGCTACCTCGACTACCTGCGCGGCATTGACGTGGCCGATACCCACAAGGGTTACTTCTCGGTAGACAAGAAGGGCCGCTCGGTCGATTCGAAGGTCAAGCGCGGCAGCGACGAGTCCGACGACCAGAGCGCCTACGACCTCATCCTCAAGGACAAGGAGCGCCTGCTTTCCTTCGAGGAGCCCACGCGCTTCATCTTCTCGCACTCCGCGCTGCGCGAGGGCTGGGACAACCCCAACGTGTTCCAGATCTGCACGCTTAAGCACTCCGACAGCGAGACGGGCCGGCGCCAGGAGGTGGGCCGCGGCCTGCGCCTGTGCGTGAACCAGGACGGCGAGCGTCAGGACCTCGAGGCCCTGGGCGAGGGCGAGGTGCACCGCGTCAACACCCTGACGGTCATCGCGTCCGAGAGCTATGCCGACTTCTCGCGCGCCCTTCAGTCCGACATCCGCAGCGTTCTGCGCGATCGCCCCAAGGCCGTCAACGAGGCGTTCCTCGCGGGCCTGGTGGTCCAGGGCGCCGAGGAGAAGCCCTATACCCTGACCGAGGACGACGCCCACGACATCCTCTTCGCGCTGCAGGCGAACCGCTTGGTGGGGCGCGACGGTCAGCCCACGCAGGCCTTCAAGGAGTCGGGCTTGGCGACGGTGGCGGAGGACGACCTTCCCGAGCATCTCTACGCCTACAAGGCCGACATCGAGGCCCTGGTGCGCAGCGTCTACGACGCGCACGCGCTGGACGGCTACATCGCCGACGGCAACCAGAAGAAGGTCACGCGTAACCCGCTGAACAGGAACTTCATGCGCGCCGAGTTCCAGGAGCTGTGGGGCAAGATCAACGCCAAGCATTCGTATACCGTCGAGTTCGACGACGAGGAGCTGCGCCGCAACGCCATCCGGCGCATCGACGAGGAGCTGTTCGTCTCGCGCGCGGCATACGTGATGACGACGGCCACGCAGCGGGCGCAGCAGTCGCGCGAGAACCTTGAGCGCGGCGAGAGCTTCGGCTCCGCGACCAGGCGCGACTACGAGGTGGGGGAGGACTCGGGCGGCGTGACCTACGACCTTCTCGGCGAGGTGGCGTCGGCTGCGCAGATCACGCGCCGCAGCGCCGCGGCGATCCTGAAAGGCATCGCGCCGGTGAAGTTCCGAATGTTCCGCGACAATCCCGAGGAGTTTATCGCCAAGGTCTCGCGCTGCATCCTGGCCGAGAAGGCGACGATGGTGGTGGACCACATCACCTACCACAAGCTCGACGAGACGTACGATTCGAGCATCTTCGCGGACCGCATGCCCGAGAGCATGGGCCGCGCGCTGGAGACCAAGCGCTGCGTGCAGGACTTTGTGGTGTGGGACTCCGACGGCGAGCGCGAGTTCGCCCAGGAGCTGGAGGCCGACAGCAAGGTCGCCGTTTACGCCAAGCTGCCGCGCGACTTCAAGATTCCCACGCCGGTGGGCAACTACGCGCCCGACTGGGCGATTGCGTTTGAGCGCGGCAGCGTGCGCCACGTGTTCTTTGTTGCCGAGACCAAGGGCAGCATGGACAGCCTCACCCTGCGCGACATCGAGCGCGGAAAGATCGCGTGCGCGCGGAAGCTGTTCAACGAGTTCTCGGGCGAGGACGTTCGCTACGACGTCGTCCACAGCTACGAGGATTTGCTCAACGTGATCCAGGGAACGAAGTAGGGGCTTTCAGGGTAATTGCGGGCGCAAACGGGGGATACCCCTGTTCGCGCCCGATCTTTCTCGCCGTACGTGTAAACGTCTGCTCCTAAATCGGCGCTCGTCGGTATTCTCGGCGTAATTTTGCTCGCGAATTGGGGCTTGTCGGTACTGTTTGGGGCGTCGCTATCCCCGGTGCGCTGCTCAACACGTTGTTTATGGTATTTGGCCTGTTCGTCTGCCAGAATCTGAGGTGCGCAAAGGAGCGCGAAGAACCCAGATGATAAAAGGGGAACGCCATTTCCAAGAAGATCAACGAGAAGCTCGACACCGCTGCTTTCGAGGCCCTCGACGATTCGATGCTCTCCGGCGTCATCGGCGGCCTGGCCAACGGCGGACCCACGTTCGTCCCCACGAACTTCGATAGCGGCAAGGACACTCTTGCCAAGGGGCCCGACAACTACGTCGTTTTGCCTCCCATCGTCTGGCTGCGCCCAACGCGCGCCAAGGCGGCTTGCTCGACCACCCATACGGGCCGCCTCCTATATGCGATACAACCACCCGTTTCACATAGAAACCAGTCTCGAGGGAAAGGTGCAGGCCATGAGCGAGAAGAACTACCAGCTCAGCGATCAGGAGCTTAGCCAGACCGCGGGCGGCGCGCCCTCGATGGACTCGAGCGTCAAGATGGTTTATTTCTACAACTCCCACGACGACCAGATCGGCTACCGGCACGGTGTGGACGACTACATCCACTACGTGCCCTGCGATAAATGCGGCAAGCCTATGCACAACGGCTGGTTTGGGTGGTATTGCGACCCCTGCAACAGGCACCTCGTCTGCGTGTCCTACTACAGGTGGTACGGGTCGGTCGAAGAGCTCAAGGCCGCCGCAGGCTGACATCGCCGACATCACGAGTTTCCCGCCCTCTTGGCAACGATTTGCCGGGAGGGCGCATTTATTCCTTTGGCCACGCCCCCGCCGCCCCTAACTAAACAACCTGTTGACCAGGGCTTTTGCAGTAATTCTCGCCACCTACGGTGCTACTATTTGAGCCAAAGAGAATCCAGCCTTGAGGAAAGGGGCTTTACCATGTGCGAGAACAAGCGACAGCTGACCGATCAGGAACTCGACTCCGCGTCCGGCGGCGACATCATGAGCGACACCTTGGATATGCTCAGGAGGATGGCGAACGGCGAGAAGCCGACCTCGCTGGTCAAAAACGCCAAGATGCAAGAGATCGGCTCGTACTGGGGCGGCCAGCTCTATTACTACCCGTGCGCGCAGTGCGGCCATCCCATGCATGCCATGGATGGCGGGGCGCTACTCTGCAACGCCTGCAGAAACATAAGCGTCCTTCCGCCGTTCGCGCCCTGGAACGGCACCGAGCAGGAGCTCAGGGCCGCCGCGGGCTGACGCCGCCGACATCGCGAGTTTCTCGCCCTCCTGGCAACGATTTGCCGGGAGGGCGCATTTATGTGCTTGGCCGCATCCCCTCGCGCCCCAATGAAAGTTGAAAATAGCTAACAAATTTGCCGGCATGGGGTTTCGCCGCGCACAAGTTAGCGCTACGTTACTTCCTGCATGTTTGTTTACTCAGGTCAACTTTTCGTAGGCGCGCGGTCAAAAACCGCCCGCCAACGGTCACAAAGGAGGCAGGTATGTCCATCGCGGCGCCGAGAACGTCCGAGTGGCCGAGGCGGTACATGTCGTAGTAGTGGCGCGAGTAGCGGCGCGGCATGGTCTTCGACTCGGGCCTGTTGGCCTCCTGGTGCAGGATGGTGGCCTTCTCCCAGAACGTGCGCTCGGGGCACGCCGTGCGCACCGTGGTGGAGAGCTTGGCGCCGAACGGCAGCACGTCCGCGACGTACGGGGCTATCATCGCGTCCTTGGAGGGCGACCAGGTGGCCATGGGGCCGATCTCGAGCTTGATGGTCCTGAGCGTGCCCTTGTCCACGAACGAGCGCGGGTAGTCGAAGAAGACGGTCTCCTCCTCTTCGCCGGCCCTTACCTGCGCCTCCGTTCCCAGCGACTCGGAAAGCGTCTCCTTGAGCCTTGGGGAGAAGACCTCGGCGAGGAAGGCGTTCGTGCGCTCGATGGTCTCGGCCTTGAACTTCTCCTGCTTGGTGTTGCTGCGCTCCTCCCACGGCTCGTCGATGCCGTAGCCGAGCAGGCGCCAGTCCAGGATGAGGTCGATGTCCTCGGAGAAGCGCTCGATGAGGCCAAAGGCCTTAGACAGGCTCGTGCCGCCCTTGAACACCATCGAGTCGCCGAACCCGCTCTTGTGGAAGAGGTGATCGAGCGTGTAGCAGACCCAGAAGTCCTTCTCCACGACGGCGGGGGCCAGCGAGGCTCCCTGCGAGCAGTGCTCGAACGCGAGCTTTCGCTCCTGCGCGGATGCCCTAGCGATTCTCTCCATGTTTGGCCTCCTGTACTTTCTTCGCCGTCTCGGCCACCCACACAGTGAGCCCGGGAGATTCCATTACCAACGTGTCCACTTGTTCCTCGCTGAGGTTGCGCGCGAGCGTCGCGATGACCTGGTCGTCGACGTTGTCCTTGCCCAGCGCCTTGAGCGCCTGGACGAAGAGGCAGGTGGTCCTCGAGCAGTCGAGCAGGTCACGGTTGGCTCGGTGCCTCAGCTCGATGTCGTGGCCGCTGTAGCTGTACTTCTTGTACGGCCCGCTGCTCACGTAGCGGATGTTTGCAGGTACCTGGGTGTCGAGCCCGAGGTCGTTAAGGGCGGCATCGCCCGCGGGGCAGACGACCCACTTGTTCGCCCGCGCTATCGCGTCGACGACCTCGTGCGCGCCGACGGCCACGTCGATGCCCATGAGCTCGCTGTGCTCGGGGACATAGTAGACGCCGCGGACGGCGCGCGAGATTTTGCCCCTGGCGTGCATGCGCCCGAGCACGTTGCCGGCGTTGCGTGCGCTCGCCACCTCGGAGAAATCGGAGGCCGTGAACGCTTTACCTGCTCCTATTTCGGCGATGCGGGCCTCGATTAGCTTCGACTCGGTCATGGCCCCTCCTCTCTAAGTGATGAGAAAAGTATATACGATATTCATCAAATTACACATATCGCAGGTAATTTCAGCGGGCATGCCCCCGTCCATTGGTGTGGTCGCTGGACTATGTTTCTTCGTCTGGTTTAGCGGTGTGCGGGTTTCCACTGACGCGTCGGGTCCTGGTTTCCTCGCGGGGCAGGACGCCTCAGGGACGCAGAGGGTTGGCGCCGCAATTTGTGTCGTACGCAAACGGAGGGCGTTCCCCTGCTCACATTGCGCCCCGCCGCCCCCGCCCCGCGCCTGTGATCAGCCCTGCAGCTGTGAAGTCTTCACAACGCAAAGAAGCCCTCACAACCGTCGATTTCGCGAGAAAAGCGGGTTGTGAGGGCTAAATCTAGGCGTGAAGTCTTCACAAGTGGGCGGGAGCTCGCGCCCGAGGCGCCCCGCCGGCGCGGGAAACCCTACAGTTCGCGCCCGTTGCTGCCGATCACACGCTGGTACCAGCGGAAGGAATCCTTCGGGATGCGCCGCATGGTGCGCAGGTCGTCCTCGCCGCGGTCGACGTAGACGAAGCCGTAGCGCTTGCCGTACCCCTGGTGCGTGCTCACGAGGTCCATGAACGACCACGGGCAGTAGCCGATGAGGTCGACGCCGTCGGTAATCGCGAGCCTGGCCTGCTCGAAGTGCCTCTTGAGGTAATCAATCCGGTACGGGTCGTGGACGCTGCCGTCCTCCTCGAGGGTGTCCTTCGCCCCCAGGCCGTTCTCGGTGATGAGGATGGGCAGCCCGTAGCGCCCGTAGATCCTGCGAAGCGTCGTGCGCAGGCCGACCTCGTCGACGATCCACCCGTACTCGGTCTTGTGGAGCAGCGGGTTCTCGGCCCCGCGGTACACGCCCTCCTCGCCGACCATGACCTGCTGGTCGCCGGCCCGCGCCGCGCGGTCGCGGCCGTCGTTTCTGGCTGCGGCGACCGTGGCGGTGGCGTAGTAGTTGCACCCGAGGAAGTCGGGCTTTGCGCTGGCAAGAAGCTCCATGTCGCCGTCGTAAATCTCCGGGGCCAGGCCCTTCTCTTCCATATAAGCCCAGGCCAGCGGGTTGTAGCGGCCGAAGCAGGCGACGTCGAGGTAGTTCCAGCAGCGGATGGCCTCCCAGTTGTCCGCGGCGATGACGTCGGCGGGGTCGCTGCTCGCGGGGTAGATCGCGGTGATGTTCGGCGCAGGCCCGATCTTTGCCTCGGGGTGCATCTCGCGCAGGGCCAGGGTCGCGCGGGCGCTGGCCAGGAACATGTTGTGGCTCTGCTGGTAGAGCTCCGCGGGCTCGGGCACGCGCCCCGGGTTCATGGCGCCCGGGTGGATGACCATGACGTTCTGCTCGTTGACCGTGAGCCAGTACTTGACCCTGTCGCCGAGCCGGTCGAAGAGCACGCGCGCATAGCGCTCGAACGCGTCGATGGTCGCGCGCCTCGCCCAGCCGCCCCGCTCGTGCAGCGCCAGGGGCAGGTCGAAGTGGAACATCGTGGCCACGGGCTCGATGCCGTGCTTGACCAGGGCGTCGACCAGGCGGTCGTAGAAGGCGAGGCCCGCCTCGTTGACCTCGCCGTCTCCGTCGGGGATGACGCGCGACCAGCTCACGCTGAAGCGGTACGCCTTGAGCCCGAGCTCCGCCATGAGCTCGACGTCCTCCTCCATGTGGTGGTAGTGGTCGCTCGCCACCTTGAAGTCGGTGATGCCCGCGGGCGGTACGTGCAGGTCCTGGACGCTCGGCCCCTTGCCGTCGGCGTCCCAGGCGCCCTCGACCTGGTAGGAAGAAGTGCTCGCGCCCCAGAGGAACCCTTGGGGGAAGTCCTTCTCGTGTGCATAGAACATGGTTTCTCCTTTGATTTAGTGGCTGTCTGGCCTGTCGCCTGGCGGGCGGCCGGATGGGGCCGGGGTTTCTCGCTCGGCCGCCCGGCGACCATCGCCCGGCGACCGTCGCCCGGCCTTCTTTTCCGCTACTCGGCCGTCGGGGTCTCCTCAGCCTTCTCGAACTTAAGGCTCAGCACGAAGGTGAGCACGGCGGTCACGGCCATGCCGATGAGCATCGCGACCACGATGTTGATCAGGTACTGCAGGGTGTTGTCGCCGATGTAGAGCAGGATTGCGGGCAGGCCCGAGGAGCCGGTGGCAAAGCGGTGGGTCTGCGTGAGGCCGGCGTAGAGGCCGCCGCACGCGCCGCCGACCATCGCGGCGGCGAGCGGGTACTTCTTGGGGAGGTTGACGCCGTAGAGCAGGGGCTCAGTGATGCCCATGAACGCGGTGATGGTGCCGGGGACGGCCACCTCTCGGGTCTTCGCGTCGCGGGTGCGCAGGCTCACGACCAGGCCCGCCGTCGCGGTGCACATGTTGGAGACGAAGCAGCCGGGGCCAAAGATGCTGTCGTAGCCGAGCTGGCTCATCTGCATGACGCCCAGCGGGGCCACGCCGTTGTGGATGCCGAACATGACCATGATGGGAAGAAGCCCGCCCACGAGGACGGCGGGGGCCCATGCCGCGTTGGTGGCCAGGAACGTGAACACGCCGGCGAGCCAGTTGCCCACGACGGTGCCGATGGGGCCGAGGACCGAGAACGCGAGCGTGCCCATGACGAGGAAGGTGAGCAGGGGAACAAAGACCAGGTTGACGGCCTTGGGGATCACGCGGTCGAGGAACTTCTCAACATAAGACTGCACGAACACCACGAGGATGATGGGCACGACGCTCGAGCCGTAGCCCGCCAGCGTGAACGGAATCGCGCCGAAGAAGCTCACGGGGTCGCCCGCGGACACGAGCGCGGTCCAGTTGGGGTGCAGCATCATGGCGGCGACGGACGCGGCGAGGATCGGACTGCACTTGAGCTTCTTGGCCTCGGTGAAGGCGAGCATGATCGGCAGGAAGTAGAAGACGCCGTCCGCGAAGATGTTCAGCATCGTGTAGGTCTGCGAGGTCCTGTCGATGAGGTTGAGCACGACGAGAAGCGCCATGACGGCCTTGACCATGCCGGCGCCCGACATGGCGGGGATCACGGGCTGGAAGACGGCCGCGACGAAGTCGATGACGACCTCGGCTGGGTTGGGCTTCTTGCCGTCGGCGGCGACGTCGCCGTCCTGCGCGCCGTTGGCCTTGAGGTCGCCCAGGAGGGGCTCGACCTCGGCGAAGACGTCGGCCACGTGCGGGCCGATGACGATCTGGTACTGGCCGCTGCCGTGGACGACCTTGAGGACGCCGTCGATGGAGGCCACGGCATCGTCGGAGACGATGGCCTCGTCCTTGAGGTGGAAACGCAGGCGGGTCGCGCAGTGCGTGGCCTGGGTCACATTGTCCTTGCCGCCGACGGCCTTCACGATGTTGCTCGCGAGTTCAGCGTAGTTGGAACTCATAGCTGCTCCTTCTTGTTGAATCCTTGTCCTGCGCCCGGGTCGCGCTTGCTGGTTTGGATTCTGAAAGAGCAGGTAGCTTGGGGCAATGAGCGCGAGCTAAGGTGAGACAACGTTTCAGCCGTTGGCGGCAAATAGTTCCATAACCGTGAAACTTACTGAAACTTCCGAGGGGCCGGCTAACGGTCGGCGGACTGGCGCTCCCCCTCGAGCTGGCGCGAGCCCATGAGCTTGAACTCGAGGTTCTTCTCGTAGTCGCGGGCAAACACGCAGCAGAACAGGACGTCGAGCAGGTAGTTGACGGACGCCTCGCTCGCCAACGTGGCGATCTTTGAGTTGAGGCTCTCGCGAGAAGACACGGTGAGCGTCGCGTTAGCGCATTTGCGCAGGTAGTTGTTGCCGTCGCTCGTGATGGCGACGATGGGCACCTTGTTGGCCAGAAGGATCGGGACCTGGCGCATGGGCTCGGACTCGGGGTTGTTGCCCGAGTAGGAGATGACGACCGCGCAGTCGCGGCTGTCGAGGGAGCGGGCGTTGACGCCGAACTCGCCGGAAGCGGGGGCGACGGCGTCGATCCCGACGGCGATGAGCTTGCGGCAGAAGAGCCCTCCCATGTAGGAGTTGGGGGAGATGGCGAAGACGCGCACGCGCCGCGCGTCCCGGATATAGCGGGCGGCGCGCGCGAGCAGGCCTTTGTTCAAGAGACGGACCGTGTCGGCGACGGAATCGGCCGTGAGCTCGGCGATGGCCTCGATGATCTGGCTGTCCGAGGCGTCGGCGCCGAACGGGAAGTTCGCGTTGACGAAGGCGGGGTGCGCCTGCTCATAGCGCTCCTCGGACATGAACTCGCGGATGAAGGGGCGCCACCCGTCGTAGCCGAGTGACTGGGCGAACCTCGTGCAGGAGGCCTTGGAGGTGTAGGTCGCCACCGCGATGTCCGCGATGGTGAAGTCGGAGAGGTTGGCGTGCTCCTTGAGCACGAACTCGCCGATGGCGCGGCGGGAGTCGGTCGTCGAGGCCACGAGCTCCTCGATGCGGTGGTAGAGGTACATGGGTCTCCTTGCCGTGCGTGGGTCGGGCGCTTCTCGGCGCGGCTGCGTGTGCTGGCTCGATTATGCTCCTGCGGCGCGTTCCGACGCCGGCAGGCAAGGGGATTCGGGAGCTCTGCCGCGGCGCGGCAAGATGTGTGGGCGGCGCTGTGCCCCCTGTTCGCCCGGCGCTGCAAAGTTTAGCCTCAAGTGCGACGTAAGGGCGGGGTTGCTGCAAAGTTTTGCCTTAAGTGCGACGTGAAAATCGGGCATGAAGGCTCCCGATGGCGTCGCCGGCGCACGGTATCTGCGGTTTTGGGTCCTCTATGTTGGGCGAGGCGGCCAAACTGCGTAGCACTTGGCGCAAAACCTTGCAGGGGCCCCGCCCTTACGTCGCACTTGGCGTAAAACTTTGCAGGGAGTGGCCCCTTGCGTTCGGCGCCGCGGCTGCGGCGCCACGGCCACGGCCCCCGCCCGCCTTGCCGCGGCGCGGCGACGCGGGTATCCTAGTGGCCTTTTCGCAAACCGCATCGCATCGTGCCCGCCGCGTCACGTGAGGAGTCCCATGGATCTGATTGCCCAGCTCGCAGAGGAGCTCAAGCTCAAGCCGGCCAACGTCGAGGCCGCCGTCCAGCTCATCGACGAGGGCAACACCATTCCCTTCATCGCCCGCTACCGCAAGGAGGCCACGGGCAACATGGACGACGCTGCCCTGCGTGCCCTCGACGAGCGCCTGGCCTACCTGCGCAACCTCGAGCAGCGCAAGCGCGATGTCCTCCTGCTCATCGACGCCCAGGGCAAGCTCACGCCCGAGCTCGAGGCCCAGATCAAGGAGGCCACGCAGCTCCAGCGCGTCGAGGATCTCTACAAGCCCTATCGCAAGAAGCGCCTGACCCGCGCGCAGAAGGCCCGCGAGGCCGGGCTCGAGCCGCTTGCCAACATGATCATCATGCAGGCCTCCGCCAAGGGCTCCGCGCTCGACGCCGCGGCCGCCTACGTCAACGTCGAGGCCGGCTTCGACACGCCGGAGAAGGCCCTCGCCGGCGCATCCGATATCGTTGCCGAGGTCGTGGCCGAGGACCCGGAGAACGTGGCCGACATCCGCGCCTTTACCCAGGCCACGGCAAACATCGAGGTAGAAGCCACCGACCCCGCTGAGAAGACTCCCTACGAGCCCTACTACGCCTACACTGAGCCGGCCGCGAAGATCCCGAACCACCGCGTGCTCGCTATCGACCGCGGCGAGCGCGAGGGCAAGCTCCGCGTGCGCGTGGCCGTGGACGGCGCCGCCGCGACGGCCCGCCTCGCCGCCCGCTGGCCGCGCCGTCAGGGCGTCTTCGCGCCCGTGTTCGACGCCGCCATCGCCGACGGCTACAAGCGCCTGATGGCGCCATCGCTCGAGCGCGAGGGCCGCGCCCGCCTCACCGTGCGCGCACAGACCGAGGCCATCGGCGTCTTCGCGAAGAACCTCGAGGGGCTTCTTTGCGCCCGCCCGGTGCGCGGCGCGCGCGTGCTCGCCCTCGACCCCGGCTACCGCAACGGCTGCAAGATGGCCGTCCTCGACGAGACGGGCAAGCTGCTCGACCACGGCATCGTCTACCCCACGAAGCCGCGCCACGACGTCGCGGGCGCCAAGCGCGAGTTCGCGCGCCTCGTCAAGAAGGACGCCGTGAACACCATCGTCATCGGCAACGGCACCGCGAGCCGCGAGACCGAGGAAGTAGTATCGGAGTTTATTGCCGAGTCCGCGCCCGACCTGCGCTACACCATCGTCAACGAGGCCGGCGCCTCGGTCTACTCGGCCTCCGAGCTCGCGAGCCAGGAGTACCCGGACCTCGACGTGTCCACCCGCGGCGCCATGAGCCTGGGCCGTCGCCTGCAGGACCCGCTGGCCGAGCTCGTAAAGATCCCGCCCCAGTCCATCGGCGTGGGCCAGTACCAGCACGACCTCGACCAGGGCGAGCTCTCGCGCGCGCTCGGCAACGTGGTCGAGGATGTGGTCAACCGCGTGGGCGTGGACGTGAACACGGCGAGCGCGAGCCTGCTCGGCTACGTGTCCGGCATCACGCCGACGGTTGCGAAGAACATCGTGGCCTACCGCGAGGAGAACGGCCCCTTTACTAGCCGCACCGAGCTCAAGAAGGTGCCCAAGCTCGGGCCGAAGGCGTATCTGAACGCGGCGGGCTTCCTGCGCATTACCGGCGGCAAGAACCCCCTCGACGCCACGAGCGTTCACCCCGAGAGCTACGGCGTGGCCAAGGAGGTGCTCAAGCGCGCAGGCGTGGGCGCGGGCGAGCTCGAGCGCGGCGGCGTGCCCGACATCGAGGCCCGCGTGGGAAGCGTGGCGAGCCTCGCCGGCGAGCTCGGATGCGGCGCGCTCACCCTTATCGACATCGTGGCGGAGCTCAAGAAGCCCGGCCGCGACCCGCGCGACGACGCGCCCGAGGTCATCTTTAGCCGCGCGGCCCTCTCCATCGAGGACCTGCAGCCGGGCATGGAGCTCAAGGGCACGGTGCGCAACGTGGTCGACTTCGGCGCCTTCGTCGACGTGGGTGTCCATCAGGACGGACTCGTGCATATCTCCAAGCTGGCCAACCGCTTCGTCAAGCACCCGAGCGACGTGGTCCGCGTGGGCGACACGGTGCGCGTGTGGGTCGAGAAGGTCGACCTCGAGCGCAAGAAGATCTCGCTGACCATGGTGCAGGGGAAGTAGGTTC
>CAVCUP010000032.1:0-4165 GCA_963605405.1 bacterium | reverse complement strand
GCGCCCTGGAAGCGCCTCGCGCGGCAATGAGAAGCGCCGCCGCGCCCTGAAACATCGTCGTCCAGTAACGGGGGCGCTCGCCGAGCCCTGGATGCGCGTCTCGCAGCAACGAGAAACGCCGCCGCGCCCTGCAATGACGCCGCCCAGTAACCGGTCGTTACTGGGCGGCGTACTTTTGGGGCGGATGGGGGGCTTCTCGTTACTGGGCGGCGTACATTTAGGGCGGATGGGGGCTTCTCGTTACTGCGCAGCGTGGTTTTGAGGCGGATGGAGCCGTGGTGTTACTGGGCGGCGTTGTTCCAGGGCACGCCCGTTACGTGACGTTACTGCGCGGCGCGATTCCGGGGCTGGGGTTGGGGGAGAGGCGCCCGGTCGGCTAGCTGTCTGCCCGCACCCCGCGGCCGAGCATGAACGCGCGCAGGGCCGTCTCGCCGGCGATGGGCAGCAGCGTCTCCACGCCCGCCATGCACTCCTCGAGCGTCGCGGGGCCGATCGGCGCAGGCACGACGAGGTCGATGCCCGCCTGATAAACCCTGCCGAGGTCCTCCGCGCGGCTGCCCACCACGGCGACAACGGGAATGCCGCGCTCCTTGGCGCGCCTCGCCACGCCGATCGGCGCCTTGCCGAACGCCGACTGCGCGTCCATGCGCCCCTCGCCGGTAATGACCAGGTCGACGCCGTCGAGCGCCCCGTCAAGGCGGATCTCGTCGAGCACGTACTCGATGCCGCGCTCGATGCGCGCGCCGAGCACCGCCGCGAGCCCGAAACCGAGGCCGCCGGCCGCCCCGGCGCCGGGCGCCGACGCAAAATCGGCTCCCACCGCCTTGGCAAGAACCGCCGACCAGCGCCCCATCCAAGCGTCGCACTCGTCCAGCATCTTTGCGGGGATGCCCTTCTGCGGACCGTAGACGCGGACGGCGCCGGCATCCCCGCACAGCGGGTTCGTCACGTCGGTCAAGGCGACGACCTCGAGGCCGTTCACCTCGGGCGCGATGCCCGAAAGGTCCACGGACGCGACGTCGGCGAGACCCGCGATCCCGTCTTGCACCTCAACGCCCGACGCGTCGAGCAGCCGCGCCCCGAGCGCGCGGGCCATCCCGGCGCCGCCGTCGCTCGTGGCCGACCCGCCGAGCCCGACGAGCACACGCCGTGCCCCGCGCCGCGCGGCATCGAGCAATAGCTTCCCCACGCCGAAGGTCGACGCGCGCAGGGCGTTCGCGGCGCAGGGCTCCGCAAGCGTGATGCCCGCCGCCTCGGCCATCTCGATCACGGCGGTCGCGTCGTCGACGATTCCGTACCGTGCGGTGACAGGTGCCCCAACGGGCCCTCTGACCTCGAGCTCGATCAACTCGCCTGTCCGCGCCGCCATCACCGCGTCGAGCGTCCCCTCGCCGCCGTCGGCTATCTGCAGACAGGCCACGCGCGCATCGGGCGCGGCCCTGCGCACCCCCGCGGCCAAAAGCTCGTCGACCTTCCGGCTCGACGCCGACCCCTTGAACGAGTCCGACGCGATGAGCACCGAGATACTTGCCATGAATGCCCCGCCTTCCGTCCCAGCGGCCCCCGCCGCACCTTGTCGAATGCGCTTCTTGCCAACGTCCGGCAACGACGCGCGTGCCGCGCCTGTGTGTCGCGCACGCGCCCACGCGCGCCAAGCCAAGCTTACGCCTCGCGCCCCGCGTTGTTCTTCGCGTCGTCTCAAGGTGCGCAAATGATGCGCCGGGCTGCTATGGTTGGCGGGGCCGCGGCCCGGTTCATGCTCGGGCCGCTAGGAAGAAAGGACCGCCGTGGGCAATCGCGCCACAGAAAAGCACGCTTTGAAGGAATACGCCGCGCCGCTGGCAATCCTTGCGATTTTTGAGGTCATCGCGGTCACGCTGTGGCTGACGAACGATAATATCTTTTATCTTTTTAACTTTAGCTACATCGGGTGCTCGATCGCGCTCGGGCTCTTCCTCATGGTGAGGCGGCACCGCCACGCTCGTCGCGCGTGACGATGACCCCACGGACAACTCGCCGGCTCGCAAGAACGGCGACGAGTGCATCCTGTGCTTCGAGTGCACGAAGGCTTGCCCTAGGCGTTCGCTTTAGCGGGGCGGGGCGCTTTCGGGCGGGGCGCTTTCTGGGAGCGGCGGCGCCTGCGGAGGACGCGCCTTTTTGGCGGACGCTTCTTGGGCGGACGCGCCTCTTGCCGTCGTCGTCTATCGAATAAACGGCAGGTCGGGGAGCCTGTTTTGCTCGATGACCGACTCGAGCATGTGCGCGAATCCCTCGGGGTCCTGGATTTGGAACTGCATGTGGTCGTGGCCCTCGAAGACGGGGAAGTTGCCATTGGGGTAGCGCGCCATGACGGCGTCGCGGTACTTGAAGTGGTCCTCGGCGCGGCCGAACTCCCAGAAGGTCCTGCGCTGGAGGTCGCCGGGCAGGGCGGGGAACGGCTCGTCGATCAGGCTGTCGGCGAGCTGGCGACGCAGGTTGGCGTAGGTGAGCGCGTGCCCGGCCTCGACGAAGTACGGCTTGATGGCGTCGTCGTCGCACCACATGATGTGCTTGAGGGTGCCGCCGCGCGACCACCAGAGACTCTTTATGGCAAGCCAAAGCAGCGGCGTCATGGCGCGGCGCATGCCGGCGGGTATCTGCGCGAATTGCCCGCCGTCAAAGAAGACGTGTCCGACCTCCCGCGCCGTGGCGGCAAGAAACGCCGTCGCGAGGTCCGCGCCGAGCGAGGATGCGACGACGAGCTCGACGCGGTCGACGCCGCCGGCGGTAAGGTAGGCCTCGATCTGGGCGAGTTCGTCTTGCTTGCTTACGTAGGTCTGGCCCTCGCAATACACCGTCGAGGTCGGCATGATGCAGAAGTAGCGTCCCTGCAGATGCGCCGCGACGCGCTCCGAGCTCGCGCCCGTGACGCCCATCGCGTGGAAGAACAGGACGGTCGGGTTTCTCGCGTCGCCGAGCGTCTGGAATCGCATTTTTCGCCCCTTCGGAAAGTTAGCTATTGCTTACATCTTAGGCCTGCTACGGGTTTGGGGCTCGCATGTTGTGGAAATCGCGCTGATGGCAGCCACGGAGGCGCGCATGTTGCGTAAACAGGGGTGATGGCAATCGGGCCGGCGGCCGCGTTGCGTATATGGGGGTGATGGCAGCGAGAAGGGCGCTTGAGTTGCGTAAATCGGGGTGATGGCAGCGCTACGGGGGAGTTCCAGTGCCATCACCCCGTTTTCCGCAACACGGAACCCTCAGCCAGTGCCATCACCCCGTTTCTCGCAACGTCGGGCCTCTTTCTACTGCCATCACCCCGTTTTCCGCAACGTCGGGCCTCTTCCCACTGCCATCACCCCGTTTTACACAACGCCGGATCAGCCGGCCGCTCGGCGCACAAAAAAGAGCGGCCCCGGCGAAAAGGCCGCGGCCGTGATGCTCGAGCAGGCGCTTCTTCGCCTCTCATTCCTTGCTTACCAACGTTGCCAACGAATCAGCTTATCTAGCTGCGGTTAGTTGGTGCCCGTGGAGGTCGATTTCGTGGTCGGCTGCGTGCCGAGGAGCTCATTGAGCTCCAAAGGGTTGGGCGTCTCGGGCGCGCTGAGAATCCAGTGCTGGCCGGGCTTCCGGATGACTCCGCCTTCGACCTGGGCGAGCTCTTGGTCAGTGAGGGGGTGCTTGGTCTCTTCGGTCTTCATGATGTGCCTCCTTATGTGTCGTTGCGCGCTCCCGAGTCGCCGGGGGCGCGCAAACTAGCTCTATCCAACGAACCTAATGATGCAACAAGCGCTTAGCAGATCGGCGTGTAGTTTCCGTCGCTTACGGAAGCCTCTACGGGCTCGCCGGTTCCGAAAATGACGGGGATGTGTCTCGCGACCGTTGTCCCTCTGGCGCAAAGTGCGTCCGCGCTCGCCATTCTCGGGGGCCTCGGAAGGTTGGGCTCGCAGTTGGCGCCTCCGTCGATGCCCTTGAGCTCGGACTCGTTTAAGCCCTTGGTCGCGTTATCCATCTCGGAACCTCCTTGATCGCTCCCGCTTCCTTCGTTGCAGCTTCATTGTGACGCGGGCCCGGCGCGGGCGCAATGAACAGCGTGTTCCATTAACGGCGCTCGCCCGATGTGGTTTCCCAAAGGGGCATCGGCAAGAGGAGCGGGGTGAGATTAAGGCATCTACCAGGGGTGTAT
>CAVCUP010000031.1:0-26015 GCA_963605405.1 bacterium | reverse complement strand
CGGGGATCTCCTTGATGGCGCCCTTGCCGTGGTAGCTGATGGTGTTGAGAACGAAACGGTTAGCCATGCTCTCCTCCAAAATTCAGAGTTCTCGGGACCGGCCTTGCCGGTCATTTCCGTGGGACATTATGCGCCTTTTGAAGCGCTTTAATACCATTTATACCACTTACCGAGAAAATCGACCGTTGGGAGTTGGGCAGAGCAGTTGAGCTTTGTCAACGCGCCGACGCCGTGAGCACGCCGAGGCGCTTCCCTCCCGTGGCGCTTCCCTTCCGTGGTGCCTCTCTTCCGTCCGACGGCGTATTTCGTGTGCGCGAACCAGTGCGTTTTCCCTCCGCCCAACACTAGCGATCACACGCGGAAAAACGTCGTCCATTGGGACTTCTCGCCACAGCCTGCGGAAATACTGCGCCCGTTGGGGCTTCCTGCAACGATTCGCGGAAATACGGCGCCTGTTGGGACGGAATTAAGGCTTCTGCAGAGAAAACGCGCTCATTGGGAGGCGCGTCGTCCCAACGAGCGCGCTATCTCCGCTCCGTACGAAGCGAGGAATCGGCGCCCCGAGTACCCGCCGCGCAGTAACCGGGCGGCAAGAAGCGCCCTGGAATATCGCCGCGCAGCAACGACAGGGCCCCATCCGCCCTAAAGCAACGCCGCGCAGCAACGGATTGTTACTGCGCGGCGCATTTATAGGGCGGATGGGGCAGGGCTGTTACTGCGCGGCGCAGTTCCAGGGCGGGGGGGGGAGCCCCAAGTTACTGCGCGGCGCGATTTCGGGGCTCGCCTCGCCCCCACTTACCGGGAAAGAAGCCCGCCGAGAAAGGCCCGCGCCTATCCCTACAGGCTGCGCAGGGCGTCGACCAGGGCGACCTTGCCCTCAGCGACCTCGTCGGCCTGCTTGATCACGCGCGCGGGGACGCCGGCCACGACGGAGCCGGGCGCCACGTCCTCGACGCAGACGGCGCCGGCGGCCACGACGGCGCCCTTACCCACGCGCACACCCTCGAGCACCACGGCGTTCGCGCCGATGAGGACATCGTCCTCGATGATGACCGGGGTCGCGCTCGCCGGCTCTACGACGCCCGCGAGCACGGTGCCGGCGCCGATGTGGCAGCGCTTGCCCACGGTCGCGCGACCGCCGAGGACGGCGCCCATGTCGATCATGGTGCCCTCGCCGATGACGGAGCCGATGTTGATGACGGCTCCCATCATGATGACGGCGTTGTCTCCGATCTCGACCTTCTCGCGGATGATGGCGCCCGGCTCGATGCGCGCGTTGATGCCCAGCTTGTTGAGCATGGGCACGCCGGTGTTGCGGCCGTCGTTCTCCACGACGACATCCTCGATAGCGTCGCCGGCGGCCTCGAGCACAGGGCCGAGCTTGGCGTAATCGCCGAAGACGACCTTGTCGGCGCCCTCGCCGAAGACGTGGTCGGCGGCGGAAAGGTCAAGCTCGGCGCCCTCCTTGAGCTTGAGATAGACCTTGACCGGGGTCTTCTTGGGGGCGGTGGCGATGTAGTTGATGATCTCCTGGGCGTCCATGCTGGGGTGTTTCTCCTTATTGCTCTGGGAATTCTTTAATGGTCTGGGGATAAAACCTGTAATCGTCGGCGGAAACAAACGGCAGCTTACTCGAACATGAGCTGCTCGAAGGTGTAGAAGCCGTTCTCCTTGCGCGCAAGCAGGCGCTTGGCCGCGGCCACGGCTCCGTTGACGAAGATCTGGCGGCTCGTCGCGCGGTGCGTGAGACAGACCTCCTCGTCGGCGCCGAAGAAGTGCACCTCGTGGGTGCCCGCCTCGGTGCCGCCGCGCAGCGAGTGCATGCCGATCTCCTTGGTCGGGCGCGCGCCCACCATGCCCTCGCGGCCGTGGGCGACGGAGCACGCGTGCTCTGGGTCCACCGCGTCGAGGAGCAGCAGCGCCGTGCCGGAAGGCGCGTCGGCCTTCTGGTTGTGGTGGGTCTCGACGATCTCGCAGTCCCACTCGCCGAGCGCAAGGGCTGCCTGAGCTGCGGCTCGTTTAAGCGCGGCGACGCCTAAGGAGTAGTTGGCGGAGTAGATCACGCGGGTCTTCTCGCCGAGGGCGTGGAGACGCGCAAGGCCCTCGTCGGAGAAGCCCGTGGTGCCCGAGACGAGCGCCGCGCCGGTGCGCTCGACGTAGGCGAGCACGTGCGGCAGGGCGTCTTTGTTGGAGAAGTCGATGACAAGGTCGACCACAGGCGCGCGGCCGTCGAGCTCGTCGGCGTTGGTCACGTCGTAGATGCCCTCGGTGGCAAAGCCCCCGTCGGCGTCGAGCTTCTGGGCAATAAGCTGGCCCATGCGGCCCCCTCCGACAAGGATGACGCTCGTGAGCTCGACGTTGTTGGCGTTAGTCAATCAGACCAGCCCCCTTCATGGCGCGGTAGAGTCGCTTGCGGTCGGCGTCGGCCATCGGCCACAGCGGCTTGCGGTAATACTCTTCGATTAGGCCCATCTTGGCGAGCGCCGCCTTGACGGGGATGGGGTTCACCTCGCAGAAGAGCGAGTGGATAAGCTCGAGGTTGTCGATCTGCGCCCTGCGCGCGGCCTCGACGTTGCCCGCGAGGTAATCGGCGCAGAGGTCATGCACGGTCTTGGGCGCGACATCGGCCCAGACCGAGATGACGCCCGAGGCGCCCAGGCTCATGAGCGGCACGATCATGTCGTCGTTGCCGGACATCATGCGGAAGTCGTCAGAGAGGCAGTGGGCGATGTCGGCGGCGTAAGAGATGTCGCCGGACGCCTCCTTGATGCCCCAGCAGTTGGGGTGGACCGAGAGGCGCTCCACGTTGCTGACCGAGATCTTGCAGCCCGTGCGGCCCGGGATGTTATAGAGGATGCACGGCACGTTGACGACGTCCATGACGTCGGCGAGGTGGTGATACATGCCCTCTTCGTTCGACTTGTTATAGTACGGGCTGATGATGAGCAGGCCGTCCACGCCGAGCTTCTGCAGCTCGAGCGACTTGCGCAGCGACTCGCCGGTGCAGTTGGAGCCCGACCCGCCGATGACGGGCACGCGCCCGGCCACGCGCTGGACGACGCACTCGGCCACGGCCAGGTCCTCGGAGTCCGTCATCGTGGCCGACTCGCCGGTGGTGCCGAGCACGAGAATGCCGTCGGTCTCGTTGGCCAGGTGGAAGTCGACCAGGCCCTCGAGCTTCTCGAAGTCGACTGAGCCGTCGCGCTTGAACGGCGTGATCAGCGCGACGACCGACCCCGTGAGGTTGCTCATGTCCATAGAGCTGTTCCTTTCATCAAATATCTAATGAGGCGAAGAGTAGGCCCCTCGCATCATTTACTTGCGAGCGAAGAGAAGCGCGGGTCGTCGTCGAAGGTGGCGAAGTAGTCCGCGCGCGTCTCGGCGCGACGGATGCGCTGGACGGAGCCGTCCTCGCGCAGCAACAGCTCGGCCGAGCGCAGCGACCCGTTGTAGTTATAGCCCATCGAGAAGCCGTGGGCGCCGGTATCGTGAATAAACAGCAGGTCACCGATGCCGGTCTCGGGAAGCATCCGGTCATGGGCGAACTGGTCGTTGTTCTCGCAGAGGCGGCCCACCACGTTGTACTCGCGCGTCGCGGGCTCGTTCTCCTTGCCCATCACAGAGATGTGGTGGTAAGCGTCGTAGATGGCCGGGCGCATGAGATTGGCCGCGCAGGCGTCTACGCCCAGGTAGTCCTTGTAGGTGAGCTTCTCGTGGATCACGCGCGTGACGAGGGCTCCCGCCGGCGCGAGCATCCAGCGCCCGAGCTCGGAGCAGATCCTCACGTCGTCCATCCCGGCGGCAAGAAGTACCTGCTCGTAGGCCTCGCGCACGCCCTCACCGATGGCGGTGATGTCGGCGGCGGGGTCCTCGGGCGCGTAATCCACGCCGATGCCGCCGGAGAGGTCGATCAGGCACACGTGGACGCCGAGCTCGTCGCGGGCGCGGACCGCGAGCTCGAAGAGCTGGCGGGCCAGACGCGGGTAATAGTCGTTCTCCTGTGTGTTGCTCGCCAGGAACGCGTGGATGCCGAAGTCCTCGACGCCGAGCTCGCGCAGACGGGCGAACGCCTCCATGAGCTGCGGCACCGTCATGCCGAACTTGGCGTCCTGCGGGTTGCCGATGATACCGTTGGCCGAAGAGAAGGTCCCGCCTGGGTTCACCCGGCAGCAGACCATGCGGGGCAGCTTCCCGTCGAGCGCGCGGACGAGGCAGTCGACCATGTCCAGCGAGTCGAGGTTGATGATGGCGCCGAGCTCGGCCGCCTGGCGGTAGTCCTCGTCCGGGGTATCGTTGGAGCTGAGCATGATCTTCTCGCCCGTGACGCCGCAGGCCTCGGCGAGCGTGAGCTCCGTGCCTGTGGCGCAGTCGCAGCCGCAGCCCTCCTCGGCGAGGATGCTCACGATCCAGGGGTTCGGCGTGGCCTTGACGGCGAAGTACTCCATAAAGCCCGGGTTCCACGAGAAGGCCTCGTTGAGGGCGCGAGCCCGGCGGCGGATCTCGGCCTCATCATAGAGATGAAAAGGCGTCGGGTACTCGGCGCATATGGCCTCGAGCTGGTCTTTATTGATGAACGGGCGCTTCTCCATGCGCACTGCTCCTTGCATATACGTGCGGAGGCGCCCTTGTGCGCGCAGGCCTCAGCGGCCGGCCCGGGCGATAGCGCTCCCGCGGGTTTCTTGCCGCAGACAGTCCTGCAGGTATTTCCCGCAGGCCCACCTCCGTCCCGTGCCCGGGGCGAGAAGTTCGGCGGACAGTCGCCTCGCCCCGGGATCGGCGCCCGCCGGCTCCCCCGAGGATCTTCGTGCCCGCTCCTCTATCGATAAGTCAACGTAACACCCGCGCCGCCGAGGCTCAACCCATAACACGCAGTCGAAACAGTAACCACGGACAGCCGAGGACACGCCGGCCACGCGATGTGTCCGCCTCTCACAGCGGGGCCTAAAACACACATTCCTCGCCTCGAATTCGGCCGAAAACGTGTGTTTTAGGCCCGGCTGTAGGACAGAGGCGGCGAAGCGGTTGCGAAAACGTTTACACTAAGGCAACCTCTCGCCAAACAGCAACCGGGTTTGTACACATGGCTAAACAACTCTCGATCCGCGACATAGCGAAAATGGCCGATGTCTCCGTGGCCACCGTGTCGCGCGTCATCAACAACAACGGCCGCTTCTCGGAGGAGACGCGCCAGCGCGTGCAGAAGATCATCGACGAGACCGGCTACGTGACCAACATGGCGGCTCGCAGCCTGCGCAGCTCTAAATCCGGCAACATCGGTCTCATCGTTCCCGATATCTCCAACGACTTCTTCTCGACGCTGGCGTTCCATGCCGAGCGCACGCTACAGGGGCAGGGCTACTCAGTGTTCGTCTGCAACACAGGAAATGATCCGAAGCGCGAGCAGGCCTACTTCGAGACGCTCACCAGCAAGCTTGTGGACGGGATCATCTGCATCAGCGGCCTGCGCACGCTCGACGCCGACATCGTGCCGGCCGGGCTTCCCGTGGTGTGCGTCGACCGCGCGCCCGACACCTCGCTCGACATCCCGACGGTCCGCTCCGACGAGGCCCATGGCACCTACCTCGCGACTTCGCACCTCGTCGAGCGCGGATGCAGGCGCATCGTCTACATCACCAGCTATTCCGCCGACTTCGTGGACGAGGCCCGCGAGCACGGCTACCGGCAGGCGCTCGCCGAGAACGGGCTCGAGGCCGCGCCGGAGCTTCGTCTGCAGGTCACAGGAAAACGTCCCAGCATGTACGAAGCCGAGGATCTCGTGTCGGCCTTGGTAAGAAGCGCCGTTCCCTTCGACGGCGTGATGGCCTCGAGCGACCACGCCGCCGTCGGGGCCCTCAATGCCCTCGCCGACGCCGGCCTCGACGTGCCCGGCCAGGTAAAGGTCGCCGGCTTCGACGACTCCGTCTACTCCCGCCTCACCACCCCGCGCATCACCACAGTCCGCCGCTTCCCCGAGCAGATGGCGGAGCGCGGCTGCCGGGCCATACTCAGCATGATCCGCGGCGAGAAGCCCGAATCCACGGCAATCGTGCCCGTCGAGCTCGTCGTGCGCGCATCGACGGAGTAGCCGCGAGCCGGCCACGGTGATCGCCTCCGCGTGCTCGCCGGCCGCCGCGCTACTACAGGAAAGCGGCCGCAACGAGCGCTCTCGCCCGCCGCAGCCGCATAAGGTCTCAAACGTTATTCCATACCTGAGCAAAGACACGCCCTTCGCCTATGACAGCATGCACCTGGTATTTATTTACCGGTTAACGCTCGCCATACGGAAGTACGTGTACGGCTTGCCCTTGAGCGAGAAGCTCAGCTGCTGCACGTTCTCGGGGCTCGTGCAGCCCGAGAACCCGCCGTCGCCGATGGCGTGGATGTCCGCTCCAGTCTCCTTCATCTTGAGCGCGATGAGCCGCACCGTATCGGGATCCGCCCCCTCGACGGAGCTGTTGAGGAAGGTCATCGCGAGCGTTCCCGGCTTATAGGTATGGACGAACTGGACAAGCTCCTGGATATGCCGCGTCGAGATGCCGTTGCGCGATCCCGGGGCCGGCAGGTCGATCACGTCGGCCCCGGCGTCGATAAGCCGTCGGATCACGTCCTTGGCGTCGTAGTCGGCCAAGGGGTCGCCGAGGACCTTCTCATCGACGCCGTCCTCCCACTTGCCCGCAAAGAGAAGGACCTTGTCGCCGTACGTGTCCTTGACGTACTTGGTGGTCTCGATGACGTCGGCGATACTCGTGCCGGACCCGGGGTTTCCGCCTAGGACGATGAAGTCGACGCCCATCTCGACGGCGCGGGCGATATGCTCAGGCGTGGCGAGCATGCCCTCGGGGTCGTAAAGGGTCTTCTGGTCGGGCTTGCGGGCGCCGGGGCAGCCCATGTACACGCCGATGGGCCGGTTGCAACGCGCCTTGAGCTCGGCGTAAGTGAGACCCTGCATGCCGGGGTTGTCGCTCTCGTCGTTAAAGTTGAAGGTATTGAGCATAACCATATCGGCCCCGAAGGCGAAGAGCAGCTCGGAGTTGGTCACCTCACGCACCAGGCCTTGACTCGCGAACAGCAGGTGCTGGCCCATGACCACACGCCCCTCGCTCATGCGTATGGACTCCTTGAGGGTCATGGCGTCCCAGTTCTCGAAGTCGGACTTGGATGCGGAGATCAGGCGGACTCGTGCAGACATGGGGATTCCTTTCGTTGCGTTATGTCGGATTTGTATTTGGAAAGAGGCCCGCGGCCTTCTTGCTTAGAGCGCCGCGGGCATTGGGACGCGCGGATCGGTGGCCGCGCTAGGCGTCGCCGGCGGGTTTCTCGCCGTCCCCGTCGTAGCCGAACAGATACGTGAGCACAGCCGAGGCCACGAGCGCCGCGACCATGGCGACGCAGAAACCCGCGAAGCCCTCGCCCAGAAAGAGCGGGAACGAGAGGAGGCCCACCGGCCCGCCCGCGGTGGCGGCGGCGTTGCAGAAACCGGAGACCCCGCCCGCGACGGTCGCCACGGCGACGGCGATGTAGAACGGCTTCTTGAACTTGAGGTTCACGCCGTAGATGGCGGGCTCGGTAATGGAGAAAAGCGCAGTGACGAAGGCGGAGAACGCGCCCTCCTTGACGCCAGGGTCCTTCGCCTTGAGCGCCACGCCCAGGGCGGCGCCCGCCTGCGCCCAGTTGGAGGGCCCGACGACGGCGTTGATGGTGTCGCGTCCGCACGCGGAGAGGTTCATCTGGCCGATGGGCACGATGCCCCAGTGCAGGCCGACGACCACGAGCACCTGCCAAAGCCCGCCGAGAACCGCGCCGCAGAGGACGGGCGAGAGGCCGTAGACAAAGCCGTAGCCGTCGGTAAGGGCGTTCTGCAGGACCGACATCACGGGGCCGATGACCATGAACATTGCAGGGCCGGCGACAAGCAGGCAGAGCATCGGGTTGAGGATGTTCTTAACGTAGGGGTGCAGCACTTTGTTGAGGAAGCGCTCGAGCAGGCTCATGAACCACACGGTCACGATGATGGGAATCACCGTCGACCCGTAGCCTTGCGTGGGGCCAACCACGGGGAAGCCGAGGAAAGTGAGCTGCGGGTCTGCGCCGACGACGGCCGAGGAGCACATCGCGATGCCGAGGCACACGGCGACGATCTGGTTGCAGCCGAACTTCTTGGCAGAGGTGAAGGCGAGCGCGATGGGGAGCGCGGAGTAGATGGCGTCGCCGACGGTGTTGAGCAGGACGTACTCGCCCGAGGCCGCGTCGAGCCCGAAAAAGGTCTGGGCCACCATGAGCAGGGCCTTGACCATGCCGCCGCCGATAAGCGCGGGGAGCACGGGCACGAAGATGCCCGTGACGAGGTCGATCACGCGATCGAGCAATTTGCCGCGCATCTTAAGCTCCTCTTTGTCGACGACCTCGGCATCGACCGAGCCGCCGAGCGTCACGCCCCGAGCGCCGATGGCGTCGTACACGTCGCCCACCGTGTTACCGATGACGACCTGAAACTGACCGCCCTGCGGGACCACGGCGACCACGCCGCGGGTCGACTCGACCACGGTCTTGTCCGCCCGCGAATCGTCCCTGAGCTTGAAGCGAAGGCGCGTGGCGCAATGCGCCAGGGAGACGATGTTCTCCTTGCCACCCACCCCCTCGATAATCTTTCCAGCGAGCTCGTCGTATTTGCCCATGGCTTCTCTCCTCTCTCCAACCTGACGGTGATCCGGCTGGTTGGGTAATCGTTTTCTCTTACTCAGGGAATTCAGGCACAACCGTCGACGCGGGTTACGCTTCCTCGGCCGCCTTGAGACCTTGGGTCTCGCGGATCTCTGAAATCATGTCGATGCGCCGCTGGTGGCGGCCTCCCTCGTACTCAGCGGCGAGCCACTCGTCGACGATCATCTTGGCGAGTTCCTGCCCCACCACGCGGGCGCCGAAGGCCACGATGTTCGTGTTGTTGTGCTCGCGGCTGAGCCTAGCCGAGTAGGGCTCCGAGCACACGACGGCGCGCACGCCCTGTACGCCGTTTGCGGCGAGGCTGATGCCGACGCCCGTGCCGCAGATAAGCACGCCAAGGTCGCACTCCCCCGAGGCCACGGCGCGTCCGACCTTGTAGCCGCTGATGGGATAGTCGAAGCGCTCGGCGGAGTCGCATCCGAAGTTCACGACCTCGTGCCCCTTGCTCTCCAAGTGCTCGGCGATGATGTTCTTGAGCTCAACGGCCACGTGGTCGTTTCCGATGGCGATTCTCATGCTTAGTAGTCCTTTCCCTCGCGGAGAAGCCCGAGACATTCCGCATAACCGATTTGCTTGCCGAACAGGGCGCTCGTGCCGAGCACGAAGCCGTCCGCGCCGGAGACCGAGAGCTCGCGAACGACAGCCGGGCTGCAGGCGCCGTCGATCATGAGCTCAAAGCCGTACTCGTCCTTGAGAACGGCCAGGCGCTCGATTTTCTTCTTGGTGAAGTCGATGAACTTCTGGCCGGCGAACCCCGGGTTCACGGTCATGACCATCACGTAGTCGACGAGGTTGAGCATCTCCTCGATGGTCTCGATGGAGGTGTCCGGATTGATGACGAGGCCCGGAGCGGCGCCGCGGTCCTTGATATGCGCGAGCGTCTTGACCACGTAGCGCTCGGACTCGGGGTGGATATAGACGATGACCGCGCCCGCGTCGAGGAACAGGTCGACCTTGGCGGCCGGGTTCTCGATCATGAGGTGCACGTCGATGGGCTTATTCGTGGCGGCGCGGATGGCCTTGACGTCCATGACGCCCATGGTGATGTTGGGCACGAAGGTGCCGTCCATGATGTCGCAATGGAAGATGTCTGCGCCGGCCGCATCGAGGGCCTCGACCTCACGGCGCAGGTCACCGTAGTCGGCGCACATCATGCTTGGACAGAGGAGCATGGCTGGGATCCTTTCTCGTTACGTAGTGAGTAATCGTTTCCGCAAAACAAGATTAACAAGGGATGCGTAAACGGTTACTCACAAAGAAATAAACCTGAGTAAACGGTTGGGAAAACGTATACTCACGAACATTTGAGCATGGGTAAACGGCTGGGTAAACGATTGTGCAGTCATTACCTCTTCATTGACGGCAACGCGGGCACAATACGTCCGGCGGGCTCTCACAGCGGGGCCTGAAACACACATTTCACGCGTCGAAAACAGCCGAAAACGTGTGTTTTATGCCCGGCTGTGGGGCGGCCCGGCATGGCGTCGCCCACGTCGCTTCGACGGCGGCGCCATTTTGGGACCTGCGGCCCACCGCGGCGGGCGATGCGGGACGCGGGGGCATTACGAGCGGCCCCCCTCTCCACCAGAATCGAGGCAAGAAGAAAAGCATGGCGGCGAGAGGAGAAGGCCATGGGCGTCGAGAGCGTCAACTACCAGTGCCCGGCGTGCGGCGGGCCCCTGCGCTACGACGGCGCGAAGGCGATGCTGGTCTGCGACCACTGCGACTCGGAGTTCTCGGTGGCCGAGGTCGAGGCGCGCTACGCGGGCAAGCAGGACGCGGCGGAGGCCCGGGCGGCGGCGCAGGGAACGGCGGCTGCCGCAGCGACATCAAACGACCCGCAGCTCACAGGCACCAAACAGGACCTCGGCGGCGCCTATGTCTGCTCCTCCTGCGCAGCCGAGCTCGTCTGCGACGAGACCTGCGCCGTCGCCGAGTGCCCCTACTGCGGCAACCCCGTGGTGGCGGCCGGCAGGCTCGCGGGCGAGTTCCGCCCGCAGCTCGTGATCCCCTTCAAGCTCGACCGCGCCGCGGCCAAGGAGGCCCTGTCCAACCACTACAAGGGCAAGGCCCTCCTGCCCAAGAGCTTCGCCTCCGGCAACCGCGTCAACGAGGTCCAGGGCGTCTACGTGCCCTTCTGGCTCATGGATGCCCAGGCGCGCGCCGACGCCACGTACACGGCCACGAAGACCCGGCGCCGCCGCGAGGGCGACGACGAGATCGTGGACACCGACCACTTCGACGTCGAGCGCGCCGGCAAGATGGGCTTCTCGCGCATCCCCGTGGACGCCTCGACAAAGATGCCCGACGCCCACATGGACGCCATCGAGCCCTTTGATTACAGCGCCCTCGTGCCCTTCTCGGTGGCGTACATGCCCGGCTTCGTGGCAAACCGCTACGACCAGGACGCCGCCGCCTGCCGCGAGCGTGCGGAGCGGCGCGTCGACGCGAGCGCCCGCCAGGCTCTCCTCGCATCCGTAGAGGGCTACGACAGCGTCTCTTGCCAGCGCTGCGACGTCGAGAAGGACTGGGCGGAGCCGGCCTATGCGCTGCTGCCGGTCTGGATGCTCGGCACCACCTGGGAGGGCCAGCAGTTCCTCTTTGCCATGAACGGCCAGACCGGCCGGCTCGTGGGCGACCTCCCGGTAGACAAGAAGAAGCGCGCGCTCATCGGCGGGGCCGTCTTCGCCGCGCTCTTTGCCGCATGCCTCGCCGCGGTCAGGCTCGGCGGGTTCCTCTCGCAGAACGCGCCCGCCATTCAATGGGGCTTCATGCTGCTCGTGCCCCTGCTGATCGCGCTCATCGTCTGCGCGGGGCTCACGTCCCAGATGAAGACCGCCGTCGAGGCCGCCTGCGCCGACGACTACCTCGACGCATCCACGCTCGAGATCACGAGGCGCCGCGACACCTTCACGCACACCACCACCGAGGTCATCCACCACGAGAGCGCCGACAAGGTCGGCAAGGAATAGCGGAACGCGAGAAACGAGGAACAACAACGAGAGGAGCGGGTCATGGGACTTCTGAAGGCAGGCATCGGGGCGGCCGGCGGCGTGTTGGCCGACCAATGGCGCGAATACTTCTACTGCGAGGCCCTGGACGCAGACACCCTGGTGGCCAAGGGCGCCAAGCGCACAAGCGGCCGCAGCTCGAATACCCGCGGCGAGAACAACGTCATCTCCGACGGCTCCATCGTGGCGGTGGCGGACGGACAGTGCATGATGATCGTCGAGAACGGCGCGGTGCTCGAGGTCTGCGCCGAGCCGGGCGAGTTCGTCTACGACACGGGCACCGAGCCCTCGGTCTTCTCCGGCAACCTGGGCGAGATGGTCAAGAAGTCCTTCGAACAGGTGGGTCGCCGCTTCAGCTTCGGCGGGGACGCCGGCCGCGACCAGCGCGTCTATTACTTCAACACCAAGGAGATCGTGGGCAACAAGTACGGCACCGCGAGCCCCGTGCCCTTCCGCGTGGTGGACGAGAAGATCGGCCTGGACGTGGACATCACCGTGCGCTGCAACGGCGAGTACTCCTACAAGCTGGTCGACCCGCTCATGTTCTACAAGAACGTCTGCGGCAACGTGGAGGACGTCTATACGCGCGACCTCATCGACTCGCAGCTCAAAAGCGAGCTTCTCACCGCGCTGCAGCCGGCCTTCGCGCGCATCAGCGAGATGGGCATCCGCTACAGCGCCGTGCCTGCCCACACCAAGGAGCTCGCCGACGCGCTGAACGAGGAGCTCTCCGGGCAGTGGCGAGACACGCGCGGCATCCAGATCGCGGCCTTCGGCGTAAACACCATCTCGGCCCCCGAGGACCAGGAGCAGATGATCCGCGACCTGCAGAAGGCGGCCGTCATGGCCAACCCTGCCATGGCCGCGGCGAACATCGCGGCCGCCCAGAGCGACGCCATGCGTACCGCGGCGGGCAATCCCGCCGGCGCCGCCATGGGCTTCATGGGCATGGGGATGGCGAGCGGCATGGGCGGCATGAACGCGGCGCAGCTCTTCGGGCAAGCGGCGCAGCAGCAAGCGGTGCAGGCGACCCAGCCCCAGGCCGCGCCGATGGCCGGTGGCGTTGTCGCGGCCGCCCCGGCGGCAGGCGCGCCCGCTGCCGGCGACTCCTGGACCTGCTCCTGCGGCGCCCAGAACAGCGGCCGGTTCTGCGGCAACTGCGGCAGCCCAAAGCCCGAGGCCGCGAGGGCCTGGTTCTGCCCCAACTGCGGCACGCAGAACTCCGGCAACTTCTGCTCCGGCTGCGGGACCAAACGGCCTTAAGGAACGGGCAACCGGAGGCGGGGCAAGAGTCGACGCGACTCGCCCCTCTTGCCCCGCCGCCACCAGAACAACCGAGGCACGGCGAGAAAGGAGCACACCATGAAGAAGAAAAGACTGCTGAGCCTCATCTCCTGCGCCCTTTGCGCGATAGCGGCGTGCGCGCTGCTCGTCGCCTGCGGGACGGCGGCGCCCAAGGGCAAGGACATGGTCGGCTACTGGGAGCTCACGGGCGGCAAGGCAAACGGCGAGGAGCTCACCGCGGACGACGTCGAGTTCATGGCCTCCCTCGACGTAAAACTCATACTCCACCTGGCCGAAGACGGCGCGGCCACGATCGACATGTTCGGGACCGTCGAGGACCTGACCTGGGACTACGAGAACGCGACCATGACCTACGGCGGCGCCACCGGCAGCTTCGCGCTCTCCGACGGTAACCTGACCTTCAGCGACGGCGGCTCCAACGAGCTCGTCTTCAAGAAGGGCGACGACTCCCTGGCCACAAAGATCGAGAACGACCGCAAGGCCATGGAGGAGGGCGCCGCCGGCACGGCCGTCGAGACGCAGCGCGTCGCCATCGACCCGCCCGTCACCATCGTCGACGACGAGGTCGCGACCATCGCCGCGGTCGCCCGCGTGGTGGACAAGAACGGTATGGGCGGCATCGAGCTCGCCATTACCAACAAGACCAGCGAGCGCTTCGCCTCCCACACGCTTGACGACGCCTCCGTCAACGGCGGCACGTACGAGATCTACTACTACGCCGAAGTAAAGGCAGGAGAGACGGCCAACGAGGTCGCGGCCTTCGACGGGGTTACCGCCATCGACGAGCTGAAGGACATCAGCTTCACGCTCACCATCTACGAGACCACGGCCTTCCAGGACCTGGGCGTGTACGACATCGTCGTCGAGTAGTAAGCAGGACAAAGAAGGGCTGAGCGAAGCATCGGTCCGGCGTGGCCGCGACCTAGCGAGCCAGAAAAAACGAGCCGGGAGGGGCGACCTTCCCGGCTCGTTCACGTGCTCGCGCTACTTCTTGCCATCCAACCCGGGCACGATGTTGCCCTCGGCCACCGCGTGCACCGCCAGGCGCAGGATATTGTCGTAGCCCGTCTTGGCGAGGATCTCGCCGATGCGGCGCTTGACGGTGCCCTCGCTCATGTAGAGCTCGGCCGCGATCTCCTTGCGGGTCTTGGCCTCGCACACGAGGCGAAGGATCTGCACCTCGACGTCCGTGAGCGCGGCCGCGCCCGAGAAGATGGACTGCGGCGCGGCGGGAAACGTCTGGTAGCCGGAGGCGGTGGAGCGCATGACGGCCATGAGCTCGTCGATCCCGACGTTCTTGTACACAAAACTGTCAACGCCGGCGTCCTTGGCCTGCTCAACGAAGGTGACCTCGGGCATGCCGGTCATGATGACCACGCGCACCGACGGGTCGGCCTCCTTGATGCGGCGCGCGGCGACGATGCCGCTCGAGCCGTTCTCGGTGCAGACGTCCATGAGCACGAGGCCGCACCCGAGCTCCGCCGCGATCCCCGGGGCCTCGGCCGCATCGGCGAGGTGGGCCGCCACATGCATGTCTTCCTGGGCGTTTATGGCGCAGGCCAGGCTCTCGCGCAGCATCGCCTGGTCCTCAACGAGAAGCACCTCGATCATCGCGAACCCCCTTCTGTGCAAGGCGCGCCCATGGGGACCTCGGCGCGCACCGTGAACCTCGGGACGGCCGTGACCGTGAGCGTCCCGCCCAGGCCCGCCGCCTCTCTCCTCATACCCGTGATGCCGCCCCTCTCGACGATGGGCGCGGCGCCGGCCCCGGCCACGTCGGCGCCGCGGACAGGTTGGGCCATATCCGCGCCGCGGGTTGGTTCGCCATCGTCGGAAACGGCGAGAAACGCCCGGCCCGCCTGCGTCACCCCGAGCTCGACGAACACCCGGCAGGCGCGGGCATGCCGGCACGAGTTCGTGCAGGCTTCCCGAACAATGCGCGCGAAGGCCGCGCCGACCGCGCCCGACGGCATCTCCCCGGAAACCTCAATGCGCACTCCCACCAGCGCAAACGCGGCCACGATGGCTTCAAGCTCCACATTCGGGTCCACTTCGGACCCGCCGCGCAGGTCGGCCATGACCGACGAGAGAAGCCGCTCGAGCTCAGCCACCGACTCCGGGTCGGTCCGTCCCGTCTCCAAGTAACGGTGCAGGATGGAGAGACGCTGCCCGACCACGTCGTGAACGCGCGAGCGCATGCGCAGGTAGGCGGTCGTCTCGGCCGCGCGCCCCACGTCCGCGAGGCGGGCGCGCAGCTCGTCGCCCGCCGCCTCGAGCTCGCGGTTCATGCGGCCGAGCTCGGCGTTGGCCCGCGCAGCCTCAGTAACGTCCACGCACACGACCCTGGTCCCGGGGCCGCGTCCCTTGGCCTGGTCGCGCGCAAATAGCCAGGTCGTGCCGTCGGGCAGGTCCACCAGCAGGCGGCCCTCTCCCCCGCCGAGCGCATCAGGCACGCCGAGCGAGCTCGCCTCCGCGGAGAAGTCCCGGCCGACCTCGGCGAGACGATCCCAAAGCCCGCTTTGGTCGCCGAGGTCGCACGGCAGCCCGAGGGCGACGAGACACGACCTCATCCGAACGTTCATGAAGGTGGAGCCGCCCGTCGGGCCAACGACCAGGATGCCCGCGGGCATGCCCATGAGGGCCTCCGCGATACTCAGCCCCGAGAGCTCCTCCGAGCGCCTCACCAGGTCGCCGACAATGCCGGAAAGCCCGCGGAAGAGAAGCCATGCCACGTCGGCAAGCGCCGCGAGGTTCCACGCCGGGCCGAGCGCACGGATAACGGCTGGCGTGCACAGGCACATAAAGAGGGCGTCGACCAAGCAGCTCGGGCGGCCGATGCGCAGGGCGACGGCGACGGCTACCACGGCAAAAGCCGCGTTGACCCACAACACCCAAAACGCGCGGGAGCCCTCGAGCGCCCACGCGAGCACCGGCGCGCCGATAAGCCCGGCGCCGACCGTGAGGAAGAGCGCGAGCGCCAGGTGGACCGTGACCGCGGCCTCAAGCCCGAGCGCGAGGCGGCCATTGCCCTGGCTTTCTTGGAACACAGCGAGGAAGAGATGCACCACCTGCAGGGCGACGCACACGAACTCGCCGGCCACCACGACCATGAGGCTCGCCTCGTTGAGCAGCAGCGCATTCACGCGGCTTCGCCCCCTCTCACGCGCGCGACGAGGAACAGGTGCCCGACGCCGCCGGTAAGCGAGTAGATGACGTCGCAGGCGTCCAGGCGCTCGCGCAGGGCGCGCGTCCTCGGCAACCCCGTCAAGTCGTCAACGTCCTCGGACTGCAGATGTGCCCTGAGCTCGACCGTGCCGTCGTCCCTCTCGCCGAGGTGATACATGAGCACGGGGCCCTCGCACTCGAAGGCCGTGAACGCCATATGGTAGATGCAGTCGTAGAGCGTGCTCGCCTGGACGGCGGCCACATGGCGCGTCAGGTTGGCGACGGCCGCGCAGTCGATGCCGACGGCCCGCAGGTCGCACGCAAGCTCGTTGGCTATGAGGAGGATGCGGTCACGATCGAGCTCGGGATCGGCGGCCTCGGCGAGCACGAGCGACCCCTTGCGCTTGCAGTAGGCAACGAGCATACGCGCGCGCTCGAGCTGACGTCGCCGGGCGTCGGGCGCCTCCGGCAGGTCCCGCAGCAGGGCGGAGACCTCGGCCATGGAGGCCGAGAGCGCGGCGTCGACGTCTCCCACCAGGCGCGACTCCGCCTCAAGGCCGGCCAGCAGCTCGGCGAGGTCGCGTTCGTGCTCGAGGGCCCGACGGTCGCGCTCGAGGTCCGCGCCCCTGCGCGCCAGCGTGCGGTTAAGCGCGCGAAGGCCGCTCATGTCCTGGGTCAGGAGCGCCGAGCCGCCCGGAAGCGGCCACGCAAGGAAAACGTCTTCAGGGTTGTCGGGCAGCGTGAACGTGGTCGGCGAGGCGCTTCTTGCCAGCCCGGCCACGGCCGGGCGGACGGGGCCGGCCATCCGGGTCTTGCGGTAGACCGAGCCGTCGCGGGAAAGAATGGCAAGGTCAAACGGCAACTCGTCAAACACGCGCGCAAAGGACCACGTGGAGGGAATGAGCCCCAGGTCCAGGCAGAGCCCGAGCGTCGTCATGATCGCGACGCCGTAGATGAGCGAGAAATTGAGTGAGGCCGCCCACCCTATCCGAAGGGCATAGGCCGCGCAAAAGAGCCCGCCAGCCAGCGCGAGCGCGGCTGCGGGAACCACGAGACCGCGCAGCGAGACACGGCTCGCCCGCCACAGAATCGCAAAGAAGCCCAGGTAGCACGCCGCGCTGTACGCAAAGAACGCCCAGTACGCGGGGCCGTAGCCGTATTGCCCGACGATTCCGGGGGACGGCACGTCGAAGGTGAAGAAGAGCTGATGGGCGTCGTTCGTGAGCGCGAGCATGGGAAAGCCGACGGCCGCCGCGACGCACGCGACCCGGAGGCGCCGGCGCCAGGGCCCGTGGCCTGCCGCGGCGGCCCGCAAAGCGCACGAAACGCACAGCGGCGGGATACACGCCATGGGGATGTAGTAGCTGTACCAGAGATAACGCTCGAGGAGCGAATCGGTCGTGTTCCACTTGATGGTCACGGCGAGGATCCACAGAGCTAGCAGGACGGCGATGCCCGCGAGCCGCCGAGAAATCCACGGGTCCTGGCAGCGCAGGTACGCCATCACGCCCCAAAACGAGACGAGGACGCCGAAGACGCAGTTCAGGACCGTTCGGTCGATGCTGGCTGAGGCTGCCGCGAAATGAAAACCGTCAGGCACCGCCGAAGGCGACGCGAGCGCGAGCGCGACGACCAGCGCGAGGTACGCGCAGGCAACGATGGCGCACACGGCGACCAGGCGGCCTCGCCGAGAACGCGTGAATATAGCCAGGACCGAGCCGTTCGACATGCGCAGCACCTCCCCATTTTTCGAAGGTACGCGTTTTTGCGCCGCGCCCGCAAGGACACAGGTCCCACAATCGTTGAGCGGCGAGCGCCACGGCGCTAGGGCGGCGGCTGCGGCAAGTGAGCGCCGACCGCGCGATGTCCTAAACTCATGGCGTGCGAAGCCGAGAGGAGACCACATGGACGAGTCGCACCTGCTCATTGCCAAGGACTATGCGCGAGAGGCGCACGAGGAGGAGCTCGAGCTGCTGCGCGCTCTGGCGAGGATCCCGGCGCCCACGGGGCGCGAGGAGAAGCGCGCGGCGTTCGTCGAGCAATGGCTGCTCGCGCAGGGCGCTGCGCGGGAGCAGGTCCGCATCGACGACGCCGGCAACGTGGTGCTCGAGCTTGCCGGGGCCGACCGCACGCGCTGCTCGGTCTTCTCTGCGCACATGGACGTGGTTGCGGACGACCAGGATGAGCTGCCCTTCCGCGAGGACGCCGAGCGCATGTACGCGCCCGGCGTCGGTGACGATACCGCGAACCTCGCGGGCCTGCTCATGGCGGCCAAGTGGCTTCTTGCCAATAAGCCACGGCTCGCGCACGACGTGCTCATCGTCGCGAACACCTGCGAAGAAGGGCTCGGTAACCTCGCGGGCACCAAAGCGCTTGTTGCGACCCTTGCTGCAAGCTCCAAAACCATCGAATCGTTTACCTCGTTCGACCTCTACCTCGGGCAGCACATCGTGAGCGCCGTGGGGTCGCACCGCTGGCGCGTGACATGTCGCTGCAAGGGCGGCCACTCCTGGGAAGACGCAGGCGCGCCGAGCGCCGTCGAGGCCGTGAGCCGCGTCATCTGCGGGCTTTACGACCTGCCGCTGCCCGGCGGCGCGAAGACCAGCGTGAACGCAGGGCGGGTCAGCGGCGGGACGTCCGTGAACGCCATCGCGTCGGAGGCCGTGGCACTGCTCGAGTACCGTTCCGCAAGCCAAGAGAACCTGACGCTTATGCGGGAACGCTTCGAGGCCATGGTCGAGGGCCAGCGCAAGCCCGGTGTCGAGATAAACCTCGAGCTTATCGGCGAGCGCCCCGCGAGCCCGGAGAAGGACCCCGAGGGTCAAGAAGCGCTGATCGTCGCGGGCGACGCCGCCATCCGCGAGGCCGCCGGCATCGAGCCCGTCCACCAGCAATCCTCCACCGACGCGAACGTGCCCCTCTCGCTGGGTACCCCCGCCCACACCATGGGCTCCGTGGCCGGCGCGCTTCTCCATACCCGCGACGAGTGGATACATAAGCCGAGCCTCGAGCCCGGGCTCGCTTTGGTCCTCGCCCATATCCTGGACACGCAGGCGATCCCCAACCCCGCTTACGCTCGGTAAGAACGGCGCCGAGGGGCCCTGGGATCGCGTTAAGCCGGGCCCATAAAGGAGACGTGCGCCTCTCGACAAGAACTCCCCCGGGCGCCCGCGCCAAAGAAAAAGGAGCCTCCCGGCTCCCCGTTCCCGCTTCTTTATGCCTCGAACTGCACCAGCAGGTGAGCGTCCGCGTGGCGAGCCGCGTGGGAAGCGAACCACTCGGCCACCTCATGGAAGAGCCACTGGGGGCTATCGGCGAAGAAGCTCTTCTCGTGGTTATCAAACTTCACATTATAAGTACCGCCGACGAACCAGCTGTTGCGGCACGTCTCATAGACCTTACGCTGGGAATCGTTAAGCTTAGAAAGCGTCATCTGGAACTCCTTTGTCTTGGACTTGTTGTCTGCGGATAGAATACCCGACCCCCGCCGAACGGCCGTGTAAAACTTCGTAATGTGATTGCCTTGTGTGCTGCAATATACTTCTTATATATCGCACGTCTTACCGAAAGAAACTCATTATGAATATCAAGCAGCTCGAGTACTTCATAGCCATCGCAGAGGAGCACCAGATCACCGCGGCTGCCAAGCGCCTGCACATCTCGCAGCCGCCGCTCTCCTATGAGCTGGCCAAACTCGAGCGTGAGCTCGACTGCCAGCTCGTGGTGAGGGGCCCGCGCAGCGTCTCCCTCACCGAGCCCGGCAAGGTCCTCTACGAGCGCGCGCTGCGCATCGTGGCCCTCACGCACGCCACGGAACGTGAGGTCATGAACGTGGCCACGGGCGCCGGCGGCTCCATCTCGCTCGGCATCGACCCGAGTTGCGCCGGCCTCATGCCCGCAGACCGCCTGCTCGACCTCAGGCACAAGTTCCCTAACGTCGAGTTCGAGGTCCGCGAGGGCTCGACCCCCGCCGTTCTCGACCTGATGGACGGCGGCGTCGTGGACATCGGCGTCGTGCGCACCCCCTTTAAGAGCGACGGCCTGCGCTGCCGATTCGCCGGGACGGAGCCGCTCGTGGCCGTGATGCCGCCTTCGCTGGACACGGGGCAAGAGGCGACCTGTGACCTTGCCGACCTCTCCGCGAGCCCGCTCATAGTCAACCGCAGGCTCGTCCCTGAGCTCGAGAAGGCCTTCGAGATCACCGGAGCCGAGCTTGAGGTCTCGTGCGTGGTGGACGACCCTCGCACGGCGGCGCTCTGGGCACGCGAGGGCATGGGCGTCGCGCTCGTGCCGCGCTCCCTCATCCGCGTGACCGACACCGGCGAGCAATTCATCAAGGAAGTCGTCAGCCGCGAGCTCGAGAGCCGTCCCGCCGTCATCTGGAAGGCCCAGCATGCTCCCTCGGACCTCTTCCGCACCGTGATCGCGCTTCTCGGCGACCTTTCATAGGAAGGGCCGTGAGGACGGCGTGGCCGCCGATATCGGCAGACGCGCATCGGGGCGGGCCGCTCCCGGATACCCGGATCCCCGGGCAATGGGCGGCTTCGCGCACAATGCGAGCCGGGTACATAAAAAAGCCCCGGGAGTCGGTCCCGGGGCCCGAAGGGAAGGCATCTCAGCTGCTCCTCATTTGAATACCGCGTAATTTGTAGACCTTGATTCAATTGCGTTTCTGATTCAAAACCGGTAAGAGGGGCTTGAAAGGCTACTCGGCGTCGGACGCGTCCTCCGCTACGGCCTCGGTCATATCGACCTGGTCCGAGACCCCGTCTGATCCGTCTTCCTCGCCCGCCATGCCGTCGCGGAAGTTCTTCACCGTCTTGCCCACCGAGGAGCCGATCTTCGGAAGATTCTTCGGCCCGAAGATAACGAGAACCACCGCGAGGATGATCGCGAGCTCAGGAACGCCCATTCCCAGAATCATGTGCCGCGCCGCCTTTCTTGATTGCCTACGGCCTTGATTGGCTGATTGCCATCCTAGTCGCGGCGCATCGATACCACCAATACATCTTTCTGCGCAATCCATCCAAGTCTTGTATGGCGTCCACGCAGGGTCCGAGAACCGCACGGGAGCCTAGCGCCCGCAATAAGTCTCCAGGCGACGAACAGCCTCCTCGACCCGGCCCCTCGCCACCTCTACGCGCTCAAGGGCGTCCTCGATGTCCCGTTGAACGAAGAGGTCGGCGAGCACGTTGTCGAAGGCGATGTCGAAGACGCGGTTCAGCGGGTCGACGCCGACCACAAGGCGTCCCAGCTCCGGGGAAGAGGCGAGCCTCTCGGAGAAGCGCGCGAGCGCCTCGCGGGCACGCGCGAGCGCGCGCTCGGCGTCGCCCAGGCGCGAGTGCTTGACGAGGCTCGTCACGAACCCGCCGCCCAGGATGTCCACGATTCCCCACCTCTTAGCCGAGTCGAGCGAGTCCGCCGCGTCGTCGAGAGCCTCGAGCGCCTCTCGGCCTGCTCGAAGCGCTTCTTTGTAGGTCATGATGCCCTCGTCCGCCATGGTCGGCCCCTTTCCTGTTTTGTATACGGGCGCATCGAGCGCGGTCTCTGGACCACGGCCCCCGGCCCGGGCCCGATCTCCGGACGCAACGGCCACGCCTCCGGGCCCGAACCCCGCGAATTCGCGCGCCCCGGTAACTATTTGCCTATAGGGCGATTCTACGCCCCCGCGTTGTTTTAATCTGTTGAGCGGTGCCGCGCCCATAGGCCCCAAGCGCACGCGGCATGCGTTCTGCAACGCACGAATCCGAGAGAGGAACCACCCCATGCTTCGAATCGGTCTGCTCACCAGCGGCGGAGACTGCCAGGCACTCAACGCCACCATGCGCGGCATCGTCAAGACCCTCTTCCACAACATCGACGGCGGCATCGAGATATTCGGCTTCGAGGACGGCTACCAGGGGCTCATCTACGGCCGCTACCGCGAGATGAGCTACGGCGACTTCTCCGGGATCCTCACCCGGGGCGGCACCATCCTCGGCACCTCGCGCACCCCGTTCAAGCTGCTCGATACCCCGGAGGCAGACGGCGTCGAGAAGGTCCCGGCGATGCTGCACACCTACCACAAGCTCAACCTCGACTGCCTCTTTGTGCTCGGCGGCAACGGCTCGACCAAGACGGCGAACCGCCTGCGCGAGGAGGGCTGCAACGTCATCTCGCTGCCCAAGACCATCGACAACGACACCTACGGCACCGACATCACCTTCGGCTTCACCTCGGCCATCGACGTAGCGACCAAGTGCATCGACGATATCCACACCACGGCCAACTCCCACCGCCGCGTCTTCGTCATCGAGATCATGGGCCACAAGGTCGGCTGGATCCCGCTGTACGCGGGCATCGCCGGCGGCGCCGACGTCATCCTCATCCCCGAGATCCCCTACGACATGGACAACGTCATCAAGGCGATCGAGGCCCGCGACGGCAACGGCGGGCGCTTCGCGATCATCGCCGTGGCGGAGGGCGCCATCTCCAAGGAGGAGGCGGCCATGAAGAAGAAGGAGTACAAGAAGAAGGTCGCCGCGCGCGTGAAGCCGTCGGTCGTCTACGACATCGCCGAGGAGATCGCCGCCCGCACCGACCGCGAGGTCCGCGTGGCCATCCCCGGCCATACCCAGCGCGGAGGCCAGCCCGACGCCATGGACCGCATCTTTGCCACGCAGTGCGGCGTCGAGGCCGCGAAGGCCTGCATGGAGGGCGCCTTCGGCGTGATGATCGCCCAGGTCGCGGGCAAGATGTGCCGCGTGCCGCTCGAGGAGGTCGCGGGCAAGCTCAAGTACGTCGACCCCGAGAGCGACCTCGTGCGCGAGGCCAAGGCGCTCGGCATCTCGTTCGGCGACGAGTAGGGCCGAGCCGATGTTCTCCGCCGGATCCCAAGACCCGCACGCCGCGGCCGCCGCATCCCCCGCGGCGGCCGCGGCCGTGAACGGGCTTCTCGATATGGCCGCGGCGCGGGCAGACAAGCTCGCCGAGTGGCGCCACGTGCTGCACCAGATGCCCGAGCTCGGGCTCGACACGCCTAGGACCTCGGCTTTTATTTCCGAGCGGCTGGCCGAGGCGGGCATCGCGCACGAGACGGGCGCGGCCGGCGAGGTCGTGGCCCTCATCGGCTCGCGCGACGCCGGCGCGCGCTGTGTGCTTCTCCGCGCGGACATGGACGCGCTCCCCTTCCCTGAGCGGTCGGGGGAGCCCTGGGCATCCGAGGAAGGAAGGGCGCACGCGTGCGGCCACGACATGCACGCGGCCTCGCTTCTGGGCGCGGCCATGCTGCTCAATGCCCGCGAACAGGAGCTTGTTAGCGCTGAGGTGGTCGTCAAGCTCCTCTTCCAGCCAGGCGAGGAGACGTTCGAGGGCGCCAGGGCCGCCATAGCCGACGGTGTGCTCGAGGACCCGGCTCCCGAGGCCGCGTTCGCGCTGCACGTGAACGGCCGCTGCCCCATGGGGCTCATGATCTACGGCTCCGACGAGTTCGCGGGCGTCTGGGGCTTCCGCATACGGCTTCTCGGACGCGGCGGCCACGGCTCCGCCCCCGAGAAGTGCGCCGACCCCATCACCGCCGCCGTGCACGTGCATCTTGCGCTCGAGGAGATCATGGCGCTCGAGGTCCGCGCGGGCACCGAGGCAGTGCTCAGCGTGGGCAAGTTCTGGGGCGGCGCGGCGGGCAACGCCATCCCCGACGAGTGCGTGCTCGAGGGCACCCTGCGAGCGCACGACGAAGAGGTCCTGCGGTCGCTTCGGGACCGCGTCGCCGAGGCGGCGAGCGCCGTGGCGCGCGTCTACAGGGTCGAGCCTCGGGTCGAGACGCTCTCCGACATGCCCCCCGTGCACGCTGACGAGGCGTTTACCAACGCGTGCATCGGCTACGTCGGGGCCGCGGCGCCGGGCATCCGGTTCCGCAATATCCAGCATTCGCTCGGCGCTGAGGACTTCGCGCTTATCTCCGAGATGCTGCCGTCCGCGTACTTTACCGTGGGGGCGGCCGCCGAGGACGCGCAGGAACGTTTCTCGATGCACGACCCGCGCGTGCGATTCGACGACGACGCGCTGCCCGTCTGCGCCGCGGCCTACGCATCGGTCGCCCTCGGGTGGGCCGCCGACTGTGTGGGCGCACAATTGCCCAGGCCCTGAGCAGCGCTTTATTGAAGCGACAAACGTTGGCCGCGCGGCATGCGCGGCTTAGGCTCTTCTCGTTGGGCAATCCCCTGCGAGAAGGGCCTTCTTTTCTATGTGCGAGTGGAACCGCAACCTCATCATCCAGGACATCGTCTTGGCCATAGTGATCAACACCTCGGCGACCCTTCTTGCCGGGGACCCGTTCGACCACACCTGGTACACCTTTACCTGCGTGGCCCTAGCCACGAACGTCTTGGGGCAGTTCATCCTGCCGACGGGCTCGATAGCCGCCGCGCTCACGGCCCCGCTGGGCGACGCGCCCTGGCGCATCTATGTGCAGGTCTTCATCGAGAACCTGATCTTCGTCACCGTGATCAGCTTTACCCAGGCATGGGTCCACACAGGCGGCCCGGGCATCGTCGCCGCCTGGCTCGCCACCTACGTGCAGCTCGTGCTCGTGGGCTACGTGACCTCCGTCGTTCTCTGCCACGCACTCAAGCCCCGGGCGTAACGAGCGCCCTCGAACCAAAGACAGCGCGGAGACGCCGCGCCTCGCCCGAGCCCACGCGGGCCCCGGGCGATTTTTATTACGCGAGCGTGAAGCCGATAAGCGCAGCCCGGAGGGTCGCGGAAGCGACATTCGCCGGAATCATACGGGCCGCGATGCCTTAACACCCGGGCAATACTGTTATCGGAGCGCTGCGTGAGCGTAAAAGAAACGAGCTAATTAGAAACCTGGAGAAGGTTCGGTCACGTTGCCCCGGTTATCGTTTCCCCCGTTATCGGACATGGCCTCGCCCCCCGACCGCGCGGCCAACGAACGAAGGGACACGCACATGCCCGCATCGCTTTCTCGTCGTCAGTTCATCGCCCTTGCCGGTTCTGCCGCCGGGGTCCTCGGCCTCGGCCTGGCGGGTTGCGGCTCCGGCTCCGGAAGCTCGTCCTCCGGCGAGACGTCGAGCTCCTCCGCCGCGGCTTCAGACGGCGCCGGCTCCTATATCGTCGCCATGGACACGGTCTTCGCCCCGTTCGAGTACACCGACGAGGGCGGGAACTTCGTGGGCATCGACGTCGACCTTCTCGACGCAATCGCGGCCGACCAGGGCATCGCCATCGATAAGCAGTCCCTCGGCTTCGACGCCGCGTTGGCGGCGCTGCAGGCCGGCCAGGCCGACGCCGTCATGGCCGGCATGGGCATCAACGACGAGCGCAAGAAGAAGTACGACTTCTCGGACCCGTACTTCCTCTCCACGACCTGCATCGCCTGCAAGGCCGGCGTCGGCCTCGAGGGCATCGACGCCATCCGCGACAAGAAGGCAGCTGTGAAGACCGGCTCGCAGGGCGCCGAGTGGGCCGAGAGCCTGAAGGAAGAGTACAACCTCACCTTGGCCTACTTCGACACCTCCGACCTCATGTACCAGGACGTCCTTACCGGAAACTCCGACCTGTGCTTCGAGTATTACCCGGTCATCGACTACGGCTGCAAGCACGACAACGGGCTCGCCATCGTCTACAAGAACCCCGAGAACACGAACAGTTGCGGCTTCGCCGTGCAGAAGGGACAGAACGCCGAGCTTCTCGAGAAGTTCAACGCCGGCCTCGCCAACCTGCACGCGAGCGGCGAGTACGACAAGATCGTGGCCAAGTACATCGACTAGATGTTCTGCACCGCCGAGCTCGACGTCGCCGACGAGCACGAGT
>CAVCUP010000030.1:0-29266 GCA_963605405.1 bacterium | reverse complement strand
AAGAACCTGCGCCGCGACATGTTCTACAACATCCAGCGCTTCAGCTTCGCCAACATCGACGAGTTCAGCTCGAGCTCGCTCGTGACGCGCCTCACCACCGACATCAACAACGTCCAGCAAGCGTTCATGATGGTCATCCGCATCGCGGTGCGCTCGCCTTTGTGCCTCGTCTTCGCCTTCATCATGGCAACGGTCATGGGCGGCCCGCTCGCGCTCGTCTACGTCGCGGTGATCCCGCTCCTCGCCTTCGGCCTCTTCTACATCATCCATAAGGTGCGCCCGATCTTCACGAGCGTCTTCCACAAGTACGACGCCCTCAACGAGTCCATCGAGGAGAACGTCACCGGCATGCGCGTGGTCAAGAGCTACGTGCGCGAGGACTATGAGAAGAAGAAGTTCGCCGGCGCCGCGCAGGACGTCTGCCGCGACTTCACCCGCGCCGAGAAGCTCCTGGCCTTCAACACCCCGATGATGCAGCTCGCCATCGACATCACCTGGGTCGTCATCATCTACTTCGGCTCCGAGGTCATCATCACCAGCCGAGGCATGCAGTTCGACGTGGGTCAGATGTCGGCCATCTTCACCTACGGCTTCCAGATTCTCATGAGTCTCATGCAGCTCTCCATGATCTTCGTCATGATCACCATGGCCGACGAGTCCGCCCGACGCATCAACGACGTACTGGTCGCCGAGCCAACCATCAAGGCGCCCGAGGCGAACGCCGTGACCGAGGTCGCCGACGGCTCCGTGGACTTCGACCACGTGGGCTTCAAGTACTCCGAGCGCGCCGAGCGCGAGGCCCTCTGCGAGATCGACCTGCACATCAAGAGCGGCGAGACCATCGGCATCATCGGCGGCACGGGCTCGGCCAAGTCCACGCTCGTGAACCTCATCGCCCGTCTCTACGACACCACCACGGGCACGGTCCGCGTGGGCGGCGTCGATGTGCGCGACTACGACCTCGAGTGCCTGCGCACGAACGTGGCCATGGTCCTGCAGAAGAACGTGCTCTTCTCCGGCACCATCGCCGACAACCTCCGCTGGGGCGACGAGAACGCGACCGACGAGGAGGTCCGCGAGGCCGCCCGCCTCGCCTGCGCCGACGAGTTCGTCGATGGCTTCCCGCTGCGCTACGAGAAATGGATTGAGCAGGGCGGCTCCAACGTCTCCGGCGGCCAGAAGCAGCGCCTCTGCATCGCCCGCGCGCTTCTGCGAAAGCCCAAGGTCCTGATCCTCGACGACTCCACCTCCGCCGTCGACACCAAGACCGACGCAAAGATCCGCGAGGGCCTTGCCTCCTACCTGCCCGACACCACCAAGATCATCATCGCCCAGCGCACCGCCTCGGTCGAGAACGCGGACCGCATCGTCGTCATGGACAACGGGCGCATCAGCGACGTGGGCACCCACAACGAGCTCATGGCCCGCTGCGACATCTACCGCGAGACCTACACCTCCCAGAACAAGATGGGCGCCGACGAGGCCGATACTGCCGCGGACGCCGACGCGAAGAAGGGAGGCGAGGGCCTTGAGTAACGCGAAGACCGCCCCGAAGAGGGCCCAGATCAACCCCAAGACCGCCGCTCGCCTCATCAAGGCCATCGGCTCGTTCTACCCGCGCCTGCTGCCCGCCGTAGTGGCGTGCATTCTGCTCGGCGCCGTCCTGACCTCGTTCGGCACCATCTTCCTGCAGAACGCACTCTCGCTCATCTCCGAGGTCTGGGAGACGGGCGACTGGGCGGCCGTCCAGCCCCGCGTGCTCAAGCTCGTCGTCGAGCTCGCCGTCGTCTACGCCGCCGGCCTCGCCGCGACCTTCTTCTGGAACCGCTCGATGGCGACCATCACCCAAGGCTCGCTCGAGCAGCTCCGCGAGAAGATGTTCAACCGCATGCAGGACCTTCCCATCTCCTACTTCGACCGCAACCAGCGCGGCGACGTGATGAGCCACTACACCAACGACATCGATGCCCTGCGCCAGATGATCTCGCAGTCGTTGCCGAACCTGCTGCAGACGGTCGTGGTCCTCGTCACCGTGTTCATCATCATGATCTACTACTCGGTGTGGATGTGCGCCGTCATCGTGCTCGGCGTCGCGTTCATGTCCTTCCTCACCAAGCTCCTCGGCTCGATGTCCGCCAAGTTCTTCGTCGCGCAGCAGCGTGAGCTCGGCGTCGTCGAGGGCAACATCGAGGAGATCATGAACGGCCAGAAGGTCGTCAAGGCCTTCTGCCACGAGCGTGCCGCCGAGAAGGACTTCGACGCCTTCAACGAGCATCTCTACGAGGTCTCCCAGAAGGCGAACATGTACGGCAACATCCTCATGCCGATCCTCATGAACGTGGGCAACCTCATCTACGTCATCGTCGCGCTCGCCGGCGGCGTGCTTCTCGCCAGCGGAACGCCGAACCTCTCGCTCTCGGGCCTGCCGCTCTCCATCGCCGTCGTCGTGCCGTTCCTCAACATGACCAAGCAGTTCTGCGGCCAGATCGGCCAGATCTCGATGCAGATCAACGCCGTGGTCATGGGCCTGGCCGGCGCCGAGCGCATCTTCGAGCTCCTCGACGAAGAGCCTGAGGAGGACCACGGCTACGTGACCCTGGTGAACACCAAGTACGACCACGAGGGCAACCTCGTCGAGTGCTCCGAGCGCACGAGCGACTGGGCCTGGAAGCACCCCCACAAGGACGGCAGCATCACCTACACGCCGCTCGCCGGCGACGTGCGCATGGTCGACGTCGACTTCGGCTACACCGAGGAGCGCCAGGTTCTCCACAACGTCTCGGTCTACGCCAAGCCGGGCCAGAAGGTCGCCTTCGTCGGCGCCACGGGCGCGGGCAAGACCACGATCACGAACCTGATCAACCGCTTCTACGACATCGCCGACGGAAAGATCCGCTACGACGGCATCAACATCAACAAGATCCGCAAGTCGGACCTGCGCCGCTCACTGGGCGTCGTCCTGCAGGACGTGAACCTCTTCACGGGCACCGTCATGGACAACATCCGCTACGGCAAGCTCGACGCCACCGACGAGGAGTGCATGGCCGCGGCCAAGCTCGCGGGCGCCGACGACTTCATCCGCCGCCTCCCCGACGGCTACCAGACCATGCTCTCCGGCAACGGCTCGCAGCTCTCCCAGGGCCAGCGCCAGCTCATCTCCATCGCCCGCGCGGCCGTCGCCGACCCGCCCGCGATGATCCTCGACGAGGCCACGAGCTCCATCGACACGCGGACCGAGGCCATCGTCCAGCGCGGCATGGACGCCCTCATGACGGGCCGCACCACCTTCGTCATCGCGCACCGCCTATCGACCGTGCGCAACTCCGACGTGATCATCTGCCTCGACCACGGCCACGTGATCGAGCGCGGCAACCACGACGAGCTCATTGCCAAGAAGGGCTACTACTACCAGCTCTACACCGGCGCCTTCGAGCTCGAGTAGCCAAGAAGCGCAGCACACGCCGGCAACAAGCGCAGCCAGGCGCGATCCACGCCAAAAGGGCGGCGACCCGCAACGGTCGCCGCCCTTCCTTTGTGGCTCTTTATGTTGTGCCGGGCCCCGAATCCCGGGCGGCCGGAACCTCGCGCTACTTGACGAACTCGAGCATCTCGACCACGTGGAAGCCCTCCACGGGTACCTCGCCCTCGGCGAGGCCCTCCTCGAGCGCCCCGCGGTCGCCCGGCGCCGCCTTCCACGCGAGGCCGCATCCGGCGGAGATCTCGCCTGGCACGGGAATCATGCGCCCCGGCAGGCCCTTCTCTTCGCACAGCTCCTCGCAGCTCATGGCCGCCGCCGTGGTCGGGAACGTGACCACGAGCGCCGGCCTGCGGACGCGCGGCACGGCCTACGGCCTCACGACGACGGAGGCGCCGGAGAGCTTCTGGGCGATCACGTACATGTTGGTAAGCTCGCCGACCGCGAGCTTATCGGTGATGCCGTAGAAATCGGTGCAGGTGCCGCAGGTCAGGATCTCGACCCCGGCGTCGGCCAGGTTCTTGAGGTCCTCGAGCGAGTCGGACCCCTCGCAGGTCAGGTGCGCGCCGCCGTTGTAGAAGAGGATGGTCTGCGGCAGCTCGTCGAGCTGGGTGAGCGAGAAGATGAAGGCCTTCATGAGCTTCTTGCCGAGGACGTCGTCGCCCGTGCCCATAACGCCGGCGGAGACCTGGACCACGACGTTCTTGCGCGCGGGGACGTAGCACTCGGCGGACTCCGCCTCGCCCGCGGCGACGGCCACGGCATCGGAGGCGGTGGTCACGCAGCGCCATTCCTTCTCGCCGGCCTGCTCGCTCGCGAAGGCGCAGCCCTTGGAGGCGGCCATGCGGCTCAGGTTCTCGACGGCGACCTTGTTGTCCACGATGGTCTCGACCTCGCCGGGGCCGCCGAGGGCGCCCAGGGCCTTGAGGGTCTTGACGACGGGCAGCGGGCAGGCGTCGCCGCGGGCGTCGACGATGAGCTTGGTATCGGACATGATGTGCTTCCTTTCTCGAAGCGTGTATCGGCAAGAAACGAACGAAGCGCAGGTCACGGGTTGTGGCCGGTTCCCTGCGGCCGTCGCTGGGGACGAACTACATGGTAACGCGCACGGAGCCCTCCGACTTCCCCACGACGCGGCCGATGACCGCCGCCGGCTGGCCGAGGTCGCGCAGGCGCGCCGCGTAGCCCTCGGCCTCGGCCTCGGGAAGGGCCACGAGCAGGCCGCCGGAGGTCTGCGGGTCATAGAGCACGTCGGCGAGGTCGAGCGGGACATCGGCGCCCATCTGGACACGCGGGCCGAAGAAATCGCGGTTGCGGTAGGCGCCTGCGGGGATAAGCCCCATCTGCGCCATCTCGCGGGCGCGTTCCATAACGGGGACGTCCGACGCGCGGATCTCCAGCGTGACGCCGCTCGCCTCGGCCATCTCGCAGGCGTGCCCCATGAGCGAGAAGCCCGTGACGTCGGTGGCGGCATGCGCGTCGAGCCCGTCCAGGGCCTCGGCACCGTACTTGTTGAGGCAGATCATGGAGTCCGTGGCCACCTTGACGCCGGCCTCGTCCAGGAGCTGCGCCTTGTACGCGGTGGTGAGCACGCCCGTGCCGAGCGCCTTGGTGAGCACGAGCGCGTCGCCCTCGCGCGCGTCGCCGTTTGCGAGCATGTGGTCGAGCTCGACGAAACCCGTGACGGCGAGGCCGAACTTGGGCTCGCGGTCGTTGATGGAGTGGCCGCCCGCCACGATGACGCCGGCCTCACGGCACTTGTCGGCGCCGCCGGCGAGAATCTGCCCGGCCACCTCGAGCCCGAGGCAGTTGGGGAAGCACAGCAGGTTCAGCGCGAGCGCGGGGCGGCCTCCCATGGCCCAGACGTCGGAGAGGGCGTTCGCGGCCGCGACCTGGCCAAAGAGGAACGGGTCGTCCACCATGGGCGGAAAGAAATCCGTCGTGCCCACGAGGCCCCGTCCGTCGCCCAGGTCGTAGACGTAGGCGTCGTCGGAGGCGTCGAAGCCCACGAGCAGGCGCAGGTCCTCGACGCGCGGCAGGCCCGCGAGCACCTGCGAGAGATAACCCGGCGCGAGCTTGGCCGCGCAGCCGGCGGCCTCCACGAGCTCGGTCAGCTTAACGCCTGTCATGTCCATTCGGGCCCTCCTGAATCCGGAAACGTTTAGATGAGTCTAGTCCAAGGCCAGCGCCCGCTCGGCGGCGCCGAGCGCGCCCGCGTACCGGGCCTCGGGACAGGTCGCGACCGCAGCGCCCAGAAGCGCGCCCAGGCGCTCGACGAAGTAGCCGTTCTCGCAAAGTCCGCCCGTGAGGAAGAAAGGCTCGCCCGCGCCCTGCCCCGCGAGCGCGACCACGCGCGACGCGACCGACTCGATGAGGGCGTGCGCTATGTTCTCGCGCGCTTCTCCCCTGCCCACGAGGCTGATGACCTCGGACTCCGCGAAGACGGTGCACATGCTGGAGATCTTCACGCCCGACCCCGTGCCGGCCGCGGCCAGGCGGGAGAGCTCGGCCTGGCTCACGCCGAGCCGGTCCGCCATGACCTCCAAGAACCGCCCGGTACCTGCGGCGCATTTATCGTTCATGGCGAACTTCGCCACGCGCCCACGCGCGAGCTGGATGACCTTCGTGTCCTGGCCCCCGACGTCGATCACGCACCCGTCCGGGCCGAAGAGCCGCGCCGCCCCCGCGCCGTGGCAGGTGATCTCGGTCACGACCTTGTGCGCGTAGGGCACGGCGATGCGCCCATAGCCTGTGGCCACCACGCGCGCATCAGGCGATTCCGCGTCGAAGCCCAGGGCAAGAAGCGCCGCCCGCGCCCGCTCGGCCGCGTCCACGCTCGAGAATCCCGTGGGCATGGCCTCGCAGGCCAAGACCGAGCCGTCGGCGCCCAGCACCGCGACCTTCGTCGCCGTCGACCCGATGTCTATCCCGATGCCCATCCGCGCCACGCAAACCCCCTTCAAGTTACTCGTCATTCATCCCCGTACCCCGCTCTAGGTTTTCCAGGTGCCCCAGATTGCCCCGAAAGGGGAGGACGCGTGCTTCGGCACGCGAGCGACGAATGAGGGGCAAGACGGGGTGCCCGGGACCAATGGTCCTCTGGGGTCTCCGGGTGCCCCATATGGGGAGCGACGAGCCCGACGCCGCGTGCTTCGGCACGCAAGGAGGGTCGAAGCCCCCAGATGGGGTGCCCGGGGACCTCAGAGCATTTCGATGAAGGCGGCGATGCGCGTGTCAATCTGCCCCTGGTCGCCTGCCGAGTAGTCGGTCTCGATCTTCATGTACGGGATGCCCGCGCCCTCGACGGCCGCCTGCATCCTCGCGCTCTCGACATTGAAGGTGTGGCACGCGGTGAGCACGCTCTCGATGACGCCGTCCACGTGGTACTTCTCGCACATGGCGAGCGTGTTCTCCATGCGACCGTCGTTCGGCGTCATGACGGAGCAGTTGATGTCCAGGTAACGGTCGGCGATGGCGCGCAGGATATCGTCGGCGTCCTCGTCGACCATCATGCTCGCCGTGCGCTCTCCGGAGCAGTCGTCCATGCACACGACCACGCCGCCGTTGGCCTCGATGGTGCGGCCGATCTTGTTGATCACGCCGCCGACCGGGCAACCGGTGATGAGAATGCGCTTCGCATCCGAGGCGATCGGGCGCTCGCCGGCCTCGTAGGCGGCGCGGCGCTCGGCCACCGTGGCCTCGATCTTTGCCGTGTAGGCCTCGATGTCGAAGCTGAAGGTCCCGGCGAACATCGTGCTCATGAGCTCGACGCCGCTCATCGCGGGCGGCTCAAGGGCCTGGAGCTCGAACATGCTCAGCTCGGCCGCGCGCAGGCGGTTGCGCTTGGCCGCGGCGGCGCGCAGGTCATCGTCGGTGATCTCGATGCCGTAGAGCTCCTCGAGGCGGGCCTTGAGCAGACGGCACTCCTCGTGCCAGCCGTCGCGCTCGTAGGCGCGGTCGCGGCCCTGCGGCAGGTGGAGGATATGGGTCTCTTTAAGCTCCGTCAGCAGCTCGTACATCTTCTTCTTGCCGTCGCAGGTCGTCTCGCCGATGATCATGTCCGAGAAGTACGTGAAGGGGCATTTCTGCGAGTAGGCGAAGCCGTAGGTCGACTTGATCAGCGGGCAGAGGTTCGCCGGCAGGACCTTCTCGGCCTCGGGGATCACCTCGTCGGACGTGCCGCACAGCGCGACGCTCGCGGCGCCGGCGGCGTCCACGATCTCGAGCGGCGTGTAGCTGCAGAGAAACCCGACGAGCCGGTTGCCCGCCTGCTTGAAGTCCTTGACGCGGATGAACGCCGCCTTGCGCTGCTCGTTGAACTCCTCGAACGTGCGCGGCAGCGGCTGGGTCTCGAGCTCGGCCATGATAGGCCCCCTCTCCGCCAAGGCGGGGCCTCGGCTGGCTGTGGTTGAAGGCGAGCCCGGGCCCCTCGCCCGGACTCGCCTGGTCTGCGCGGTTTAGGCCTCGTCGCCCAGGACCGGCGCCCATACCTTGCCGAGAAGCGTCTCGGCGTCGTCGGTCGCGGTGATGATGCCGTACTTCTTATAGTCCTCGATGATGCTCAGGAGCGCCTTGCGCGTGAGCTCCTCGGACATGTCGAAGTTGAAGTCGCTCATGATCTCGAACGCGGCGTCCTTGTCGCCGGAAGCCCAGTTGTTCTCGAACATGAGGTCGAGGGCATCGGACTTGTTCTCATTGATCCAGAGGCTCGCGGAGCGGAAGGCGCGGGTGAACTTCTTGGCGGTCACCGGGTTCTCGGCGATAAAGTCTGAGTTGAAGGCCACGATGCAGCAGGGCTCCTGCTGGTAATCGGCATCAAAGGTGAGCGAGCGGACCACGCGCAGGGTACCGGCATCGACGAACTTCTTCGCGAACTGATCGGAGAGGATCGCGGCGTCGACCTCGCCGTTCTGCATAGCCTGGACGACCGCGTCGGTGGTCACGACCTTCCAGTCGATGGTGTTGATGTCGACGCCGTCGTGCCCGAGGAAGCGCATGCCGATGTTCTGGTCGGAGTTGCCGACGCCATCCGGGATGGCGACGGCCTTGCCGGCGAGGTCGGAGGTGCTCTGGTACGCGGAGTCGGCGAGGACATAGAGGCCCTTGCAGCCGGACTGGCAGCCGACGGTGAAGGTGAGCTTCACGCCGTTGATGGCCGGGACGAGCAGGGTCGCGATGTGGTCGCCGGAGACCTGGCACTTGCCGGTGCCCACGGCGTCCGACGCGCTCGTGGTCGAGACGATCTCGACATCGAGCCCCTCCTCCTCATAGAAGCCCTTGACCTGGGCGATGCCGAAGGCGCCGAGGCAGACGCCGCCGTTGTAGCCGGCCTGGATCGTCTTGCCGTAGTAGGGCTCCTTCTCCCAAGCCTGCTTCTCCTCGTCGGCGGTCATGTCCTTGACCTCCTTGGTCACCTTATCCGCCGCGCCCTCAGCGGACTCGGAGCCGCTCCCCACCTGGGTGCCGCAGCCGGCGAGCGAGAAGGCGGCGAGGGCCGATGCGCCCATGAGGCCGGTGAAGTCGCGGCGAGAGAGGTTGTGATTGGTCATGATTTTCCCTTCTATTCGGATATGCGAGGCGTCGGGCTAGGCCACGTCCGCCGATGAGCCGTAATGGAGCGTGTCGAGAACGTGCGAGCGCAGCTCGAAGAAGCGCCTCGAGGTGCGGTCGCGCGGATAGGGCAGGTCGATCTCGATGCGCTCAAGCACCCGACCGGGCCGCGGCGCCATCACGAGGACCGTGCCGCCCATATAGATGGCCTCATCGACGTCGTGGGTAACCATGAGCATCGTGGAGCCGAGCCGGCGCCACATCTTGAGAATCTCGTCCTGCATGGTCATGCGCGTGAAGGCGTCGAGGGCGCCGAGCGGCTCGTCGAGCAGGAAGACCTCGGGCTCCATGACCATCGTGCGCACGAGAGCGGCGCGCTGGGCCATGCCGCCGGAGAGCTGATGCGGGTAGAGGTCCTTTGCCTCGAGCAGGCCCGCTGTCTTGAGCAGGGCCTGAATCCTCTCCTCATCGAGGCGGCCCGTCGTCTTCGGGCCGAACGCGACGTTCTGCTCGACAGTGAGCCACGGGAAGAGGGTCGGCTTCTGGAAGGCGACGCCGCGCTCAGGGCCCGCGCCCTCGATGGGCCTGCCGTCGAGGCTCGCCTCTCCCGTCGTGGGTCGCGTGAGCCCCGCGATGATACGCAGCAGGGTCGATTTGCCGCAGCCCGAGGGGCCCACGACCGAGACGAACTCCCCGCGCCCCACGGTGAGGTCGATGGGAGAAAGCGCCTGCGTGACGCCGTCCCCGTCTGCCGCGACGAAGCTTTTGGAGACATTGCTCAAGACGAGCGCCATGCTACTCACCCAACCCCTTCTTCCAACGAAGGACATGGTCGCCGACGCGCTTGAGCAGGAAGTTCACGGCGACGAAGACGAGGCAGATGATCACGATGGCGGCATACATCTTGCCGTACTGCGCCCAGGACTTCTGCCAAGTGATATACCAGCCGAGGCCGGACTCGACGCCGATCATCTCCGCGACCAGAAGCGCCGTGCAGGCCGAGCTCATGGCCTGCGTCATCCCCTGGAAAATGCTCGGGAGCGCCGAGGGGACGGCGACACGGAGAAGAAGCTCCCGCGTGCCGGCGCCGAGGGTGCGTGCCGCCTCGTATAGAGAAGGGTCGATGTTGCGGATGCCCGTGGCCGTGGCGATCGTGACCGAGAACCAGACGCCGAGCGCGATGATGAAGACCGCGCCGGAGAAGAGCGTCGAGGCGAGGACCATGACGACCGGGATCCAGGTCGTGGATGGAATCGCGCCGAGGACCTTGAGGAAAGGCTCGACCCAATAGGCGACCTTCTTGCTATAGCCGCAGGCAATGCCGGTGAGAAGGCCCGCGACGAGGCCCCAGGCGTAACCCGTGAAGAGCAGGATGAGGGAGTTCTTGATGCAGTCGAGCAGGTAATCGGCATCTCCGATAGCCGCATTGAGAATCTGGTCGACCCAGGGGAAGTACGGCAGGGGGAGCCTGCCGGTCTTGACGGTGAGCACGTCGTAGGCGCAGAGGAGAGTGAAGACCAGGGAGAGGAACGGGGCGCGGTGACGCACCGCCTCGAAAGCGCGCTCGCTCACGCAGGACGCGAGGAAGGCGACAGCGGCGCAGCCCACGAGAATGCCCATGAAGACGACGTAGGTCCATGTGAGCGCCGAGCCGGGAAGGCTCGGAACGTAGAGGTACTCGAGTATGGCGACGGCACCGAGGCCCACCGGGAGAAGGCACACCGCGCCGTCGGCGAAGCGCTCGCGCCTCGAGCGCGGACCGCGCTCTATTCTGCGCAGCTCCTCACCGGAGATCGGCGCGACGACGCCGCGGCCGGGGTCTCCCGACGCGTCGGTTGGGCTTTGGAAAGACATGGGCAGAGCGCTCCTCCCCTAGCGGATGCGTAGGCGTTCAAACTCACAAACCTATTTTCATATAGCCTAACATTTTGTGAGTCGTTATTCATTTCAAGATATAACCCTTTGGATTAAAGGATTGTACCTTAGATAAACGGCAGGCGTAAAACCGCGAGGGGGGGGGTGGGACAAGGCAACGTGCGACACCGGGCCGGCCCCGCGTCGAGGCCCGCCCGGTGTCATATTTAGGCGAAAAGCCGGGAGCCGCACAGAAAGGCGCTCAGGACGAAGGGTCGCCTAGCGCCTCTTGCGGCGCCGGCGGTTCTCGGAGAGAACCTGATGCGCGACGTAGAGGCCGATGGCCAACGCGACCATATAGCCCACGAAGCCGATGACCGGGATGCCGAAGATGACCGGCTGGATACGCGCGTAGTAGACGACCGACGAGCCGATGAAGAGGCCGGCCGCGATGATGCCGAGCGTGAGGCGGTCGACGATATGGCCCAGCTCGTTGAACGGGTCCTCGGTGCCCGCGATGTCGAGGTTCATGCGAAGCTGTCCGCGCGTGAGCATATGCATGGCGTGGCCCGCCTCGCCCGCGGCCAAGAGCAGGCCGTGGCTCGCGGCGAGGCTCTCGCGCGCATAGCGCCTGGCCTCGTCCTTGGCGAGGTCCCCCGCGGACTCATGCGCGCGCAGGTGCCGGCGGATGATGTCGATCATCGAGGCGCCGGGCAGGAGATTGTCGACGACGCCCTCGAGCGTGACGAGGGCCCGCGCGAGCATCGTCACGCTGCCGGGCAGCTCGATGCCGTTCTTGCGCGCCATGTTGACGAGCGAGTTGACGAAGGCCGCGATGTCGAGGTCGCCGAGGTCGGCGCTGCCGTAGTTGGCGATGATGGCGTCGAGCTCGCCCAGAAGGCGGGAATGGTCTACCTCGGTCGGGTCCGACGAGCTGAAGCGGAGAAGCCCCTCCTCGAGCGCGGCCGAGTCGCGCTTCGCCACGGCCATGAGCATGTCGGAGACGGCGGCGCGGTTGCTCGCCGAGAGCCTGCCCATGATGCCGAGGTCCATATAGACGATCTTGCCGCCGGAGACGACGAGGTTGCCGGGATGCGGGTCGGCATGGAAAAAGCCGTCGTCGAGCACCTGGGAGGTGTAGTTGTCCATGAGCTTCTCGCCGATCTCGGCGCAATCGTAGCCCTGGGCGACCAGCTCGGCGGTGTCGTCGATCGCGATGCCCTCAACGTAATCCATGACGACCACGTGCCGAGTGCAGAGCTTGGGGTAAGGCTTGGGGCAATCGAGGAACTTGCAGTCCGAGTTGTTGCGCCGGAACTCCTCGAGGTTCCTCGCCTCGACGAGGAAGTCGGTCTCCTCGCGGAAGGACTGCCATAGCTCATCGACGACGCTCTGCAGGTCTAGAAACTGGTCGGCCCCCATGAAGCCGCCGATTCGCCGGGCAAGCGAGCGCATGATGGAGATGTCCTTGGCCATGATCTCCTGCACGTGGGGGCGCTGGATCTTTACCGCCACGAGCTCGCCCGTGACAAGGCGCGCCTTATGCACCTGCGCGACGGAGGCCGAGCCCAGGGGGTTGTCGTCTATGGCGTCGAAGATCTCCTCGATGGGCATGTCGTACTCGGCGCGCAGCGCCTCGAGGACCGTCTCGCGGTCCATCGGCTCGACGTCCGTGCGCAGCTTGGTGAGCTCGCGCGTGAAGCTCGGGGGGAGGATCTCGGAGCGCATCGAGAGGATCTGGCCGGCCTTGACGAAGGTGGGGCCGAGCTCCTCGAGCATACGTCGGAGCCCGTCGGGCGTGAGGCCGTGGAAAATATCGTAGCGGCGAACGATGGAGAGCATCTCCGCGACCCTGCGCATGCGGCTCGCAGGCGAGAGGTCGTAGCGAGAGGCGCCGGCCGCGCGCCCGCCGAACAGGCCGATGGTGTCCGGCCCCTCGGCCGCCTCGCCGCTGGTCACCTCGGCGAACCAGTCGTCAAGAAGCTGCTGGTAGTCGTAGGGACGGGCGCCCTCGTCGACGCCCGTCCGCTTCTCGTTGCCTGTTTTCTCCCCGGAAGACACGTGCTCCCCGCGCTACTCTGCGTCGTCGGGCTCGACGGCGACCTCGTCGCCGTCGGCGGGCTCGTCCGCGGCATCCTCGGCGGCCTCGGGCTCGGAGGCCTCCTCGGCAGCGGCCCGGTCGGCCTCGATGGCGGCGCTCATCTCGGTCACCTTCTGCGCGTAGGCGGCGCGCTCCTCGGGGGTCATGACCTCGAGCTTGGCGCGCAGCGCGGCGTCGCTCGCGCCGGAGACGGTCGTGTCGAAGGCCTCCTTGGCCTTGCGCGTGAGCTCGGCGTTGAGGGCGCGGCCCTGCTCGACCGTGAGCTCGCCCTTCTTGACGAAGTCGTCGACGACCTGCTGGGACTTCTCAGCGGTGAGCGCGACCGCGCCGACGCCGGCCAGAAACGCCTTGCGAAGACCCTCGCCCATGTCGAAATTAGTCATTCTAGCTCCCCTCGGTTCAAGGTTTGTCCTGCGGGCGGCGCCCGCGCTAAGGGCTACTCTACCCCATGGGCGCGCCCGAATATCCGCCCGGCCGCCCGTCGGCGCCGGCGGGGCCGCCGGTGGGGCCGCAGACGTTGCGGCCAAGGTCCCCGCCGCCGCGGGACGGCCGGCGCGCCCCTCTCGCCGCCGGCTCTTATCCGAGAAGAACCCGCCGCAGGTCGCTCACAGTGTCGCAGATGATATCCGCCCCCGCCTCCTCGAGCTCGGAGCGCGGGGCGGTCCCCCCGTAGAGAACGCCCACGCACTCGACGCCGCGGGCATGGGCCGCCTCCACGTCGTAGCGGCGGTCGCCGACCATCACGGCATCGCCCGCCTGCGCGCCGAGCTTGTCCAGTACGCGCCCGAGCGCCTCCTCCTTCGAGTCGCCGAAGTCGCTCTGCTTGGCCATCGGGCAGTCGAAGAGCCCGTCGATCCCGTTGGCGCGAAGGCCGCGCTCCAGCAGGAACTGCCGCTTGGATGACGCCGTGCCGAGCAGCTTCCCGGCGGCCTTGAGATCGCGGAGAAGCGCCCCGACGCCGTCGAAGAGCGGCCACCCGTCGCGCCCCAGGTCTTTATAGATCTCTCGGTATTCCTCCGTTACCTGCAGCGCCTCCTCGTCCGAGAGGCCGTAGACCATGCTGAACGCCTGCGGGAAGGGCGGCCCCACGAGCCTGCCCATGTCGCCCAGCGACTCGTCGTCCCACCCGTGCGCGCGCATGACCGTGCGGGCGGTGGCCACGATTCCGGGCAGCGAGTCGACGAGGGTGCCGTCGAAGTCGAACACCACGAGCTTCTTCTTTGAGAGATCGGACACGCCGGGCTCCTTTCCGTTCAGGTAACGAACCCGAGCTTACCAGAGCGGGAGACGACCGCGGCGTATACCATAGAGTGGCTAAAACCGAGGGGCCCGAGACAAGAGGCCCCGCAACCCGATGTACCGAGGAGAAACCATGCGCGCGCTTCCCTTCGCCTGCCTTCGCCCCGTCCCCGAGAAGGCGGCCGAGTTCGCTTCCCTGCCCTACGACGTGTTCAGCCGCGAGGAGGCCGCCGACTACGTGGCCGCCCACCCCACGAGCTTCCTGGCCATCGACCGGCCCGAGACCGCGTTCTCGCCCGACCACGACATGTACGCCGACGACGTCTACGCCTCCGGCCGGCGAATCCTTGAGGAGCGGGCCGCCGACGGGACCCTCATGCGCGACGCCGCCTCCTGCTACTACCTTTACCGCCTGCGCCAGGGCGGCCGCTGCCAGACGGGCATCGTGGCCGCCTGCGCCCTCGACGACTACGTCGACGGGACCATCAAGCGCCACGAGCTCACGCGACGCGATAAGGAGGACGACCGCGTGCGCCACATCGAGGCGCTCGGCTGCCAGACGGGCCCCATCTTCCTCGCCTACCGCGACGAGCCGACGCTGGCGTTCCTCGTGGGGGCCGCGACCGAGGCCAAGCCGCTCTACGACTTCGAGGACGCCGAGGGCGTGAGGCAGACCGTCTGGCGCGTGAGCCGCCCCGAGGCCGTCGAGGCCATACGCCTCATGCTCGACCGGATGCCCTGCGCCTACATCGCCGACGGTCACCACCGCGCCGCCTCGGCCGCCAGGGTCTGCGCGAAGATGCGTGAGGAGGCGGGCGACGCGCTCACCGGCGACGAGCCCTTCAACTACCTGCTCTGCGTGCTCTTCCCGCAAAGCGAGCTCACGGTGCTGCCCTACAACCGCGTGGTCGCCGACGCGAACGGGCTTTGCGAGGAAGAGCTCGTCGCCGCCGTCGAGGCGGCGAACTTCGAGGTGTCCGAGCCCCTCGGCGAGGCCGTCTGGCCCGGCGAGAAGGGCGTCTTCGGCATGTACGCGGGCGGGCGCTGGCGCAGGCTCGCCTGGAAGGGGGACCCCCTGCTCGACGCCGACCCCGTGGCCTCCCTCGACGCCTCCCGCCTGCAGGACAAGGTGCTCGCCCCCGTGCTGGGCATCGGGGACCCGCGCCAGGACCCGAGGATCAGCTTCGTCGGCGGCAACTCCGGCGCGGGCGAGCTCGAGCGGCGCGCAGGCTCCGAGGGGGTCGCGTTCTCGCTGTGCGCCACCTCGGTCGCGGACCTGATGGGCGTGGCCGACGCGGGGCTGCTCATGCCGCCGAAGTCGACGTGGTTCGAGCCCAAGCTCAGAAGCGGCCTCTTTATCCGAAGGATCGCGGAGCCCCGAAGGTAGGTAGACGCCGATGACGTACGAAGACAACGGGCTCGGCGGGATCGAGGGGCTCGACCTGGAGGGCTTCGGCAGGCTCTATGCCGCGCTCGTGGACAACGCCCCGGACACGGCGGCGCGCATCGGGCTCGACGCGACGTTCAGCGCAGATGCCCTCGTGAGGGAGCTCATCTCCTCCGATGACCCCGCCGAGGCGCTGAGGGGCTTCGCCGCCCGCGTCGAGTCGTCGCGCGACCACGCCTGCGCGATCGCGCGACGACTCGCCGAGCGGCTCGAGGACGCGGGGCTGGGCGAGAAGGAACCGGCGTTGCCGCCCCTGACCGCCGTGAGGGTGGCCACGAGCGGGCTTCTCTACCTGCGCTGCGAGGAGGAGAGGATTCCTTATCTGTCCAAGCTCCGGGTACTCGGCGTCGAGGCCGCCGTGAACGCCGCGCTTCTCTGCTCGGCCCTGCTGCCGCAGGCGTCTCTCGCCGATGCCGAGGAGATCGTGAAGGCCGAGCAGCGGGTCTGCCGAAGCGTGGTCGCCCGCGCGTCGCGCCCCCTCGCGGAGGCTAGCGACGGGCCCGCGCGTGGCGAATGGGAGGACCGCCGCGCCATCGCCGCCGCCATCGAGTGCCTCCCGCTGCCATACCGCCTGAGCGCGAGTTTCCGCCTCAACGCCGCGGAGGGTATCGCCGCCCTGGAGATCGACGTGACGCCGCCGTCGCTCTTCCCGACGCGCTGCTACGTCGACGGCATCGGCGTCGTGCCCGCGAGCGCCTCGATGCGCCGCCGCGCCGCCACCGATTACAACCTGCGGGTCCTTATCCTCCTGGCCGCCTATACGCTGCGCTGCTGCGAGGACATCGAGCATGTCTACGTGGCCGGCGTCGAGGACACCGCGACGAGGCACACCTGCTACTGCTCGGCCGTCGTCGCACGCGAGGACATAGAGGGCATCGACCTCACGAGGATCGAGCCCGTCTCCTTCATGCGCTTCATCGGCGCGCATATTGACGAGGAGGACGGGGAGCTCGGCCACGTGTGGCAGGACTTCTCCCTCGGCGAGAGGCGCTTCTGCCCGCCGGGGCGCTTCGACGTGGTCGAGCTCAGCGACCGCGCCGTCGCGTCAGACAGGTCCCGGCGCTTCCTCGGGGCCGAGCGCGTGCGCGACCTCTCGGCGAACGAGTCCGCCGCGCGCGAGGAGGCCGCGCGCCTGGCCGTCTCCGGGCTCGGGGAGTCAACAGAGGAGAACGTCCGCATGCTCCTCGCCCTCGGCGACGAGATGGGCGGCGAGGACGTTAAGTCGGCGGTCCGCGGCGTGGCGGCGGCCTTGATCGCGGGCTCGCTCGACGAGCGCGACCCCGAGGCCGTCGGGGAGGCCGTCGCGCGCTTCGGCGGGCTCTCAGCGGCGGTGGATAAGGCCCAGGAGCTCATCGGGAAGGGAGACCCGCGGGAGTGCTCTCGGGTGCTCGAGGACGCGCTCGCGCCCATGAGGGCGCAGGGGGCCTACCGCGACGGCAACGGCGTCGTTTGGCGCTCCTTCGGCAGCTACACGGAGCGGGCCCTCTTCAACCGCACGCTCTGGGACAGGGCATCCGAGGTCAAGCTCGTCCCCGGCTCCTACATCAACGCCCTGAGCCTTCTCTCCATGTGCCACATCGTGCTCGGCAACGACGGGGCCGGCCTCGAGGCGTCGCGCGAGGCGGCCAGGATCGCCCCCATGAGCGCCGAGGTCTGCCTGAGCCTCGTGAACTGCCTCGAGAACGCGGGGATGCGCGATGAGGCGTTCGAGCAATGCTGCCGAACGCTCTCGCTCTCCATGGACCCCGAGGCCATAGGCCTCACCTACGTGACCCTGGCGGGAATCGAGTACCGAGGCGAGCACATGCGTTCCTCGCAGGCGTGCTACCAGATGGCCAAGAGATTCGTTCCCGGCCAGCTCGTTGACGGGCTCCAGAAGGTGACGCAGCTTCTCGGCGCGACGCCTGGCGAGGCGCTCTCGGAGGAGCATGTGGCCGAGGCCCTGCGTGAGCGCGGGATCGCAATCGCCCCCGTCGATGGCACGCTGGAAGCGCTACGCGAGATCGCGATCGCCGCCGTCGACGAGGGGATCTTCCCCTTGGCGAGATGCGCCTTCCCCAGGCTCGTGAGCCTCACGCGCGATGACATCGACAACGGCGTCCTCCGGTCCCTCGAGGCCGAGCCGGACTGTTAGGAAACCCATGCCCATTGAATCCCGCGAGACCCGCGGCCCGCTCTGGCCGCCGAGCTTCGACTACGCGATCTTCGATTTCGACGGCACGCTCTCGGCCACAGAGAGCCTCTGGGAGAAGGTCGACCGCATCTTCTTTGCAGAGCGGGGCATCGCCTATACCCCCGACGTGCACCAGACGCTCGCGACGCTCGGCTTCGCGGGAGGCGCCGAGTGGGTCCGCGAGCGCTACGGCATTCGCGACTCCGCCGAGGACATCTGCGACGAGTGGAACCGCCTGGGCGCGGCCCTCTACGAGACCGAGGCCGTGCTTCGGCCGGGGGCGGGAGAATATCTCGGCTCCCTGCGCGAGGCCGGCATCCCCTTGGCCCTCGCGACGACCAACGACCCTCAGGTGCTTGGGTCGATGAAGGGCCGAATCGACGTCTACGGAATCTTCGACGCCGTCGTCTGCGGAAAAGAAGTGCCCCGTCCCAAGGACGAGCCGGACATCTATCTCGAGGCCGCGCGCCGCATAGGTGCCGACCCCGCGCGCACGGTCGTGTTCGAGGATATCCTCGCGGGCACGCGCTCGGCCAGGCGCGCCGGCTTCATGACCTGCGCCGTGCGCAGCGCCGACCCGATGCAGCCCGTGGGCCCGCTTATGCGCGAGGCCGACGTTTGGATCGAGGGCTGGGAGGAAATCGCGCCTCCGGGCTCGCTTTCCCCCGGAGGCTCCGAAGGGGCCCCGAGGTAGATAGCCGCTAAAACGCGGCGACCAAACGCGGCGCATCGGAAAACGGGCGCGCCTAAGCATCTCACGCATTATTCGCGATGCTTAGGCGCGCCCCATTTTGTGTTGCCTGCGCCCAAGTGACGTTAGGAGGCGATCTCTGTGGGCCAGACGGAGTCCTCAGGCATCGTCGCGTACCCGTTGGCGATGTCGGAGGGAATGGAGGAATCGCTTCTCATGAGCTCTCCGACCGTCACGAACTCGTAGCCCTCCGACTGCAGGGTCTCGATGATCCGCGGGAGCGCCTCGACGTCCTGGGAACGGTCGCCGCCCCCGTCGTGCATAAGAATGATCGCGCCGGAGAATGCGCCCGTGGTCGACTTGGAGACGATTGAGTCCGCGCCCGCGCGTCTCCAGTCCTCCGAGTCGAGGTTCCAGAGCACCGAGAGGCTCGCGAGCCCGCCCGACTTGAGCCACGTGGTCTCCTTGAAGTCGCCGTACGGCGGGCGGAAGCTCGTGGTCAGGATACCGGCGGTCGCGTTGATCTGTTCGAACGCGGTGCTGAACTCGCTTTGCAGCGAGGCGGCGTCGAGCGCGGTCAGCTGCTGGTGCTGCTGGGTATGGCTCATGAGCTCGTTGCCCGACTCGACGATCTTCTTACAGAGCTCCGGGTACTCCTTGATGTTCTCGCCCAGGTTGAAGAACGTGGCATGGATGCCGTACTGGTTGAGGATAGAGATGTACTTCTCGGTGTAGGGATCGGCCGGGCCGTCGTCGAAGGTAAGGGCGATGAGCTTCCTGCTCTTATCGTCCGGGCTGATCTGATGGACGGTCACCACGCAGTTCTGCGTCTCCTGGATAACGTCGCCGTCCGCCGTCTCACCGGAAACCTTGCCGGTGCGGACCTCGCGCTTGCCGACCTTGGGCCACTGGGAAATATACGTGATGTTGCCCCAGGCGTCGCCGCCCATCTCGAGCTTGGGCTGCTCCTCGACGGTCGTGACCTCGTAGTCCTCGCATTTGTCCGCGCCGTCCGATATAGAGAGGTCGTCTCCGCTCGCGGCGCGGTAGTCGCCGGCCTTGTCCGGGGAGATCTCCTCCCCGTTGACGGTGGCGGAGTATGCGTAGCCCTGGCCCTGCCGAATGACGTTGCCCCCGACGCTGATGAGGTCGCCCGCCGTCACCGCGAGACGTTTCGAGCTGATGATGTCCTCCAGCGTGGAGCCGACCTTAACGCTCGCGTTGCTGCCGTTGATTTTGATGTCCACCGAGCGGTTCGACCAGGCGAAGATCGCCGAGGCGGCGATGACGACCACGACGAGCGCTCCCACGATGGTCGAGATGCCGGGGAGCTCGAATCCCAGATCGATGCCGAGGCCGCCGCCCGCCCTTCCCGGCCGCCTGCGGTCCGCGTCCAGCTGATAGCCGCCGCGAGCCCCGGAACCGCCATGAGGGCCCTGGCCGCGATCGGGCGAGCCTCCGTAGGCCAACGGGCGGCGAGCAGACACGCCCAAACGGTCGCGGCCCCTCGAGGCCTCTTGGGCACGCGGTCCGAGAGGCCTTCCGGACGAATGCCCGGGGCGTGCGCCGCGGACGGAGCGCGCGTCGTTGCCGGGGAGCGTTGCGCGGCCGCCCCTCTCGCCATGGCGCGAGCCGGCAATGGCGCCCCGCCCCGAACCGGAGGGACGTGAGCCGGAATATCCGCCTTGGGCCGGCCTACGGTTTGAGCGCCTATCGTCGGGGCGCCCGTAACCTCGCCCGCTGCTCTCATAACGAGTCATTGGTGCCTCTCAAACGGGTTGGGAACCTAATCGCGGAACTCGGCGGGGATGTCGTCGGGATCGCACGAGAACGACTCGGCGACGGCCTTGGCCTGGGCCGCGCGGATGCCGGCCAGGTCCTCCTCGCCCATCTTCTCGTACGCGCTGGAGAGCCGGCCGAGGGCATAGCAGACGTAGGACGCGACGGAGTCTCCCATGCCGGAGAGAATCATCATTGTGACGAGCGAGTCGGGCGCGAGGGAGAGGGCCGTCTCGTGGTCGAGCTCGAGGATATCCCCGATCTGGCGTTCGACCTCGTCGCAGCCGCCGCGGTCGCCGGCGTCGACGCGCTTGAGCGCGCGCTTGACCGCCTCCGCGAACTGCCCGATGAGCTCTAGCACATAGTCCCTCTGTAGCATGTTCGGCTCCTCTCGCCGTAGATGTTCAGCAACCCATGATTGTATACCCGAGGACAGGGCCGCCGTCCTATCGCGCCGGCGGCTCAGCCCCTATGTGCTCGAAGGCGAGCGCGGTGGCCTGGCGCCCCTGCGGCGTGCGGACGATGAGGCCGCATTGCAGCAGGTACGGCTCGTAAACGTCCTCCAAGGTGCTCGGGTCCTCCGCCACCGCAGAGGCGATCGTGGTGAGGCCCACGGGGCGCCCGCGGAAGGTGAGGCAGAGCGCGCGCAGGATCTTCACGTCCATCCAATCGAGCCCGAGCTGGTCGATCTCGAAGAACTCGAGGGCCTCAGAGGCGACCTCCCAGGTGATGTCGCCCGACGCCTTCACGCACGCGTAGTCGCGAACGCGCTTGAGCAGGCGGTTCGCGAGGCGAGGCGTGCCTCTCGAGCGCGAGGCGATCTCGAGGGCGCCCTGCTCGTCGATCATGACCCCGAGGATCGTGGCGGAACGCACCACGATGCCCGCGAGCTCCTCGGCGGAGTAGTAATCGAGGCGGTAGCTGATTCCGAACCTGTCGCGCAGGGGCCCGGTGAGAAGCCCCGTGCGAGTGGTCGCGCCCACGAGCGTGAAGCGGGGCACGTCGATGCGGATCGAGCGCGCGGCGGGCCCCTTTCCGATGACGATATCCAGGAAGAAGTCCTCCATAGCGGGATAGAGAATCTCCTCGATCTGGTGGTTCAGGCGATGTATCTCGTCGACGAAGAGGACGTCGCTCTCCTCGAGATTCGTGAGGATGGCGGCGAGGTCTCCGGCGCGCTCGATGGCAGGACCCGATGTGGTGTGGAGCTTCGCCCCCATCTCGTTGGCCACGATGCCCGCGAGCGTGGTCTTGCCAAGTCCCGGCGGACCGGAGAAGATGACATGGTCCAGCGGCTCGTTGCGGCTCTTGGCGGCCTCGATGAGCACCTTGAGGTTGGCGCGCACCCGCTCCTGGCCGCAGTACTCGTCGAGCGTGCGGGGACGCAGGCTTCTGTCCTGCTCAAGGTCGTCGCCCGTGAGCTCCCCCGTGACGGCGCGGGCCTGCTGCGCCTTGCCGTAGCCGCCGAGCGCGGCGGGCGCGGCGCTGCCGCCCGGGGCGTTCGTGGCGAAGAGGTCCTTCTCGCTCGCCTCCCACATCAGCGACCGCTCCCCAAGCGCTTGAGCGCGTAGGCGACAACGGCCTCGATGGTCCGGGCGCCCGCCTCGTCGTGGCCCTCGAGCGCGAGCTCGGCCTCCTGGGACGTGAAGCCCATGGAGAGAAGCGCCTCGGCGGCCTCGGCCTCAACGGACGGCGCCGTCGAGGAGCTCGAGGGGCTCGCGGCGGAAAGCAACGATCCCGCAGGGGCGCTGTCCAGGCCGACGAGGCCCCTGAGCTCGGCATCCTTGGAGAAAACGTCGGAGAGCTCCACGAGCAGGCGCGAGGCCTTCTTCTTGCCCACGCCCGGCACCTGAGCCATGCGGCCGGCGTCCTGCGCGGCGACGACCGCGGCGAGCTGGGCCGGGCCGAAGGTCGAGAGCACGGCGAGCGCGAGCTTGGGCCCGACGCCCGAAATGGCCCTGAGCCGATCGAAGAGCGCGCGCTCCTCGCGAGTGGAGAAGCCATAGAGCTCCATAGCGTCCTCGCGCACGATCATGCGGGTGAGCACCCGGACGCCCGCCTCGCCCACCGGCGGCAGCGAGGCCGCGGTGGTCGACGAGCACCCGAGCTCGAAGCCCATCCCGTTGACGTCGAGCACGATATGCGAGGCCGTGGCCTCCAGAAGCGTGCCTGTGAGCTGGACAATCATCTAACTGCTGCTCCTTGCCATGCCGAGGTTCTTCGTTCGCGTGAGGTTCGCGTGGCACACGGCGGCCGCGAGCGCGTCGGCCGCGTGGTCCGGACGCGGCTCGTGGTCGAGGGCGAGCACCCGCCTCACCATATACATGACCTGATGCTTATCGGCGGCGCCGGTGCCGACAACGGCCTGCTTGATCTGCATCGGGGTGTACTCCCCCACCGAGAGGCCGGCCTTGGCGCAGGCGACGATGGCGGCGCCTCTGGCCTGCGCCGTGGCCACAGCGGACTTGACGTTCTCGCCGAAGTAGACGTTCTCGATGGCGAGTTCGGTGGGCCCGAAGCGGTCGATAACGGCCTTGACCTCGTCATATATGCGCCCGAGCCGTGAATCAATGGACTCTGAGGCGCGCGTCTCCACGCACCCGTACGCCCGGGCGCGGCAAAGGGAGCCGCGTGTCTCGACCACGCCCCAGCCCGTGTGGGCAAGGCCCGGGTCGATGCCCAGGATCACCATGCGCGCCTCCTTATTTCTCGCCTAGTACTTAGAACGCTCGTTCTAGCATATCACACGAAGACGCCGCAGGGCCGCTCATACGAGAGCATGAGGCGCCGCCCGTCCCCCAACGTGAGACAGGCGGCGATCACGCAGCGGCAAACCCGGGCCACGCGGCCTCGACGCGAGGGCAACACGGACAGGAGCCGTCAGTTATCCGAGAACGGAAGGTCCCAGGGAAAGTCCCTGTCGCCCCCGCCAAAAGCTCCGCCCTTGCCGGCGGGACCCCCGTCGGGGCCCGGGCGGCCCGGCTGCCCGAGCTGCTCGAGGAAGTCGAGCGCGCCCTCGGAGGAGCGGCCGCCCTCGCCGACGCCGAGGTAGTCCTTTACCTTCGAGAGGGCCCCCTCTAAATCGGCCATGGGCCCGCCGCCTTCCCCGCGCTCGTCCTTGGCCCGCACGCGGTCCCGCCAACGGGCGCCGAATCCACAGCGCGCGTCGTCGAGCGTCTTCGAGCAGAGCTGCGGGGCCAGCAGCCTGGCGACGAGCCCCGACGATGCCCGGCGCACAAGGCCGACCACGCTCTGCGCGAGCAGGGCGTTTCCGCAATCCCGCGCGATGTCGGAGAGCGGCCTTTCCCACTCGACGTAGCTCGAGATAACGTAATCGACGAGCTCGATCCTCGACTCCGGGGACCCCGACGGCGTGATGCCGTCGACCTCCTCGACGGGCCAGCGCCGCCGCGCGGCGGCGGGAATCACGGGCGAGACGGTGTTGCGCAGGCGAGAGAGCGTCACGACGTCGGTACGGTAGAGCTCGCCGAAGGGCAGAACACAGCCGAGGTCGCGCTCGGCCGCGCGCCCGAGGGCGAAGGACGTCTTGTCCGCGCCCGAGACGACCACCGCCCCCGCCTTGCGCGCAGAGGCCCTCGCGCGGGCCCATGCCATATCGCGAGCGAGCTCGACGTCCAGCCCCGCGAGCGCCGCCACATCGGAGAGCTCCTCCGACTCGAGCCTCAGGTTCCTCACGAGCGCCCTCGAGTCGGAATCGGCGCCCTCGTCGCCGCACGGCAGCACGAGGGCGCGCACGCGCGTGGGGCCGAGAGCGTCGGTCGCGGCCACGCAGGCGAGCATGGCCGAGGGCGTTCCGTCGACCACTGACACGGCGCCTTGCGCCCCGAGCGCGGAGACGATGGCCCTGGTCCCCTCGACGACCGCTTCCCAGCAGATGACGGCCGGGTCGAACACAGGTACCGCGGCGGCGTCCATGAGCGGCCCCTCTGCGCCGGGGTCCACATCGACGACGAGAAGCGCCTCCTCGAAGGCGGGGGCGAGCCCGGCGGCCTCCCCCCAGGGCGCGATGACGAAGCTCGAGCCGCAGAACACCTCGAGGCCCGCGGCGCCGACCCCGCCCACGCCGATGAGCCAGGCGCCCATAGCGTCCGCGTCGCCCACGTAGCGCGAGTCGGAGAGGGACGCCCCGAGCGCGCTCGCGGCGTCGTCGGTCGCGAACCCGTAGGGAGAGACGAACACGACGGCGTCGATCGCGTACTCGTAGGCCACGTACTCGTCGAGCTCCTCGTAGCTGAAGGCGAAGCCGAGCGTGAGGTCGCCGATCCTCACCATCGGCATCTGGTCCTGCACCGAGGCCTCCCCCTGCTCCTTCTGCGCCATGGCGCCGACGACGGAGGCGAGGCGGACCGGCCACAACCCGTCGCTCGCCACGAGGATCGCCTCGGGAACGGAGTCGTCGCCGAACGGCAGCGAGACGGGGACGACGGCCGGGCACGCAAGCCCGTCGACCATGAGCTCCCCGAGCATCCGCCACAGGTCGGCCAGGTACCCCTCGCGGTCCGGCTGTGCGGGAAGCTCGAGCGGACCCAGCGTCGTCGCCGGAAAGAAGACGAGCTCCGCCCCCGCCTCGGCGGCCCGCTTGACCTGCTCCTCGATGCACTTGCGGGCCGCATCGAGGTCGCCTGCGGCGCAGCGCACCTGTGCAATGGCGATTCTCATCGCACGATCCTCCAAACTCCTAGGCCACGCGGGCCGTGCCCGTGCGGCCGACGACGTCGTTCACCTCGGCCAGAAGCACCATGTTGCGCGCGTCGACCGTGGTCGGCAGCTCCATGCACATGATGTCGCCGTTCGCCGACTCGACGCGAACCTCCACGTGGTCGAGCCCCGGATAGGCCGCGAAAACCCTGCTCAGGTCGTCGATCCGGGGGCGTGTGAGGCTGCTCGCCGGGATATTGATCTCGAGCACCTTCGGGCGGTTCGTGCGCTCGTTCAGCACGAGCGGCTCGACCTCCATGCAGATGACCTGGTTGCCGCGGTCGCTTCTCTCCAGCTTGCCCTTGACCTTGACGAAGACATCGCCCGCGGCCTCGCCCGTCTCGGGGTCGACCTCGCCGGCGAGCGCGGAGGCGCACTTCTTGAAGAGCTTGGGGAAGATGACGAGCGTGACCTCGCCTTCCATGTCCTCGAGCGTGACGATGGCCATCGGGTCGCCGTTCTTGGTGGTCTTCTTCTGGACGCCGGAGACCATGCCCGCGAAGCGCAGGACCTTGCCCTCGGGCACCTTGAACTGCTCATGGACGCCGCCGGCCGAGTCGGTGACCTCGTCGGAGACCTCGATGTCGGCCAGGCTGTAATCGCGCGCCTTGGCCAGCGCGTAGGCGTACGGGCGCAGCGGGTGGTCGGAGACATAGAGGCCGAGCACGTCGTGCTCGCGGCCGAGCTTGACCGAGCGGTCCCACTCCACGCCGTCGGGCTCGGGGTTGTCCTCGGCGAAGCCCGCGCCCTCGACGTCGGCGAACATGTCGAACATCGAGACCTGGCCGGACGCGCGGACCTTCTGCTTGCGCGTGGCGGCGTCGATGATGTTCTCCGGGTTGTTCTTGTCGACGAGGCGCATGAGCTGCATGCGCGTGTAGCCCGTGGAGTCGAAGGCGCCCGAGCAGATAAGGGCCTCGACCACGCGGCGGTTGGCGGAGCCCGAGTCCATGCGGTTCACGAAGTCGAAGATGTCGCGGAAGCTGCCCGCGCGCTCGCGCTCCTCCATGATGGCCTCGCCCACGGCCTCGCCCACGCCGCGGATGCCGGCGAAGCCGAAGCGCACGCCCTCCGCGGTCGCGGTGAAGTCGCGGCCGGACTCGTTGATGTCGGGCGGCAGGATCGCGACGCCCTCGCGGCGGTACGCGGTGACGTAGTGAACGATCTTCTCGGTCTTGCCCATGTAGGACGTGAGCACCGAGGCCATGTACTCCTTGGGGAAGTAGGCCTTGAGCCACGCGGTCTGCATGACGAGGATGGCGTAGCCCGCGGAGTGCGACTTGTTGAAGGCGTAGGACGCGAACTCGAGGACGTCGTCCCAGATGCGCTGCGCGACCTCCTTCTTGTAGCCGTTGTCCACGGCGCCGTTCATCCAGTGGTCGTAGATGGTCTCGTCGGCGCCGTTGCCCTCCCAGTGGAAGATCTGGTCCGTGAGCATCTTGATCTTTTTCTTTGCCACGGGCTTTCGGATGCGGGAGTCCGACTCGCCGGGCGTGAAGTTCGACATCTTCATCGAGATCTGCATGACCTGCTCCTGGTAGACCATGGTGCCGTAGGTCTCGTCCAGGATGTCGGAGAGGCGATCGTCGTAGAAGGCGACGGGCTCCTTGCCGTTCATGCGGTTGATGTAGCTCGTGACCATGCCGGCGCCCAAGGGGCCCGGGCGGTAGAGGGCGATAAGTGCGACGACCTGGCGGTACTCCTTGGGCTGCATGCCTTTGATGGTGGCCGTCATGCCGGCGGACTCGATCTGGAAGACGCCCGCGGTGTGGCCGCGGCCCATGAGCTCGTAGATCTTCGGGTCGTCGAAGGGAATCTTATCGACGTTGATGTCCACGCAGGTCGCGCCCGGCTTGATGGTCTGCCTGACCGCCTCGGGCATGGCTTCGATGTCTGAGGCGTTCGGGTAGGCGCGGCGGATGTTCGCGAGCGCCTTGGAGATGACGGTGAGCGTGCGCAGGCCCAGGAAGTCCATCTTGAGCAGGCCCATGTCCGCGACGGAGTGGCCCTCGTACTGGGTGATCTCGACGCCGCCCTTGGTGTCGACCTTGGTGGGCACATGGTCGTTGACGGGCGTCGGCGCGATGAGGACGGCGCAGGCGTGGACGCCCTCGCCGCGGTGCAGGCCCTCGATGGAGAGCGCCGCGTCGATGATGCGCCGGGCATCATCGTCCTTCTTGTAGGCCTCCTCGAAGTCCGGGGAGTACATGTCCTCCTTGCCCTCGGTCTTGGAGAGCACGAACTTGAGCTTGGCCTTCGGGTCGCCCGAGATCATCTTCGAGAGCTTCTGGCCCTGCCAGACGGGGAAGCCCAGGACGCGCGCGGCGTCGTTGATGGCCTGCTTGGCCTTGATGGTCGAGTAGGTGATGACGTGGCAGACGCGCTCGGGGCCGTAGAGCTCGCGCACGTGCTGCACGACCTCCAGGCGCCGCTCATCGTCGAAGTCCATATCGATATCGGGCATCTCGGAGCGCTGGGGAGAGAGGAATCGCTCGAACATCAGGCCGTTGGAGAGCGGGTCGAAGGTCGTGATGTCCATGGCATAGGCGACGAGCGCGCCCGCCGCCGAGCCGCGGCCCGGGCCGACGCCGATGCCGTTCTGTTTGGCCCACTGCACGTACTCCTGGACGATGAGGAAGTAGTCGGCGAAGCCCTTGGTGCAAATGATGTTGTACTCGTGGTTCAGGCGGTCGAGCACGTTCCAGCCGCCGATCTCCACGTTCTTCCAGTCCTCGCCGTAGCGGACGGCCAGGCCCTTCTCGCATTCCTCGCGGAAACGCTGCTCGGAGGTCTCGCCCTCGCGCAGGCCCGGGAACTTGGGCAGGTACATGCTCGACCAGTCGAGCTCGTAGTTGCACTTGGCCGCGACCTCGAGGGTATTGTCGATGACCTCGGGCGCCCAGGAGAAGAGCTCGCGCATCTCGGCCCCGGACTTGATGTAGAACTCCGTGCCCGTCATGCGCTTGCGGTTGACGTCGTCGACCTGCGAGGCGGTGCCGATGCAGGAAAGGATATCCTGCGTGGGCGCGTCGTCGCGCGTGAGGTAGTGGTTGTCGTTCGTGGCGATGACCTTGATGCCGAGCTCGTGGCCGAGCTTGAGGATCTGCTCCGAGAGTGTGCGGTCGTTGAAGCCGCCCCAGGCGGGGTCCTCGAGGCCGTGGTCCTGGACCTCCAGATAGAAGTCGTCGCCGAATATCTCTTTGTACGTGAGCGCCCACTTCTTCGCCTCGTCGGGCTGGCCGGAGAAGTACATGCGCGGGATGATGCCCGAGACGCAGGCCGAGCTGCAGATGATCCCCTCGTGGTAGCGGCGCAGCATGTCGAGCGTGGTGCGAGGGTAGTAGTAGAACATGTCGCCGGAGCCGGCCTCGCTCATCATCTTCATGAGATTGACGTAGCCGGTCTCGTTCTTTGCCAGGAGCAGCAGGTGGTAGCGATGCTGCTTAGTGCCCTTCTCGATGCAATCGTCCGTGATGAAGTAGGCCTCGCAGCCGAAGATCGGCTTGATGAGGAGTTCGGGGCGGTTGGCCCGCACGGCCTCCACGTCGTGGCCCGAGGACTCCCACACGGCGACGTCGGACTCCCACTGGGCATGGACGCGGTCGTGAAGGTCGGCGTCGGGCGCGTCCGCGTCGGGCTCCTCGAGCTCCCAGCCCTTGGCAAAGCACTCGACGTCGTGCTTCCACTGCTTCATGTCCTTCTGGCCGTCGTTGTACTTGCGGCACTCGAGGTCGAAGTCGGGCACGCCGAACATGTATCCGTGGTCGGTGAGCGCGATGGCGGGCATCTTGAGGTCGACCGCGCGCTTGACCATGTCGGGGATGCGCGTGGCGGCGTCGAGGATGCTGAAGTCCGAGTGGTTGTGCAGGTGAACGAAGGCCATATGGGGGATGCCCTTTTCTGGTCGGGGATACGCGGCGTCGGGTTGCGTCGCGGATAGGATTTTTGGACGCTCTAGTTTAGCGCAGATACCGGACGATCCCCTAGGGCCGCGCGGTCTGCCCGTCTTTGCCACATTGCGTTCCGGAGACGTCGGCGGTGGGCTTCTCTGCACGTTAAGGGCGGACTGTTGAGGGGTAACGCGGCCGTTTGCGGGTCTTTGCGATCATTATTTCGCGATTCTGCGTGGAAAATCGCCGGTTGCGTGGCAAGGAAACGCCACTCGAGGCGCTGGCTACGCGCCCCGAGCGGCGTTTCCGCAGTTGGAAAGTGGGCGTACACCCATCAATGTTCTAACG
>CAVCUP010000029.1:0-29805 GCA_963605405.1 bacterium | reverse complement strand
GCAACCGTTCGTCAACGACGGCGTTATTTGTGTCCGCCGCTCCATGTATGCTCTTGATATCCGAAACCTCGTCTGAGGAGCATCCATGAGCGACGCCCGCCAATACCTCGTGCTCGGCCTTGATCCCGGAATCGCAAGCTGCGGTTTTTGCTTGCTCGACATGACCGACCACAAGATTCTCGAGATGGGAAGCCATCTTTTCGACGCGCCCCAAGAGGCCAAAACGAAGACCAGCCTGGCGGTAACTCGTCGCAACGCGCGGAGCGTGCGGCGAAACAACCAGCGGACCACGGCACGGCTTGCCCGTTGTCTCAAGCTGCTCCAAAACGCCGGCCTCGTCCCAGCGGACGCCGACAAAACCTGGTTCCAGTCAATCAAGGGCGATAAACCCATCCTCAAGCTCCGCGCAGCCGGGCTCGACCGTTTCCTGACCGACCGCGAGTTCGCGCAGGTCCTCTACTCGCTCTGCGGCAACCGCGGGTACATCCCGCACGGCGAGGGGCGCCTAGGCGAGACGGATGACGCCGAGGGTAAGAAGGTCCTCGGCGCAATCAAAAAGAACTCCGAGCAGCTAACGAGCGGCAACTACCGCACCGTCGGGGAGATGCTCAACAAGATGGGCAAATCCCGCAACAAGCAGGGCGCGTACGACCTTTGTGTGCTCAACAGCCAGATCCAGGACGAGGCGCATGCGCTCTTCGAGGCCCAGCGGCGCTTCGGCAACCCAAAGGCCACCGAGGAGCTTGAGGCGAGTTATCTCGAGTGCCTGACTTGGGAAAAGAGGACCTGCGAGCACGACCAGAGAACCTATGACCTTGTCGGATACTGCACCTATTTTCCGCTCGAGAAGCGCGCGGCGCTTGCCGACCCCTCGTCAGAGCTTTGCCGCGCCTACGAGAAATTCAAGCATCTGGTAATTGTCCATTCAGATGGAACGGAGTCCAGGCTCAACGCCGGGCAGGTAGAGCAGTATCTCAAGGTTCTCTTCTCCGCCTCCCCCATAAAGACAAAGACGGACCCGCATGAGGTCACCTACAAGCGCATCCGCAAAGACCTCGACCTCAGCTCGACGTCGGTGTTCAAGGGCGTCGACGCCGAGAAAGAAAAGAGCACTGAGGTTTTCTCGCCCAAAGCATGGCGTTGCCTCAGAAGAAACGGCATGCCGGAGGAGCTGTTGCAGAGGATGCTCGACGACCGCTCCCTCGGCGACGCCATCTGCGAGGCCCTGACGTTCGCCAGTTCGGAAGAGAGCCTCGAGCAGCAGCTCGAGCCGCTCGACCTCACCGACAGCGAGCGCGAGGCAATCATGGGCGTGCCGTTTACCGGCAAACTCTTCAAGGGCTACGGCAGCCGCAGCCGCATGGCCCTCGAGATGCTCATCGACTCCCTCGAGGACGAGGGGGTTCATACCCTCGTCGAAGCCGAGAAAGCATCGGGGCTTTTCGATAAGCGCATGTCCGACACCGGAATGCGCACAAAGCTCCTGCCGCCCTACGACACCTACGACAGGACCTGCCGCAATCCCGTGGTTCTCCGTTCCATGGGCAGGATGCGCCGCATCGTGAACGCCATCATCAGGATTCATGGCGTACCGGACGAGATCCACATCGAGCTCGGTCGCGACCTGAAGCAGTCAAATAACGAGAAGATCCAGGTATCAAAGAAGCAAGCAGAAAACAAGGCAATCAACAAGCGTATGTCGGAGCTTGCTGCCGGCATTCTCGGGTGCTCGCCGGAGGAGGTTCCCGGCAAGGTCGTGCGCAAGCTCGCGCTCCGCGAGGAGCAGGGCGAGAAGGACCTCTACACCGGCGAGGCGATCGACCTCGAGCGCTTGGTCAAGGAAGACCAGTACTGCCAGATCGACCACATCCTCCCCTACTCGCGCACCTGCGACGACAGCCGCTCGAACAAAGTCCTCGTCCTCGCAAAGAGCAACCAGGATAAGCGCGAGCGCACGCCCTACGAATGGATGACCTCGGGCGAGCCTTCGGCGCCCGACTGGAATGAATTCCAGGCGCGCATCATGAGCAAGGTTCGCTGGTTCCGCAAGCGCGAGAAGTTCCTCAACACCGACCTCGGGCCCGACGCTGAGGCATCCTTCATCGCCCGCAACCTCAACGACGACCGTTACATGTCCGTCGCCGTCAAGAACTACCTCGAGGATTGCCTTCTGTTCCCCGAAGACGGCAGGACAAAGCATGTATCCGCCGTCGCGGGCGGCGCCACAGGGAACCTTCGCTGGGTCTGGGGCCTCAACTTCGGCGATAACGGCAAGAAGGACCGCGAGGACGACCGTCACCACGCCGTCGACGCCGCGATCATCGCGGCATGCTCCGATTCATGCGTAAAGAAGGTTGCCGACGCGAGCAAGCTCGGACGCGAGACGTTCAAGCACATGCGCAAGTCGCGCCTGGCCGACACCCAGCCGTGGCCGACCTTCGCCGAGGAAGTCATCGAGCGCCGCGAGCACGTCATCCCCACTCGCATGGCCGACCACGGCGTTACCGGCAGGGTATTCGAGGACACGCTCTACCACCTCGACGGCTTCACCGACGACAAGGGCCATTACCCACTTGTGCGAGCCAAAGGCAAGACCTCCAAGAAAGGCAACGTGCGCATCAACCCCGACGGTTCCGCGCAGCTCGTTGACGGCATGGCGTTCATGCGACTCTGGCTCGACGCATCGGCCCGCCCCACGGGAAAGGTCAAGGGCAAGTGGTACGCCGAGCCGGTCTACTATGCCGATATCCCCGCCATTAAAGCCGGGACCTACGTACCCAGGGCTTGTGCCATTCACGTTGCCCGAACCAATTGGGAGCCCGTACCGGAAACCGCGCTCGCCTCGAAGCCTGTTGTCGTGTTCTTCGGCGACGTTCTTAAAGTGAACGACCACATCGGACGATTCAACGGCCTTAACATCAACAGTTGCAAATTACAGATGCAGTCCATTGTCGACAAAACAGAGCTAACCGACTGGCCCTCATTCGGAAGCTGGGGAACCCAAACCCAGGCCAGCGTATTCCAAGAGGATTGCCTCGGGCACTGCTACGACGGCCTGACCATCAACTCCGAGAACTCGACCTATTCCATTCGCGAGGCCTAGAACGCCAACGTCATCTGGGAGCCCGGGTCAACGGTCCGGGCTTCATTTGTCCGCGTGTGAACGAGCACATCACGGCTCTCGTACTGCTTCTCCGTTAAAGTCAGCACCGTCACCTCGCCCGCCTCGGGGAGATTGGCCTTGAGCCTCTTCAGATGCGTATCGGCGCTGTCGCGTGTGAGCAGTACCCGTGAATACACGCTAAACTGCTCCATGTGGTAGCCGTCTTTAACGAGGAACTTCCGAAACTCGGCATAGGACTTGCGCTCCTTCTTGCTTCCGGTCGGAAGGTCAAACAGCACCAGCATCCTCATGATCCTCATCACAGCTCCTTATTCCAGCACCGCCTTCACAAGCGGCGCAACACACGGCAACTGAAGAAGAGAAGCGTCCTTGCCGTTAACGGCAGCTTTGAGCGAATCAAGCTCAAGTTCGATGGCGCTTTGCACGGACATCATTCCTTGCGAAGTGGCGACCATGTACTCAAATATCGATGCCAGTTCCCGCTTAACGCTCGAATCAAGCTCTCCGGCCAAGCCGCCCTTAATAACCAGCAAGTCAACAACAGGCCGGAACGGCTCAATCAGATCGTCGACGAGGTTGAAAGCGTTGAGGTCGTTGCGGTGATGGATACCGCGAGAAACAAGCCAGCCACCCGAGACCGCGGTCCTTCCGATGCCGGCACGAAGGACCGTGTAGCCGTAATCGAGCGCGGGAGTAATGGGGCCGGACCTACGGCCTCCCTGAGGGGCGAGCTTCTTAAAGTAGGCGCACGCGGCGACGGACTCCCTATTGTTCGAGTCGCCCGAAAGCACCTCTTTGACCATGGCACGCAGGCCGGAGCCGTCCTCGCCAACCAAGTCAAGCACTGCGGCTTGATTGGCGATTTTTGCCTGCACGACCCTCTGCCATAGTCGCTTTTGCAGCGGCTTGGAAATGGCAAGCTGGTCCTCCACGATGGCCGCATGGCGCGAATGCGCGCCCAACGGCAGCAGCAGCCCGTTAGGCATATGGTCGTCGCCGCACAACATGACGCCGATTCCGGCGTCCACAAGGCTCGACAGCGCCGCCGTCGTTATTTGCGCTTGGTGGGTCTCGATAATCACGACCCAAATATCCTCAAGCGGAACGAGGCCTTTTAGCACCCCATCAATCCGGACAGCAAGAGCCGAATCCTTGATAGATAACGAAGCCGGATTCTGGATGCAAATAGTTCGCTTTGGCATCTCGGTCACCTTGCCCGTAGGTTATAATTTCCTTGTCTGGCTTATGCTGTACCAACTGGGGAGTTGAAAGGCATCCACAGCTAGACAAGGGAATCACCTTTGGTGATTACCCGCAAGGTAAGCCCATCAACACCTTCGGATGTTGATGGGCGATCCTTTTTTCGGTGAGCGTTTTTCTAAAAAAGGCAGACGGAACCCAGATTTGAGCATCCATTCAATCACTTTATATTTGTCTTCCACCAAAAAGGCCCCTACTCAGAGGGGCCTTTTTGGTGAGGCATTGTACCAACTGGGGAATTGGAAGGCCAGCAAGACTCATACGGGGCGCTCGCATGCTAGGCGAGGATTGTACCAACTGGGGAATTGGAAGGCCAGCAAGACCTCGCCGACGAGTCGATCGGCGTAGGCCTTATTGTACCAACTGGGGAATTGGAAGGCCAGCAAGACCCATCGCTTTCCCGAAGAAGATGAAGGGTAATTGTACCAACTGGGGAATTGGAAGGCCAGCAAGACGTATCTCGTCGCAGGGCTGTTCTGCGGCTGATTGTACCAACTGGGGAATTGGAAGGCCAGCAAGACGTCGTGGAGGTGCTTCCCGTTCGCGGCGTTATTGTACCAACTGGGGAATTGGAAGGCCAGCAAGACGTCGGGGACTTCCACGTTGAGTACAAGTGGATTGTACCAACTGGGGAATTGGAAGGCCAGCAAGACCATCTTGATGATGGTTCCGGTGATGCCGTAATTGTACCAACTGGGGAATTGGAAGGCCAGCAAGACGGATGCGATGGCCGCTCCCGGCCAAAAGGCCGGAGAGCAACCATCGCATATGTCTCACCAGCATCCTTTATAAAAAACTCAAGGAAGCATGTTTGGGCTAAAACCAAGTAACCCAACCACCGCAGGCGGCCTTACCACGAGGCGTCCGCGCTTCACAGCCGCCCGGCAAGCTTACGCATTACCGTTCCCATAAGGTCCGCAGCCCACGTTACAGAATCTCCCACCAACCTGCACGGGCGCTGCCGGCGCGCCGGATTTTGCCGTCGGCCTTAGGGGCGGCGATGCAGCGGCTCACGGTCGCCGACGACATGCCCAGCCACTCGGTCACGACCCGGTTTTTCTTATCGTCATTGTCATCATCAATGTCATCCTCATAATGATTGGACCTCGACGAACATGGGCAAACGGAGTCCGGACTTGAGCACCCTCTCCCCTGTTCAGGCAAATCAAGCATGGCATCCCAAAAAGCCCAAACCAGCTACCATCGAAGGGGTCCCGCGGCTCGAACGCGGGACGCCTTTCTTTGCAGGAGACGAACAGGCAGGTGAATCGCATGGACAAGAACGCATCCAAGCACCGCATCGCCATTATCACGGGCGCTTCTTCGGGCGTGGGCCGCGAGTTCACGCGGCAGCTCGATGCGGGCGCGGGCGGTGAGGTCGACGAGCTGTGGCTCATCGCGCGCTCCGCCGAACGCCTCGCCGAGGTAGCCGCTCAGTGCAAGCACCCCGCGCGCCTCTTTGCACTGGATCTGACCGAGGACGCCTCCATCGACGTCATCGACGCGGCGCTCAAAGACGCCAATGAGGCCTGCGACCTGCAGGTTTCTTGGCTGGTCAACTCCGCCGGCTTCGGGCGCTTCGGTCGCCTGTGGGACATCGGCCGCGAGCAGAACACGGCCATGGTGCGCCTCAACTGCGTCGCGCTCACAACGCTCTGCTCCATCACCCTCCCCCACATGGGCCCCGGCTCGCGCATCGTCAACCTCGCCTCGGTCGCGGGCCTCATGCCCCAGCCCGAGCTCTCCGTCTACTGCGCGACCAAGAGCTTCGTCTTCGACCTCACGCGCACGCTCGACTACGAGCTGCGCGGCACGGGCATCCACGCGACGGCGCTCTGCCCCAAGTTCATGGACACGCGCTTCCTCGACAGCGCGGGCGAGCCCCAGGCCGTCCGGCGCATGACAAGCATCGGCTTCGAGGACGTGGGGCGAGCGGTCTCGCGCGGGATCTCCGCCGCGCGCCGCGGCCGCTCCATCTGCATCCCCTCCGCAGACATGCGCGCGGCCTACGTGCTGGCCAAGATCCTGCCGAGCGAGGCCACGCTGCGGCTGCAGGACCTTCTCTTCACCTTGCGAGAAGGGCCGTCGACGCCGGCCTCGCTGTAGGGACCGGTACGCGGCTCCTGCGCGCCCTTCTTGCCGTGGCAAGAAGCACGTTGAAGCGCTCCAGGTGGTGTTTGAGGTGCCACCTGGAACGCTTCATTGGCCCTATGGCCCACGACCACGCGAAAAAACCGGGTCGACACCGCCTGCGGGGCGCGGAGTCCCGAGTCGGCGGCAGTTTTTTGCGTATGCCCCGAGTAGACCCGCACCCGGGGTTTGAGAAGCCGCAGGTAAACGCCTCGCCCGGAAATCGCCCGCATGGTCCGGGCGGCAAAACTGCCGCCGATGCCGTTTTCGCCCCCGACGGCGCGGCTGTATGGCTCTGGCCATGGGTCATATAGCCGTATTCGCGCCGCATCGACGCGTATCTCGCGAGGCGGCGCCTCTTCGCGTTAGGCGCCACCTCACATCAAGCACCGTCTCACGAGAAGCGCCGCGGCCGCGCGCCCCTACCCCGTGTACGCGTCATCGGGGTGGTTACGGAAGTCCTGCGCCGCGAGCCATTCCCGCTCGACCTCGGTCTCCGGCTCGTCGACGCGCTCGATGCGAAAGATCACCGGCCGCGTCCCGTCGTTGCAACACGCGATCATCATGCGCTCGTCGTTCGTCCATCCGTGCATGATCGAGCCGCCCTGCAGCGCAGTGTACACGTAGCGGCTCACGGCGTCCCACGCCTCGCCGCAGAAGCGCCCCTCAGCCAGGCGGTAGAAGTCGTCGCGCTCAGCCGTCCGCTCGAACCAGATCTCCTGCCCGGGCGTAAAGAAGGGGCACGGGCCGCTTGCCGGGTCGGCGAGGTAGCGCTCCTGCAGATCTGCCCGGACCGAGGTCTCGAGGACCGTGACCTTGCACTTGTGACGCACGGCTTAGGCCTCCTGGCCCTCGCCAGTGGCGTCCTCGTCGCGGTAGCCCCAGACCCAGACCAGCACGAAGGTGACCACAAAGCCGATCGCGGCGGCGATGCACGCGTTGACGAAGTTGCCCATGCCATCCGGCCCGATGAACGCGGGCATGGAAAGAAGGCCCGGCGAGATGAACGCGTAGCACTTCACGCCTGTGATGCCCGAGTAGAAACCACCGCACGCGCCGCCGATCATGACGCAGGTGAGGACCTTCTTGAAGTTGAGCGTCACGCCGAAGAGCGCGGGCTCGGTCGTGCCCAGGATGGCCGTGATGCCGGCGGTGATGGCGGTCTCCTTGAGCTCGACCTTCTTGCTCTTGAGGCCGACGGCCAGCGCGGCCGCGCCCTGCGCGATGTTGGAGGGAAGGTTACCCGGGCAGCAGATCTGCTCGAAGCCCTGCGCCGCGAGGGACTGCATCATGAACGGAACGATTCCGTAGTGCATGCCCGTGGTCACCATGAGCGGGAAGATGGCGCCGACCAGCGTCGGGACGAGCCACGGCACGTAGGTCGAGAGCGCGTCGAGTCCCGCGGAGACCAGGTTGCCAAAGAGGAAACCGATGGGGCCGAGCACGATGAAGGTCAGCGCGCCCACAAGCACCATGCACACAACGGGCTTGAAGAAGAAGCGCGCAAGCTTCGGGATCGCGCGGTCGCAGGCTTTCTCGACCCAGTAGAGCGCACCCACCATGAGCAGCGCCGGGATGACCGACGAGCTATAGGTCGCCAGCGTCACCGGCAGCCCGAACATCGACGAGAAATTGATGGCGAAGGCGTCGGCGATCATGGCCGTGTACGTCGGGTGCAGCATGGCCCCGGCAATGGCCACGGCCAGGAAGCTGTTACAGCCGGCCTTCTTGGACGCCGTGTAGGCGAGCATCACGGGCAGGAAGTACAGCGGCGCGTCGCCGATGAGGTTGACGAACACGTAGGTGCTGTCCTCGGCGGACACGCCCAGGAGCACGGCGATGGCGAGGATCGATTTGATGAGGCCGGCGCCGATGATGGCGGGCAGGATCGGGGTAAAGACCGAGCTCACGAAGTCGAAGACGACGTCGAGGGCGCGCTTCTTCGCAGGGGCGGAGGCATCAACGCCGCCCTCGGCAACCGCCGCCGCGCCCTGGCCCGCATCCTTGGGAAGAAGCTCCTGCAGCGCGGCGTAGACGCCCGGCACCTCGGCGCCGATGATGCACTGGTACTGGCCGCCGCCGTGCGCCACGTTGATCACGCCCACGATGGCCTTGACCTCGGCGTCATTGGCAAGAGACTCGTCGGCGAGCGTAAGGCGCAGGCGCGTCGCGCAGTGCGTCGAGGCCTTGACGTTGCCGGCACCGCCCACCTTCTCCAGAATCTGTGCGGCTACTTTCTTGTGGTCCATGCGTTCCTCCTTTTTCTTCGGGCCGCGGGTCTGCGGCCCGGATTACCCCTTAAAAAAACCCGCTCGCCCTAAAGCCCCGCCGCGATGACGTGGCCTTCCTCGACCGCTGCGGCGATCTTTCGCGCTCGGACGGCGTCGCCGATCTGGTAGACCTCGGCCACGCACGCGCGCAGCTCGTCGGCGAGCGCATTCGTGTTGCGGTAGCCCACGGCCACCACGACGGCATCGCAGTCGATCCTCACGGGTGCGACGGCGCCGTTCACGCCCGTGACCTGGACCTCAATGAAGCCCTCGCCCACACTGGTGAGGCATGCCGACTCGTGTACCTGGGCGCCCGTGGCCGCAAGCGTGGCCAGCTGCTCGCCGCGCGTCACGCAGCTCGCGTCCAGAAGCACCTCTTCGCGCATCTCGACCAGATGGCAGGCGCAGCCGGCGTCGGCCAGGACGCTCACGGTCTCGCAGCCCACGAGGCCCCCGCCGATAACGGCAACGGTACCCGCCACCTGCGCAGACCCGCTCAGCACGTCGTCCGCCACGTGGGCGAAGCCGGAGGCAAGCGCCTCCCCCATGCCGGGAACGCGCGGCACGATGGGCGTCGCCCCCACGGCCACGATGGCCGCGTCCGGCGCAAGCGCGGCCACGGACTCGCGCGTGGCCTCGACGCCCGTGCGCACGTCCACCGACGAGCGCGAAAGCTCAAAACGCAGGTAGTCGCGGTAGGCCAGGTACTGCTTTTTGTAAGAAGGCGCCGCCACGATGCCGAGCTTGCCGCCGACCTCACGCTCGCGCTCGAGCAGCACGACCTCGTGCCCACGGCGCGCCGCGGCGAGCGCCGCCTCGACGCCGCCGGGGCCGCCGCCGGCGACGACCACGCGCTTCTTCTCGCACGCCGGCGAGACGCCACCCTCGAACTCGTGGCCGAGCTCGGCGTTGACGGCGCACTTGGCACCCTTGCCCTCCCACAACGTATGCAGACAGTAGTTGCAGCGAAGGCACTGACGGCGCGGCAGCTCACGGCCATAGCGCTCCACCAGGTCGGGGTTGGCGATCCACATGCGCCCGAGGCTAAAGAAGTCGGCCTCGCCCGCCTCGAGCATGGCCTGCATGCGCGTCGGGTCGTCCAGGCGGTTCTCAAAGATGCAGGGCTTCTCGACCGCAGCCTTAAAGCGCGCGAAGTTCTCCACGTAGGGCGTGTTGTCGTGGTAGCAAGAAGGCACGATGTCGGCCTGGTCGTAATAGTTGCCGATGCGCAGCTGGTAGGCGTCCACGAGGCCGCGGCGCTCGAGCTCGCGGGCCACCTCGATCTGCGCGTCGACCGTGATGCCCGCGCACGGCGCCACGCCCTCGGGCAGCAGGTCGTCCATATTCACGCCGAGGATCACGGGGTAATCGCGGCCCACCTCGGCGCGCACGGCCTCGAGGGTCTCGACGAGGAACCGCATGCGCTTGGCGGCCGACCCGCCGTACTCGTCGGTTCGCTGGTTCCACGCCGACGAGAGGAACTGGTTAATGAGGTAGCCGCCCTGACCCATGACGAGCAGGCAGTCGAAGCCGGCGCGCTTCAAGCGCCCCGCCGCCGCGGCGTAGGTGCGGATCATGTGCGAGATCTCGGCCTTGGTCATCTCGCGGGCGCGCAGGCTCGGGTCGTACTGGGTCTGGCACTCCGAGGGCGCGATGGCGTCGATGCCGGACTGCGGGGTGTCGTAGTAGCGGCCCGATCCCATGGTCAGCTCGCAGCCGATCTTTGCTCCGTAGACGTGGACCATGTCGGCCGCCTCGGCGAACTCCTTGATGCGCTCGTCTCGGTCGATGAGCGGGAACTGCATGTCGTAGGGATAGGGCATGACCTCGCGCTCGGCCTGCACTGCGCAGGTAAAGATAAGGCCGCAGCCGCCCTTGGCGCGCGCCTCGAAGACCTTCGCGTGGCGGTACGTGAGCGTCGAGTCGAACGAGTTGCCGGTAAAGTACTTGAAGTCCATCGGCGCCATGCAGATGCGGTTCTTGAGGCGCATCGTGCCGATGCTCGCGGGTTTGAGAAGGTCGCCGTACGTGTTCCAGGTCATGCGCATCCCCTCCGAAGGTTGACGGCGCCGCCGTTCGGGCCCCTGCCCGCCGGCGCCGCGGCTCTTACGCGGATAGATTCGCGCACTCGGCGGATTCGTTCTGTAGCCTGGGTTACACAAGGGTGTATTTTTTGATTCGCGCGACCACGTCGGAGATCGCGCGAGCCCAACTGCGGTCCTTGCCCCTGCCCCGGCCAGCGAGAAAGGCGCCCGTTGCTCGTTCCCCGCTACATGTACAAAGACGACTTCTCGCCGTTCTTGGACGAACTCCGCGAGCTGCCGCACGCGGAGCGGCACTTCTCGCGCGGGGAGTACCTGTGGCGGCCCGGCGACCTCATCGAGCAGGTGCATTACATCGCCGAGGGCGTTGCCCGGACGTCCTTTATCAACGACGACGGTCGCGCGAAGGCGCTCTTCTACCACGGCGCCGGCATGGTGTTCCCCGGTTGCCACGAGTCGCAGTTCGCCATCGAGCGCTCCATCGTCACCGAGGCGATGGGCCCCATGAAGACGCTCGAGTTCGACCGCGCGGAGTTTCTCGCCCTCGCCCGAAGGAACGCCGCCATCGGCTCGGCCATGTTCGAGAACTACGCGCGCTACATCAACCTGCTCATCTTCGAGTCGGCCCACCAGGAAAGAAACGAGGCCCTGGTTAAGCTCTGCAACGTGCTCGAGCTTTTGGCAAGAGACGCCGCGCGGGGACGCGCGGGCACGGGGCCGGACGGCTCTCGCGTGAGCAGCGGCCGCATCAACTGCAGCCAAGAAGACCTCGCCGAGATCCTCGCCATGAACCGCGTGAGCGTCGCCCGCCTCATGGGCAAGCTCGCCGACGCCGGCGTCGTGGCCACGCATCGCGGCTGGGTCGAGATCCTCGACCGCGAGGCGCTTCTCTCCCGCTGCACCGGCGAGGTCGCCGTTTAGCGGGGGGGGTGCATAGCCGGCCCTTCTTGCCGTGGTAAGAAACACGTTGAAGCGCTCCAGGTGGTGTTTGAGGTGCCACCTGGAACGCTTCAACGTCCGTTTTCGCACCACCTCGAAGCTTTTCTTGCCGAGGTGGTACCACCTCGCGTGAAGTGCCCCCTCGACGAAGTGCCCGGGACGCACGCGAAGCGCCGCCCTCGTGTGAAGTGCCCCCCTCGCGCGCAGCGCCCGGGACGCGCGCGAAGCGCCGCCTCGGCAGCGGCGCCCGTTCCGTCCAACGAAACCGATATCTGGAAACTTTCGCCGAGTTGACGGTCGCCGGGCGCCGCCCTTACGCGTCCACGGCATAATCATCTGCGGAAAACGACGCAAAGAAGGAGCCCCTCATTTGAGTACCCCCGGCCAGACCCCCGCGAACCGCAGCTTCGACCTCATCGCCTTCGACCTGGACGGCACCGTCTTCGGCACGCCGACCAACCAGGTCATTAGCCCGCGTGTCTGTGCCGCGTTCGAGGCCGCTCACCAGGCCGGCGTCGCCATCGCGGTCGCGTCGGGCCGCCCCGCCTGGATGCTCGGCGAGCAGATCCCGGCCGCCCCCTGGATGGACTGGGCCATCACCTGCAACGGCACGCGCGTCTCGGGCTACCGCCGCTCCGACCTCGACTTCGCGAACGGCTTCTCTCGCGAGCTCGCCGAGACCGTGCTCCGCTGCCTGGACGAGCTCGGCGCCAGCTCGAGCATCCACACCAACCACGCGTCCCTCATGGAGCGCCGCCATCTCACGCACATGGTGGGCGACCTCAAGGCCGAGTCCGCGCGCGTCGGCGAGACCCTTCCCGACAACCCCATCGACAAGCTGCTGAGCTCGTTCGGCGGCATCGCGGTCGACTCGGCCGTCGAGGCCTTTGCCGCGCGCCCGGGCGATCAGCTCGACAAGGTCGACTGCAAGCTCCCCTCCCCCGACGCCGCCGACGAGCTCGTCGCGCGGCTCGAGGCTCTCGGCGGCGTCGGCATCGCGCGCCTGAACGCCATCAACTTCGAGCTCACGAGCGCCGCCGCCTCAAAGGGCGACGCGACCTGCGAGCTCTGCCGCCGCCTCGGCGTCGACCCGGCCCGCACCGTCGCGTTCGGCGACTCCGGAAACGACCTCTCCATGACGGGCCGCGAGCTCACCTTCGTGGCCATGGGCAACGCATCGCCCGAGGTCAAGGCCGCGGCCGACGACGTGACCGATTCCGTCTTCGACGACGGCGTCGCCACCTGGATCGAGGCGCATCTCTAGGGACGCGGGCTTCTTGCCAGGAATCCCTTGCAAAGCCGTCTTTCGCCGTCAAAAGGGCGCACGTAGTCAAAATGCTCTCTATCGCGCGTGAATTGTCGGCGAACGGCGCATTTTGGGTTGGCAACGGCGCTTTGCGCGGCATAATGGAGTGCAACCGTTTTTCTGACCCGAGTCAAAACCACCTGGGAGGTTGCGCATGAAGGAGCTCGAGGACCGTATTCGCAAGGACGGAATTGTTCGAGAGGGCAACGTCCTCAAGGTCGACAGCTTCCTCAACCACAAGTGCGACGTCGCGCTTTACGACCAGATGGGCGCCGAGTGGGCCCGTCTCTTCGAGGGCAAAAAGATCGACAAGATCCTGACCATCGAGTCCTCCGGCATCGGCATCGCCTGCGTCGCCTCCCGCCACTTCGGCAACGTTCCCGTCGTCTTCGGCCGCAAGACCGAGTCCAAGAACCTCGACGGCGACCAGTACCGCACCCAGATCCGCAGCTACACCAAGGGCCGCGTCTACGAGGTCATCGTTGCCAAGCGCTTCCTCGAGCGCGGCGAGCACGTCATCGTCATCGACGACTTCCTGGCCATGGGTTGCGCGCTCAACGGCCTGCTCGAGATCTGTGAGGAGGCCGGCGTCGTGGTCGAAGGCATCGGCATCGCCATCGAGAAGGGCTTCCAGCCCGGCGGCAAGCAGCTCCGCGAGCGCGGCTACCAGGTCGAGTCCCTTGCCATCGTCAATGGCATGAACGCCGAGACCGGCGAGATCGATTTCGCGTAGTACCGAGCTGCAATGAGCGCCTCACTAAAGAAAGAAGCACCCCGCTTGGGGTGCTTCTTTCTTTAGTGAGGCGCTCTCGCCGTCCCTTCGCCAAAGCGCGTGCAACCAAACTTCGACTTTGCGGCAAGAATCCGACTCGACACGCAATTTTGATTTCCATAGAGCCACGCAATTTCAATAAACACCAGGTCACATAGAAACGCCGAGCCTCCCAATCTCATACATAGGCGAAATTCTGCCGCAAAGTCGAAGTTTGGTTGCATGGCAACCTCACTCGATGCGCCGCAAGCTCCCCGCCGGGCGCGTTTTGTCCGCCGGCGGCCCGTATTCAATGCTTCGTCAGTCAAAACCTCAATATCCGCGGGGCGCCGCCCGAGAATTCGCCCACCACCGCCCAAACGTCCGCCGGCCGCATCCGGCTTTTCGCCCACCGCGCTCCCATCTTCTCCCTCGTGGCCCGAGCGCGCCGCTATGCCAAGCGCGCTCATCGTATAGAAGCGGCGCTGTCGCCGAATTTGTCTGGAACCCGAGCGTCAAACAACCCATACTTCGCCCTCACAAAACAATAGGAAGGGGCGAAGCCATGGATGCTAGGCATGTATTGTTGGCCGGAAAGAGCCTCGACAAGGCTATAGGCGCGCTACGTGAGGGGTCGCTTTACGCCGAGCGTTGCGGCCTAAGCTCCCTTCACCCCGAGTCATGCGTCAGCAGCCTCGCCGACCTGCGCCGCTTCAACTTCGGGCCCATCGCCCACTTGTTCGAGATCACAGCCGGCGACCCGCTCCAAATCGCAGTCACCTCACCTGAGCTTAGGGGGCGTCCCTGCGAGTTCGAGTTCTCCCTGTTCCCCCGGGAGTTTCCCGCCGGATCACTTATGCGACTTCCCGGCAACATCCTCGTGCCGTCGTACGAGCAGTACTTTATTCAAAAGGCACGTGAGCTCGACTTCGAGGAGCTCGTGATGCTCGGCATGGAGCTGTGCGGCAGGTTCGCCCATAGGAGCCCGGGGTCCGGATCGACTGCCTGCGATTACCTTGTCGATCCCGTGACCAGCATCGATTCCTTACGTGATCACATAACTGCGGCCAGCGGGATGATGGGATCCAAACAGGCGCGCACTGCGGCGCAGTGGGTCATCGACAACGCTTATTCGCCGCGCGAGGCCGTCATCGCGCTCGAGCAATACCTGCAGCCGCGACGCGGCGGCAGGGGCTACCCGAAACCCGTGCTCAACATGGAGGTGAGTATTGCTCCGCCCCTTCGACGCCTGACGGCCCGCGACGTGTTCATGCCCGATATCTATTGGGAAGGGATGCTCGACGTAGAGTACGACAGCGGGTACCACAACGAGCGCGACCAGGTCGAAAAGGATAAGGCTCGCGTGGCGGATATCCAGGCCGTCGGAATCCCCGTGATATCCGCGACCAAACTATCTCTATCCACGAGCGAGCGCGCAGAACTGCTCGGGCGCCAAATTGGAGCTAAGCTAGCCGATTCGCTTGGCACCCCTATGCGTCGTCACCTCAAGTTGCTTGACTCGAGCGACCAGCAAGCGAGGCGCGCGCAGCTGCATGTAAAACTGATGCGGGTTATAGGCACCCCGATATCCACCAATGGCGGCGTTTTTAGGTTCGACGAGCATCTTGGCGGGGTCGACGGAAGGCTTGACGGGGTCGACGAGCTGCTCGACGGGGTCGACGAACGGCTCGACGGGAGGCTCGACGGGGTCGACTTGCAACCAAACTTCGACTTTGCGGCAGAAAGCTGGCCCTACAGCGAGTAAACACCAGGCACAACAAGGCTCCACCCAACAAAACCGCAGGTCGCAATCGACCAACGTAACCCGGGAAGACGCTTGCACATTGATTCTTGCCGCAAAGTCGAAATTTGCTTGCAGGTCAACCTCGCTTGATGCGCCGCACGGCCGCCTTACCCATCGGCAAGATGCGTGAATTCACAGTTGACGCATGAACAAGTGCTCATATAATCAAGTGGACAGGCAAACAACGCCAGCCAAACCTCGAAAGGAGCCGATATGTGCGAAGAGCCCAAGGGCCCCATCCCCGTCGGCGAAACCGTCGGCGAGCTGCCCGACGAGGAGCTGCTCTATGACCTCGCCGACCTGTTCAAGGTGTTCAGCGACACGACCCGCATCAAGATCCTCTTTGCCCTGATGGGCCGCGAGCTCTGTGTGGCCGACATCGCCGAGGAGACCGGCTCGACCCAGTCCGCCGTCTCCCACCAGCTGCGCACCTTGAAGCAGGCCCACCTCGTCAAGTTCGAGCGCGACGGCCGCAACGTCGTCTACTCGCTCGCCGACGACCACGTGTACACCATGCTCAACCAGGGCATGAGCCACATCTGCGAATAAGCCGGGACGTCCTGCGCGCCCCCTGATCCGAAAGGACCGACCATGAAGAAGGCATTCAAGCTCGACGAGATCGACTGCGCCAACTGCGCGCGCGAGCTGCAGGACGAGCTGGCCAAGCTCGACGGCGTCAAATCCGTCTCCGTGAACTTCATGACCCAGAAGCTCACGCTTGAGGCCGACGACGCCGAGTTCGAGGAGGTTCTCGAGCGCGTGATCGACTTCACCGCCGAGGCCGAGCCCGACTGCGAGATCATCCGCTAGCAGCACTTCCCTGCCCGCCCGCGCGGCGGGCATTATTGCACCAAACATATGAGCGCTTGTTCATACATTCATTTTGAGGAGAGGAAATGTCCGCCAAAGCATCCGACGCCAAGAAGAAAAAGAAGCGTCGCAAGAAGGAGTCCCAGGAGCACAAGCTCCACCGCATCCTGCTCGCCCTCGGCATCTTTGCCGTGGTCTACGCGGCCGACGAGCTCGGCGCCCTCGCCGCCATCTTCGGCGAGCCGGGCGACCTCTACGCGAGCTTCGCGCTCTTCCTCGTGCCCTTCCTCATCGCCGGCCACGACGTGCTCGAGAAGGCCTGGAACAACATCCGCCACGGCAAAGCCTTCGACGAGAGCTTCCTCATGGCCGTCGCGACCATCGGCGCCTTCGCGATGATCTTCTTCCCGGACACCGAAGCGCACATGGCCGAGGGCGCCGCCGTCATGCTCTTCTACCAGGTCGGCGAGCTCTTCCAGGCCTATGCCGTGGGCAAGAGCCGCAAGTCCATCGCCGCGATGATGGACATCGCGCCCGACTACGCGAACGTCGAGCGCGACGGGCAGCTCGAGCAGGTCGATCCCGACGAGGTCGAGGTCGGCGGCGTCATCGTGGTCAAGCCCGGCGAGCGCGTGCCCATCGACGGCGTGGTCGTCGAGGGCACCTCGCAGCTCGACACGGCGGCACTCACCGGCGAGTCCGTCCCGCGCCACGTCGATGCCGGCGCCGAAGTCGTCTCGGGCTGCATCAACATGACGGGCGTCCTGCACGTGCGCACCACCAAGCCCTTCGGCGAGTCCACCGTCTCCCGCATCCTCGAGCTCGTGGAGAACGCGAGCGAGAAGAAGGCCAAGACCGAGAACTTCATCACCCGCTTCGCCCGCGTGTACACCCCGGCCGTCACCGGCTCGGCCGTTGCGCTCGCGCTCATCGGTGGCCTCGTCACGGGCGCGTGGCCCGACTGGATCCTGCGCGGCCTCACCTTCCTCGTCGTTTCTTGCCCCTGCGCGCTCGTCATCTCTGTGCCGCTGAGCTTCTTCGGCGGCATCGGCGGCGCGTCGCAGATCGGCGTGTTGGTCAAGGGCTCGAACTACCTCGAGGCCCTGGCCGAGGTTGACACCGTCGTCTTCGACAAGACGGGCACCCTCACCAACGGCACCTTCGAGGTCGTTGCCATCCACCCCGAGGACGGCCACGATGAGGCCTTCGTGCTTCAGAACGCCGCCTACGCCGAGTCCTTCTCGGACCACCCCATCGCCGTCAGCGTAAAGAAGGCCTACGGCAAGGACATCGACCAAGCGCTTGTTTCCGACGCCGCCGAGGAGTCCGGCCACGGCGTCGCGGCCACGGTCGACGGCCACGAGGTCCTCGTCGGCAACGACAAGCTCATGGCGGCCCACGGCCTTACGGCCCACGCCTGCGACGTGGTCGGCACCATGCTCCACGTCGCCGTCGACGGCGCCTACGTCGGCCACATCGTCATCGCGGACACCGTGAAGGACGACGCGGCCCAGACCATCTCCGACCTGCACGCCGAGGGCATCCGCCGCTGCGTCATGCTCACCGGCGACCGCGAGGAGGTCGCCGCCGACGTCGCGGCCAAGCTCGGGCTCGACGAGTACCACGCGCAGCTGCTCCCCGCCGATAAGGTCGAGCGCGTCGAGGGGCTTCTTGCCGCCGAGGGCGAGAAGGGCAAGCTCGCTTTCGTGGGCGACGGCATCAACGACGCGCCGGTCCTCACCCGCGCCGACGTGGGCATCGCCATGGGAGCCATGGGCTCCGACGCCGCCATCGAGGCCGCCGACATCGTGCTCATGGACGACAAACCCTCCAACATCGCCCGCGCCAAGCGCGTCGCGCGCAAGACGATGCGCATCGTTTGGGAGAACATCGTCTTTGCGCTGGCCGTCAAGCTGGTCATCCTCGTCCTCGCCGCCTTCGGCATAGCAAACATGTGGCTCGCCGTGTTCGGCGACGTGGGTGTGGCAATCATCGCGATCCTCAACGCCATGAGGGCTATGCGGGTCGAATAAATCGCACGTCAACGGTCCGCCCGCATGCCCTCCCCGGTTTCTCTTCGCGCTCAGCGCTCGCTTTGCTCGCTCGCTGGCGCGAATCGCACGAAGAGAAACCGGGGAGGGCGTGCTGCGTTGTTGGCATACTTTCGCCGGCGTTAGCCCTCATGGTGTTGGGGTCGCGGGGATGGCCGGGCACGATGGTCGACCACGCTCGCTTGCGGCTAGTTTGGATTGAGAGGCCGCCTGGGGTGTGAGGGTGACGGACCTGCGCGCAAAAAGGAAGCCCCCGCCGAGGAAGGGAGCGGCGGGGGCTACAAGGAAAGAAGGTACTTACTTTGTTCCCGTCAGCCGCGCGCTCAATCACGCGCAGGTCAGGTACACATTCCCAACATCTCCCCTCCATGTGCGCGCCACAAATCCTCGCGCAAGCCAAATGCCGCCAGCTTGCTACCATGGAAGGCGACGAAGCGAAGGAGCCCCATGAGCGCAAACACACAGAAGCACGCCCCCGGCAAGAGGCCCACCACAAAGGGCGCGGCGACCCGTAAGGCCAAGCAGGGCGCGAAACCCGCCTCCGAGCCCGCCGCCAAGGCCGCCGGCGACGTGGCAACCAAGCCGTCGCCGAAGGTCCCCGCCGGGCGCCCGGGCCGCGAGGCGTTTCTTCCCACCACGCGCGCGGACATGGAGGCGCGCGGCTGGGAGCAGTGCGACTTCGTCTACGTCTGCGGCGACGCCTATGTGGACCACCCGAGCTTCGGCATGGCCATCATCGGCCGCGAGCTCGAGGCCCACGGCTATAAGGTCGGCATCATCTGCCAGCCCGACTGGCACGACCCCGCGAGCATCGACGTCTTCGGCGAGCCGCGCCTGGCCTTCCTCGTCTCCGCCGGAAACATGGACTCCATGGTCAACCACTATACCGTGGCAAAGAAACGCCGCTCGAAGGACTTCTATACCCCCGGCGGCCGCATGGGCGCGCGCCCGGACCACGCCGTCGTGGTCTATTCCAACCTGATCCGCCGCACGTACAAGCACGCGCCCATCGTGCTCGGCGGCATCGAGGCGAGCCTGCGACGCCTGGCCCACTACGACTACTGGTCCGACTCCCTCAAGCGCTCCATCCTGCTCGACTCCGGCGCCGACCTGCTGCTTTACGGCATGGGAGAGCGCTCCATCGTCGAGATGGCCGATGCCCTCGACGGCGGCGTGGCCGTGGGCGACGTCACCTGGATCGCGGGCTCGGCCTACAAGACGCGCGACCTCGCGGACGTCTACGACTACGAGCTTCTTCCCACCTACGACGAGCTCTGCGCCGACCGCGCCAACTATGCGCGCAGCTTCGCGGTCCAGTACGAGAACATGGACTCCATCACGGCCAGGCGACTCGTGGAGCCCTACCCCGCCGACAACCTCTACGTGGTGCAGAACCCGCCGTCGGCGCCTCTTTCCACCGAGGAGCTCGACGCCGTCTATGAGCTGCCCTACGCGCGCGGCTGGCACCCCGACTACGACGAGGCGGGCGGCGTGCCTGCGTTCGACTTCGACGAGGTGCGCTTCTCCATCGCCGCCAACCGCGGGTGCTTCGGCGAGTGCAGCTTCTGTGCCATCACCTTCCACCAGGGGCGCGTTCTGCAGGTCCGCAGCCACGACAGCGTCATGCGCGAGGCGGAGGCGCTCACACACGACCCGAGCTTCAAGGGCTACATCACCGACGTGGGCGGCCCCACCGCGAACTTCGGCCGCCCCGCGTGCGACAAGCAGGCCAAATACGGCGTCTGCTCGAACCGCCGCTGCATGTGGCCGAAGCTCTGCCCGAACATGGTGGTCGAGGAGGACTCCTACGCGGACCTGCTGCGCGACCTGCGTCAGCTCCCCGGTGTCAAGAAGGTCTTCGTCCGCTCGGGCGTGCGCTTCGACTACACCCTTGCCGATAAATCCGACAAGTTCCTCGACGAGCTGATCCGTCACCACGTCTCCGGCCAGCTGCGCCTCGCGCCCGAGCACGTGAGCGACACGGTGCTCGCCGCCATGGGCAAGCCGCCGCGCGCCGTCTACGACGCGTTCTGCCGCCGCTTCGAGCGCGCCACGAAAGCCGCCGGGCTCGAGCAGTACGTGGTCCCCTACCTCATCAGCTCGCACCCCGGCTCCACGATGAAGGAGGCCGTCGAGCTCGCCGAGGCCGTGCGCGACATGGGCTACATGCCCGAGCAGGTGCAGGACTTCTACCCCACGCCGTCCACCATGAGCACCTGCATGTTCTACACGGGCCTCGACCCGCGCGACATGTCGCCCATCTACGTGCCGCGCGATCCGCACGAGAAGGCGATGCAGCGCGCGCTGATCCAGTACCGCAAGCCCGAGAACTGGAAGCTCGTCAACGAGGCGTTGCACAAGGCACACCGCACGGACCTGATCGGCTTCGGACCGAAGTGCCTCATCCGGCCGTACCCGCCGAAGGGCCAGGGCGCGGGCGGCACGGGCAAGGACGGCTCCGGCGTCTCGGGCAAGGGCGGCAAGAAGAACGGCACCAACCCCCATGGCGGCAAGAAGGGCGGCGCACCGATTCCGGGCATGAGCCGTTCGCAGAACACCGCCGGCCGCAACCGCGCCGCCCAAGGCCGCCAGGGCGCGAACAGCCGCCGGGGCCACCGCTAGCGAGGGGCGGGCCGGCTGCGTCGACCCGCCCCTTGCGGCAGCGCCGTCGGCCCTGAGCCCCGGATTCTCGCCGCGTTGGCCTCATGAACGCGAAGCGCGACTGAGGACCTAACCTTTTGTTACTCCGAGCGGGCTAGTCGGCAAGGGCGCCGGATGCCGCGATCGCGCCGACGCCGAGAATCGCCGCCGCGCCCGCGGCTGCGGCCAGCCCCTCGTCTCCCGTGGCCGGCACGCCGATGCGTGACTTGCGCTCGCCGTTGCCTGCTCCGGTGCCCGCCTGCGTATCGGGCTTCTCCTGCGGCTCGGGAACCGATCCGGAGCCGGGGTCCGTTTCCGGCTCGTCCTTCTCCTCATGGTCGGTGATCTTGATGCGCCCCGCGCCGTTCGCGTCGAGGTACCCCTCGCCCACGGTCTCGCCGAGCACGTCGCGCACATACGAGACGAACGCCAGGCAGTCGTAGCCGTACTCCTGCGGCTCGCCGGAATCCTCCGGCGCCGTGGGCAGGGTGCTGCCGCTGCGATTCAGGATATAGTCGGACCCGGCAACGAGATAGCGCGCCTCGGGGTCGATCGCCGCGCCGTTCAGCTTGACGTCGCGCACGCGCCTCTCGCCCTCGATTTTCACGAAGGTCTTCTTGTTCGCCGCCAGCACCACCGGCGTGGCGATATCCGTGCGAATGGTGTAGGAGAGCTGCTTGGACACGTGGAGGAAGAAGCCGTTGTCCTCGTCGGGGAGCTTGCACGCGCCGGCCTCGAGCATGTCGAGGACATGCTGACCCGTGACCTCGCGCGCTATGAGGCGGTTGCAGTAGGGCATCGCCTTGAGGACGTCTGCGTACAGGATGTCGCCCTGCGCGATGTTCGCGCGCACCGTGGTCGCGTTGAACATGGCGAAGTCGCACTTGATGCCTTTGTCGTTGCAGGCGTAATAAAGGGAATCCGCCACGAGGTCGCCTAAGTTGGTCTCCTGCCGGCGCATCGTGCCCGAGAAGCCCTCGTCCTTATAGCCGTAGAGCGGCGCCTCGGCAGAGCCGACCTTCTCGTTGGGAAGAGGCTCGCCGCCTTCGCGGCTGAGGTCGGCCACGACCTGGGCTATGCGCTCGTCAGAGCCGTCCCAGGACTCGATGAGCTTGGCCGTGACCTCGAGCGCCGCCGTCGCCTCGCCCGTGGCCGGGTCTATCTCGATGTGCCCGAAGCTCTGGAACTTGGTGCCCGTCTGCGCGATGACGACGTCCTGGCCGTCCTTGTTCTGCACCCGCTGAACGTACTTCTCGTGGCTGTGGCCGTCAACCACGATGTCGATGCCATTGGTCTTCTTGACCACGGTATCGCTGCGCCAATAGTCCTTGTTGTCGTATTGGCCCAGGTGAGAAAGGAGCACGACGTAGTCGGCGCCCACGCGGCGCGCGTCGTCGACGGCAGCCTGCACGGCGTCCACAAGTGCGTCCCCGGGCTCGGCGCCCTCGGCCTCCTTCTCGCAGAAACCCCAGATGAAGTCGCCGTTCTCGTCCTGGAAAAGCGTCGCGTCGCCGCGCGTGAGCGTGGAGGGGGTGATGGCGCCTACATAAGCGATCTTCACCGTCTTGCCGCCAACGGTGTAGTCAATGAGGTGATACGGGTCGAAGACCGTCGAGCCGTCCGCGCGGCGGAAGTTGCAGCACGCATAGGCCACGCCCTGCGAGGCGGCCAGGTCCAGGAAGTTCTGGACGCCGTAGTCGAACTCGTGGTTGCCCACGGTCACGACCTCGTAGCCGCACGCGCCGATGATCTGGGAAGGCAGCTTGCCGTTGCTCTCGGCGCCGAGAATGCCGCCTTGCAGGTTGTCGCCGGCGTCAACCAGGGTGACGTTGCCCTCGGCGTGCGCCGTGCGCTGCGTCGAGGCGTAGTCGGCGAAGGCCGCGTAGCCGAGATTGTTGTCGTTGTTGTACATGCCGCAGTGGACGTCGTTGGTATGGAGAAGGGCGATGGTGCCGGCCGACGCGCCGTGCTCGCCCGAGCTTTCCCCCGCGAAGGCCCGCGCGGGGCCGGAAGCGAGGGAGAAGGTCAGGCTCGCGAGCGTGGCCGCCGCTCCGGAAAGAAACCCGCGCCTGGTAAATGCCTTGTTTGCGAAATTAGACGTCGGTGCCATGGAAGCCCTTTCTCGGAGTCGATTGTTCACGTGAGTTCGCACATCGGATTATTATCCGCCAGGTTCAGGATGAGACAAGCGAGCCGCCCCACAGGCGACAAAAACAGGGCGAGCGGGCCGGTTCGCGCGCGGGAACCAGGACAGGAGGGCGAGGCCGGGACCTGCGCCCTGCCCGTCCAAGAAAATGTCCGGACGGCCTCCCAGACAGGTCGGTTCGCGCACAGGAGGGAGGTCAGGTGGCCGGTTCGCGCGCAGGTGACGAAAACAAACGGGGCCGCCCCTCGGCCTCGCGACGATCGCAAGACAGAGAGGCGGCCCTCTTGCCGTCGGTTGGCCCATCGGCGGTTAGTCGATCAGCACCCCCGATGCCGCGATCGCGCCGGCGCCGAGAACCGCCGCGGCCGCCGCTGCCGCGGCCAGGCCCTCGTCGCCCGTGGCAGGCACGCCGATGTGCGACTTGCGCGCGCCGGCGCCCGACGTCTGCGCGCCGGAACCACCGGAGCCGTCGCCGTCGCCCGAACCGTCGCCCGAGCTGTCGCCGTCGCCGTCGCCAGCGTCTTCTTCCTCGTCCTCCGGCCCCCAGCTGCTCTTGATCGTGATGCGCCCCTCGCCGTCCTCGTTCGAATAGCGGCTGTCGACCGTCCCGCGAAGATTCGTCTTCACGTAATCGAGGAGGGCCTCGATGTCCGTGCCCATGAACTCGACCTTATCGGCGTTTTGGGGAACGGGCATGGCGTTGCCGCCCAGCACCAGCAGGTAATCGGTGCTGACCACCGTATAAGTGGCGGCAGGGTCAATCGCCTTTCCGTACAGCCTCGCCTTCCTCACGCGGCGCTCGCCCTCGATGCCCTCGATCTTCGAGTCGTCGGCCGAGAACCTGACCGGCGAGTCGATGTCCGTGCGGACAACCATCGAGAAGCCCTCCGATACCTGCAGGAACCGGCCGTGCGCCTCGGGACTGCGGCTCACGCCGACCTCGAGCATGTCGAGCAGGTGCTGCCCCGGAACCTCCAGCGAGCACACCTGGTTGTTGAACGAGCACACCGCCACGAGGTCGCCATAGGTCAGCGTGCCCTTGTCGACGTTCGCGCGCACGCCGCCGCCGTTGACCAACGCCACGTCGCAGGCCTTGCCGCAGTTCGCCGCATGGTAGAAGAACGCGTCGGCCACGAGGTCGCCCAGGTTCGTCTCGGCCTTTCGGACCCTCCAGGTAACGCCGTCGTCTTCCTGTGCGCGGAGAAACACCTCGGAGGAGCCCACTTCCTGGCTCGTGATCTGATCGAGCTCGTCCTCCAGCTCGGCCACGAGCGCCGCGACCTCGGCATCGGAGCCGTCCCACCGCTCGATGAGCTCGGCGCTCACCCCCGTGGCGGTAAGGGACACCTCGGCCTCGCCCGTGAAGGGGTCGATGACGAGCGAGCCGAAGCTCTGGAACTTGGTGCCCGTCTGGGTGATCACGACGTTCTCGCCGCGGTCGTTCTTTACCTCCGTCTGCACGTACATCTCGTGCGAATGGCCGTCGATGACCACGTCGATGCCGTGCGTGTGGGCGACGACCTGGTCGCTGCGCCAACGGTCCTGGGAGCCCCTTTGCCCCAAGTGGCCAAGAAGCACCACGTAATCGGCATCGCCGCCGCTCGCGGAACGCGCCTCGTCCACGGCCGCCTGCACCGCGTCGTAGAGGCCCTGTCCGCTCTCGTCGCCGCAGAAGCCGTAGATATAGTTTCCGTCTTTATCCTTAAAGCTCTTCGGCATCGAAGACGTCAGGGAGGACGGGGTGGCGGCGCCGACGAACGCGATGCGCACCGTCTGGCCCGCGACCTTGCATTCCTTCACGCGGTAGGCGTCGAACACGCGGTTTCCGTTGACGTCCACGAAGTTGCAGCAGACGTAGCGCACGCCCGCCTCCGCCGAGTCGCCCGCGACGGCGCCCTCGGTCTTGCGCAGCTCGAAGAACTTCTCCATGCCGTAGTCGAACTCATGATTTCCGCAGGTCATGAAGTCGTAGCGGCACGCCTTGATGGCCTTGGCGGGAGACTCGCCCTGGGTGAGGGAGCCGACGACGCCGCCCTGGACGTTGTCCCCGGCGTCGACGAGAAGGACATTATCCTCGCCGTACGCCATCTTGCGCGCCGCGACGAAGTCCCTGAGCTTGGCGTAGCCGAGGCCGGTCTTCTTGCTCTCGAGCTCGCAGTGGACGTCGTTCGTGCTCAGAATCGCGATACCGGACTTCTGCTCGGAGCCTTCGCCCTCCTGCGCGGTAAGCTCAGGCACGAGCTCCGGCTCCTCGGCGAACGCGCGCGCCGGGCCGGACGCGAGCGTGACGCCAAGGCTCGCCAGGACCGTTCCGGAGCCGGCCAAAAACGCGCGTCGTGTCAGTTCGGTATTCATCGGATAGGCCCCTCTCCCTGCGATTCTTTACACCTGGGATAGTCTATCCCAGCACCCGACAGCCCACGTTGCGCATTGAGTAAATTTAGCGTCAGGCAAAATCCGCGTCTCGCCCACGGCGCGCGGGTGGAAGAATGATGCCTCGGTTTGTCGAATAACGCCGAGAAAGGCCTCACCCCATGGTCCGAGAGATCGTACGTTCTCCCCTGCTGCTCCGCGTGCCCAGCGAGCCCGCCACGCCAGGACACCCCGGCGACGCGGTCATCGGCCAGGACCTGCTCGATACCCTCGCGGCGCATGCGCACGAGTGCGTGGGCATGGCGGCGAACATGATCGGCGAGCACAGGCGCATCATCGTGGTTTCCAACGGCGCGCGCCACATGCTCATGTACAACCCCGAGATTCTCGAGCGCGTCGGCGAGTACGAGACCGAGGAGGGCTGCCTCTCGCTCGAGGGCGTGCGGCCGTGCAAGCGTTGGCGCCGGGTGAAGGTCCGATACCTCGACGATTCCTGGAACGAGCGCACCTTCTCGTTCACGGGCTACGTGGCAGAGATCATCCAGCACGAGATCGACCACTGCGACGGGATTGTAATTTAGGTTTTTATACCATGCCTTAGCGTATGAGCCTAAGCCGGAAAGGCTTGTGAGCTCGGCTTTATTTGTGATCGCTCGCCGAGAAGCGCCGTTACGCCCGACGCTATCGAGGCAAGTTGAAGCGACGCCCGGCGGCGATGCCGCCACAAACCTCGGCACCCGACCGCGATTCTCGCCGCAAGCAAAGAGGCGCCCCCGCGACCGAACAGCCGCGCGCAGGGCGCCTCTTTTACTATTGCCGGCGCGCCGCCGACCACCAGGAAGCGCGCCTCTTGCCGCCTACTTCTCCGCGAGCTCGCGGCCGATAAGCTCGGCGAGAACGTCGCCCAGCTCGTGTCCGGCGACGCGCATCATCTGCGGGAAGCGGCTGTAATAGGTGAGGCCGGGCGTGGAGTTGACCTCGTTGAAAACGACCTCGCCCTCGGGCGTGACGAAGAGGTCGACGCGCGCGAAGCCCTCGCAGCCGAGCGCCTCGTAGACCTTGGCGCCCGCCTCGCGCACGCGGGCCATGAGCTCGGGCGAAAGATCGGAGGGGCAGCGCAGCTCGGTGTTCGCGCCGGGGTTCTTCTCGAGGTGGATGCGGAAGAAGCCGTCGCCGGTGACGACGATCTGGTCGACCTCGCCCATCTGGATGCCGTGGACCGCGTCACCCGTGACCGCGCAGCCGACCTCGTCGCCCACGATGGCCTCCTCGACGGCGACCTTGCGGTCGAGCGCGAACGCCTCGGCGATGGCCTTCTGATAGCTCGCCTCGTCGGTGGCCTTGGAGACGCCGATGGACGAGCCGCCGCGCGCGGGCTTGACGAAGACGGGGAACCCGCCGCAAGCCTCAACGGCCGCGAGCGCGTCGGAGACGCTGGCGCCGCGGTAGAGGACCTCGCACTTGGGCGAGCGGACGCCGGCCGCAGCCGCGAGACGGTGGGAGGCGTCCTTGTCCATACAGACGGCGCTCGCGAGGACGCCGCAGCCCACATACGGAACGCCGCAGGTCTCGAGCGCGCCCTGGAGCGTGCCGTCCTCGCCGCCCTGGCCGTGCATGACCGGCAGCGCCACGTCCACGTCGAGGCGCACCGGCGCGGCCTCGCCCTCTCGGACCACGAAGAAGCCGCCGGCGTGCTCGCCCATGCCCGGCATGAGCAGGACACGCTCGACGTCGTGGGTCTCCCACGCGCCGGTCACGTCGGCGACGTCGCCCGTGTAATGGAGCCACTCGCCCGCCTTGGTGATGCCGATGAGCACGAGCTCGAAGCGGCCGGCAAGCGCGTTGATAACGTTGTCCGCGGACTTGCACGAGATATCGTGCTCGGTGGAGATGCCGCCGAAGAGGATAGCGACCTTGGTCATGTGGGTGCCCTTCTCTGGGTTGATGTGTTGGGTGTGCTTTTCTCAGAGCCTCACAATTCTAAACGTCCCGGCGAGAGGCGCGCAGCGCAAATAGGCCGCCGTCCGGAGAGAGTCCCCGAGCGGGGGCGGGTACGGCGGCGCCGGGCAAGGCGACTAGTGCGGCGAGGTCGCGGGACGCGGTGGCGGGGCGCGGTGGCGGGGCGCGGTGGCCGGCAAGGCGCTTCTTCTTGCCTTTTACTCGCCTGCGCGGAGCCGCCGACCGTGGGGCGTTGCGTAAATCGGGGTGATGGCAATTGGCCCGGTTCCAAAGTTGCGAAAACCGGGCTGATGGCAAGAAGCGAGGGCCGCTAGTTGCGTAAATCGGGGTGATGGCAAGAAGCGAGGGCCGCGCGTTGCGTAAATCGGGGTGATGGCAGCGTCTAGGGGCGCCGCGCCTGCCATCACCCCGGATTCCGCAACAAACCCGCCGCCGTTCTTGCCATCACCCCCGTTTACGCAACGCGGAAGAGGGCGGGCATTGCCATCACCCCCGTTTACGCAACGCAACAGGAGCGGGCGCTGCCATCACCCCCGTTCACGCAACGCGCCCGCTCCTCCCCACGCCGCCGTCGGCCGTTGCCCGCGCGACAAACCCGCCGCCCGACCCCGCCGGCCCCGAGCTTCCGGTAACGCCGCGAACCCGGCGGCAAGCATCTACTCGATAAACCCGACCTGAGCGCTGATACGCTGAACCGCCTCGTCCTTACGGCGATTGAACTCGACCTTGTTCTCTTCGAAGAGATTGCGGCCCGTAGCGTCGATGGACACGATGAGCGGCCCGAACTCGCGGACCTTGCAGCACCACAGCGTCTCCGGCATGCCGAGCTCGTCCCAGTGGTGCTCGGCGATGCGCTCCACCTCGGTCGCCGCGACCACGGCGCAGCCGGCGGGGAAAACGCAGTGTATCGCGCCGAACTCGCGGCAAGCGCGCTCGGTGTTCGGCCCCATGCCGCCCTTGCCCACGATGACGCGCACACCTGTGGCCTTGACGAACTCGTACTCGAACTTCTCCATACGGCTCGAGGTGGTCGGCCCGACCGAGACCATCTCGTAGTCCGGCTCGCCGGGAGCCGCATCCTCAACGGGCCGAGTGATGGGTCCCGCGTGCAGGATCGCCTTGTCGCGCACGTCATAGGGCAGCTCGCGCCCGTATTCCACGAGGCGGCGGTGCGCGACGTCGCGGCACGTGACCAAATCGCCGTCGAGCCAGACCACGTCGCCCACGCAAATCCCCTCAAGGTCCTTGGCGCTCACGGGCGTTACCAGGACTTTCTTGTCTCCACGAATCTCCAGCATTAGAGCTCCACCCCCGAATGGGTCGTGACGGTCGCGTTGAGGTCGGCGTCGAACACCACATGTCCGCGGCGATGGCTCCAGCAGCCGACGTTGACGGCCACGCCGATGGTCGACGGGTGGCGCGCGGTGTTCTCGATGTTCACGCCCATAACGGAGGCGCGGCCGCCCATACCCTGCGGGCCCAGGCCGATCGAGTTGATGCCCTCCTCGAGCAGGCGCTCCATCTTCGCAGCGCGCTCGTTCTCGTTGTGCGAGCCGATGGGGCGCATAAGGGCCTTCTTGGAGAGAAGCGCCGCGGTCTCCACACTCGTGGCCACGCCCACGCCCACCAGAAGCGGCGGGCAGGCGTTGATGCCGTAGCTCGTCATCTGGTCGAGGACGAACTTGGTCACGCCCTCGTAGCCGGCGCCCGGCATGAGGACCATGGCGCGGCCGGGCAGGCTGCAGCCGCCGCCCGCCATATAGGTATAGACCTCGCAGCCATCCCAGCCGGGCACGATGTCCCAGAACACCGTCGGGGTGCCCTTGCCCACGTTCTTGCGGGTGTTGACCTCGTCGAACGTCTGGACAGAGTTGTGGCGAAGGGGCGCCGCGAACGTCGCCTGAACGGTCGCCTCCTTAAGCAGCGCCTCCAGGTCGCCGATAAGCGGAAACGCCGTCCCGCACTTCACCCAGTACTGCAAAACGCCCGTGTCCTGGCAGCTTGGGCGCCACAGCTCGCGCGCGAGGTCCTGGTTCTTCTGCATCGTCTTATAAATCGCGCAGGCCAGGGGCTTGGTCTCGCTCGCCTGCAGCTCGTCGATCTTTGCGCGCACGTCGTCGGGCAGCACCTTGGCAGTGTGCTCCACGAACTTGGCGATCTTGTCCGTCATGAGGCGGACCTGCTCGTCGTGGGTCATGGG
>CAVCUP010000028.1:0-35980 GCA_963605405.1 bacterium | reverse complement strand
GCCGCGCTCGCCGCGCTGCTCGGCGTCACGCTGGCCTTCTCGGCGTCGCCGCTCGCGTACGCGGCCGGATCCGGGGCCGGCGCTTCCGGGGATGCGTCCTCGGAGACTTCCGGCCAGGAGCGCTGGAGCGATTGCATCGACGAGATGCTCGCGGCCGGCGACTTCAACGAAGGAAAGGTCATCGCCATCGTCGCCCCTTCTGTGGCCGATTCCGGCGCTGCGATGGCGACCTCTGACGATGCCGAGGGGGACGCGTCCGGCTTCGCCGCGGGCTCGCTTCTCGACGAGTCGTCCGAGGAGCTCTCTCGCACCACGGGCGACGTCTACGAGGAGACCTTCGACGAGGCGCTGCCCGCCCAGGCGCTCGAGGGCGCGCAGGCCCAGGCCCTCGCGGCCTCCGGCGGCGAGCTCGCGGCCGAGCCGGCCGGCGCCGCCGATGTGGATGTGTATACCCTTGTGGTCTCTCGCGACGACATGACCACCGAAGAGATCCTCCGGTCGCTTGCCGACGACCCGCGCGTGCTGTGGGCCGAGCCCGACCGAGTCGTCACCGTGCCCGGCGACGAGGCCGTCGCCGCCCTCGACGAGGACGTGGAGTCGGCTCTCTGCGCGGTTGTCGAGGGCGACGGCTCGGCAGCCGGAGACGCGGACGACGGCTTGGCCGTCTCCGACGCGGGCGCCTCCTCTTCTGATTCCGTAACAAGTGTTTCTGTGAACGAGACCCAGGTCGTGGCCGGCAACGACGTCACGGACTGGCAGTGGGCCTATTCGGACGCCGAGGGCGCCTTCGGCGACAAGCACGCGGACGGCCTCACCGTGAACCTCGACGGCTGGAACGACGCCGGCGAGAAGAACTCCTCCGGCGTCGTCGCTGTCATGGACACGGGCATCGACGTCACGAACCCCGACCTCGACGACGTCATGTACGACATGAGCCCGCTTGTCTCCGCCGTCGGCGGCGGCGCGTACGGCTACTGCGCCCTGGAAGGCGCCGACGAGGCGGAAGTCTTCGACGCCAACGGCCACGGCACGCACTGCGCCGGCATCATCGCCGCCGAGTGGAACGGCTCCGGCGTGAGCGGCGCCGCCAACGGCGCCCAGCTGCTCGCCGTCCGCACGGGCGACGCGAACGGCGGCATGTCCACGAGCTCGATCGTCCGCGGATACGCCTATCTCGAGCGCGCTGTGGACGCGGGCGTCGACCTCCGCGTCGTCAGCAACTCATGGGGCAGCATCATCAGTGAGCGCTCGGTCTGGCTCTGTGTTCAGTCGCTCGGCCGCAAGGGGGCCGTGAGCGTCTTCGCCGCCGGCAACGAGACCATCGACCTCGACACCGCTACCTATACCGGCAAGTCCATGCTCAATCTGCCGTATGCGCTGGTCGTCTCTTCTGCGGACATGTCGGGCAGCGTCTCTTCCTTCTCCAACTACGGCGCCACGAGCTCGAGCGTCTTCGCGCCCGGCTCGGGGATCCTCTCCACCGCGAGTTCCGCGTCCGCCGCGAAGCCCAAGGGCGTCTATCTCCCGCAGGCGCTGGACGAGGAGGACCAGGTCGTTCTCGAGACCTTCGATAGCGAGGACTGCGGCATCCAGGCCTATCTCGGCGTTGTGGGCGACCCCCTGAAGAATCCCCCCACGGTCAAGGTCGGCCACGTCGAGGCCGGCGCCGCGGGCTTTGGCGACAAGGGCATCTATAAGATTTCCGCCAAGGAGCTCCTTGAGGCGGGCGGCAGCTCCTTCTGCAACGTCTCCTTCAAGATTCCGGTCGACGAGGGCCGGCTCTCCGAGCTCTCCGACTTCTCCGTCGCCATCGGCGCCGAGGGCAGCAACGGCGCGACCGGCACGGTGGGCGCCACGGTCTACGGCCTCACGGGCGCGGGCGCCATCGTGAAGCTCGGCGGCATGAAAAGCATTACCTCTTCCTCGAACGAGTCCTGGACGCAGATCAGCCTGAACACGACCACGGACCTCGCGACCCTCGGCGACGGCGCGGGCCTCGCCGTGTTCAAGGGCGAGGACGGCCAGTCCTACATCTGGTTCAACGTGACCGTGAACACGATGGCGTGCGGCTCCGACGGCAATATCCTCATCGACCTCATCTCCGGCGGCAACAAGACCGTGCCCTACCTGTACATGAGCGGCACCTCGATGGCGACGCCCTGCGTGTCCGGCCTCGCCATGGTCGCCGCCGAGCAGATCGAGGGCTACGCCGAGATGGGCAAGGCCGAGCGCGCCGCCGAGCTCGTCGGCGTGCTCAAGGGCTCCGTGAACGCCTTCGACGGCCAGTTCAGCGGTAAGTGCGCCTCCAACGGCATGATCGACGCGGGCAAGTTCGCCTCGGCGGCGGCGGATTCCCGCGCCCCCGTCATCACCTCGGTCGAGCTCTCCGAGGACGAGAGGACCTTCGTCCTGCGCGGCACGGGCTTCGGCGACGAGGCCGGCGCGGTCAGCGTCTCCGGCGCCGATGCTGAGGTCGTGAGTTGGTCGGCAACGGAGATCGTGGCGAGCCGCCCGGCCGGCGTCGTGAGCAGCTACCTCAAGTTCTCGGTCGCGCGTGCCGACGGCGCCTCTTGCCGGATGGGCGCGAGCTTCCTGTTCACCAAGGACGTCTCGCCCGACGAGGTGCCGCTCTTCGAGGAGACGATCGAGCTGCCCGCCGAGTTCGACGATTATCCCCAGTACAGCACCATGGCGGCGCTCGACGGGTCCATCTACGTCTTCCCCTATGTCGATCGCGGGGCGGAAGGCGCGGGGGAGGACTCGTCCGCGAGCTATAAACACGTCTGGCGCTACGACACCGAGGCCAAGTCCTGGAGCCGCGTCGCGGACATGCCCGGCTGGGTCGCCGGCCCGAGCATCACCCTGTGGGATGGCAAGCTGCTCGTGATGGCGTCCGCGCCGACCGAGGGCAACGGCGGCCTCGCGGGCAAGAGGCTTTACCGGTACGACCCCCAGACGGGCGCCTGGGCGGACCTTTCCGATAAGGTGGCCGACGACTCCGTGCCCTACCAGGCCGCGCTGGTGAACGTGGGCGACCGCCTGCTCGTGGTCGGCGGCTCGAAGCTGTGCATGATTCCGGCCGACGCGGACGAGGCCGAGAAGCTCGGCGTGTGGGTCCCGATGGGCTTTATGTCGCTGCTCGTCAACGAGAGCTACGACGTCGCCTCGCCGACCCTGCTGACGCTCGCGAAGGACAATGTCCGCGAGCTCGACCTGGACGCCGGCACCGCTCGGGTGGTCGGCTCGTGTAAGCCTCGCAGCAGCACGGGCGACGAGCACTGCACGGGCTCCATCCAAACCGCGCTCTGCGGCGATAAGCTCTATCTGTATGGCGGCGCGATGGTGAACGTCACCGTGCCCTCGGTCGACACCGACCAGACGGTCCTCGAGTGCCTGACGCTTGGCGAGGACGGCTCGTTGAGCGCGTCCGACGTGGGGGACTTCTCCACCGGCGCCGACGCGAGCCTGCCGAAGGTCACCCCCGAGTACATGCTCGTCAACGCCCTTGCGGCCACCAAGGTGGGTCCCGTGCTCACGGGCGTGGTCGGCGCGGAGAACGGCGACTTCATCCAGGAAGACACCTATGTGCTCGCCGACGGCTCCGAGGCGTTCGCCGGCTTCGGCAAGCGCGTGAACAACACCCCGACGACGCTTTGCCGCGCCGTGGCCTACCGCGGCAGACTCTACGTGATCGGACACGACTTCGACATCGGCAACGGCGCCCTGATGCGCGCGACCGCGGTGGAGACAGACGAGCTGCCCGGCGACGTGGCGCGTGAGCCCGAGCCGAGCCCGGCCCCTGAGCCGAGCCCGACGCCGGATCCGAGCCCGACGCCGGATCCGAGCCCGGCGCCCGAGCCGAGCCCGGCGCCCGAGCCGAGCCCGGCCCCTGAGCCGAGCCCGACGCCGGATCCGAGCCCGACGCCGGATCCGAGCCCGGCGCCCGAGCCGAGCCCGGCGCCCGAGCCGAGCCCGGCCCCTGAGCCGAGCCCGACGCCGGATCCGAGCCCGACGCCGGATCCGAGCCCGGCCCCTGAGCCCGGAAAGACGTCCGGCTCGGGCACAAAGGCCTCTGGCGGCGGGAATGGCGCGGCAGCGAAGTCCAGGCTGCCCGCCACCGGCGACAACTCGCTTCTCGGCGCTTTGGCAAGGCTCTTCGGCTAGGCCGTTCCAGCTCGTTCGCGAACAAAAGGCCCCGTGCTCGGCACGTTGAGCTGCTTCCCGTTATTGGCTAGCAATACGTGGGGGGGCAGGTCGCGTCGCCGGGCTCGGGACCTTCTTCTCGCGGTGCCTGGCCCCGTGCGGCCTTCTGCCCCGCAGCTCGCGAGTGTTCCTCCCCGGGCCCCGGAATCGCGTCGCGCGGCAACGGGAACGTGCCGGGAACCCCGGGGAGTATGTCGCGCGGCGCTCGCTCGCCCCATCCGCCCTAATAACGCGCCGCCCGGCGATGCCCCGTTGCCGCGCGGCGCGTTTTTAGGGTGGGACAGCCCGGGCCCCCGCGCCTATACTGTAATGAGCCGTCTAGCGCCTGGAGGTGCCCGAATGTCCAATAACGCCCAGCTCAAGGTTGCCGAGCTCATCAAGTCGGGGAAGCTCGGACGTATGGGCGCGCTGCCCGTCGACGTCTGTGCCGAGGACTTCCGAGAGTTCAACCTCGGCGACGCCCCCGTGATCGGCGAGGGCCGCACCTCCACGGTCTACGACCTTGGGGACAAGGCCCTCAAGCTCTTCCGCGCCCAGGTGCCGACGATGCTCGTGTGTCAGGAGCTCGTCTTCACGCAGGCGGCGCGCGACGAGGGCTTGCCGGTGCCGCGCGCCTATGAGGCCGTGCGCGTCGGCGATCGCCTCGGCATCCTCATGGATAAGGTGGGGGGCGCCACGCTCGACGCGCTGCTCGCGGAGCGACCCCAGGACCGAGACGAGCTCCTCGCCGCCTTTACCGGAGCGGTTCGCGAATTCCGCCGGGCTCGGCTCGACGACGAGCGCTTGCCGGACATCAAGGGGCTCTGCATTGAGCTTTGCGGCGCGCTCGACCCGGAGCTCTTCTCCGCCGACGAGGCGGCCGCCCTGCGCGCGGCCTTTGAGGCCATCCCCGACGAGAACACCTTCGTGCAGGGGGACTGCCAGCCCGGCAACGCGATTCTCTCCGAGGACGGCCGGGTCACTTTTATCGACCTTATGCTCTGTGGGCGCGGCCACTTCGTGTTCGACCTCATGAGCATGTACTCGCACTGCGTGTTCCTGCCCGCTGCGGGAGAGCTCGGCGACGGGCTTCTGGGCACGCGCCTTACCGCCGAGGAGGGCGAGGCGCTCTTCGACGCGTTTTTGTCTATGCTCTGTCCCGGGCTTGAGGGCGTCGAGCTTGCGGAGACGAAGGCCCAGGTCAGAGGATTGCATGCGGCGAGGATGTGCGTCTCGACGGCGATTTTGCCCGGGATTTACCCCATCTCCGCGCTTGAGGAGGCCAAGCGACGCGCCCTCGACTTCTCGCGTCGCTTCTGCGCCGGCGAAGATGTGGAGCCTTACCTGCTCGCGTAGGCGCTGGGCCGCGGCGATGGCGCGCCGGGCGCGTGCGTGCGGCGCCTCGTGAGGGAGGCCTGGACAGGGGTGTCGGGCCTGACGCGGGGATTGCCCGGCACGTGCCCGGGGCGCCCTGCGCGAAGCCGAGCGCCCCGGGAGAAGTCGGCGACGATGAGTGCGCCGGGGCCTGACCGAAGGTCCTGGCCCTGGGCGGGCCGGGTCTTTGCGGCTTTGGCTAGCTTGCCAGACGCGACCAATCGAAGAAGATGTTGCGGCGGAGCTCCAGCTCCGCCGCTTTCTGTCTATTGGTCTTCGGACGGCGAGGGACGCCGGTCTTGCGGGCGATTATGTCCAGCACCACGTCGAACGAGCTCGGGTTCGTTATCTGGTCGTAGGTCAGCAGAATCACTTCATAGCCCATACTCGCGAGCGCGGTCGTGCGGTCCGAGTCCGAGATGCCGGCCGCCTCGCTCGCGTGGACGGACCTTCCCTGGCACTCTACGATGGTGCCGGCATTGTCACCACGGCCCTCGATAAGGATATCCGCGTAGCAGTTCATGCGAGGGTAGATTCTTCGGGCGGCGGGGGAGAGCCGGATGCGCTCGTTGTTCTTTATGGTGAGGCCCTCGCCCCCGGAGGCCCGCGGAAGTCCCAAAAGCATAGAGGCCTGGGCCTCGAACGGGGAGGCGGTCTCGCCCGTCACGCGTCCCGCGACCCAGCGCAGGTCCTTGACCCCGCCGTAGCCCTCAACCTGTCTGGAGAACGACTCGAGCTCTCCAAGGGTGAGCAATGGTGGGCGTTTCCAGAGGTCGGTGCCCATTCCGTCCACGTTTCGGACTCGCTTCCAGCCTTCCTCGGGAGCTATGTGGCCCTGTTCCAGCGCCTCTGCAAGGGTCCGCTCCGTGCGTTCGCGCGGCTTGAACACCGCGAAGGATCCGAGCATCTCGTAGGCGGCCATGAGCAGGTCTGTCCTGCGGACCTGGCCCGCCATCGTGAGGAGCGTCGCCGCCGGCGACGTGACCCGCAGGTCATGGTCCGTCTCGTACGTCGAGCCGGCCGGCAGCTCGTTGCTTAGGCAGTGGGTTTTGTAAAGTTTTGTCCTGCTGTTGTGGCCGGCTTCGAATGCCAGTCGATGGATCGGGGCTTCAAGGAGGTCCTCCACGAGTTCCGAGCCCGCGAGCTTGAGATGGTTGGAGTCTGCGAACGTGTTTGGGAGGGGCGGGTAGAGCGCGAGCACCTGAGGCGGAATCCGGTGGTACCTGAATGCCGTGGGGCCGCAGATCAACAGGTCCATCAAGCCTCCTTGGGGTAGCTGATTGATGGGATGCTACCTTTCCTGTTCAGTATTTAACGAAATTTAGAAGCAGTATCGGCGAGTGGGCGGTATCTGTCGGCTGATGTGAGCAAAACCGCAGTTAATTTCTGTGTGAGAAGCCGAATTCCGTGGGTCTACTCGATGGCGTCGGATACTGCTTCTAAATATCGTTCTTTTGAAATCGCACGGACCCAAATTGGGGATAGGGAAGCTTCTTGCTCTCAGGATAGATTCAGGGACGATCAAACCAAAGGCGCCTTCCTCCACGCCTGAGCTTGCTGCTGACCCATCCTCGATGTGGGCGTATGCGCCCGCATGCGCACGCGCGTGTTGCGCCTGGTGCCCCGGGCGCCGCACGTTGGGCACCCTGCTGCAAAGGGTTCGCCACGGGATGCCGTCAGCCGTGCTGCTCGGCAGGCCCTTGCCCTGCGGTGTCGCCCAGCCGTGCGGCCTGGCGTGCTCCTGGCTCGGGCGTGGTTTTTCGAGTGTATAGCGGCAAGGGCCCGCGCCGCATGCCGTTCGCGGGGCACCTAGTGTGCGCACCGCCTCGTGCTCCGCGCGCGTGCTACACTACCAACCGTTAAACGGGAGCTGGCGCACGCCGGCTGAGATTGGGCCCAGTAATGGGAGCGGCCCTGACCGTCGACCTGATCCGGGTAATGCCGGCGTAGGAACCATAAGCTTCGCTCGCTTGAGGCACCTACGAATATCCACGTGGGCGCCTTTTTTTTGGTGCCCGAAGGCGCGGGCGCCGGCGGCCCCGCGCGGGAAGGAGCGAGCCTATGAATTGCTCAATCGCCATCCAATACCTGCCGATGGACGCGGCGGACGACGACGCCACGTGCGCGGCTGTCGACGCGGTGATCGGCTACATCGACTCCACGGGCATCGACTACTTCGTCGGCCCCTTCGAGACGGCCATCGAGGGCGACTACGAGCGCTGCATGGAGATCCTCAAGAACTGCCAGCTCGTGGGCGCGGCCAACGGCTGCAAGCACGTCATGACCTACGCGAAGATCAACTTCAAGCCCGACGGCGACGTCATGTCCACGGACCACAAGATCGGCAAGTACCACCCCAACGACCCGGAGTTCGCCCACAGCTCCGAGGCCGTGGCTTAGGGGCGCGTCGTGCGGATGCCGCCGAAAAGAATCGTCGCGCCCGTCTGCGCCGTCGCCGGCCTGCTCGTCATCTGGCAGGCCGTGTGTATGGCGGGGCTCGTGCCGAACTTCATGCTGCCGAGCCCGGTCGAGGTCGTCCAGGCGCTCGCCAAGGACTTTTCCCTGCTTATGGGCCACATGGGGACGACGCTCGCCGAGGCCGCCATCGGTCTTGTGATCGGCGTGGCCGTGGGCTTCGTCTTTGCCGTGCTCATGGACAAGTTCGAGACTTTCTACCTGGCCTTCGACCCGCTGCTCACGGTGAGCCAGACCGTTCCCACCGTGGCCATCGCGCCCTTGCTCGTGCTGTGGTTCGGCTACGGCCTTTTGCCTAAGGTGCTTCTCGTCGTGCTGACCACATTCTTTCCGGTGACGGTGGCCCTTGCCAGCGGCTTCAAGTCCGTGGACCCCGACCAGGTGGACCTGCTGCGCACGATGAACGCGACCGAGTGGCAGATCTTCCGCGTGGCCAAGCTGCCCGCAGCGGCCGACCAGTTCTTCAGCGGCCTGCGCATCAGCGCGACCTACGCCATCGTGGGCGCCGTCATCTCCGAGTGGCTCGGCGGCTTCACCGGCCTCGGCGTGTACATGACGCGCGTCCGCAAGAACTTCGAGTACGACCGCATGTTCGCGGTGATCATCATCACGTCGGCGCTTTCCCTGGCGCTCATGAAAGTCGTCGACGTGCTCCAAAACATCTGCATGCCCTGGAAGAGGGCAGAGAGGAACGATTCCTAATGAAGAAGAACATCAACGCCGGCCTCGCCCAGCTCGCCGCCCGCGCCGGCCTTTCTCGCCGCGCCTTCGTGGCCGGCGGCGCCGCCACCGCCGCCACGCTCGTGCTCGCTGGCTGCGGCGGCTCGGGTTCCGCGTCCGGCTCCGGCTCGGACGGCTCCGCCTCCGGCTCTGATACCGAGAAGACCGCCCTCACCTTCTGCCTCGACTACACCCCCAACACCAACCACACCGGCATCTATGTGGCCAAGAACCAGGGCTTCTTTGCCGAGGAGGGCCTCGAGGTCGAGATCGTCCAGCCTGCCGACGGCACCGCCGAGGGCGCGCTCGGCACCGGCCAGGCGCAGTTCGGCATTTCTTACCAGGACTACATCGCCGCGGCCTACGATTCGGGCAACACCGGCCTCGAGGCCGTTGCCGCCGTGATCCAGCACAACACCTCCGGCATCATGAGCCGCGCCGCCGACGGCATCACCCGCGCCAAGGAGATGGAGAACCACGTCTACACCACCTGGGACATGGCCGTTGAGCAGGCCACGATCAAGCAGATCATGGAGTCCGACGGCGGCGACTTCTCCAAGCTCTCGATGGTGCCGTACTCCGTGGACGACGAGGTCGCGGGCCTGAAGGCGAACATGTTCGATTGCGTGTGGGTCTACGAGGGCTGGGCCGTCCAGAACGCAAAGATCCAGGATTACGACGTCAACTACTTCAGCTTCAAGGACATGGACGACGTCTTCGACTTCTATACCCCGGTCATCGCGGCGAACACCGAGTACGCGAAGGCGAACCCCGAGGTGGCCAAGGCGTTCCTGCGCGCCGCGAAGAAGGGCTACGAGTTCGCCGTCCAGAACCCGGAGGAGGCCGCGAAGATCCTGTGCGAGGAGGTCCCCGAGCTCGACCCCGAGCTCGTCTCGGCGTCCGCGTCGTTCCTGGCCGCTGAGTACACTGCCGAGGCCGAGGGCTGGGGCGTCATCGACGCGACCCGCTGGGCCAACTACTTCCAGTGGCTCAACGACAACTCGCTGGTGGAGAACAAGCTCGACGTCAACGCCGGCTACGACACCTCCTACCTGGCGTAGTCGCGGTGGGCGACGAGAAGGATATGGCTGGCGTCGGCGCGGGTGGCACGGGCAGTGCGGGCGGCGGCGACGGCAAGAAGGGCGCTGCCGCCGTGCCCGCGCTTGAGGCGCGCGGCCTTACCTGCGGCTGGGACGAGGGGGTCGACGTCGTGCGCGGCGTCGACCTGCGCGTCGGCTGCGGCGAGACGGTCTGCGTCGTGGGCAAATCCGGCTGCGGAAAGACGACCCTGCTGCATGCGCTTTCCGGATTGACGGCCCCACGCGCGGGCCAGGTGCTTCTTCATGGGGAGGACCTCGGCGCGCGCCCCGGCCGCGTGAGCTACATGCTACAGAAGGACCTCTTGCTGCCGAGCCGCACCATCCTGGATAACGCGATCCTTCCGCTTGTGCTGGCGGGGGAGAAGAAGGCGGCGGCCCGCGAGCGGGCGCTGCCGCTGATGGAGCGCTTCGGGCTCGCGGGTTGCGAGGACAAGTGGCCGAGCGAACTATCCGGCGGCATGCGCCAGCGCGCGGCCTTCTTGCGCACGTACCTCATGGGCAACGACGTGGCGCTGCTCGACGAGCCGTTCAGCGCGCTCGATGCCCTGACCCGCGTCGACCTGCGCCGTTGGTACTGCGGCATGGCCTCTGAGCTGGGGATCGCCTCGGTCGTGATCACCCATGACGTCGACGAGGCCGTGAGCATGGCGAGCCGTGTGTACGTGCTCGAGGGGGACCCGCGCGCCGGGGTGCCGTCGACCGTCGCCGGCGAGGTAACGGTCGAGCGCGGGAGCGCGGAGGGTTCCGAGCCGGGCGGCTTCGAGCTCTCGGATGCGTTTCTTGCCGCCAAACGCGAGGTTCTGGCACTGCTAGGGTAGGGGATCGCGCCGTGAGGCTCGGGTCGCAAGGTTTGTTCCCGGCGCGCGCCCCGAAACCTCGCCGCCCAGCAGAGGGTCGCGCCGCGGCGCCCTGAAACCTCGCTTCCCAGCAACGGGTCGCGCTGCGGCGCCCTGAAACCTCGCCATCCAGTAACGCGTGAAACAGATTCGCCCTGGATCCTCGCCGCGCAGTAACGTTCGGTTACTGCGCGGCGAGGATCCGGGGCTATTTTGTGGGGCTTCTTACTGGATGGCGAGAATCCAGGGCTCGCCAGCGCGACGCGTTACTGCGCGGCGCGAATCCAGGGCTCGGTCGCGGGGCTTCTTACTGCGCGGCAAGAAACCAGGGCTCGTTGCCGGGTCTGCGCGGGTTAAGCGAGCTTGAGGAACGCGCGGTAGCCGCGGTAGGCCTCGTAGATGTCGGCCTTGCTCGTGGTCTCCCACGGCGCGTGCATGGAGAGCACGGGCACGCCGCAGTCGATGACGCTCATGCCGTACTTGGCGAGGATATAGGCGATGGTGCCGCCGCCGCCCACGTCGACGCGGCCAAGCTCGGCGGTCTGCCAGGCGACGCCGCCCTCGTCCATCACGCGGCGAATCTTTGCCACGTACTCGGCGTCGGCGTCGTTGGAGCCGGACTTGCCGCGGCTGCCGGTGAACTTGTTGAAGGTGAGGCCGCGGCCCAGGTAGCTGGCGTTCTTTGCCTCGAAGACGGAGGCGAAGGTCGGGTCGTAGCCGGCCGAGACGTCGCTCGAGAGCATTTGCGAGTTGGCGAGGCAGCGGCGCAGCGCGAGGTCGCCCGGCTTGCCGGCGAGCGCGAGCAGCTCGGCCATCGTGTTCTCAAAGAAGCGGCTGGTCATGCCGGTGGCGCCCACCGAGCCGATCTCCTCCTTGTCGACGAGCAGGGTCACGGCGGTGCGCTTGACCTCGGGCTCGTCGAGCTGCGCGACCAGGCTGGTGTAGGCGCAGGAGCGGTCGTCCTGGCCGTAGCCGAGGATCATCGAGCGGTCGAAGCCCAGGTCACGGGCGGTGCCGGCGGGTACGACCTCGAGCTCGGCGGAAAGAAGGTCCTCCTCCTCGATGTCGAGCTTCTCCTTGAGGACGGCGAGCACGCCCTTCTTGACGAGGTCCTTCTCGTCGGTCTTGCCGTCCTCGCCGGGCTCGACCACCACGGGGCGGCCGCCCACGAGCACATCGAGCATCTCGCCCTCGATGACCTTGGCGGCGGTCTTGGTCAGCTGCTCGGCCGAGAGGTGGATGAGCAGGTCCGTCACGCAAAAGACGGGGTCGCCCTCGTCCTCGCCCACGGCCACGTCGACCACGGTGCCGTCCTTCTTTGCGATGACGCCGTGGATGGCCAGCGGGATGGTGACCCACTGGTACTTCTTGATGCCGCCGTAGTAGTGGGTGTCGAGGGTCACGAGGTCGCTGTTCTCCTCGAGCGGGTTCTGCTTGACGTCCATGCGCGGCGAGTCGATGTGGGCACCGAGGATGTTCACGCCGGCCTCGAGGTCGTCGGTGCCGAGGTTCACGAGCATGAGGGACTTGGCACGGTTTACGGCGTAGAGCTTGTCGCCGGGCTTGAGCTTGCGGCCGGCGGCCACGGCCTCGGCGAGGTCGACGTAGCCGGCCTCGCGCGCCATATCGAGGGCGGTGGCGCAGCACTCGCGCTCGGTCTTGTTGTCGGAGATGAAGGACTTGTAGCCCTCGCAGAGGTAGTGCAGCTCGTCGAGCTGCTCGGGAGTGTAGGACTTCCAGGCGTTCGGACGCTCCATGGGGTTCCTTTCGACGTGTGTCGGGTTTTGAGCTTCTCGATTCTAGCCCCTCGCGGGCGTCGCGGGCGTCGCGGGCCGCCGGGCTGGCGACGGGTTCTCTTCGCGGGGCGCCGAGGCGCGGGCCCGTGACCTTTGGATATCGACGCGGGATATGCGGGACTCGCATTGGCGAGAAGGCCACCGACCGGAGGCCTTCGGTTTCTGCCCGTCCCTGGCAAGAAGGGCGCCGGCCAAAGACCCGCTCGGCCCCCGTTCGGTTTTTCTCCTTCGTCCGCTATTGGCCCGAGGACGTTGTCGCCGAGCTCGAGTTGCCGCTCGCTTCCGAGGCGCCGCCCGACGTGCCGGAATCCGATGCCGACGAGCCGCTGCCGGAGGAGGCGCCTGCGGAATCGCCGGAACCGGCCGCGGAGCCGCCCGTAGAGGAGTCGCCGTCGGCGGAGCCCGAGGCGCCCGATGTGCCGGTCGAGCCCGAGGAGGCCGAGCCGTCCGAAGACGCGGCCGAGTCGGAGCCTGACCCCGCAGCCGAGCCGTCGGACGACGAGGGGCCACTCTCGGAGCGCGAGCCCTGGGCGCTCGAGCCGGAACCGCTGCCGGACGCCGAGCCCTCGCTGCTCGCGGCACCGGCGGAGGAGCCGCTCGCGGAGCTGCCGGAGGGGCTGGACGACTTGGACGAGCCCGACGAGGAGCCCGACGACGGCGATTCCTGAGCTGCGGTATCGCTGACCTGCACCTTCTCGTCGCTCTCCTGTTCCGAGCCGCCGATGCCGGCCCCTCGGGTCACGAAGCTCACCACGAGCGCGAACACAAGCACCGCCACGAGGGATGCCGCTGCCGCGACCAAGGTGGCGCGCCGGCGCTGACGCCTGCGCTCGACGCCGCGCGCGGCCGCGCGGATCTCGGGCGGGGCGATGGGCGTGCCGGACTCCGCGACCTCCTCGACCTGCGCGCGTCCGCTCACGGGGCGCTGGCCGATCCTGCGGGTCACGCCCGCCTCTTCGCCGACGGGCCCGACCTGCTTGAGCTTCTCGGCGGAGGCGGAGATGATCGATTTGTATACCTGTGAGGCCGCGGCGGAGGCGAAGCCGCCGATGAGGGTGCCGATGATCGAGCCGGCGAGGCCTATCTTTGCCGAGAGGGCGAAGGAAGTCGCCGCCGCGAGCCCCGAGGCCATGACGGTCGCGAACGAGAAATCCGAGAAGATGCCCTTCTTTTCCTCGGGGGCATTGTTGTTCCGTTGTGCCTGAGCCATGAGCGTTATCTCCAAACCGCCCGCCTTCGCGGCGGGCGCGTGTTGTCTTTTGCCTTTATGAGTATGAGTACCCTCGCGTCGCCCACACGATTTCTCACGAATGCTCGATAAAAGCTATTGGGTACGCGCATGTCCCGTTTCCAGCGGTTTTGGCAAGAAGCACGGCGCGTTTATGGAACATGTTCTGTGCGGTTGATGGAGTTATCGGGTCTTACGAGACCTTACCGAGAGATGCGGCTGCAGGCCCGGGCCCCTTATCGGCGCGCATACCCGGCGCATTGTTCAAAACCTGCTTTCGAGCCGCAAAAAACCCGCAAGCCCGCAGGCAGGCTCCGGTGAGTTTGCGGTCAGGCGCCTCCGATAGCATGGGCCCCTCATTTCTGTCGCGGAAAACCAAGCGACTCTGGTGGTTTGTGTCGACGGAAAAGGGGCCCTCCAAGCCTGTTTCGGCGTTGGGCGTGAAATCCGAGGGCTGAGATGTTTGACCGGTGGATGGGGGTGAGTGAGCATGGCCGAGGTCGGAGACGTCATCGACGGCAAGTACGAGGTAATCTCGCTCGTGGGCCAGGGCGGCATGTCGCGCGTGTGGCTCGCGCGCGACCGGCGCCTGAACAAGCTCTGGGCCGTTAAGGAAATCGGGCGTACGGCGCGCGACGTGAACAACGAGGTCGTGGCCCAGAGCCTCATCGCCGAGGCTAACCTCATGAAGCGCCTCGACCACCCGATGCTGCCGCGCGTCGTCGACATCGTCGAGGACGGCCGGACCATCTTCGTCGTCATGGACTACATCGAGGGCACCTCGCTTAAGCGGGCATTGAGCGAGGCGGGGCGCCCTATGGATGAGCGGGACGTCATCGGCTGGGGCATCCAGCTCTGTGACGTGCTCGAGTATCTCCACTCGAGGAAACCGCCGGTCATCTACCGCGACATGAAGCCGGACAACATCATGCTGCGCGAGGACGGAACGGTTCGCCTCATCGACTTCGGCATCGCGCGCGAGTACAAGGAAGGCAAGAGCTCCGACACCAAGGTCCTCGGCACGAGGGGCTACGCCGCGCCCGAGCAGTTCTCGCACGACGCGCAGACCGACGCGAGGACCGATGTGTACGCGCTCGGCGTGACGCTCTATGTACTGGTCACGGGCCGTGTGGCGTCGAGGGAAACGTACTGGGCGCCTATCCGCCAGATCGACCCGACGCTGTCCGAGGGGCTCGAGCACATCATTGCCAAGGCCACGCAGGCAAATCCGGACGACCGTTACCAGACGGCCTCGGACATGCAGCTCGACCTGCAGAATTATGAGAAGCTCACCGAGGGCTACCGCAGCGTGCTCAAGCAGAAGATCGATCGCTTCAACGCGCTGTGGATGGCTGCTGCGGGCCTCGCTCTCGCGGGCGCGGCATGCCTGGGCTCGGGCCTTTATCTGAAGAGCACCACCTACGAGGCGTATATCTCGTCTGCCCGCGCCGCGAGCGTCGAGCCTGCGGAGGCCGACGGCGTATCTGTGGCGGAGGGTTACTACGCGAGCGCCATCGGCGTGGACCCCTCGCACGTTGAGGCGTATTTCGAGCTGGTGGACAAGGTCTACAAGGCCGACCAGGATTTCACCATCGCGGAATCTTCGCGCCTGCAGCACCTGATGGGCATGCATCGCGCCGATATCGAGGCGAGCGAGGATTACGCGAAGCTCTGCTACGACATCGGGACGCTCTACTACGTCTACTACGAGCAGGCGGCGGGCGACGAGTCGCGCGACTATGCGATGAGCGCGGGCATTCAGGCTGCGCAGTGGTTCCAGACGGCCATGGACTCCTACGATGCGCGCGCTCTGTCGGGTAAAGCATGCACGCTCACGCCCGCCGAGCGATCGTCCGCGCAGGCCTACGCGGCCATCGGCGAGTTCTACCAGAAGCTCTCTCAGGCGACGCTCGAGGGCTCGGAGGGAAGCGTCTATGAGGGCTACTGGCACTCTCTTTCCGATGCGCTCGGCGCCCTTTCCGACGAGGACGCGGTCATGGTCCGGCTGCGCCTGTGCTCCCTCATCAACCAGGCGGTCGCGTCCCCGACCTACTTGAGCGGCTTTAAGCGCGCTGGGGTCACGCGCGACCAGGCGGAGGACCTGCTGGGCAAGGCGACCCGGATGGCTTCCGCCCTGTCCACGGATGCGGACTCGAGTGAGAAGGCGCGGGCGATGCGCGACTCAATCATCTCCGACGCCGCCCGCCGGGCCGCCGAATCGAACATCTCCGTCGTTTACGGCAGCGCCGGGGCCGCTTCGGCTCAGAGAAACGCGTCCGCCCAGGCTGACGCTCGGGCCGAGGGGGTGCCGTCATGAGCGTTCAGGACATCCTGCGCATTCTCGGCGCCGTGCTCTTGGTCGCCGCCGCCGTTCTTGCCGTCGTGGCCGGCCGTACCTATCGGGCTCTTGATATCCGCGGCGTCAAGGACGACCTCGCGGGCAGACAAAAGGGGGCTCGATCCGCGAACGGCCCCGGGCCTCGCGCCGATCGCCGGGAGGGCGAGAAGACCGGCGTCGCTTCCGCGAAGGCTGCGGGCGCGTCGGACGGTTCCGAGCGCCCAAATCCCTTGCCCGTCGCCCGCAATGTAGCCGATGCGGCGGGACGCCTGCGGTTCGCCCAGCCTCGGGCGGACGAGGAGACGGATGCCCTGACGGCTCCGGATATGGCGCATGGCCCTGCGCCTCTGGGCTGTCCCGCGGCACCTGCGATTCGGTTCCGCGTCACCCGTAAAGAAATAGTCGTCGCCAGCGAGAAGACCATAGAGGAGTAACCGTCCATGAGTTCTGATCTGAAGAAGAAGAGAACCATCCTCGCCGCGCGTGGCCTCGCCGTCGCCGCGCGTGGCCTCGCCGTCGCCGCGCGTGGCCTCGCCGTCGCCGCGAGCCTCGCCGTCGCCGTGGCCGTTGCGGCCCCGGCGCTGGGAGCGAGCAGCAGCTCGGGCGTCGAGTTCGATATCGAGGGCGCGGTCGAGGTCGGCGGCACGATCTATGTCGCGAACCGCGACACCTATGTGGCTCGCGTCACCGTGCCCGCCAATCTCGTCTTCGATGCCGATAAGTCGACCGTCTACGCCAAGGGAGTCGAGGGGGCCGAGTCGTATACCTGGGAGGACAGGACCTCCGCGGATGCCAAGGAGAGCGACCCCAGGGTCTACGAGACCACGCTTAGCCGGGCTGAGGTCGTGGCCGGCGCGGAGGCGAGCGTCGTCGTGAGCAAGAACGGCGTCGAGCGCCGGGCCGAGACCATCGCGCTGCCTGCCGCCGAGGTCGACTCCGAGCAGCCCGTCGTCTCCATCCAGATGAGCGAGGCGCGAGCCGGCCAGGCGACCGTAGGGGCTGGGGGCCAATCGACCAGCAAGGTCGACTACTACGCCGAGGAAGGCCTCGAGGCCGCCATCACCGTTGAGGACAAGACCTTTGACGTTTCCGCCACGAAGGTGAACGGCGAGGTGCTCGCCGAAGACCAGTGGGTCGCCGACGGAGATAAGCACACCGCCATAATCGACTGCTCTTCGATAAGCGGCATCGAGGTCGATGTCGCGGACAAGGTGGGCAACAGCTCTTCCGCCGAGTACGGCGCCCCGGGCTCCACAGTCGAGGCGGACGGCTCGGTGGTCGACGGCGACGCTTTCGCCGTCGATGTCTCCAAACCCCAGACGACCATCGAGTTCAATGGAAGCGAGACCGAAGGCCACTTCAACGGCGAGGGCGTGAGCGTAAAGATCATCGTGTCGACCAACGACAACTACACGGGCTCCCGGATCGAGGTCAACGGCAACGCACAGGACGACTGGAGGCGCACCGACCTCGCCGACGGCTCGCATGTCTACGAGAAGACGCTCTCCGATGAGGGAGCCTACAGGATCGCGGTGGCCAACAACAAGACATGGGGTGCCGTGCCGGGGGAGAAGGCGGAACGTCTGCTCGTCATCGACCGGACCGCCCCTCAGGTCAGCGTCGTGTGGAACGACGGCGACCCCAAGAACGGCAAGTACTATCCGTTCGCGAGAACCGCGACCGTGACCGTCACGGACGAGAACTTCGACGCGGCGGCGAGCTCGATCGAGGCCCTCAACGGAAAAGCGGGGAAGTGGGCCGAAGACGCGACCGACCCCGCTAAGCACACCGCGACCGTTACCTATTCCTGGGTCGGCGCCAGCAGCCTCAAGGTCTCTGCGGCCGACCTCGCCGGCAACGTCTCGAGCGAGTACGACTCGCGCGAGTTCATCGTGGACTACAAGGCGCCGGTAATTCGGGTCGACTTCGACAACACGGACGCCCGCAACTCCAAGTACTACAACGCGGCGCGCACGGCGACCATCACCATCGACGAGAAGAACTATGACCAGTCGCTGGTCAAGATAGAGGGCGGAGCGGTCGAGTGGGACGCCGACGACCCCAAGAAGGCCACGGTGACTTTCGGCGAGGACGGCACGTATGACCTCAAGGTCTCCGCGACCGACCTCGCCGGCAACGCCGCGACCCCCTACGACTCCGGCGAGTTCGTCGTGGACAAGACGATGCCCGTCGTCGGCGTTGCGTGGGACAACGCGGACGTCAAGGGCTCCAAGGACGGCAAGACCTACTATGACGCGACTCGCACGGCGACCATCACCATCGACGAGGAGAACTACGACCAGAAGCTCGTGGACATCGACGCCCCCGGGGCCTCGTCCATCGAGTGGGACGCAGACGACCCCAAGAAGTGCGTGGTCACGTTCGATGCCGACGGCGAGTACCGCCTGCAGGTCGACGCCGCCGACCTCGCGGGCAACGACGCCGCCCGCGTCGACACGGGCACGTTCGTCGTCGACACCACGGCTCCGCAGGCCACCGTCACCTACGACCTTAACGAGCCTCTCAACGGCAGGTATTTCTCGGCGGAGCGCACCGCGACCATCGAGGTCGTGGAGACCAACTTCGACGACGCTCTCTTGAGCATCTCCGCCGAGGGCGACGAGGGCTCCTATGAGCTCTCCGAGTGGTCGCATAACGGCTCCACCCATACCGCGACCGTCAGGTTCAAGAACTCTGAGAAGGCCTTCAATCTCAAGGTGGAGGGCAAGGACCTTGCTCAGCGCGCCGTCGAGTTCGGCAAGGGCGAGGACGGCGTCTCCGTCATCAGCTATGTCTCCGGTGAGTTCTACGTCGATACCGCGGCTCCCGTCGTTCAGGTAGCGCGCGACAAGGCGCCGACCAACAACTACCGCGGCGTCGACTACTACAACGACGCCGTGACGGTCACCGTCCAGGTCACCGACGACCACTTCGATGCGCAGACCGCCACGCTCAACGCCCAGGGGGCCCAGGGCGAGTCCGGTTGGGCGCAGAGCGCGGACGACCCCCACATGTGGACCAAGACCGCCGTCTTCGCCGAGGGCGCCGACAAGTCCGTCTCCGTCGGTGTGCGCGACCTCGCGGGCAATGTGCCCGACCCCGCGACCGCCGAGCTCGACTACGGGCCCTTCACCGTGGACATGACCGCCCCCGAGGTCGCTTCCGCAATCGTGAGCTCGACGCCGGTGAACAGCTACTCCACCAGCTACTACTTCTACAACCGCGCGACGGCGGCCTTTATCGTGCTCTCCGACAACCTCGGGCTCGAGTCGATCGGCGTCGTTGACGCGGGCGACGGCTACTACAGCCAGGACGTGCTCGTGTCGGCCGACGCCATCGTCGGCAACGTCTCCGCGACGGCGACCCTCAACTTCGCCGACGGCCACGAGTTCGACCGCGACGTCGTGGTCAGGACGACCGACCTGGCCAAGAACGAGCGCTGCTGGAGCATCTCCCCGACGGGCACCGTTCGCGTGCTCAGCGAAGAGGAGATCGAGAATCTCTCGGTCTTCAACCCGGAGAAGGTCTATCCCGAAGGCCTGCTTAAGGACACGGTGGCGCCGCGGCTCTCGCTCTCCGGCGTCGAGGAGGGCCAGTACTACAACGCCCCGCAGACCGTGAGCCTTGCCGTCGACGAACTCAACTATCCCTATCTGCAGGCATATGAGCCCGACCAGGCCGTCCTTACCGTGAGCAAGGAGGAAGGCGATGCGGGCCGCGCGCAGAGCAGCTGGTCGCGCCCGGTGAGCTGCCTCGGCATCTTCGCGCGCGAGGGCCTCGCCTTTACCGACGACCGCGGCATGACCTACACCTATGACCAGTTCGGCATGGGCGAGACCTTCTCCGAGGATGGCCACTACGTGATCGACGCGCGGCTCACGGACCCCGCCAAGAACCAGGGCACGGCGCACCTCGCCGAGTTCACCATCGACCAGACGGCCCCGACGGTCCGGGTCGACTTCGACAACAACGACGCGCGCAACGGCAAGTACTACAAGGCCGCTCGCACGGCGACCATTACCGTGACGGAGCACAACTTCGACCCGAGCCTCATCAGTGTCGAGACCACAGGCGTGGTCAGCGGCTGGAGCGATAACGGAGACGCGCACACCGTCGCCGTCGTCTTCGCCTCCGACGGCGTCCACAGCCTCGCGGTCTCCGGCAGGGACAAGGCCGGCAACGAGATGGCCCCGTACAAAGCCGACGAGTTCGTCGTGGACCTCACGGCGCCGACGGTGACCATCACGGGCGTGGAGGATTCCCATGCCTATAAAGGCGAGGTCATGCCCATCATCAGCTTCGCCGACGAGGCGAACTTCGACCCCTCCGGCATGACCTACGCACTCAAGGGCACAAAGAACGGTGAGGTGACCTACGATGTCGCCGTCGCGCAGGACGGCCTGGGGAGCACGGTGGCGTATGCCGACTTCGCGAGCGAAGCCGCCGTGGACGACATCTATACCCTGACCGCCCATCTCACCGACCTCGCCGGCAACGAGGCCGAGGCCACGCTGACCTTCTCGGTCAACCGCTTCGGCTCCACGTTCCGCGTGGTCGACGCCGACGCGTACAAGAAGAACAACGGCTACCTCACCCGGAGCCGCGGCGTCATGGTCGAGGAGATCAGCGTCTCCGGCGTCGCCTCAGAGGAGCACGGCGTGACGGTGACCCGGGGCGTCAGCACGGCCGAGCTCACGCTCAACAAGACCGCCTCGGCGACCGGCTACACCATCGACGAGGGAACCTCTGAGGCCGAGGATTCCAATGGATGGGCCGTGTACACGTACAGCATCTCCGCCGGCAACTTCGCCGCCGACGGGCGCTACCACGTGAGCGTGCGCTCCAACGACCTCGCGCAGAACATCAACTCGAGCTCTGATTACTATGACCGCGAGACCGACGCCGAGTCGGCGGCCGAGGTCGACTTCATCCTCGACGCGACCGACCCCGTGATCACCAACCTGAGCATCCACGACGGCGACGTGATCGAGGCCGAGGAATACGAGGGCACCTTCAAGGTGGTCGAGAACATCGGCATCTCCGAGGTCAAGGTATATGTCGACGGCCAGGAGACGATGGCCAAGGGCGACGCCTACGGAAACTACGCCTTCTATGTGAGGAAGGCCGCGTTCACTGACAGGGACGTCCGGGTCGAGGTGCGCGACCTTGCCGGGCGCAAGGCCGAGGCCGGGGCTAAGGGCTTCCGCGTGACGACCGACATCCTCGAGCTTCATCTCGCCTGGGTGATCGCCGCGGTCGCGGGTGCCGTTGGGAGCATGGCCTGCGTCCTCATCGGGAGCAAAAAGGGGAGAAGACGGGCGCCGAGGCGGGCGCGGCGATAAGAGCCTCCTTCCCATCGCCCCTTTATTCGTCGGCTTATCACGCAAATTCACGCGGCTTCCATCATTTTTTGCAAACCGTGAACAAAAACTACCATTCGCGGGGGATTTCGAACCGTTAACGGGGTATCATAGGCTCGTTCGTTTTCTGCTTGTTCCTCATACATTGGAGGTCAAAAACATGCTCGTTAACGCAACCGCTATGCTCCAGTCCGCCGAGAAGGGCCACTACGCCATTGGTGCTTTCAACACCAACAACCTTGAGTGGGCCTCTTCCATCCTCGATGCCGGCGAGGAGCTCCAGTCCCCGCTGATCATCCAGTGCACCGGCGGCGCCGCTAAGTGGCAGACCAGCTACAAGGTCGTTGCCGACCTGGTCAAGCAGCTCGTCGAGGACAAGGGCATCACCGTCCCCGTCGCCCTTCACCTCGATCACGGCTCCTACGAGGACGCCATCAAGTGCATCGAGGCCGGCTTCACCTCCGTCATGTACGACGGCTCCCACGAGGCCGATTTCGAGACCAACCTCAAGCGCACCGCCGAGATCGTGAAGCTCGCCCACTCCAAGGGCGTCTCCGTCGAGGCTGAGGTCGGCGGCATCGGTGGCGTCGAGGACGGCGTCGCCTCCAACGGCGAGCTCGCCGACCCCGAGCAGTGCAAGGCCATCGCCGACCTGGGCGTTGACTTCCTCGCCTGCGGCATCGGCAACATCCACGGCCTGTACCCCGACAACTGGGCCGGCCTTTCCTTCGACCGCCTCGGCGAGATCAAGGCCCTCACCGGCGACCTGCCCCTCGTCCTCCACGGCGGCACCGGCATCCCCGTTGAGCAGATCCAGAAGGCCATCTCCCTCGGCATTTCCAAGATCAACGTCAACACCGACCTCCAGGTCGTCTTCGCCAAGGCCACCCGCGAGTACATCGAGGCCGGCCTCGACCAGCAGGGCAAGGGCTACGATCCGCGTAAGCTCCTCAAGCCCGGCCGCGACGCCATCGTCGCTCGCACCAAGGAGCTCATCGTCGAGTTCGGCTCCGAGGGCAAGGGCTGGGCGTAAGCTCAGTCGCGTCTCTTAGCGCAATCGCATTCGAGGCCCGGTTCCGCCGCATGCGGGGCCGGGCCTCTTGCTGCCGAGTAACGAGCCGTCACTGGTGCTTCCAAGTCTCCGCCGCGATGTCGGCTCATTAGTCGATTCATTATTTGAATTGAATATGCGACCTATCGATTAATCCTTCTTTGTTCACGAATTTAAGATTGAGCTAGTGCCGCTCTTTGGCCTGTAAGGTTTCGTGCACACGTAGGAAGGAAGAAGTATGGCAGGTACGTATGACGAGCTCGCGTCCCAAATCGTCGAGCTGGTCGGCGGTAGCGAGAACGTGACCTCCGTCGCCCACTGCATCACGCGCGTCCGCTTCAAGCTCAAAGACGAGTCCAAGGCAGACGACGACGCGATCCAGGCGCTCCCTAAGGTCATCCAGGTGATGCGGGCCAACGGCCAGTACCAGGTCGTCGTCGGCAACATCGTCGAGGACGTATATGACGCCGTCCTCGCCGTGGGCGGCTTCTCCCAGGCCGGCGCGGTCTCTGCGGACGACGATGCCGACGAGGCGCCCAAGAGCGTCGGCAGCATGGTCATCGACCTTATCTCCGGCATCTTCCAGCCCATGCTCGGCACCTTCTCCGCCGCCGGCATCATGAAGGGCCTTCTCGCCCTCGCGAGCTTCCTCGACCAGGAGTTCTTCACGGGCGGCAGCTTCGCCACCTCCGGCGCCTACACGCTGCTCTACACCATCGCGGACGGCATGTTCTACTTCCTGCCCGTCATCCTCGCCTACACGGCGTCCAAGAAGTTCAAGATGAGCGAGTTCAACGCGATGGCCATCGCGTTCGCCCTCGTCTACCCGACCATGGTCGCGATCACCGGGGGAGAGGTGCTCGGGTCCATCGACCTGGGCGTTCTCGGCACCTTCTCGTGGTATGCCGACTTCTTCGGCATCCCCATCATCATGCCGGCCTCGGGCTACACGAGCTCCGTCATCCCCATCCTTCTCATGGTCTGGTTCGGCTCTAAGGTCGAGAACTGGGTCAAGAGCTGGATGCCCGCGTCGATGAAGATGTTCTTCGTGCCCTTCATCACCGTGACCATCACCGTCGTCATCGGCTACCTCATCATCGGCCCCATCGCCACCGCGATCTGCAACCTGCTCTCCGCGTTCTTCAGCTTCGTCTTCGGCCTGCCCGTCGTCGGCTCGATGCTCGGCTGCATCATCGTCTCCGCCTGCTGGATGCCGCTCGTCATCTTCGGCTTCCACTGGTCGCTCATCCCGCTGGCCATCAACAACCTCGCGACCACCGGCTCCGACTTCGTGCTCGCGTCCCAGATCGGCCACTCCTTCGCCCTCGGCGCGGTCCTCTTCGCCATGTATCTCAAGAATCGTGACGAGCAGTTCCGCGGCATCGCCCTTCCCGCCATCATCTCGTCGTTCTTCTTCGGGGTCACCGAGCCGGCCATCTACGGCGTCGCGCTGCCCGATAAGAAGGCCTTCGTCGTGGCCTGCATCGGCTCGTGCTGCGGCGGCATCGTGAGCGGCATCGGCGGCACCATGACCTTCGCGAACGGCGGCCTGGGTATCTTCAACTGGCTTTCGTTCATCGACCCGAACGTCGGCGGCGCCGGCATCACCTATATGGTCTGGGCCATCGCGGCATCTCTCGTGGCCGCGGTCGTCGCCTTCGTGATCGAGTTCGCCATGTACAAGGCTCCTGAGCAGGCGTAGTTCCTCATCGGATCTTTATAAACCGAAACCTAACGGGGCCCCTGCCTTTATCAGATGGTGATAAAGGCAGGGGCCCCGTTCCTTTTTGTCCCGGTTTATCCCCGGCCTGGTAGCCCCGGGCCCCTCTCGCTCATTTGGCACCGCCTCGAGCCCTGCTTAGCCGAGAAGCGCCGCACGATGTACGCCTCGCGAGGATGGGCCGGTGCGGGCGGCGAGTTCGTCCGCCGTCTCGCCGCCGGCCCATGCCGCCTCGCGTCTCCTCTCGCCGAACCGCACAAAGAAGGGCGCCGCCCATCGCTGAGCGGCGCCCTTGCGGCTTCTATGCGACTCGCAGAGCCTACTTGGCGACCTTGACTACGGCGGCGCCGGCGGCGACGGTGCTCTCGGCCTCGACCGCCATGGCGACGTCGGCGTAGTCGGCGGTGTTCGTCACGATGAGGACGACGCAGTCGGGGTGGCCGGCGTCGGCGATCTTCTTGCGGTCGATCTTGATGCAGGGCTGGCCGGCCTTGACGGCGTCGCCCTGCTTGACGAGGCTGGTGAAGCCGTCGCCGTTCATGTCGACGGTGTCGACGCCCACGTGGCAGAGGACCTCGACGCCGTCGGCGGTGTTGATACCCACGGCGTGCGGCATGAGGACGCTCACGGTGCCGGTGCAGGGGGCGTAGACGACCTCACCGTCGGGGTAGACGGCACAGCCCTTGCCCATCATCTCGCCGCCGAACACGGGGTCGGGGACGTCGGTCATCTTGATAGCGCGGCCGCTGACGGGAGCGGCGAGCGTGAACGGCTCGTCGACGGCGTCAACGGACGCGGGCTTGGCGGGGGCGGCGGGAGCCTCGGCCTTCTTCTTGAACATGTCAAAGAGTCCCATGAGCTTCTCCTTTTTTGTTGGGATCCACCTTCGGCGAAGAGGCTCCACGGGGCCTCTTAGCTGCTGGTTATTACCATTTCCTATTCTATTACGACAAGTCCTCGCCGTTGGTGGCGATTACCTTCTTGTACCAGTAGAAGGAGTCTTTTTTGCTGCGAGCGAGGGTTCCGTTGCCGTCGTTGTCCTTGTCGACGTAGATGAAGCCGTAGCGCTTCTTCATCTCGCCGGTGGAGGCGGAGACGAGGTCGATGCAGCCCCACATGGTGTAGCCCATGAGGTCGACGCCGTCGGCGATAGCTTCGCCCATCTGCTCGATGTGCTCGCGCAGGTAGTCGACGCGGTAGCTGTCGTGCACGCGACCGTCCTCGTCGCGCACATCCACGGCGCCCAGGCCGTTCTCGACGATCATCAGCGGCACCTGGTAGCGGTCATAGACCTCCTCCAGGTAGTACTTGAGGCCCTTGGGGTCGATGGCCCAGCCCCAGTCGCTCTTCTTGAGATACTCGTTGCCGGCGCCGCCGAAGATGTTGCCGCCCTCGGTGAGCTTGGGGTCGGCGCTCGCGGTGGAGCTCATGTAGTAAGAGAAGCTGTAGAAGTCGACCTTGCCGGCCTTGAGCGTGGCCGCGTCCTCCTTGCTGACCTCGATGGAGACGCCTTCGCGCGCCCAGACGGCAGGGGCCCACGCCGGGTAGGCGCCGCGGACCTGGACATCGCCGCAGTAGAAGTTCTGCTCGCGCTGCTTGCGCTGGGCGAGGATGACGTCGTCGGGGTTGCAGGTGTGCGGGTAGGTCACGTTGCCGGCGATCATGCAGCCGATCTTGTTCTCGGGGTCGATCTCGTGGCCCATGACGACGCACTTGGCGCTCGCGAGGAACTGGTGGTGGAGCGCCTGGTAGCGCTTCTGCGGCACATCCCAGTCGCAGTCGCCGAAGGTCATGGGGACGTCCTTGCCCGGCGGCAGGATGCCCGCGCCCATGATGTTGCCGAAGCCGCCCATGAGCAGGCAGTTGATCTCGTTGAAGGTGAGCCAGTAGCGCACGAGGCCCTTGTACTCGGTCATGACGGTGCGCGCGTAGTTCAGGTAGAAGTCGATGAGCTTGGGGTTGGCCCAGCCGCCGTACTCCTTGGCCAGGTAATAGGGGAGCTCGTAGTGGGAGAGCGTGACCATGGGCTCGATGCCGCACTCACGGCACTTCTCGAACACGCGGCGGTAGAACTCGATGCCGGCCTGGTTGGGCTTCTCCTCGTCGCCGTGCGGGAAGACGCGGCTCCAGTTGATGGACATGCGGTAGCACTTGAAGCCCATCTCGCCGAAGAGCGCGATGTCGTCGAGGTAGTGGGAGTACATGTCCACGGCCTCGTGGGAGGGGTAGTGGACGCCCTCGAGGATGCCGTCCGTGACGCGGCGCGGCTCGGAGACGGTGCCGCCCGTCATGACGTCGGGGACGCCGAGGCCCTTGCCGTCGGCGTCGTAGCCGCCCTCGCACTGGTTCGCGGCGGTGGCGCCGCCCCAGAGGAACCCTTCGGGGAACTTGCTCATGGTGGTTTCCTTTCGGTTGGGAAGAAGGCCGCGGGCGCCTATGCCCGCGGCCGCTGCCAAGTATCGGGTAATGCCCGGCCCTTATCGCCTTAGGCCCAGTTGCCGCTGTAGTACTCGTCGACCGCGGCGCTGAACCAGCGGCCGTTGAGGACATTCTTGGCAACAGTGGCCTTAACGTCCGAGGGGATGGTGGCGTCGGCCTCCATGTCGGCGATGATGTCGCCGTAGCTGCGGGACACGTCCTCGCAGGAGACCTTGGCCTCGGTCTCGTTCGCGTCGAGGACGAGGGAGCGCTTCGAGGACTTGTCCCAGGCCTCCCAGGTCTCGAGCCCCTCGCCGTTCGGGTCGCCGGCGGCGAGGAAGTTCTTGAGATAGCCGTTATAGGCCTCGGTCATGGCCTGGTAGCCGGCCTTGTCGAAGACGCCCGGCATCATCGCGGCGTAGTTGTTCTGGTCCGCGAGCATCGGGACGAAGATGCCGTGGAAGGAACCGTAGGGCGCGAGGTCGGCGGCCATCGCGGAGTCGTCCCCGCCGTAGTTGACCTGGCAGACGTAGACGCTCTCGCTGAAGCCGGAGGCCATGGTGTCGGCGCTGACCTGCGCGTTGAAGATGCGGTACATGTCGGATCCGTACTTGCAGGAGTACGCGCTCGCGGCGCTCTGCACGTCGGCGGAGAGGGCCGCGGCCTCCTCGCCCTTCCACCAGGAGTCGCCCAGGGAGAACATGGAGAACTCGGAGGAGCCGGTGAGCATGATGGTCGGCACGCTGTTGTAGGCCGCGCCGTTGAAGCCGCCCTTGGGAACGACGACGCCGTCCTCGAAGAGATGCGGGAAGACGGCCATGCGGATGTTCGCGTTGGCCATGAGGGGCACGAGGCGCGTGGAGTCGATGCCCATGAGGTAGGTCTTCACCTCGTCGGCGTCGGTGAGAAGCCACGTCGCCGCGGCGGCCTCGTCGGCGGCCTTGCCGTCCTCGACGGCGAGCGGGGCCACGGCGCGGGCGATGCGGGTCTGCGCGCTGGCGACGTCGCAGGTGGTCATGCCGCCGCTGTAGACGACCGCCTTCTGGAACTTGCCGGCGAAGTACGGGCTGATGAGCATAGCCATGACGTCGCGGCCGCCGGCGGAGAAGCCGGAGACGGTGATGTTGCCCGGGTCGCCGCCGAAGACCTCGGCGTTCTCCTTGACCCAGTCGAGGGCCAGGGCGATGTCGAGCATGCCGAAGTTGCCGCTCGCGCCCTCCTCCTTGACGAGGGAGGGGAGACAGTTGAAGCCGAGGAGGCCCAGGCGGTAGTTGAGCGAGACATAGACGCAGTCGGCGCGGTCCACGAGCTGGTCGCCGACGATCTCGGCGGAGGTGCCGGTCTGGTTGTTGCCGCCGTGGACGAAGACGAGGACGGGCTTGCCCGCGTGGCCGACCTTGGAGGTGACGGTGAGGTTGAGGCAGTCCTCGGTGCCGACGACCTCACCGCTGGAGAGCTGGATCGCCTTGTCGACGGCCTCGGTGCAGTCGAGGGTCTCGCTCCAGGCCTCGGGGGCCTCGGGGGCCTTCCAGCGAAGCTCGCCCACAGGGGACTTGCCGTAGGGGATGCCGTACCAGGTGATCACGTCTCCGCCGAGCTCCTTGCCGGCGACCTTGCCGAGCTTCGTCTCGACCTCGGCCCCCTCGAGCGCCTTGGCGGAGGACTCGGACGCGGAGGCCGAGCCCTGCGACGAGGAGCAGCCCGCTAGCCCGAGGGCCAGGGCCGCCATGCCGGAGAGGCCCATGAAGTCACGGCGGGTAACGGTGTTTTTCATGGTATTGACTCCTTAATATCAGAAAAGCAACCAGTGGCAAAAATAAGCGGCCGGCGACGCTTGGGGGCACGCCGCCGGCCGTATGACAACGCGTCAGGCGTTATCGGCAAGAAGTGCTTTGCTCGCGCTTAGGCCTCTTCGGGCTTGTAGATCGCGAACTCGATCACGAAGCCGACGACGGCGCCCACGAGGGAGGCGATGATCGCGTAGATCATGTGGGTGATGCCGTTGACGCCGGAGGGATCGATGAAGGAGAGCCAGTTGAAGACGCCGAGGCCGCCGGAGATGTAGACCAGGGTGCCGGTGAGGCCGATGACGAGGGCACCGGCGGCGGAGCCGATGCAGGCGACGATGAAGGCCTTCTTGTTGGGCAGGGCGATGCCGTAGATGGCGGGCTCGGTCACGCCGAAGAAGAACGCGGAGATGATGGCGGGAAGCGCGATGCCGCGGAAGTTCACGTCCTTGTTCTTGAGGTACATGGCAAAGAGGACGGCGCCCAGGGAGAAGGAGTGGGCGATGACGGAGGCCAGGATGAAGTCGTGGCCGAGCAGCGTCAGGTTAGAGATGCAGATGGGCACGAGGGACCAGTGGAAGCCGAAGATGACGAGCGGCATCCAGAAGGTGCCGACGATGAGGGAGCCCACGACGGAGCCGACGGCCGGCAGGTTGAAGATGAACTGGAAGAAGGCCGCGAGCAGGTTGCAGATGACGGTGGCGATCGGGCCGATGACGAGGTAGCCGAGGACGACGGTCACGGTCACGGTGATCAGGGGCACGAAGAACATCTTGAGGGCCGCGGGGATCCAGGACTTGACCCACTTCTCGACCTTGGAGCCGAACCAGACCATCAGCAGGATGGGGATAACGGAGCTGGTGTAGCCGGAGGCGGGCATGATGATGGGGATACCGAAGAAGTCGGCGTACCACGAGAAGGTGCCGAGGATGCCGAGCTCGACGGAGCCGATGACCTCGCCGGAGGTGAGGGCGACCATGGTCGGGTACACGAGCGAGAAGGCGATGGCGAGGCCGTTGAACTCGCTCATCTTGAACTTCTTGGCGGCGGTGTAGCCGAGGACGACGGGCAGGAAGTAGAACATGCCGTCGGCGACGGTGTAGAGCATGGTGTAGGCGCCGGAGGTGGCGAAGGTGCCGCCCGTGAAGAACTCCTGGTCAAGGAAGGAGAAGAGGGCGAGCAGGCCCTTCATGATGCCGGCGGCCGAGAAGGTGCCGAGCATGGGCTGGAAGATGCCGGAGATGAGGTCGATGATCACATCGGCGGGCTTCTTCGGCGCACCGTCCTCATCGGCGTCGACGGAGCCGCCGTCGGCGAACTTGCCGGCAGCGAGCACGGCGTCGTAGACGTCCTCGACGATGTTGCCGACGACGACCTGGTACTGGCCGTTGGCGTGCATGACCTTGATGACCTGCGGGAGCGCGGAGATCGCGTCGTCGTTGGCCTTCGACTCATCCTTGAGCTTGAAGCGGACGCGGGTGATGCAGTGCGCAACGGAGTTGACGTTGCTCGGGCCGCCGACCAGATCGACGATCTGGGAGGCGAGCTCGTCGTACTTACCAGCCATGTTCTTTCCTTTCCTTGTGGTGCAAATTGCCAGATATGCCATGCAATCGCCGGGCACCGGGCCCTGGTGAGCCGGCGACAAAGACAACGAATTAGGTTGTGGGGTGCTTGGGAGGGGCTTATTGCCCCGTGGGTTTCTCCCTGGGTTGGAGCTGGTTCAAGTGCATCATGAGATAGAGCATCTCCTCGTCGGTGCATGACCAGTTGTGGTCGCGCTCGAGGTACTGGTCGATCGCCATCGCGATCTTGTACGTCTCGGGGAAGTCGCGCGCCGCCTGGTGGAAGAGCGAGAGGTTCGCCGTCTGGACGGGCGCGCCCGCCATGAGGCGGCGGATGAGGTAGCGCATGTGCGTGACGAAGCGCACGTAGGCGTAGCAGGTGCGGTCGAGCTCGAAGCCGACCTGGGTCTCGACGACGTCGGTGATGTCCTCGAGGACCTTTGTGGTGCGCAGCAGCTCGTCCATGTTCTTTGCGGGCGTGGCGGTGCCGAGCTCGGAGTTCACGAGGTGAAGCGCGATGGAGGCCGCCTCGCCCTCGGGAAGAAGGATGCCGGTGTGGTCCTGCACGATGGCGAGGCCCTGGACACCGAGGGAGTGCTCGCGCTGGTAGACGCGGGCGACGTCGGCGGAGAGCGGGTTCTCGATCTGGATGCCCTCGCGGGTGCGGTCGACCGCGAACTGCAGGTGGTCGGCCATAACGAAGGGCAGGCTCGGCGCGAGCTGGCAACCGAGGTTGGCGCGGGCGAGGTCGGTGATGTCGGAGGACGCGCGCAGCACCTCGTCGGAGACGGAGGTGAGGGCGTCGGGCGAGTTGCCGCCGTCGCTCACGAAGGTCTTCTCGATGACCGAGAGGTCCTCGAGCTCGTAAGGCATGGAGGGAAAGCCGACGCCCTTTCCGAAGACAACGACCTCGTCGCCTGCGTCGGAGCACGCAAGCGCGACGTTGTTGTTGATCTTCTTAAGGATAAGCATGAAAAAACTCCCCGTGGCTTTGGCGCAGAGTGGTTACTATAAACGACTTTCCCTGCGCAAGTGATGCCTCCCGGGGAGTAACAAACTCGCTGCGTGATGAATATATGTGCTTCGGATTGCGTTTGGCTACACGCGACGGTAAACGGTAGATATTGACGCGTGAGCGGTAGGTGTTGAGCGGCGTACGGTTTAGGGTGCGGCCGATTTGGGAAAAGGGACCTGCGCGCTCCGCCTGCCGTAAAGAGCGCCTTGGGGCAAGAAAGAGGGCCGGCCCTCGTGCATGAGGCCCGGCCCGATTTTGGGCATATGATCAGGCGTTTATTGCCGCAGGCTAAATAAGCCCCAGGTGGGTGAAGGCGTTCCAGAGGCCGTCGTCGTCGACGTCGGTGGTCACGTAGTCGGCCGCGGCCTTGGCCTCGTCGCCGCCCGACCCCATGCAGACGGAAGACGCGCAGCACTCGAACATGGGGATGTCTATCTTCGCGTCGCCGAAGGCCACGGTGTCCGCGACGTCGGCACCGAGGTGCTCGAGCAGCACCTTGACCGCGTGGGCCTTGTCGATGCCCTTGACGCCCATGTCGCCGAAGAGGGCCGTCTCGCCCGCGCCGCCCCAGGTGTGGCACTCGAGGTCGGGGAACTCCTCGATGGAGTCCAGGTGGTCCTGATAGGAGCTCAGGATGAAGCTCACCTTGTTGAGGTCGTCGCGGTAGAGCTCGCCGCCGTAGACCATGCCGTGCATGACGTCGTCGGTCTCGAGCGTGTCGGCGTTCGGCGCGCCCTTGCGGCCGGCGTAGATGCGCAGCACCGGGCGGGCGGCCTCGCGGAAGTTCTCGCTGGCAAAGAGCCCGTTGTTGGACTCCAGGTAGAACTCGAGGCCGCGGCCGTGGAGCCAATCGACGATGTGGCGGCACTGGTCGGCCGTGATGAGCTGGTGCATGACGACCTCGCCGTCGGACTCCACGTAGGACCCGTTGCCGCCGATCATGCCGTCGAAGCCGATCTCGGTGATCTCGGGCGGGTTCTCGGCCTTGCTGCGGCCCGTGCACATGTAGACGCGATGGCCGTTCGCGCGGGCGGCGCGGATGGCGCGCTTGGCGGACTCGGGGACGCTGTTGTCGTAGTCGGTGATGGTGCCGTCCACGTCGAGGAAGAGGACCTTCTTGTCGCTCATTGCTGGCTCCGATCCATTAGATGGGTAGGAAAAAGGCGGCCCAGCCGAAGCCGGCCGCCTTGAGGTGCGGTTATGTGACGTCGCCGGTGGTGATTGCGGTGCCTGCCCAAAACAACGACGTCAGCGGGTTTCCCCGGGGCCCGAGATACGGCCGTTTCGGCCGACGCGGCGTACTGGAGGTACGTAAGGAAGCCGATCGGGCGCAGATCGGGCCCCGGGGGAAGCCGGTTGCTTACTCCAAGCCCTCGGTGCCGTTGGACTTGATGATCTTCTGATACGCGTAGAAGGAGTCCTTCTTCTTGCGCTCGTTGGTGCCGGTGCCGTCGTCGTGCTTATCGACGTAGATGAAGCCGTAGCGCTTGCGCATCTCGCCGGTGCCGGCGGAGACGAGGTCGATCGGGCCCCACCAGGTGTAGGCGATGAGGTCGACGCCGTCGTCGACGGCCTCGCCCATGGCCTTGATGTGGCTCTGCAGGTAAGCGATGCGGTAGGGGTCGTGGATGGAGCCGTCCTCCTCGACGGTGTCGTAGGCACCCATGCCGTTCTCGACGACCATGAGGGGGATCTGGTAGCGGTCATAGATCTCGTTGAGCGAGAAGCGCAGGCCGGCGGGGTCGATCTGCCAGCCCCAGTCGGTGGACTCGAGATAGGGGTTCTTGCCGCCGAAGGTCATGTTGCCGGCCGCCTGCTCGACGTCGTGGGTGCCGACGACGTTGCTCATGTAGTAGCTGAAGGTGTAGAAGTCGATCTTGCCGGCCTCGATGTCGGCCAGGTCGCCGTCCTGGATGTCGAGCTCGATGTCGTGCTCGCGCCAGAAGCGCTTGGCGTAGGACGGGTAGGCGCCGCGGGCCTGGACGTCGGAGCAGTACCAGTTCATCTGGCGCATCTGCTGCTGGTTGAGCAGCTGGTCGGCGGGGTCGCAGGTGGCGGCGTAGGACAGGATGAAGCAGTCCATGTTGCCCATCTTGAGCGCGGGGTAGTTCTCGTGCGCGTAGCGGATGGCGCGGCCGGAAGCGACGAACTGGTGGTGAAGCGCCTGGTAGCGGGCCTGGAAGGTGGTGTGGACGCCGGAGGCCGGGCCCTCGTAGCCCTGGATCATGGAGGTCTCGAAGAGGTTGCCCATGTCCATGGTGCCGCAGTTGATCTCGTTGAAGGTCAGCCAGTAGGTCACCTTGTCGTGGTAGCGGTCGAGGATGGTCTTGGCGTAGTTCTCGAAGAAGCCGATGAGCTCGCGGGAGGCCCAGCCGTTGTACTTCTCGACGAGGTGGTAGGGCATCTCGTAGTGGGACATGGTCACGAGCGGCTCGATGCCGTGCTTCTTGCAGCAGTCGAAGACGCGGTCGTAGAAGGCGAGGCCGGCCTCGTTGGGCTCGGCGTCGTCGCCGTTCGGGAAGATGCGGCTCCAGGAGATGGACATGCGGAACATGTTGAAGCCCATCTCGGCGAAGAGCGCGATGTCCTCCTCGTAGTGGTGGTAGAAGTCGATGCCGTCGTGGTTGGGATAGAGCTTATCGGGGTCGATGTCGAGCGTGATCTCGCGGGGCTTCTCGTAGGAGCCGCCCATGAAGTGGTCGTCGACCGAGGGGCCGCGGCCGTCGACGTTCCAGGCGCCCTCGAACTGGTTGGCGGCGGTGGCGCCGCCCCAGAAGAAGCCCTTCGGGAAAACTGCTGCCATGTTGCGTTCCTTTCTCGCGGGGTTATTGGTCTCGTCGGCGCCGGGCGGCGCCGCTCGTTAAGGCGAAGTATGCCGCTTCGGGGCGGCGCAAGAAAAGAGGTATCAGGCAAACTGATATCTCTTTTCGGTTATGAACAGGGAACATTTGGATTGACTGATACTTCTTGACACTTTTTTGCCTGGATGAGCCGAACCTGAGAGTGTTTGGGTTTTTGCGGTTTTGTGGCCCGCCAAGCGCCGTCCAAGGGCTTGCTCGAGCGCATGGTCGAGATATCCCGCCCTTGAATCGTCGTTCCAAGTGCAGCGCCCCCGAGCAGGGAAAGGCCCACGGGCTCCGGAAGCATGGTGCCTGCGACAGGCAGCCGTGCGACTGGAGGGGCCGTGGGCCAGCACAGACATCCTGCGCTGGAAGAGCGCGAGGACATCATGGTGATGCGCGCCGAGGGCAAGAGCGAGGCTAAATCGTCTCGCCGGTGCCGAAGGGATAGAGAACCGTGTTGGTGTCGATGGCGGAGGAGCCGTCTGCGCCGGTAGCGACCGCAAAGATGTCGACAGGCAGCTTGCCTGTGACCTTATGGCCGCCGAAGATGGCCTCGACGCCAGCCACGACATTGGGGCCAAAGGCGTGGTCGGGGGCAAGGGCCTCGGTTGGATCCATGCCCTTGTTGCCGTAGACTGCCAGCAACGCGCATCCATCGTCATAAAGCGCGAGGTCATAGGGCTTAGAGACGCTCATGATGGCGAGGGGGACGCCCGCCTGCCCGGCCGCCTCGATCGCACGGGAACAAACGGTGCCGCTCAGGAAATTCGAAGCCCCGAGAACGGCGCTTCTCCCTATTTCGGAAACCACGACGGCAAAGTCCGCCCCCGCCACCGCATCGGCGACCTTCGCGGCGGCCGCCTCAGCCGCGGCATCGCTCTCGTCGTCGCTCGCATAGCTGAGGGACTCATACGCAACGTCCTCAGGCAGGTGCCCTTCCGCGACAAGACGGCGCATGGCGAGCTCCATGCCCGGCATCTCGTTTTCTTGGGCAGCCACCAGCACCACGCGCTGGCCAGCCTTCGGCTGGAAGGGAAGCAGCCCCTCCCCTCGAACGACCGTCACCGCGCAGGCCGCAGCCTCACGCTCCACCTCGCGGTTATTCTCGCAGCCCACCGTGGCAAGCGCCGTCTCGAGGCCCTCATCATGGGAAACGCCCGCACCGGCGACGTCGGCGCCCGCCGTGGCAAGCGCAAGGATGCCGCGGTTGAGCTTAAGCTCGAGAATGCGGCGCACCGAGGCGTCAAGGCGCTCATCGGTGAGTTCTTCGTCGGCCTCGAGGTCCACCACCAGCTCTTCCATTGCATTTACGTCGTCGTCGCAACGCAGCTGCACGGGCATGAGCGCGATGTCCGCACCAGCAAGAAACGTCCTGCGCACGGCATCTGTTGCCGTGAAGTTCGAGGCGATGGCGTCCATACTGAGCGCATCGGTGATGGCAACGCCCTCGAAGCCAAGCTCGTCACGCAGGATGTCGGTGAGGAAGGTCTTCGAGAGCGTGGCGGGCAGCGCCATCTCGCCCATCTCGGGGTCGGTGGAGGTTGCCGTCTCGGTCTCCACCTGCGGATACTGGATGTGCGCAGTCATCACCATGTCCACGTCCGCCTCAAAGGCCGCGCGGAACGGCACAAACTCGAGCTCCTCAAGCTCGGCCAGGCTCTTGTCGATGCGCGGCAGGCCCGTGTGGGAATCGGTCGACGCGTCGCCGTGGCCGGGGAAATGCTTGGCACAGCCGCACACACCCTGACCCTGGATACCTTTGAGCATGGCGCAGCCCAGCTCGCTCACGAGCTCAGGGCGGTCGGAGAACGAGCGCAGGCCAATGACAGGGTTGTTCGGGTTGTTGTTGACGTCCATCACCGGGGCAAAGTCGACGTTGATGCCGAGGGAGGCCAGCTCGCTGGCCATAACCTCGCCGCACTGGCGCGCGAGGTCGGTGCTGCGCGTGGCGCCAAGGGCCATGTTGCCCGGCATGGCGCAGCCGCTGCCAAGGCGATAGACGATGCCACCCTCCTGGTCGATGCCGAGCAGCAACGGAATGCCGCCGCCGTCAGAGCCCGCGGAGTTGCGCACGGCCGCGGTCTGCAGCGCATAGGTGAGGTCGAAGGTCTGCTGCGTCTCGTGAACGTTGTTGGCAAAGAGGATGACGCCACCGAATCCGTACTTATCGAC
>CAVCUP010000027.1:0-36187 GCA_963605405.1 bacterium | reverse complement strand
ACCGAGGTCACCGCGTTCTCCGTCATCACCGACTACGCCAAGGGCATCAAGTACCCGCTTGCCGACTTCAACATCACGCCTGACGTCGCCATCGTCGACCCCGAGCTCACCTACACCATGCCCGCCAAGCTCTGCGCCCACACCGGCATGGATGCGCTGACCCACGCCATCGAGGCCTACGTCTCCACCGTGCACTCCATGTACACCGACGCCAACGCGCTGCACGCCATCCGCGAGATTGTCGAGTGGCTGCCCAAGTCCTACAAGGGCGACAAGGAGGCTCGCCAGCACATGCACGACGCGCAGTGCATCGCCGGCATCGCCTTCTCCTCGGGTCTTCTCGGCATCGTGCACTCCATGGCTCACAAGACCGGCGCCGCCTTCTCCGGCGACCACATCATCCACGGCTGCGCCAACGCCATGTACCTGGGCAAGGTCATCCAGTTCAACGCCAAGGACGCCGCGGCCAAGACCCGCTACGCCTACATCGCCAAGGAGGTCCTGCACCTTTCCGGCGAGACCGAGGACGAGCTCGTCGAGGCCCTCGTGCAGAAGATTCGCGAGCTCAACGACGCCCTCGACATCCCGCAGGGCATCAAGAACTACGGCGCTTCCGGTGTGAAGGCCGACGAGTCCGTCATCGACTACGCCGAGTTCGAGGCCAAGAAGTCCGAGGTGGCCAAGAACGCCATCGCCGACGCCTGCACCGGCTCCAACCCGCGCCAGCCCTCCCAGGAGGAGATGGAGCAGCTGCTCGAGTGCGTCTACAACGACACCCCGGTCACGTTCTAGGGTAAGCGGCCAGCGAGAAACCCGTTCTTTCTGAGGCCCCCGCGCTTCCTCCGGCGCGGGGGCCTTCCTGTGCCGTTGTGGCGCGCGGCCGGGGATGTGGGATGGGCGGGCTGAGGCGACGCCCTCAATTTCCCTGCCCGTACTTCAAATGCAAACAAACGGGATGGCCTTCTGCCTCGCTAGAGCAAAGGCAGAAGGCCGTCCCGCTTGTCTTGTCCATCGCGGATGGAGGCTTGGCGCTAATTGCGGTTGCGGCGCAGCGCGGCGGCGAGGCTCTCGGCGTCGAGCGGCTTGGAGACGTGGTCGTTCATGCCGGCGGCCGCGCTCGCGTCGCGGTCCTCCGAGAAGGCGTTGGCCGTCACGGCGATGATGGGCACGGTCATGGCGTCGGGGCGCTGGAGCAGGCGAATCTCGCGCGCGGCCTCGGTGCCGCTCATCCTGGGCATCATCTCGTCCATGAGGATCGCGTCGTAGTAGCCGTTGGGGGAGCGCTTGAACTTCTCGAGGGCCTCGCGCCCGTCGACGGCCGTATCCGCGACGACGCCCTCCTGCCCGAGCATAAAGAGCGCGATCTCCGTGTTGAGGTCGTTATCCTCGGCGAGCAACACGCGCATCCCCTTGAGAGAAGCGCTTCTCGCCTCATCGCCGGCCTCCTCGCCCGTGTCCTCGGCGAGCGTATTCTCGTCGATCCGGAACGAGAGCTCGATCTCGAACCGCGTGCCCTGCCCCTGGAAGCTGGTGAACCTGATGGTGCCGCCCATCTGGTCGACGATCTCTTTGGAGATGGCCAGGCCCAGGCCCGTGCCGCGATAGGTTGCGCGCGAGCCTGAGTCCTCCTGGGAGAAGGCCTCGAACGCGCGGCGCTGGAACTCCTCGCTCATGCCGATGCCCGTGTCCTGGCACGCGAAGAGGAAACGCGCCTGCCCGTCCTCGGCATCCAGCTCGCGGCACACCATGTGCACGGAGCCGCCCGCGCGGTTGTATTTGATGGCGTTGCTGCCGATGTTCTGCAGGACCTGGCGCACGTGAAGCGAGCTGCCGATGACGTGGGGGTGGTCGATGGAAGTCTCGGCGGAGAACGCGATGCTGGCATTGTCTGCGGATATCTCCAGCACGTCGTTTACGGACTCGACGGCTTTTTGCAGGTCGAAGGGCCTGTTGTCAAGGCGCATCTCGCCGCTCTCGAGCTTGTTCATGTCCAGCGCACTGTTTACGAGGTCCAGAAGGAAGCTCGACGCCTCCCACATCTTCTCGCGACATTCGGCCTGCTTGGCCATGTCGTCGGCGTAGTGGTCGCCGATGGTGAGCATGCCGCGGATGCCGTTGATGGGGGTGCGGACGTCGTGGCTCATGCGGCGCAGGAAGTCCGTCTTCGCGGCGTTTGCCCGCTCGAGGTCCTCGAGGTACTCGTGCTCGCGGCGGAGCTTGGTGTTCTGCACGTTTGCGCGCGCGACGAACACGCCGAGGATGGCGATGAGGCACAGCGCGCTTATCACCGCGAGGACCACGTTGCGGCCCGTCATGACGGCGGAGGCGGGGAACCACACGTAGATCGAGTAGCCATTGGAGGTCGTCTTGAGGCCGTAGCAAGAGACGCCGTCGAAGGTGCCCGTGCCGAGGGCATCCGGCTCGCGGTTAGCATCGAGGACTAGGCGGCCCTTGAACTCGTCGAGGCTCATGCCGTGGAGCGCCGTGTCGCTGGAGGCGAGGACCTGCTCCCCATCGGCCACGACGACCGTGCCGTCCATGTTCAGCGAGTAGTTGTCGAACATGGCGTTGAACATGGCCTGGCCGCCCTCGACGTCGCTCTTCTCGGCGCGGCTCACGGCCACGACGATGCCGTCCTTGAGCGATGAGGTCACGCACGCGGCGAGGTCGTAGGTGCTGCCGTCCAGGGTCATGCGGGTGAGGTAGCTCCGCGCGGGGTAGTCGACGAGCTCGGCCATGACCTCGCTTTCCCGGAGCTCTCCGGCGATGAGGCTCGCCGTGTCCGCGTCGCCGACGGAGGCGGCGAGCAGGCGGTTCTCGTCGAGGAGAAAGACCGTCTGGAGGTTCATCTTCTTGATGTAGTCCTGGATCTGCTCCGTATCGGCGTCGTCCGCCAGGTCGAAGCGGCTCTCGAGCTCCTCGAGTTTCTCCCAGACGGAGGTGGTGTTCTTGGTGCGCAGGCGCGAGATGTTCTCCTCGTGGCGCCGCACGCTCTGGCGCGCGAACGCGACGGTGTCCTGCGCGTAATCGGCCGCGTCTCGTCGGGCCATGTCGCTCAGGGCCCAGCCGGCCGAGACGAGTAGGGCCGCGCTCACGGCGGCGAGAATGGCCAGGAAGAGCCCCTTGCTCAGCGGCTTCTTCTCCGGCCTCGCGTCCTGCGGGGTGTCCTGCCCGCTACTGCTCATCGGTTAGTCCCCCTCCACGACCATGTCGGGATCGAGGCCGTACTTCTCGACGATGCTCGCGACGGTGCCGTCCGCCACGAGTTCCTTGAGGGTTGAGCTGAGCGACTCGACGAACTGCGCGCCCTCGTAGTCCTTGTGGAAGGCGACGCCGATCTGGGTCGCGTAGAAGCCCTCGGGGAGCATGGTGAGAAGCCCGTCGGAGGACTTGACCAGCGCGGCCATGGGGCCGACGTGGCTGCTCGCGGCGTCCGCGTAGCCGAGCTGCACGGCCGAGAGGACCTCGTCGGAAGTGGTGTAGGTGAGTACGTCGGAGGCCTGCGGGACGACGTCACCGCCGTGCTTGACCCACGCCTCCTCGCTCTTTGTGGTGGCTTCGACGGCCACGCGCTTGCCCTCGAGCTGGGAGAGCGAGGTGATGCCGCTGTCGGTGCGAACCACGGCGGCCTGGTAGCTGTTCATGTAGGGGCCGGCCCAGAGGTACTTGTCCTCGCGGCCCGTCATGCTGTAGCAGGACCAGACGCAGTCGATATCGCCGGACCCGAGCAGGTCGTTCTTCTTCTCCCAGGAGATGCCCATGAACTCGGGCGTCACGCCCAGGCGCTTGCAGGCCTCGACCGCGATCTCGTAATCGATGCCCGTGAGCTGGCCGTTGTCGTCGTAATAGGTGTACGGCTCGTAGATGTCGATGCCTATCTTGAGGGTGGAGGGGGCGTCGGCGCTCGCGGGGGCGGGGTCTGTCTGGTTGGCGGCGGGCGACGAGCAGCCGACCGCGACGGCGAGGCAGGCGACGGCGATGGCGAGGACGGTCATGATTCGCTTCAAGGGGTGCACGCTCCTTGGAGGGGTATGGATGGACAGCCCTCTTACTTTAACCGACGTAAGCGGGGCGTAAGGCGGCGGCCCATAGATCGGGACGGCCGCCTCAACGCCCGGCGTCGTGGGCGGCCACGAAGCGCGCGGCGAGGGCCGAGTCCGTCTCCACGCGCACATACCCGTCGGCCACGTGCTGCGTCGCGTCCGACCCCTTGGCGAGGAGCAGCACCACCGCGCGGCGGCCGCATGTCTCGGCGAGCTCGAAGGCGCGGGCGACGGCCTCCTCGCGGTCGAGGACGGTCTCGTGCGGGAAGCCGGTGGGCAGGGCCCGCTCCATTTGGCGGCAGATGTCGGCTGGGTCCTCGGTCCAGGGGTCGTCGGTGGTGAGGACGATGCGGTCCGCGTAGCGCGCGGCGACCTCGGGGAGGTCCCGGCGCCTCTCGACGGCCTTGCCGCCCACCGCGCCGAACACGGCGATGACCTCGGCGTCTTTGAAGGACTTCTGGATGGCGGAGAGAAGCGAGTCGAAGGCCAGGCGGTTGTGGGCGTAGTCGACCACGGCGGTAATGCGCTCGTCGGCCGTGCGGTAGAACTCCATGCGTCCGGGCACGCGCGTGACGGCGAGGCCGGCGACGATGCCGTCGATGCCCACGCCGAGGGCCTCCGCGCAGATGGCGGCGCAGAGCGCGTTGCTCACGCTGAAGTCGCCGGGGAAGGGGAGCGCGGCCTCGCGGGACTCGTCGCCCAAATGCAGCGTGAACGCGACGCCCGTCTCGGACGTGCGCAGGTCGGAGGCCCAGGCGTAGGCGTCCGGTCGGTCGAGGCCGAAGGTGAGGACTTCGGTCGCGCTGCCCGCCTCGGCGGCGGCGAGAATCTCGTCGGCGTGGTCGGAGTCGAGGTTCACGACGGCGCGGCGGCACTGGCCGAAGATGCGCAGCTTGGAGCCGAAGTAGTCGTCGAAGTCGGCGTGCTCGACCGGGCTGATGTGGTCGAGGCCGATGTTCAGGAAGCAGCCGAGGGCGAGGCCGACACCGTAGCTGCGGTCGTACTTGAGCGCCTGGCTGGAGACCTCTATCACGAGGCCGGCGAGGCGCGAGTCTCGCGCGTTGGCGAGGTGGCGCCAGAGGTCGGGGCTCTCCGGGGTGGTGTTGCGGGAGGGGCCGTCCTCGACGCCGTCGTAGGTCTCGACGGTGCCGATCATGCCGCAACGGCCGGGGCCGAGCGCGTGGTCGACGATCGAGCGGACCATATACGCGCAGGTCGTCTTGCCCTTAGTGCCCGTGATGCCGACGATGGGCAGCTCGCGGTCGGGGCGCGCGAAGGCGGCTGCGGAGGCCAGCGCCATGGCGCGGCGGAGCTCGCCCGCGGGCACGACGACGGCAGGGAGCTCGGGCGCGGCGGCAGCGAGCTCTGCGTGCCTCGCCGCGTCGCAGAGGAAGGCGACGGCCCCGGCGTCGCGCGCGCCGGCGAGGAACGCCGGGCGGAAGGTTGCCCCCTTGCACACGAAGACGTCGCCCGCTCGGACCGCGCGCGAGTCGCACGCCGCGCCGGTGACGGCAGGGTCGGCCGCGGCCTGGGCGCAGTCGGCCGCCGGGGTGCCGGCGGGTGCGTCCTCGGCGGCGCCGGAGGCCGAGGCCGAGGCGGTCCCGGCGGGCGGGAGCAGGTCGGCGCGGATACCGGCGTTCTTGAGCACGCCGGCGAGCTGCGAAAGAGTCAAAGTATTCATGTGCATCAGTATACGGCGCGCATCGCCGCGGCGCCCTTCACTTGCGATAGATGGCGCGCGCCGCCCGCTCATGCCGTGCCGCGCGCGTCCGGTCGCCCTTCTCGCCAAGGCAAATCCCGAGTGCCGCTACGGGCCCTTTGCGAGACGCCGTCCCTCTGCATAACATGGGCTCGGGGGCGCGCCCCGGCATCACGGGCGTGTGTTACACTCAGAAAACTATCCGGGCGATTGGCGCAGTGGCTAGCGCAGGTGCTTTACACGCACAAGGCCGGGGGTTCGAACCCCTCATCGCCCACCAGATTAAATCGGCCCCTGGCCTGCGGTTTCGCGGCTAGGGGCTTCTTGTTAGGAGGACCTATGGCAGAAGAGAAGACCGAGCGCGAGCGCAGCTTCGGCCGCGCGGCGGACCAGATGCGCCCCGTCTCCCTCACCCCGGGCGTGATCAAGAACGCCGCCGGCTCGTGCCTGGCCGAGTTCGGCGACACGCGCGTGCTGTGCTGCGCCACGGTGGAGGAAGGCGTGCCCAAGTGGCGGCGCGCGAGCCACGGCTGCGGCTGGGTCACGGCGGAGTATGCGATGCTTCCGGCGTCAACCAACCGCAGGTCAAAGCGCGAGTACAACGGGCGCAAGGGCCGCAGCATGGAGATCGAGCGCCTCATCGGCCGGAGCCTTCGCAGCGTCGTGCGCATGGAGAAGATGGGCGAGATCACCGTCACCCTCGACTGCGACGTGATCCAAGCGGACGGAGGCACGCGCACAGCGAGCATCACCGGCGCGTGGGTTGCCCTGCACGATGCGCTCATGGGCCTCGTCCGCGCGAACAAGATCAACCGCCTGCCGCTCACGGGGCAGGTCGCCGCCATCTCGGCGGGTATCGTCGATGGGCGCGCGCTTCTCGACCTTGATTATCCCGAGGACAGCCATGCCGACGTGGACCTCAATCTCGTGGGCACGGACGCGGGCCAGATCGTGGAGGTGCAGGGCACGGGCGAGCACTCGACGCTCTCTCGCGCGGAGCTCGACGTGCTTCTCGACCTGGGGCAGGCCGGCATCGAGCGTCTGGTCGCGCTGCAGAACGAGGTCACCGGCTTCCGCGAGTAGGCGCAATGGCCCGACGCCGGTCCTGGCGGGGCGCGTGGCGGCCACGAAGCTCTCGTCGTGCAACCAAACTTCGACTTTGCGGCAAATTCCCGGTTCCGAGCGCTCCATGGCGGCCGGCCAACTGGGAAAACGCAGCAGATGGGCCGTGATTCGGACTCTCGGGGCGGCGTTTTGCGCGGAAATTTGCCGCAAAGTCGAATTTTGGTTGCGGGGTCCCTCGCGAAATCGGCACGTAAAGCGTTTCAACGGCCCCTGTCGGGGCCGCCGGCTCGGCAGGGTGCCGACCCTACGGCTAACAAACAGGTTTGGAGGCATGAACATGAGCATGGTGGATGCGAGCACGGTCGTCGTTGCCACGGGCAACGCACATAAGGTGGTCGAGATCGAGGCGATTCTCTCCCGCGTGATGCCCGGCGTGCGCTTCGTGGCGCTGGGCGAGCTCGGCGATTTCCCCGATCCGGTGGAGGACGGCGAGGACTTCGCGGCGAACGCGCTGATAAAGGCCCGTGCTGCGCAGGAGCAAACCGGGTGCGTGCTGGCGGTGGCCGACGACTCGGGGCTTTGCGTGGACGCGCTCAACGGCGCGCCGGGCATTTTCTCCGCACGCTGGGCAGGCGAGCACGGAAACGACGCGGCGAACAACGAGAGGCTCCTGCGTGAGCTCGCCGACGTGGCCGATGACGCCCGCGGCGCGCATTTCCATTCGAGCGTCGTGCTCGTCCGCGGCGACGAGGTCCTCGTCGGCAACGGCGACTGCCCGGGTACCATCGGCCGCGAGTTGCGAGGCGAGAATGGCTTCGGTTACGATCCGCTCTTCTGGCCCGCGGACGCCCCCGACCGCACCATGGCCGAGCTCGACCCGGACGAGAAGAACCGGATTTCCCACCGCTTCCGCGCGCTGCAGGATTTGGCGGCCAAGCTCTAGGTACCTACGGGGCGCGCCAGCGGGGCGCGCCCGTTGCGCCTAAGCCCGGTGGTTATACAAAAAAGTGCCAGTCAACAGTGTTTTCTGCCCTCACAATAAGGGCAAGCCGCAGGACGGGCAGGGGCCTCGACGCGGCTGATCTTCACTCATTTTTGTTTTTCGGCCGCGCCCTGGCGGCCGTCCAGCAGAAAGGGCACGCATGAAGATCGTCCACGCCAAGGACTACGCGGACATGAGCCGTAAGGCCGCGAACATCATTTCCGCCCAGGTCATCCTCAAGCCGGACTGCGTCCTCGGTCTGGCCACCGGCAGCACCCCGATCGGCGCGTACAAGCAGCTCATCAAGTGGTACGAGAAGGGCGACGTCGACTTCTCGCAGGTCAGCACCTACAACCTCGACGAGTACCGCGGCCTTAGCCATGAGGACCCGCAGAGCTACCACTTCTTTATGCGCGACAACTTCTTTGACCACATCAACATCGATCCCGCCCGGACGCACGTGCCCGACGGCTCCAACCCCGATGCCGAGGCGGCCTGCGCTGAGTACGACGGCATCGTGGCCGCCGCCGGCTATCCCGACCTGCAGCTCCTGGGCATCGGCAACAACGGTCACATCGGCTTCAACGAGCCGGACGACCACTTCAGCGCCGGAACCCATTGCGTCGACCTCACCGAGAGCACCATCGAGGCCAACTCGCGCCTCTTCGAGAAGGCCGAGGACGTGCCGCGCCAGGCCTACACAATGGGTGTCCAGACCATTATGTACGCGCGCATGATCCTCATCGTCGCGAGCGGTGAGGCGAAGGCTCGGGCCGTGCGCGACATGTGCTACGGCCCGGTGGCCCCGAGCTGCCCCGCGTCCATCCTGCAGCTCCACACCAACTGCGTCGTGGTGGCCGACGAGGATGCGCTCTCGCTCTGTCCGGTCGAGTAGCGATCGGCTGCGGGCTCTGGGTCGGGCCCTGGCTTGGCCCTTTCGCCCTGATTTCTCGAAATTAGCGCTCCTGAACAGGCGCTTCTTTATAAGGCGACCCGGCGCCCCTCCCCCACGGCGCCGGGTCGCTTTATTGATTTACGACGTGTGCGTGCCCGGGCGCGAAGGCCGTGCGGGGAGAGATGCGCGCCCCGCCCATCTTGCCGAGTCAGGCCGGCCGCAGGTCGCCGCGCGCATCTTGCCGTTCGCGTCGCGGCCGCGCACCTACACGTCCAGCACCGTGAGCTCCTTGCTATAGCGGTTGAGCACCTCGCAGCCGTCCTCGGTAACGATGAGCAGGTCCTCGACGCGAACGCCGATGTCTCCGGGAAGGTAGATGCCCGGCTCGATGGAGAAGCACTGCCCCGGCCGCACGCCCTCGTGGTGCGTGGCCGAAACGTCGCCGGGCTCGTGGTCCACAAGGCCGATCTGGTGCCCGAGCCGGTGCGTGAAGTTGGGCCCCCAGCCGGCGTCCTCAATGATGCGGCGCGCCGTGAGGTCGATCTGGGCGAACTCGATGCCGGGGCGCACGACCTTCTCGGCTTCCTCGTTGGCGCGGCGGACCGTGTCGTACACACGGCGCTGGTGCTCGGTCGGCTCGGCGGTAAAGAAGGTGCGCGTCATGTCCGAGCAGTACCAGCCCTTCTTGCAGCCGACGTCAAACAGGACGACATCGCCCAGCTCAAAGGGGGTGTCGTCGGGCCCGTGGTGCGGGTCCGCCCCGTTTGCGCCGAAGCTCACGATGGGGGAGAACGAGTGGTCGGAGGCCCCGAGGCGGCGATACTCGGCAAGAAGCCCGTCGGCGATCTGCCGCTCGGTCACGCCGGGACGGACCTGGGCGACGAGCCACTCCATGGCGGCGTCGTTGGCCGCCGACGCGGCGCGCATGAGCTCCTGTTCGCGGGCGTCCTTGATGGAGCGGGCGTCGTCGACGGCGGCGGACGCGAGGGCAAAGCCGGCCGCGACGCCGGCCTCCATCAGCGGGACGAGCCAGCGGGCGGCGAGCTCCTTATCCACGCCGAGCGCGGCCGTGCGGTCGCAGACCTCGGCCACGAGCGCGATGGGGTCTTCGGTGTCGTCGAAGGTGCGTACGTCGGAGCACGTGTCGCCCGCCTCGGGGAAGAGGCGGTTGCAGAACATGACGGGCCCGCGCGCTTCGTCTGCGGGCACGTACAGGGCAAGAAACCGCTCGTAGGGCTCGGTGTAGTAGCCGCACAGCCACCAGATGGAGAGCGGGTCCACGAGCAGCATCTGCGTGAGGCCGCGGCCGCGGAGGTTCGCGCGCACGCGGGCGAGCCGTTCCTGGTTCATAGTTAGCTCCTTTCAACTCGCACCAGTGTAGCGCCGAGAAGCACGCCCGGCGAAGGGGATTGCGGCGGACGGCGGCGCGACGCCGGGGTGTTCGAGCCGGAAAAGGGGCATGCGGCTGAAAAGCGGCTTGCGGACGGCGGTGACCGGGCGGCGATCGCTAGCCGAGAGCTGGTCCCGGGCGTGTCACGAGAGGCCCCATACGCCCGCCGCAAACGCCTGGCCGAGGGCACAGGTCCGCCTCACGCGCGTCGCGAGCGGCCCCATGCGCTCCCTGAACGGCATAAGGAGCCTCTTCCCATGGTCTTGTCATGTCAAATCACGATTGGGTGAATAGCACGCGCCCCGCGCGAGTACAATAGTGAATGTTGTAACTAAGAAGCTAGTTTGATAAGCGCCCTCAGCCACGTGCCCCGGGCGCTGGAGGTCGCTATGGAAAACGAGATTCCCTCCGTCAACCGCGTTGACGACATCCGCGAGCGCCTGAACGACCTGAAGGGCAAGCGCCTCAAGGTCAAGGCCAACATGGGCCGTTCTCGCATCGTCGAGCGCGCGGGTACGCTCGTGAACGTGCACCCGTCCCTCTTCATCGTGGAGGTCGAGGAACGCCGCGGTCGCACGGCGCGTCAATCTTACCAGTATGTGGACGTGCTCACGGGCATGGTCGAGCTTTTTGACGCGGAGAGCGGCGAGAAGCTCTTTGACTACGCCCCTGCTGAGCAGCAGTAGGCCAAGCGCGTAGTTCTGATTTGCCGGCGGGCGCGGGTCGCGGTTTGCGAGTCGCGCCCGCCGACGGCAAGAGGCCCCGAACCAGGAGCATGAGGTGAGCGCATGGGCACGCAGCAAATCGTGTATGCCCCCTGCAAAATCAATCTTCACCTGGGGATTCATGCCCAGACCGATGAACGAGGCTACCACCGCGTCGACTCGGTGATGGTACCCGTCGGCCTCTGCGATAAGGTCATGGTCTCGGATTCCGACGTCTTCGAGGTCGCACATGTGCCGGCGCTCGAGGTCACGCCCGAGAAAACGACCGTGTGGAAGGCCGCGACGCTGCTTGCTGAGGAGCTTGGGCGGCCGCTCGACCTGCGCATCGATATCGAAGTCCGCATTCCCGAGAAGGCGGGCCTCGGCGGCTCGTCGGCCGACGCCGGCGCCGCGCTGCGTGCGCTCGCCGAGCGCTGGGGCGTCGACCCGCTCGATGAGCGCGTGGTGCGCGTCGCGCGCCGGGTGGGCGCGGACGTGGCGTTCTTCCTCAACCCGACCCCGTCTCTCCTCCTTGGGGCGGGGGACGTGCTGGAGCGCACGTTCCCCGAGGTCAGGATGGCCGTCGCGGTTATCAAGCCCGACGGCGTGGGCGTGAGCGCCAAGGACGCGTACGCCGAGTTCGACCGCGCGCCGAGTGAGCCGGCGGGTTACGCCGCCATGTGCGACGCGCTGGCCGCAGGCGACGCGTCGGCGATTCCCAGGCTCGTGTACAACAACCTCGCGCCTGCGGCCAAGGCGCTGCAGCCGGGCTGCGCGGCCGCCGAGGCATGGGCGGCTTCTCGCCCTCAGGCGCGCGCGGCGCTCGTCTCTGGCTCCGGTAGCTGCGTTTTTGTGCTCTGCGACGACCTTGCGGATGCCCGGGCGGTGGCGACCGACGCGAAGGCCGAGCAAGATTGGTGGAGTTTTGCCACATTGACGGTTGGATATCCGGAAGAAGTCTGCTAAACTCTTCCCTTGCAACGGGTTGTGGCTCAGTTTGGTAGAGCACCGCGTTCGGGACGCGGGGGTCGCTGGTTCGAATCCAGTCAACCCGACCATTGAATTTATAAGGCCGCCGGCGGAAACGCCGGTGGCCTTTTCTGTTGTTTGGCGACGGATTAAAGCGCACGGCGGTTTGGGGGCTGGCCATCTCTTGCTGGCCCTCGCGCCGGCGACAGGACGCGTCGGGAACAATCACCGACGTGCTGCCCAAAGGCGACCGTCCCCAATGCGTGGACGCGCGGGCTGAGTTGGAAACCCCTCTGATCGAGCGCGCTCCTTGGCGTACGAATGGGGCGGGTTCTGTTGCGTGGGCGAGCGGCGGCGCCGGGCCGGTTGGAGGCGCGGCGCCCGTAACCCCGGTCCTTCTCTAAATCAGCGAGAGAAGCACGTAGGCGATGACGCCGGCGACGCAGCACCAGAGCATCGAGCGCGTGCGCCAGGCGATCACGAAGACCACCGCTGCGGCAATCATGGGGAGAAGCGCCTCCCAGGGCCCCGCGGCGAAGGCGGCCGGCGAGAAGAGGTCGTTGGCCACGAGCGCCGCGAACGCCGCGGGCGGGATATAGCCGAGGCCCTCGACGACCCGCGCGGGCAGCTCGCGCCCGCGCAGCAGGAACATGGGCAAGACGCGGCACGCGAGAATGATCGCGAACGTCGGGATCCAGATGGCGAGGAAGTCCGGGGTCGTCATGGCGCTCACGCGGGCTCACCGCCCTTCTCGGCATCGACGGGGGAGTCCGCGCCGCCGCCCCGGCTGGCGAGAAGCGCCGCGGCGACGCCTGCGATGGCCCCCGCCGGTACGGCGACGGTCGACGCGCCGGCGAGCTTACAGGCGACGACGGCCGCCATGGCCGCGGCCGCTGCCACGGCGGCCCCGCGCGCGACGCGGCCCTCGGCGCTCACGACCTGGTCCCACAGCAAGTAGACGAACAGAGAGGTCATCGCAAATCCCGCGACGGCCGTCGGGATGTCCACCATCTCGCCGAGGGCGGCTCCGGTCATTACGGAGAAAGCCCAGGTCAGGATAGTCACTACATTGAGCGCAAGCGCGTGCCGGAAGGTCCAGGCGCGATCGTTCTCGCAGAGCTTGCCGAGCGTGACGCCGTAGCCTTCCTCGATGAGGGTGAGGGCCATGGCGAGCGCGGTGCGCCTCTTCGCCGTCTGCAGGTGCGGCGCGAGCGAGGCCGAGTAGAGCGCGAACCGCAGGCTGATGGCGCCGACGCTCGCCACGATCATGGCGGCGGGAACCCCCGCGAGCCAGAGGTTGTCGATCATGAACTGCGCCCCGCCGGAGATTATGGTCAGGCTGAGGACGAGCGCGCGGAGAGGGCCGACGCCGCACTTGGACCCGAGCACGCCGCAGGCGAGCCCGACGGGGATGTAGCTCAGCATGATCGGCCAGGCGACGGCCAGGACTTTCTTCAACAGGGCCTCCAAGCAGGTGGTTGTTCGCTGCCGTGCCATCATACCGCGGCCGTCTCGCTTGGAGGCGAGGCGGGCTATCTCCCGTTTTGGGGACGGGTTATCTCTCGTTTGGGGACGGACTGCGTCTTGCGAAAGAGCCGGGCGCGGCCATCGGGTTGCCCCGCCGCCCGGCGACCGCGCCGTAAAGCCTGAACGATTCTCCATCCGAAACTGAAAACATTCGTTCCTTCAGCTTGCTATAGTTCCCCCGGCACTTAGAAATGGAGGTTCTTATGCAAGCAAAATCCCAGCTCAGCGCCGAGAGGCCCGCGTCGTTCGAGCGCGTGCTCGACGCCCGTCTCATCATGTCCGTCGTCGCGGCGGGCATCATGTCCTTCTCGGGTGTCTGCGTCGAGACGGCCATGAACGTTACCTTCCCGACGCTTATGGCCGAGTTCAACATCGGAACGTCGACCGTTCAGTGGATGACCACTGCCTACCTGCTTGTTCTTGCCGCGGTGGTGCCGACCTCGTCGTACCTCAACCGCCGCTTCCGCACCAAGCACGTGTTCGTGGCCGCTATGGTCTTCTACATCGCCGGCATCGTCTGCGGCTTCACCGCCCAGAGCTTCCCGATGCTTATCCTCGGTCGCGTGCTCGAGGGCATGGGCACGGGCATCGCGCTGCCGCTCATGTTCAACATCATTACCGAGCAGGCGCCGCGCGAGTGCATGGGCACGATGATGGGCGTGGGCACGCTGGTCACGGCCATGGCGCCGGCGGTCGGTCCTTCGGTCGGCGGCTGGCTCGCCGAGAACTTCGGCTGGCGCATGATCTTTGCCGCGCTGCTGCCGATCCTGGCCGTCAGCTTCCTTTTGGGCATCTTCTCGATTCGCCAGAGCCATGAGGTGAGCGACGAGAAGTTTGACGTCCTCGGTTGGCTTGCCGTCGCGGCGAGCTTCGCCGCGCTTGTCTTTGCCGTGGACCTCGGCGCCGGCTTCGGCTGGACGAGCCCGACCACCCTCGGCCTCTTTGCGGCGTTCGTCGTGTTCCTCGCCCTGTTCGTAGCCCGCGAGCGCCGCGCCGATGAGCCGCTGATCCACCTCTCGATTTTTGCTGAGAAGCGCTTCTACATGGGCGCCCTCGCCATCGTCTGCCTGCAGTTCGTGGTGCTCGGGCTTTCGTTCCTCATCCCGAACTACTCGCAGCTCGTGATGGGTGCGGGCGCTACCGAGGCGGGCTCGATCCTGCTGCCCGGCTGCGTCGTCGGCGCTGTGATGGCTCCGCTTTCCGGGCGGATCCTCGACCGGCTCGGGCCCCGTCGCCCGATCCTTGCCGGTGCCGCATGCGCGTTTATCGGCACCGTGCTCTTCGCCGCGCTGAGCCGCAACCTGGCCACGCTGCCCGCCATCTGTATTTACGTCTGCTTCGCGTTCGGGCAGAGCCTCATGGTCGGCAACTCGATGACGACCTCGTTGTCCTTCTTGCCGGCGGATACCAAGGCCGATGGCAACGCGGTGATCAACACCCTGCAGCAGCTCGCCGGCGCGGTCGGCACTTCGGTGAGCTCGGCCATTGTGAACGCGGCGCAGGTGGGCGTGGCCGCGGATGGCATGGCTGCCGCGACCATGGCCGGCACCCGTGAGGCCTATGTCCTTCTTGTCGTCGTGGCCATCGTGCCCTTCGTCGCCATGTTCTGGGTGACGGCCAAGCAAAAGTAGGCTTTCGGGGCCGCGAAACTGGCCTCGGACCCGTCGCCGCGGCACAAACTCTGACTTTTCGCACTTTAAAATCGGGGCTGGCAAGTAGCCAAGCAAAAGGCGCCCGCGTTTGCCCAGTTGGCAAGCGCGGGCGCCTTTGTTTTACTTGTCGACCTTAGTTTTAAAGTGCGAAAAGTCAGAGTTTGTGCCGATGGGCGGCCTCGTCGTTCCGTGGAGAGGGCCGCGAGGCCTATTTCACGCGGATGAGCTCGTACTCGTGGGTGCCGAGGCCGATCTTCTCGGCGTGCTCGATGCAGCTCTGCCAGTTCGTGTCCGGGTGCGTGACGTAGAACTTGTCGTGCGCGTGCTCCTCGTCGAGCTCGCCGGCCTCCTCGAGCTTGCCGAGCATGTGGGTGAACTCGGTGTTGGGCATCGCGGGCGCCGCCTGGACCGCGTCGATGCACGCCTGGTCGATGGCCACAGGGTCGAAGCTCGCGAAGAAGCCCAGGTCGCCGACGATGGGCACGTCGTTCTCGTCGTGGCAGTCGCAGTTGGGCGAGACATCGATGGCCAGGCTGATGTGGAAGTTCGGGCGCCCGTCGCAGATGGCCTTCGTGTACTCGGCGATCTTGTAGTTGAGCACTTCGGGCGCGGCGTCGTAGTCCGGCTTGATCGCGTCCTGGTTGCACACGGCGATGCAGCGGCCGCAGCCGACGCAGCGGTCGTGGTCGATTGTGGCCACGTTGACCTGGCGCTTCTTGCCGCTTGGGAGCTCGATCTCGCGGACCTCGTCGAAGCTGAAGCCCTCGTGCGCGCAGATTTTCGCGCACTGGCGGCAGCCGATGCACTTATCGGCGTTGACGCTCGGCTTGCCGGCGGAGTGTTGATCCATCTTGCCCGCGCGAGAGCCGCCGCCCATGCCGAGGTTCTTCATGGCGCCGCCGAAGCCCGCGCCCTCGTGCCCCTTGAAGTGCGTTAGGCTGATCACGATGTCTGCGTCCATGAGGGCGCGGCCGATCTTTGCGTTCTGGACGTACTCGCCGCCCGCGACCGGCACCTCGACCTCGTCGAGGCCCTTGAGCCCGTCGGCGATGATGGTGTGGCAGCCGGTCTGGAACGGGTTGAAGCCGTTGGCGTAGGCGGAATCCAGGTGGTCGAGCGCGTTCTTGCGCCCGCCGACGTAGAGCGTGTTACAGTCGGTGATGAAGGGCTTGCCGCCCAGCTCACGTACCACGTCAACGACGGCGCGCGCGTAGTTCGGGCGCAGGAAGCTCAGGTTGCCCGGCTCGCCGAGGTGCATCTTGATGGCCACGTACTTGTTCTGGAAGTCGATCTGGTCGATGCCAGCGCGGCGAATCAGGCGCTTGAGCTTGTTGGGCAGCCCGTCGCCCATGTGCGTGTGCAGGTCGCAGAAATAGACCTTCGAAGGCTCCATGCGAGTTCCTCTCCTCTGGGCGGTCCCCCGACCGCCGGTTATGCCGCCCCAATTGTCGCATGTCTCGCTAACCCATGGGGGACAGCCGCTTTCGCGCAGGTCTGGTGCCCACCTGCGCGATATAACCCGTTTCCAACGAGCGGCGTGTGGGGGGGCGGCTGCCGATGCGCGGGTCCGCGGGCTAGCGGGCGATAAACACGTTGTTGCCGGCCTTTGCGGGCTCGTCGGGCCATTCGGGCACGACCTCGCAGCTCGCGAACTCGCGGCCGAACGCGGCCTCGACCTCGCGAAGCGGCGCGGCGCGTCGCCCCTCGAGCGGGCAGCGGATATCGGCCAGGTAGACGCCGCCTTCGCGCAGGTGCTCGCGCACGACCCGCGCGCCCTCGGCCGTCTCCATCGGCCCAAGCGGGCGCTTGCCGCCGAAGGCCTCGTTCACAATCACGTCGTAGGGTTCTGTGGCCCCTTGCAGCGTGGCCCAGGCGTCGTCCACCACGATGCGCATCCGCCCGTCGCGCTCGGCGCCGGTCCGCTCGAGGCACTCGTCCAGGAAGAACTGCCCTCGCGCGATTCTCACCATCTCGGGGTCTATCTCCGCCACGTCGACCACGGCTGCGGACACGTGCGCGGCCAGGTACTTGGGCAGCGAGAAGCACCCGCCGCCCATAACCAGCACACGCGCCGGGCCCTCTCCCGCGCCCTCCCGCGCCCGTGCGACCTCCTCGATCCTCGCCGCCATCTCGCGGTGGTACTCGCACGCGAGCTCGAAGCGCAGGTCCTCGGGCACGTAGCTCACGGATTGGAAGGTCCCGTTCACGTTGATTAGCCGAATCGGCGTGCCGTCGGCGTTCTCCGCGTCGAAGATCAGCGTGAGGCCGAACATCGTGCGGCACATCTCGACCCCTCGCCGGCGCAGCAGCCACGGCAGCGCGGCCACAATCGCCGTGAGCGCCGCCGTGATGCCGATGGCCCAGATAAACAACGTCTTCATGTCCAAAACAACCCCCGGTCTCCGCGCCGCGCGCCCAGCCCGCCGCGTTCCTGAATAACCGAGCGCCCGCGGCGCTTCTTGCGATATCATATGAGATTGCGTTTTTGCGCCGATCGGCACTGCCGGGGGCGCAACGTTCGTTATACTAGCCGTTACGAACGCGTACCCAATCGCGCGCCTCGCTACAACCAAACGGAGGAAACCTATGATTCTCGGCCTCGGCATCCCTGAGCTCGCCATCATCCTGATCGTCGTCCTGGTCATCTTCGGGCCCAAGAACCTCCCGAAGATCGGCTCCGCCCTCGGCAAGACCGTCAAGAACGTTCGCGAGGGCATGGAGGGCGACGAGCCCGCCGAGTCCAAGTCCGCCGCCTCTGACGACGACGCCGTCGAGGTTGTCGAGGACGACGACGATGCCGACGCCGATGAGCCCGCCTCCGACGAGAAGTTCTGCGGCCACTGCGGCGCAAAGAACCCCGCCGGCAACGCCTTCTGCAGCAAGTGCGGCGAGAAGCTCTAAGCCGAGCAGGCCTCGCTCGCACCGACCAGCCCGCAGAACCACGTACCGAATAGAGAGCACACCATGGCAGACGTTAAGAACATTGTCCTGACCCCCGAGGGCCGCAAGAAGCTCGTCGACGAGCTCGCGTACCGTGAGGGCGAGAAGCACGACGAGATCGTCGAGCGCATCAAGGAGGCCCGCGGCTTCGGCGACCTCTCCGAGAACTCGGAGTACGACGCCGCCAAGGAGGAGCAGTCCCACAACGAGTCCCGCATCAACGAGATTCGCCAGATTCTCGCCAATGCCAAGGTGGTCGCGGCCGGCTCTTCCGTCGACCTTTCCGTCTCCATCGGCACCACGGTCGAGCTTGAGGACGCGTCGGGCAAGAAGACCGCCTTCACCATCGTGGGCACCACCGAGACCAACTCCCTCGAGCACAAGATCTCGAACGAGTCCCCGGTCGGCGCGGCCCTCATCGGCCACAAGAAGGGCGATGAGGTCGAGGTCGTCGCTCCCTCCGGAAAGTCCCGCACCTACACCATCACGGGGATTACCCGTTAGGCTCCTTCGTCGGGGCGGCCCCTTTGGCGAGAAGTCCCGGCAATGCATTCATGCAGCGCCCTGGTCACGGCTCACGGCCCTGACCAGGGCGCTTCTTTGTGTTTACGTTGCGTCCGGCCCCGGCCGTGATCGGACTTCGCGTGCTTGCGGCCCAAGCGGGGTCCCGGCTTCGAGGTGGCGGGAACCTATCCGCCGTCGCTCCTCGAGAATTGGAAAGCCCCGCTTTCGGGAGATTAACGCCTTGCCGGCGCCTAACATGTAGATGCGAACAGCGCGCCGGGTCGCCGGCGTGCTCCCGGGCCCCCACAACAAGGAGAATCTCATGGCGGACACAAGGTTTTACCGGCACATCCTTAATCGATTCGCCATGGGGCGGGCCGTATTGCCCGCCTGCTTCCTGGCAATGACCGTGGTTGCGCTGCTTCTTGCTCCGGGCGCGGCCCTAGCCGAGGCTCCGGACGCCACGCGGGCCCATGAGGTCACGGCGACCATCTCCGTGGACAACGAAGTGGAGGGCGCCCCACCTGCGCTCGCCGACCAAGCCTTCACGTTTGAGCTCCATGACCTGAGCGGCGTCCATGTCACCGGTTGGAAGCTCGGAACCATCGATCTTGCGGCCGGCGAGACCAAGTCGTTCTCCGGGATTCCCGAGCTCACCTATGCCACGCCGGGCATCCGCACCTACCTTGTCCACGAGAGCGCCAAGGCGCTCGGATACGGCTGGACCGTGCCCGAAGACGTCATCGCTATCGTGTTCGTGGGCATGAACGAGGACGGGAGCCTCCAGGCCCCGCAGGTTACCTACAGCCGGCCAAACGCGGAGAGCACCGCCGCCTTGTTCCGCAACACCTACGAGCAGGCCGCGGGAGAGTTCCAGCTCGCCCTTGTAAAGACGCTCAACGGCGAGAAGCCCTCCGAGGGCGCGACGTTCACGTTCTCTGCCACAGCCGAGGGGGAGAATGCCGGCTCTGCGCCCGAACTCGAGGACGTGGCCACCGACGCGGACGGTGCGGCGAGCTTCCGAGCGGCCCATCTCACCGACGCCAACGAGGGCAAGACCTACACGTACCGAATCCGCCAGACGAGTGACGAGGGCCCCGGTTGGACCAAAGCTCCCGAGGTCATCGCCACCGTCACGGTATCCGAGCGAGACTCGGAAAATAAACTGGCCGCAACCGTGGCGTATCGTCAGGACGCCGACGGCGCCGAGGCCTATGGCGGTGCGGCCAGGTTCGACGCTCGCCGCACGGGCGGCGACGAGCTCAAACCCGGTCCGAACGGCTCCGATGCCCATACGCCTCAGGGCGCCCCGGGCTCTGACGAGGCCTCCTCCTCCGACAAGAAGGCCGCCGCCAGCGAGAATTCCGGTTCCGGCGGCGGGGTGCCGAACACGGGCGACGCAGCCGCGCCGGTCGCGGGCATTTTGGTCGCCGCCGGTCTCTTCCTCGCCGCCGCTGTTGTCTCTATGCAACGTAGCTAGGAAATGTGGCCAAGGGCTCCGTGAGAGGGGCCCTCAGCGGCTGCGCCTTGCCAGAATTGCGAGCTTAACTGCCCTGCGGCGGTGGGCTGCAGTTGTTTGCCGTCCTATATCCAGCGGCCTTATGGCCTTCTTGCCGCATGCTTTCGGGCGGGCGCACCGAGAGCTCGCCGCTGCTATACTTCTAAGTTTGAATATCTCGCCAGACGACCGGCCCGAACGTGGCCGGGGCGCATAACCGCAGAGCCGAGGGGCGCGACCGCCGGAAAGCGACCGCCCGAAAGGAACAAGACCAGCCATGGCAGACCAGAACGCAGCCCCCGCTACCAACGACGAGCGCGCCCAGCGCCGCCTCCGCCGCCAGGCCCTTATCGACGCCGGCGTGAACCCGTACCCCATCCGCGCGACCGTGACCGCGCACGCCGCCGAGCTCGAGGAGCGCTACGCCGAGCTCGCCGACGGCGACGTGACCGAGGACGTCTACTCGCTCACCGGCCGCATCCGCGCCTTCCGCAAGCAGGGCAAGATCGCCTTCATCGTGCTCGAGGACTGCACGGGCTCCATCCAGCTCTTCTGCCAGGTCAACAACCTGCCCGAGGATGACTGGGCGCTTCTTTCCAGCTTTGACCTGGGCGACATCATCGGCGCGACCGGCCACGTGATCCGCACCAAGCGCGGCCAGCTTTCCATCGCCCCGACCCACCTGGAGATGCTCTCCAAGTCCCTGCGCCCGCTGCCCGAGAAGTTCCACGGCCTCACCGACCGCGAGGTTCGTTACCGCCAGCGCTACGTCGACCTCATCATGAACGCCGACGTCCGCGACACCTTCCGCAAGCGCAGCCAGATCATCAGCTTGATCCGCCGCTACATGGAGGCCGACGGCTACATGGAGGTCGAGACCCCCATGATGCACGCCATTCTCGGTGGCGCCAACGCCAAGCCCTTCGTGACCCACTTCAACGCCCTTGACCGCGACTTCTACCTGCGCATCGCCACCGAGCTGCCGCTCAAGCGCTGCATCGTGGGCGGCCTCGAGCGCGTCTTCGAGATTGGGCGCCAGTTCCGCAACGAGGGCATGGACCTCACCCACAACCCCGAGTTCACCACGATGGAGGCCTACTGCGCCTACTCCGACCTCAATGGCATGAAGGAGCTCACGCAGGGCCTGTTCAAGACCATCGCGCGCGAGGTCTGCGGCTGCGAGGAGGGCCACGAGGTCATCACCTACCAGGGCCAGACCGTCGATATGTCCGGCACCTGGGCGAGCCGCCCGCTGTCCGAGATCGCCTCCGAGGTCATCGGCGAGCAAGTGGACATGGACACCCCCGTTGAGCACCTGCGCGAGCTCTGCGAGGCCCGCGGCATCGAGACCCAGGACAGCTGGGGCGCGGGCAAGCTCCTCTTCGAGATCTACGACGAGCTGGGCGAGGCAACGCTGGTCAACCCGACCTTCGTCTGCGATTACCCCGAGGAGGTCAGCCCGCTTTCCAAGCGCAAGGACGATGACCCGCGCCTGACCGACCGCTTCGAGCTGGTCATCTGCGGCCACGAGTACGCCAACGCCTTCTCCGAGCTCAACGACCCCGTTGACCAGGCCGGCCGCTTCGCCGAGCAGGTTGCGGCCAAGGGCCTTGGCGATGACGAGGCCATGGGCTACGACTACGACTACGTGCGCGCCCTTGAGTACGGCATGCCTCCCGCGGGCGGCATCGGCTATGGCATCGACCGCATGGTCATGCTCTTCTGCGACGCTCCCGCCATCCGCGACGTGCTGCTCTTCCCGGCCATGAAGCGCGAGGCCATCACCCGCGCCGATATCGCGAGCCAGCTGCCCGAGACGACCGACAACGCCGCCGCGTCCGTCGACGCCCTGGCCGACGATGCCGAGAACGGCGCCGCCAACGAGGCCGCCGCGAGTCGCTCCGCCGAGGCCCCCGCGCTCGAGACCGGCCTTACGCGCGACGCCGCATTTGACCTGCTCAAGCAGTACAACGAGGACCCGTTCCACATCGCGCACGCCCAGACCCTCGAGGGCCTCATGCGTTACTACGCCGAGAAGTTCGATCCCACGAACGTCGAGTTCTGGGGCCAGGTCGGCCTGCTTCACGACCTTGACTGGGAGAAGTTCCAGGACGAGGTCAACCACACCGTCAAGGCCGGCGAGATCCTGGCCGAGGCCGGCGCCAAGCCCGAGCTCGCGCGCGCCATCCAGACCCACAACTCGGACAACAACCCTGACCTGCCGACCCCGACCGCAAAGATGGAGTGCGTGCTCTTTGCCTGCGACGAGCTCTCCGGCCTGATTCAGGCGGCTTGCCTCATGCGTCCGTCCAAGTCCGTCATGGACTTCGAGGTCAAGAGCCTCAAGAAGAAGTTCAAGGACAAGAAGTTCGCCGCCGGCTGCAACCGCGACGTCATCCGCAAGGGTGCCGAGCTCATGGGCATGGAGCTCGACGAGCTCTTTGCCAGCGTCATCGACGCGATGAAGGCCATCCAGCCCACGTGCGAGGGCGTCAACTAGTTTCGCGTCTCGTTGCAAGCGCGCTTGCAGGCGCCCCGGCGGCCAAAACACGGCCGTCGGGGCGCTATTTCGTGCTGTTTTGGGCTGTTCGCGGCCTGCGGACCAGGTATGCCCGAGATATCCCATTTTAAAATTGACTTTACCGAGTAGCCTGCGTTTAGATAAGCCGTTTACCTGGGCAAACGTAACGCTTATCCGGTTGGCTACTCGGCAAAGTGAGTTTTAAAGTGGGATATCTCGGCCATCTGCTAGAGTCGCCCCATGGACATCACGATTTGCGACATAACGGCCCTTCATTACTGGCGGATTCCGCCTGTGGTTCAGCTTTTGGCGGTCGCGCCAGAGGCCGATGCTCGCTTGGCCGGCAAGCTAACGGACCGGGATATCGATCGGCTCTCGGCTGCATACGTCGCCGCCCAAGAGAAATTCAAGAAGAAGCATTGCGGACGGGCCGGCGAGCTGTATCGAACGCTTTTCGACGCCGTTCCGCTGCTGGCTCTCTGTGGCGACGGACCGTTCGACGTGCTGAGCACCCAAAAAGGTGAGGTCCGCGAGTCGCAGCTTGTGAAGCCTCGCCTTTGGAGATCGGCGCTGCCGACGGGCGCGGTGCGCCAGGCCACCGATGTGCTGGGCGTTACGTCGCCTGAGTTTACCTTGCAACAGGTCGCCTCCCGCAGCAGCTTTGCGCACACGTTGGTCCTCGCTACGGAGCTGTGCGGCAGCTTCTCCGTGTTTCACGTCCCCGAGCCGATGGCGGGGATTATCCAGCGGCTTTGCGACCAGAAGCGTTTGCCGAGCATCGGCGGCTGGGCGCCGTGCCTCGACTCAAACGGCAAGCTCACCGACCTGTGGTCTCACGATCCGTTGACGACGCCTTCCGACCTGCAGCGGCTTGCCGAAACAACTGATTCCGCGCGTGGCCGCGAGCGCCTTGCGCGCGCAGCAAAGTATGTTGTCGCGGAGGCGGCGTCTCCGTTTGAGGCCCAGGTCGGCATACTCCTTGGTCTTCCGATTCGCTGCGGCGGCGCCGGCCTTGGCGGCTTCGAGCATAACAAGCGCGTCGGATTCACGCCCGATGCCGCTCTCATCGCACAGAGGGACTGCTGTTATTGCGACCTGTATTGGGACGAGGGGCTTGACCTCGAGTGCCACAGCAAGACCTGGCATTCCGCGCGAGACAGCCAGCTTTCCGACTTCACGCGCGAAACGGCCCTCGACCTCATGGGCGTTGACGTCATCCCGGTGACGTACGACCAGCTGAGCTCCAAGCGGCAGTTCGATGCTGTTGTCCGAATTGTCGCGAGCAAACTCGGCCGCAAAATCCGGTCAAAAAGCGACGCCGAGCGCAAGGCGGAGGCCCTTTTGCGCGACGAAGTGCTCGGTTTCGAGTGGCTCTAGTGCGCGAAGCCGACCCTGGTTCCGACGCGGTTCCTTGGTGCGCTTCTGATGCGTTTGCCCGTAAATAATGATTTCAACGAAGGCGAGCCAACCAGATTGGAGACCACTATGAACGAGCAGAACACCCAGAACCTCGACGACAAGGCCCTGAACACGAACGGCGTGAACCCCCTGAACGACAACGAGCTGAACGAGGTCGCCGGCGGCGCTGGTGAAATTAAGGACGTCAAGAAGAAGATCATGTGCACGACCTACAGTTTCTGCGGCTATTACAACGAGCTCACCAAGGTCATGACCTATTACCCCTGTTCGAAGTGTCACACGCCGATGTATACGCAGGATTGGAACCCCCGGTGGATTTGCGATTGCTGCGACAACAAGGAGTTCTTCCCGGTTGCCGAGGTTTGGACTAAGTCGCGCGAGCAGCTCATCTCCGACGCCGTCGGTTAAGCCTGTTCCGTCGCGCGGCTTTCGCGCCTGCCGGCCACGTGGGCCGAGACCCGCGCGCAGAACAACGAGCAGGTCGCCGGCCCCAAAGCCGAGGTGGCGGACGTACAGCTGGCGGAAGTTGCAGGCGGCCTTTCCTCGGCTGATTCCACTCACAAAATGGTGTGGATCTACACCAGCTTCTTTACGCAGGTCGGTGTCTACGACAACAAGGACTATCACGTCGAGTACTATCCGTGTCCGCGCTGCGGCAAACCTATGCACTCCGAGTCCTACAACCCCAAGTGGTACTGCGACCCCTGCAATTACTCCAAGTTCCTGCCGAGCTCTGTGATTTGGAACGGAACCATAGACGAGCTCAAGGCCGCTGCGAGCTAGATTTTGCTTGCGAGGCGCGCCGAGTTGCCCGAAACCGGGCATCTTGGGTGCGATTCGACGCCATGGCCGACTTATCCCACTTTAAAATTGAGTTTGCCGAGTAGACGAGCTCTCGCCGACTGCATTTGCCCAGTTGGCGGGGGTCTGCTTTTGCCCCGATACTCGCGGAATCCAATTTTAAAGTGGGATAAGTCGGGCACGCTACACGGAGAGCGCCTGCGACCCGCCGAAAACAGCGCGCCGACGCTTGCGGCTCGCGTTATTGTCTTGCGTAATAGCGCTTCGCGGTGACCAGAGCGCCCGGAACCCCAGGAGGACCTTGTGATTAAGCTCGCGCTTACGGATTTGGACGACACGCTCATACCTTTTGGCGAGCCTTGCGCCAGTGAGGCGTCGCGTGCGGCGATTCACGCCATGCTCGACGCTGGTTTGCGGTTCGGTCCCGTAACAGGTCGCCTACCTGCGGATATGTCTTGGATGTTCAGTAATGACGAGGCCTGCTACGCCACGGGCGCGTTTGCGAACGGCCAGGTTGTGCGCGTTGACGGCGAGGTGGTGCGCGAGGTCGTCATCCCCGCGTCCGCTCTGACCCACGCACAGCAGGTGCTCGACGAGTTCGGCGGCGGCGCGGTCTGCCTCTACGACCCGTGGGAGCTCGGCAAGATCGCCTACATCACGGCCGAGGCCGAGCGCCTGCGTCAGGATCCGCCCCCGACCTGGGGATCCATCACCCAGATTCTCCCCTCCATCACCGACTTCCCGACCGACTACACGACGGCGGACGGCGAGCCCGGCTACGTGAAGGCCAACGTGCAGACCACCTGCGCGGACGCCGATCGCCCCGCCCTTATGGAACTCCTGCGCCGCGAGGTGCCTGAGCTGCGCTTTGTTTCACCGAACCAGAAAGCGGCCGTCATCGACATCATCCCGATTGGCTGGGATAAGGGCTGCGGCGTCCGCGTCCTCGCCGACGCCCTCGGCCTCGCGCCGGACGAGTACGTCGCTTTTGGCGACTCGGAGAACGACCTCGCCATGATCGACGCCGTCGAGAACTCGGTGGCCGTCGCCAACGCGACCGAGCTCATCGCCTCCCGCTCCCGCTGGCACATCGGCGCCTGCGACGACGCCGCCGTGGACGACGCGCTTCTCGACATTGCCGCTGCCGCGTCTGAGGGTCGCCTGCCGCGCTTTATGGACGGTGGCGCGCGATGAACGAGCGAACCGTATCCATCGCGCAGGAGCTTGCCCGTGCCGATCACGCCTGTACCCTCGAGGGACTCGCGGCCGAGCACGACGTCTCCCAGCGCACCATCCGCAACGACGTCAAGTCTCTGAACCGCTATCTGGTCGAGAAGGGCCTCACCCCGCTCGAATACGGGCCGGGCGGAGGTATCCTCGTTGCCCCGGACTTTATGCGGGTGCTCACGTCACTCCCGCTGCAGGGCTTTTATTCCTACAAAATGTCCTCGGAGGAGCGCAAGACGCTTGCCGCGGCCATCCTCGCCGAGTCGTCCGGCTACATCACGCTCGCGGACATCGCCGAGCGTTTCTCGGTGAGCCGCGCGACCATCCTCAACGACCTGGACGACATCAAGGAAATCGTGCGGGTCGCCGGCCTCGAGGTCGAGAGCCGCCCGAACCGCGGCCTCATTGCCCGCGGCGACGAGATCGAGCGTCGCAGCTTCCTGCTCTCGTTCCTGCTCGACCGCCCCACGCTCGCCGAGCAGTGGATGGCCTCTGCTGAGCACAAGGCCATGCAGGAGGACTCCTCGACGGTCGGAAAGATTCTGAACGAGCAGAACGATCAGCACCGCGCGGTTATGGACGACCGAGCTTTCCGCTCCGTCAACGGCTACCTCTGCATCGCCCTCGGCCGCTGCCGCGCGGGCATGCGGATCCTCGGTCCGCGCCCTGAGGAGGCCGGCCTTATCAACCGCAACTCCGACGAGTACCGCTATGCCTCCGACGTGCTGTGTCTCCTCTCGCAGTACTGCGGCGTCGAGATGGGGGAGGGCGAGGTCATTCACCTGGCCCTCGTTCTCGAGTCGGTGGGATACCGAAGCGACTCAGTCTTTACCATCGAGGACGTGCGCATCCAGTCGGTCACGCGCAAGTTCGTGGGCAATGTCTCGCACGCCCTCGGCGTGGACCTCAACGGCGACTACCGGCTCTTCGAGTTTCTCTCCAACCACCTGGAGTCGATGTTCTCCGCGACCGCGGCGCGCTTCCCGGTCAACCCGAGCCTGCGCGAGGTCGTCACCGACCAGCAGGACGTCCTCGACGCCGTCAAGGAGAACCTCTACGTCCTTGAGCAGTACAGCCACCGTCCGGTCTCGGAGGTCGAGACCATCTACGTCGCGCTGCACATCTGCGCCGCACTCGAGCGCCACAAGAACACCGAGCGTCGCCTGCGCGCCATCGTGGTGTGCGATGAGGGCGCGGGCACTTCTCAGTTGGTGGCCGAGGAACTCCGCGGGCGCTTCGACATCCGCGTGGTGCAGGTTATCCCGGCCCACAAGGTGCCCTACCTCGAGGTATTCCAGGCCGACCTCGTCGTCTCGACGGTCCCGCTTTCGGAGTGCTCGATGCCCTGCGTGACGGCGACCCTGCCGTTCACGGACCGCGACTACGCACGTATCCGCGAGGTCATCGAGGAGACGCGCCACGCCGGCACCCAGGCGGACCCGTTGGACGAGGTCGGCGCCCAGGGGCTTCTTGACCGCATCGAGCCCATCATCGTGCGGGCCCTGCCCGACGGCGGCGGCAACGTGATCCGCCAGGTCCGCACCGAGGTCCGCCGCTACTTCCACGAGGCCCAGCACATGGAGGAGGAAATCGTCACCCCGCAGCTCAGCCAGCTGCTCCCGGCGAGCCACATCCAGCTCGACGTGGAGTGCTCCGACTGGAAGGACGCCGTGGCCAAGTCGGCCGCCCCGCTCGTCGACGGCGGCTACGTGGAGGAGCGCTACATCGACGCCATGATCCGCAAGGTCGAGGAGTACGGCACCTACATCGTGCTCACGCCCCACTTCGCCATCCCGCACGAGGCGCCGGACAAGGGCGCGCTCAAGGTGGGGATGAACCTCATTCGCCTCAAGGAGCCGGTGCCCTTCGGCGCCGACGAGCTCGACCCCATCGAGTTCGTCTGCACGCTCTCGGCCGTCGACCACAAGACGCACCTCAAGGCGTTCTTTAACCTTCTTAGTATGCTGACGAAGCCCGACCTACCGTTCGCCGACGCTTTAAGGGCCGCTCGCACCCCGGAGGAGGCCGCGGTCGCAATCGAGAATTACGAATATCAAGTAGTTAGCTAACGGCTCCACAACAGACCGTTCGCCGATTGGCAAGAAGCCCGCTCACCCCGAGCGGGCTCTTTTTGTCGCTAAGCGGTCTACCTGCGGCGTAATGAGCCTGTTACGTTAGAGCAACCTTCTTCACCTTGCGTGAAGCTGTTTCGGCTGATTAAGAATGCTTCACCTAGCGTGAAGCAACTTTGGCTGGTTCGGCGCGTTCACAAAAACAACAATGACATCAGTTCAGCGAAGGCGGCAACAAGGCCGGCGCCGGCGCGTCCTTGTTGCCAGGCATAAATGTCCGAATAAACCACTACAAGGAAAGGGAGGAAAAATGCTCGGAAAAGAAGTGATTATGCGCGAGCTCACTCGCATCGACGTGTCGATCGAGTCGCCCACCGACCTGTTCGAGATCATGGGCCCGCGCTTCGAGGAGCTCGGCTACGTGACGGCCGACTACATCGGCTCGATCACCGAGCGCGAGAACACCTACCCCACGGCGCTCCCCACGGAGCCGTACCCCATCGCGATCCCCCACACCGAGGGCAGCGTCATCGTCAAGCCCTTCATCGCGCCGGTGCGTCTCCAGAACACCATCGCCTGGGGCGACATGTCCGACCCGGACAACAAGCTGCAGGTCAAGCTCGCGTTCATGCTCGGATTCAACGAGCCGGGCGCCCACATCGAGCTTCTCCAGATCCTCATGCACAACTTCCAGCGCGGCGACTGGGTCGAGAAGCTCTTTGCTGCCCCCACCGAGGACGAGTTCTTCGACGTGGTCATGGACATGGAGTGGTGGCACGACTAGCGCGCAGCGCCTCAAACGAATGACGGCCGCAACCAGCGGCAGCCGCAACAACAAACAGCAGGTACAGCAACCAAACAGGAGGTACACAAAATGGCAGTCAAGGTAATCGTCGCTTGTGGATCCGGCGTCGCCACGTCCCAGACGGTCGCGTCCAAGGTCAACCGCATGCTCAAGGCCGACAAGATCAACGCCGAGGTCGAGGCCGTCGACCTCAAGTCCGTCGACCGTCACCTCAAGGGCGCCGCGGCCTACATCACCATCATCCGCGAGAAGAAGGAATACGACATCCCCGTCATCAACGGCATCGCGTTCCTCACCGGCGCCGGCCAGAAGCAGGAGTACGACAAGCTCGTCAAGGCGATCAAGGACTTTAAGGGGTAGGGAGAGTCCTTTTACGCGCGGCCGAGGCGCTCCGGCCGTGCGCGCCGTGACCCGGCGATCAGGCAGCGTCAAGCACATTTACAAGGAAAGATCGAGAAGGAAAGAGGTGCGCTCTTATGCTTGAGCAAGCAACCGCATTGATTCAAACGTTCCTCAACAGCGTCGGCGCCGCCGTGTTCGTGCCCGTGATCATGATCATCATGGGCCTCGTGGTCGGCATGAAGTTCAAGGACGCCTTCAGCTCCGGCCTGCTCCTGGGCGTCGCGTTCACCGGCATGTCCATGCTCACCAGCTACATGTCCGGCATCATGCAGCCCGTCGGCGAGGCTATGCTCAACAACGTGGGCATCGACCTGCCGATTCTTGACGGCGGCTGGACCACCATGTCCGCCATCTCCTGGTCGTGGCCCTTCGCCGTCCTCATGTTCCCGCTGATGATCGTCATCAACATCATCATGATCGTCGCCAACAAGACCGAGGTCTTCAACGCCGACCTGTGGAACGTCTGGGGCAAGATCTTCACCGCCATCGGCGTCGTGGGCATCACCGGCAACGTCCTGATCGCCTTCGTCGTGGCCGCCGTCCAGATCGTCGTCGAGCTCATCATCGCCGACTCCTACAAGGAGGAGATCACCGAGCTCTCCGGCATCCCCGGCGTCACCTGCACCCACAAGATGGTCTTCCTGACCGCCATCATGTACCCGATCGACAAGCTCCTCCGCAAGATCCCGGCCCTCAACACCAAGATGGACGCCGAGGCCCTTAAGGAGAAGGTCGGCATCTTCGCCGAGAACCACGTCCTGGGCTTCATCCTCGGCTGCCTCTTCGGCGTCATCGGCGGCTACGACGTCCCGTCGATCCTCTCCACCGGCGTTCAGTGCGCCATGTGCCTCGTGCTCTTCCCCGTCATCTCCAAGTACTTCATGGAGTCCCTGTCCCCGATCTCTGAGGCCGTCTCCGACTACATGAACAAGAAGTTCGAGGGCAAGTCCCTGGTCGTCGGCCTCGACTGGCCGTTCCTCGGCGGCTGCAACGAGATCTGGATCGCCGTGATCTGGGCCATCCCCGTCACCGTCCTCTGCTCGTTCATCCTCCCCGGCAACCAGATCCTCCCGTTCGCCGGCATCGTGAACATCGCCATCGCGGTTCCCGCCTTCCTCGTCACCCGCGGCAACCTGCCCCGCATGCTCATCCTGACCACCATCTGCGTGCCCATCTTCCTGTACGTCGGCACCGCGTTCGCTCCCTACGTCACCGCCCTTGCCAACTCCACCGGCGCCGTGGCCCTCGAGAGCGGCCAGATGATCTCCAACTCCTCGATCGACGGCCCGGTCTGGACCTACGCCGCCGCCACCTTCCTGGACTTCATGAACGGCAACTTCACCGGTCTGATCGTCCTCGTCATCTGGGTCGCCGGCTTCGTCTACACCCAGATCGACATGAAGAAGGAGCGCGCCGCTCGCGTCGCCGCTGCTTCTGAGGCCGATTCCGAGTAATCGCCCATTCCCGTTCCTTCCCCGGGCGCCGTCCGTGCCAGCGCCCGACGCCCGGGGCCTTACCCCTCCTTACCACCTAAAGACTGGAGACAAGAAATGCTCGAGGATCTTAAGCTCAGGGTCATGAACATCGCCAAGCAGGCCCAGCGCGACGGCATGTGCAAGCACAAGTCCGGCAACTTTTCGGCCCGCGACGCCGAGACCGGCTACGTCGTCATCACCCCGACGAGCGTTGACCGCGAGGACCTCGTCGTCCCCGACATGATCGTCATGGACCTCGACGCCAACGTCATCGAGAACCAGACCGGTATGCGTCCGACCTCCGAGTCGCTCATGCACCTCATGATCTACAAGACCCGTCCCGACGTCATGGCCGTCGCCCACACGCACTCGATGTACGCGACCGTCTTCGCCGTGCTCAACAAGCCGGTGCCTGCCGTTGTGTACGAGATCGCGAACCTCAACTGCTCCAAGGCGCGCATCCCCGTCGCGCCCTACGGCCGCCCCGGCACCCCGGCCCTCGCCGAGTCCGTCGTCGAGCCGTGCCAGGAAGCCGACGTCTTCCTGCTCCAGGGCCACGGCGCCGTCGCCGTCGACGAGAGCAACATCGAGGAGGCCTACCTCAAGGTCTGCTACATCGAGGAGCTCTCCGAGCTGTACCACCACGCGCTGACCGCCAACGGCGGCCAGGAGCCCTACTCCTTCCCGGTCGAGGAGCTCCAGAAGTGGGAGTACCCGAAGGAGATCAAGTTCCCGAACGCCTAATCCAAGGCGCGGCATAAGGCGGGGCGCCGGGCGATGAGTCGTTCTGCGTACCCGCCTTTTTTCGTAGGGAAGCGGCCCGGCGCGGTCGCGCGTATTAAATGCGTTGCAGGTGAGAAGCCATGTCAAAGAAGAAAACAAAGAAGCGTGGAGGGTCCGGCGCCTCGGCAGCGGGGTCGCGTTCCGGCGCCGGGGCCCGCGGCGGCAACCGCTCGCGCAACGCCCGCGGCAACGGCTTGCCCAAGGTGTCCGAGAAGAAGCGCCCCGACCCGATCTCTCCCGCCGCCCGCGTGGCCACGGCGCTCTACGCCGTGGCAATGATCGCCATCTGGCTCATCGCGTCCTTCTCGCTCTTTGAGCGGACCGACGACATGCTCTCGATGGTGCTCATCGGCGCGGTCTACTTCCTGTGTCTTCTTACCATGTACCTGGTCCGCGCGTTCATCGAGGCCAAGCGCCGCTACGGGCGCACGGACGGCCGCGCGGTCTTCTACTACACGCAGCAGCTCCACATCGACCAGAAGTGGTCGCTCATCGTGGCGTTCGCGTTCTTCGCGGTGTTCATGGTCGGCATCTGGACGTTCCGCTCGCCGAACCTCGACATGCAGTGCCTCTGCATCGCTACCGCGTTCTACCTGGGCTTTATTTCGACAACAAGCTATCGCGACGAAGAAGAGAAGATCCCGTTCCTCTATATGGAGGTCCCGTTCCTCTTCATCGCCGTGGTGACCAATTGGATCGTCTACCTCCTCTAAGAAAGGCACGCCAATGAAGAAGATCATCAACGCCCCCGAGGCCTACACCGACGAGATGCTCAAGGGCATCTACGCCTCCTTCCCCGAGCAGGTCAAGCCTGCCGCGGACGACCTGCGCTGCTACTGCACCGCCCAGAAGAAGGACGGCAAGGTCGCCATCATCACCGGCGGCGGCACCGGTCACCTGCCCCTCTTCCTCGGCTACGTCGGCGAGGGCCTGCTCGACGGCTGCGGCGTCGGCGGCGTCTTCCAGTCCCCGTCCGCCGAGCAGATCTACAACATTGCCAAGGAGGTCGAGGCCGGCGCGGGCGTGCTGTTCCTCTACGGCAACTACACCGGCGACATCATGAACTTCGACATGGCGACCGAGCTGCTCGACATGGACGACATAGAGGCCCAGTCGCTCGTCGGCGCCGATGACGTTCTCTCCAACGCCAACGTCGAGGCTCGCCGCGGCGTGGCCGGCATCTACTTCATGTATAAGGCCGCCGGCGCCAAGGCCGACCAGATGGGCACCCTCGACGAGGTGGTGGCCGCCGCCAAGAAGGCCGGCGAGAACGTCCGCACCGTCGGCTTCGCGCTGACGCCTTGCGTCGTCCCCGAGGTCGGCCACTCCAACTTCGAGCTCGGCGAGGACGAGATGGCCTTTGGCATGGGCATCCACGGTGAGCCCGGCGTCTGGAACGGCCCGGTCAAGACCGCCGACGAGCTCGCCGCCGAGGCCGTCGACGAGATTCTGAAGGACATGCCGGTTGCCGAGGGCGAGGAGGTGGCGCTTCTTATCAACGGCCTGGGCGCCACGTCCATCGAGGAACTCTACATCCTTAACAACTCCGTCCGCGAGCAGCTCGCGGCCAAGGGCATCAAGGTCTACCGCTCCTGGACCGGCGAGTTCGCCACCTCCATGGAGATGGCCGGCGCTTCGATCTCGGTCTGCAAGGTCGATGACGAGCTCAAGGGCTACTTCGACTACCCGGTGAACACCCCGTTCATCTGCCAGCGCTAAATCAAGGGAGGCAATGCTATGGACAAGCTGACCATCGACCAGATCCCCGAGATGTTCGAGGAGGTCGCCAAGGTCTTCGCCGAGAAGAAAGACGAGCTCTGCGCCATGGACGCCGCCATGGGCGACGGCGACCTGGGCCTCACCATGAGCAAGGGCTACGGCGCGCTGCCGGGCTTCCTGCGCGAGACGGCCGCCGAGGGCGAGATCGGCAAGCAGCTCATGAAGGCCGCGATGAAGATGCAGAACGAGGTGCCCTCGACCATGGGCACGCTGATGAGCTCGGGCATCATGGCCGCGGGCAAGGCGCTCAAGGGCAAGACCGAGCTCGTGCCCGCCGACATGGCCACGTACGTGACCGCCTTCGCCGAGGGCATCCAGAAGCGCGGCAAGTGCAACCTGGGCGACCGCACCATCCTGGACTCCGTCGACGCCGGTGCAAAGAAGGCCGCGGCCGCCGTCGAGGCGGACCCCGAGGCGAGCTTCGCCGACGTCATTAGCGCCGCCGTCGAGGGCGCGGCCGAGGGCGTCGAGGCCACCAAGGACATGGTGCCGCGCTTCGGCAAGGCGGCCGTGCACGCGGCTAAGGCCAAGGGCGTCGCCGACCAGGGCGCGCTCGCCGGCTACTACATGCTGCTCGGACTCAAGAACTACCTGGCCGCCTAGGTGTAGCTGGGCTTTATTGGTGGAGGCGGGTGCATGGCCCCGCCTCCCTTCTTTGTATGAGAGGAGAGTGCGTATCGTGCTGTACAACGATCCGAAGACCTTCAGGGAAGACATGCTCGCCGGTTACGTGGCCGCCTACCCCGACTACGTCGTGCAGGTGTCCGGCGGCGTCGCGCGCGCGACCAAGATGCCCGAGGGAAAGATCGCCGTCATCAACGGCGGCGGCTCCGGCCACTACCCGGCGTTCTGCGGCATCGTGGGCGACGGCTTCATGGACGCGACCGTGGTGGGCAATGTGTTTACCTCGCCCTCCACGGAGGACGTGCTGGGCGTGGCGCGCGCGGTCGAGCAGGGCGCGGGCGTGTTTATCGTCGGCGGCAACTATGCCGGCGACAAGATGAACTTCAACATGGCGCGCGACCGGCTGCTCGGCGAGGGCGTCGACGCGCGGACGTTCTACATCACCGACGACGTGGCGAGCGCCGCGCCCGCCGAGGCCGAGAAGCGCCGCGGCAACGTGGGCACGTTCATGGTGTTCAAGGCTGCCAGCGCGGCCGCGGCGGCGGGCTACGGGTTCGACGCGCTCGAGGCCGTGACGTCCAAGGCCAACGACCGCACGCGCACGATGTCGATGGGTTTCCGCGGCTGCACGCTGCCGGGCGAGCCGGCGCCGCTGTTCCACGTGCCCGAGGGAAAGATGGAGGTCGGCCAGGGTATCCACGGCGAGCCCGGCGTCGGCGAGGCGGACATGGCCTCAGCCGCCGAGATGGCCGAGCTGCTGGTCGAGCGCGTGCTGGCCGAGGCGCCCGAGGACGACTCCAAGCGCATCGCGGTGATTCTCGACGGGCTCGGGTCCACTAAGTATGAAGAGCTGTTTGTGGTGTGGGGCACGGTGCGCCGCCTGCTCGAGGAGCGCGGCTACGAGCTCGTGGCCCCGCTCGTGGGAGAGTACGTGACCTCGCTCGACATGGAGGGCATCGCGTTGGCCGTCGAGTTCCTGGACGACGAGCTCGAGGAGCTGTGGCTCGCGTCGTGCGACACCGCGAGTTTCCGCCGCGGCCAGGGGTCCATGGCAGCGGGCGAGCGCAAGGTGTATGCCGAGGTCCACGAGGCCGCCGAGGTGTTCGACGCCGGCTCCGCGGCCGGCGTGCGGGCGGCCGAGTACGCGGCCGACGCCCTTACGCGCATGAAAGACGCGCTGGTGGAGGCCGAGCCTGAGCTTGCAAAGATCGACGGCGTGGCCGGCGACGGCGATCACGGGCGCGGCATGGTGAAGGGCTCGACCTTTGCCGCCGAGGCCGCGGCGGACGCGTTGGCCCGCGGCGCGGCCGTGGGCTCGCTGCTGCGCGAGGCGGGCCGCGCCTGGGCCGCCAAGGCGGGCGGCACGTCCGGCGTGCTGTGGGGCAGCGCCCTCGAGGCCGCCGGCGACGTGCTGGGTGACGTGCGCGATTCGTACGACGCCGTCGCGGCCGCTGATGCCGTGCGCGCCGCATATACAAAGATGCTCGAGCTCGGCGGGGCCAAGCGCGGGGACAAGACCATGCTCGACGCGCTGATTCCCTTCGGTGAGGAGCTTGAGCGTCAGGCCGCGGGCGGGGCTTCCCTTGCCCACGCGTGGAGCGTCGCCGCCGACGTGGCCCAGAAGGCCGCGCAGGAGACGGCGAACCTCGTGCCAAAGGTGGGTCGCGCCCGTCCGGCCGCCGAGCGCAGCCTCGGCACCCCTGATGCCGGCGCCGTCTCGATGGCGCTCTGTGCTCGCGTAGTCCTCAAGTAGGTTTCTCGTCGGGGGCAAAGGGGCGGGCGCGTTGTTTCGCGCCCTCCGCGAGGCCTGGCGCCCGCCTTTTTTGCCCATTAACAAGCCTTCCGAGGCCCAAAAACGCCTCTAAGAGCCCGCTGGAGGAGTTATGCCCGAGATATCCCACTTTAAAATTGACTTCGCCGAGTAGTCGGCTGAATCGCATTTGCATTTGCCCAGGTAAACGCGTTGCCCAATTTTGGTCTACTCGCGGAATCCAATTTTAAAGTGGGATAAGTCGGCCATGTGGGGAGCCGAGGGTTGTCGGCGGGGCAAAACGGGCCCCAGGAGCGCTGAGGGGCCTCGGATGTAAACAAGAACCGCTCTGTTTAGTCACAAGTCAGAAGCCGAAACGTTCATAACGAACGAACTATTCGAATTGTTACCAGGTAAACGGTGCAATTCTGACCGCTCGCGGGAAAAGTCCAGAACCTGACGTCTCCTTACGGCAGGGTAAATGTGCGGGTGGTATTCTCCAAACTAGGCAATTGGGCGATGCGTCGCCTAAGAGGGGAATCCAGAAAGAAGCACCAAGAACGAAGGGGGATCCACATGAAGTTCTTCATCGACACCGCTGACATCGACGAGATCAAGGAGGCCATGAGCTGGGGCTGCCTGGCCGGCGTCACCACCAACC
>CAVCUP010000026.1:0-36260 GCA_963605405.1 bacterium | reverse complement strand
GGTCTTGTTCATGTCGGATAACAACTCAAATCAACATTCGCACCAACACTTGCGAACAGAAATGGCGTTTACCTGGGCTTTTAGGTCAATTTCGAGGGGTCAGACTAAACAATAGAAAACGCTTGTCATGCGGGTATTCGTACCAAAATTCGAACCAGCCCCAATAACAACGACCCCAAGGGGTACAACCCTACGAAAAACGATATTTATCGCGAATCAGTAACAACCCTTCGCACGGAAGCCTAGAGTTTCCAACACCGCGCGGCGGGTTCGCACTCGACAACCGCCCACGGGTTGTCTGCGCGGCATTGAAAACTCCCGCGAGGCTCACGAACATAAATATCGAAAGCAAGGAGCATCAAGGGTTTCCAACAGCGCGGCGCGGCGGGCGGGTTGGGTTTGGGACCCACCCGCCACGCCGCGCCATTGAAAACCCGTGCACCTCGCCGCCCAACGAAGGACAAAAGAAAAGGCCCGGCGGCTGGCGCCGCCGGGCCGTAGCTACCACTCCGGCTTGTTCCATTCATCGTCTAGTTTTCCAAGTACCCAAGCCAGCGGATACCACGGAAGAAGAAATAGACAGAAGAGCCCCGAAGCAAACACGGCCAGAGCCCAAGCAATCTCCTCCCGCAGCCGTCGACGCGTCACGACAGGATCTCGTTGACGCGGCGCTGGACGGCGTCGTAGTTCGCGCCGAGTCGCTGGCGCCGCTCCTCGCCGTTGCCGTAGTCGCCGTTGATGACGGCCCAGGCGAGGGACTCGATGTCGACTCCGCCACCGCTTGTTGCGGCCGACCCGCCGCACCCCAGCATCTCGTTGACGCGGGCTTGCACAGCTGAATAGTTGTCGCCGAGGGCGCTTCGGCGGGCGTCCCCGTTGCCGAACTCCCCGTTGATTACCCTGCGCGCCAGGTCGTCGATGTCGACTTGCTGAGAAGGGCCAGCGGAAGCCGCCTCTCCCCCGCCCAGGATGCGGTTCACCTCCGCCTGGACCTCTCCGTAACGGTCCCCCAGCGCGGCCTTACGGGCGTCGCCGTTGCCGAACTCGCCGTCGATGACGCGCCGCGCCAGGTCGGAGACGTCGCCCTCGACCGTGCCGCCGCCCGAGTAGGAATCTCCAGCAGAAGCACTACCCCCGCAGATGCGGGCATGCAGAGCCGCCCACTTCGACCCGTCGACGTAGGGCGCCGGGCACAGCTTGCCCGTGACGTCGTAGTGGCGGATGACGTTGTCGGCCGAGACCCCGCATCGGGAACGGATGTCGGCCACCAGCTGAGAAAGCGCGACGATCTGCGCCTCGGTGTAGTCGGAACCGCCCGAAACGACCTCGATGCCCACCGAGCAGAGGTTCGTTGCCCAGTGCCCCGCGTGCCAGGCCGTGTCCCCCTCGCTCACCGACTGGCGGATGGTCCCGTCGCGGTCGATGAAGTAGTGGGCGGACGCGCCCGCGGACTCGCGCGAGAAGTACAGCAGGTTGTTGTGCGCCGACGCCTCGGTGCCGGTGTAGTGCACCACGATCTTCGAGATGCGGTTCCCCTGGCGGCCGACGGTGTAGTTACGCGAGTCGCACTGGATGAACTCCGCCACGTTAGCCATTCGAATCATCCTCCCCAGGCTCCCAGTCATCGGGGCAGCCCTCCGCCTGCCGCGCCTCGATGGCCGCGATCTCCTCCTCAGTCAGCTCGAACCTCTCACTCATCGCCCTTCTCCTTCAGCTCGTTCGCCTTGCCCAGCTCCGCCATGACCGGCGACAGCACCGCCATCACCAGCGCCACCACCAGCGCGCGCCAGGTGGGCTCAAGCACCGCTACGCCCACCAGCAGGTCGATGTTCGCGACCACGACGCCCAGCACGCCCTGCGCGATGGTGCGCAGCAATCGCCACTCCCATTCGTTGCTCGTCAGAAAGTCCGTCATTTCCCGCTCCTCTCCTCCAGCGACTCAACGTCGCGCTTGACCAAAGCCACGTCCCGCTCAAGCCTGTAGGTCCTCTCGACCAGGCAGTTGTGCTTCTCGACGCGGCGGCTCAGCTCGTCGACCTTCTGCTCCAGGACGGCGCGCGACCTCGAGTTGGACGCGATCACGCCCGCGAGCGTCACCGCCCCGCCGATAAGCGCCACCAAAACCGATTCCATGCGACCACCCCAGACAGAAAAGAGACCGGCAAGCTTCACGCCTACCAGTCTCCCAAGGGGTCACAAACTCGAATAACCGCAGCTAGGCCACGCGACCGTCAACCAGCCGTCAGGTAGCCGGCCGTCCCCGCCGCATCTACCCTCATCATCGCGTACCCGTACGCGGAGGCGCTGTACGTCGTCCCGTTGCCCCCCACGATGGCCTTGCAGTTGTAGAACGTGCCCGACCCGGAGACACCGGATTTCGGCAGAGCCCAAGAGGCGTCGACAAGCACCGTCTTCAGCGCCGAGCACCCGGCGAACAGGTACGTCAGGTTGGTGAGCTTCGACGGGTCGAACCCGCGCATGTCGAGCTCCTTCAGGGCCGTGCAAGAGTTGAACATGAACTGCATCTGCGACACGCTCCTGAGGTTCCCCATGCCGCTCACGGCCGTCAGCGCTGGGAACCCGTAGAACCAGTAGTTCGTGTTGACGGCCGCAAGCGTCGCCATGTCCGCCGCGATGGACACCGTCGTGACCTGCTTGTTGTAGTCCGCCCACGGGTTGCACTGGATCGCGTTGTACCTGGCGTTGGCGCACACCAGGCCGGAGGCCAGCACCTCGCGCCCGGATGCGTCCGCCCCCTCGACCGAGAGCGAGACCTCGCCGTCGGCGAACACGGTGCCCCGGAACCACTTGCGCGTGTCGTTGCCCGGGTCCGTCAGAACGCCGCCCGCCCCGACCTTGCACACCGACGCCCCCGAGGTGGACGTCGGCACGAACCCGTCCGTGCCTCCAACGAGCCGCGAGCACCCGTAGAACATGCCCGTGTACTTCTTGATCGCCGAGCAGTCGAACGACGTCGCGTAGATCGATCGCAGCTGCGAGCATGAGCTGAACATCTGCAGCGCGTCGGTGATTCCGCTCAGATACTGGAAGCCGCGGACCTCCGTCATCGCCGTGAACCCCAGGAACCAGTACGCCGCGCTCGTGACCCCGGCCCCCGCGAACGAGGGGTCGATTACGACCCTCGTGACCTCGGCTTTGTTGCCGTCCCACGGCCTGTCGGTGGTGGCCGCGTACCCGCTGGTCGACACCTCCCAGGCGGTACGGATCTTGGCGGAAGACGAGTTGGCCCTCCGCTTCTCGAGGTAGTTGAACTCCATCGTCCCGTCGGCGAGAAGGACGGCGCGGGGCTTCAAGCCCACGTCCCATTCCAGGGCGAGGATCGCCGGCGCCATCTCCCGAGGCAGGTACTTCGCGGTCAGCTGCCCGTTCTGCAGGCGTATGGCGTCGGCAATGGCCGAGAAGACCTTCGACGAGATTACCCCCTCGACGGGCGCCTTGTACTCCTCGTAGCCCGCCTCGCCCTCCACCTCGCCGTTGAGCGCGGCAACGGCCGCCGCCATCTGCGAGGGCTTGTAGAGGTTAGAGGTCCCGTTCTGCACCCGGATCGCGTTGGCGATGTCGGTGAGTATCGAAGACGAGCACTTCCCCACGGCCATCAGAACGTCACCCCTTCCAGGGATTGCAGCGAGTCGAACTTCTCGTCGACGTAGGTCTTGGTCGCGTAATCCGTAAGGTCCTGGGTAACGCCGTCTTTCCCGGCCGGCCCCTGCGGGCCCGTCGGGCCCTGCTCGCCTTGCGGGCCTTGAGGGCCAGTGGCGCCCTGCGGGCCGGTCGCGCCGGTTTCGCCGGTCTCCCCCTTCGGGCCTTGAGGACCCGTCGCACCCGTCTCACCTTGGGGACCTTGTGGGCCAGTGGCACCCGTGTCGCCTTTCGGCCCCTGGATACCTTGAACTCCCTGCGGCCCCTGCTCGCCGGCCTCGCCCTTGGCACCGGTCGCGCCGGTCGCCCCGGTATCACCTTTGGGGCCCTGAGGCCCCGTCTCGCCAGTGGCGCCCTGCGGGCCAACCGGTCCCGTCTCGCCTTGCAGGCCCCGAGGGCCGCGCAAAGCCTCGAGCTGGGCCGCCGTGAAGTCGGCATACGTGAACGCATCGCCCTTCGGCCCCTGGGCACCGGTATCGCCTTTGGCACCCGGAGCCCCGTCCTTGCCGTCTACGCCGTCTTTACCAGGTGCGCCGTCTACGCCGTCCCGGCCATCCTTGCCGGGCGCGCCATCAACGCCGTCTTTGCCGTCGACCCCGTCCTTGCCGTCGAACTCGCCGCTGGCCGCCGCCTTCCTCAGCTCCTCGGCGACGTCCAGAGCCGCATCGGCGGCGGCCTCATACTTCTTGATAGCCTCGACGAACAGCGTGAACCCGTCGGCGCTTTGAGTACCGCCGACCAAGACCTGCTCGACCCGAATGGAGAACGCCCGCGAAGACAAGGAGCGATCGCCCCAGGAAACCATCACCTGCGCGTCCACCGTCCCCTCGGCGCACGCCATCGCCGCCGGGTACCAGACCGTGAACTGACCGGCCGCGGCGTCGACCGCCTCGAACGGCTCGCACCCCCGCTTGCGCAATTCCCTATGCCGCCAAACCAGGTAGACCGAGGCCCCGGCAAGGTCGACCGGCGCCTCGTCTCGCACCACCTTCAGCAGGATCCCGCGCCCCCGCGCGTCGGCCGGCGACGCGACCAGCACGCCGCCGAACACCTCGTCGGCCTGCGACCACGTGAGCGTCGTCAGCCCGTCCGTGTCCAAAGCACCCATCAGAACGTCACCTCTCCCAGGTCGACCTCGTCCATAGCCTTCACCGTGTCGTTCGTGACCGCCGCCGTCTCGGCAACCGTCACGACCTGCGCCGTGACCTCGGCCACCGCGCGGGCGGCGGAGCGCTGAACCGTCCCGAGCGTCAACGTGCACCGCGAACCCAGCCCGGTCAACTCCCGGCGCCGCGTCACCACCCGCGCCGTCAGATGCCAGGCCGGCGTGCGCGAAGTGTCGATAACGGCCACGTCGTCGCCCAGCACCGGGATGGCCGACCCCGCGAGCAACGCCGCGCTGATCTCGTAAGAGACCTTCGGCACCACGGCGTCCTTCAGAGCCGCCCTGGTCAATGCCAACAGTTCCGCCGGCACCTCGCAGTCCGCGAACGTCACCTGCCCGAACGAGTGCACCTTCGCCGAGCGCGAGGCGTCCCAGCGTCCCCACTCCTCGCGGGCCGAATCGTCCCCGACCCAGTTGACGCCCCCGTTGACCTCGCCGAACGTCAGCCTCCGCGTGAACCCGCCCGTGGCCGCGCCCGACTCGTCGAGAACGGGCAGGCCCTTCCCGAACCCGTAGAGGGCCGTGAAGACCTCGTCCTCCATCACCGTGCGCGTGCACCCGGCCATGTTCTTCCCGTACGTGAAACGCAGCCCGCGCCAGCCCCCGCGCCGCTTGGGCAGCGACACGACGCGCCGGGAAACGCGCCCGTCGGCGACCTCGACCGAGGCCTCGAGCTCGCCGCCCCAGACCTCCTCGACCCGCCGCAGCGCGGCCAAGGCGTTCATGTGGTAGATCAGCGTCCCGCGTTTTACGTCACCGACACCGACCGAGCCGAGCTCCCAACGCGTGTTGGCAAGCACCGCCGCCAAGGCCTGCTCGCCCGTGCGGGCCACCAGCTGCGCCTCCTCGACGAAATCCCGTAACAGCTCGGAAAGCGCCCACTCCGCATACACATGCGCCGGCCCGCCCAGCGGCTCGTCGGTGCGCACCACGACGTGCTCCCGCCAAATATCGTCATCGGGGTCCCGCCACAGTAGCCGCGAACCTTTCTCCGGAGCCGCCACGCAATCGAACTCGATCGTGTCCTCGCCCCCGAGCTCCTCGGTGTGCACCACGGCCCCGAGCGTCGGCAGGATCCCCAGCCGCTCGTCGAACCTGTCGTACAGATACAGCGTCGGAGCGCTCATCACACCCACCTCTCGAACCAGGAAACCGAGTGCGAAGCGCACCCGGCGAAGACCAGCTCCCGCGCCCCCGGCGCGAGCGAGAAGAACTCGCTAGCAACGGAAACCGCCGCCGAAGCGTCAACGCCATCCACCGCGCAGCTCTCCCTCTGGAAGTCGATGACGACCTTCTCGCCGCCAACGAACGCCCGCTCAACCAGCACGTACGCCCCGCTCTCCGCGTCGGCCACCTCGACCGCCGTCCCGGCAGCGGCCGCGACGGACACCACCGGCCACGTAGCCCACGTCCCGCCGACCTGGAACACCGCCGTGTCGGTCGAGCGCAGCGCCCCGTACCCGACCGGGTCGCAGCACGTGAACTCCACCTCGGCGGACCCGTCCGCGAACAGCGACGTCCAGTCGCCGCAACCGGTGCAGACCGCGTCCCTATACGTGAGCTCCGGGTCCCCGGGCACCACCAGCTCGGCGCCCCCGGTGCACAGCAACGCCGCGTACAGCTCATGCCGGGCCCGGGCACGGGCAACCGCATCCAGCCCCAGCAACGCATCCCAGAACAGCCGAACCCGCAGCACCTTCGGCGGCACCTCGCCGCCCAGCAGGACGGCCCCGGCCCGGCCGGGAACCGCGACCGTGCGCGGCTCCACCGAGTGCCCGCACGCCTCCACGACCTCCGCCGAGCACCAAGCCGCGAAATCAATCCCGCCATACCGTATCGACCTCACAGCTGCCCCCGGCTCCGCCCGTAGGCCACCGCCCGGCGCTGCTGCTCCCGGCCTATCGCCTCGACGTCGGTGCCGCGCCTGACCTCAGCTTTGTCGGCGCCCCGCTTCACAAAGCTGTTCACAACCGACACCGAATCCGCACAACCGCCAACGCGCCTCTCGCTATTCGTCCTCGCCACAGGGCCTCACCACCGTGCAGAGCACGTCGACCGCGCGCACCCAGCGCCCCGAGCCGTCGCGCCCCAGGTCGGAGGGCGCGTCCGTGTCGACCGACGCGATGCGCACGCCCTCGCCGGCGACGACCTTCGCCCAGTCGTACGCGTACAGGTCGCGGGCCACGGCGATCGCCGTGCTCTCCGCGTCCAGCTCGCCGTCCATGCACACGTACACGCGCACGCGCTCCGTGCCGCGCTCCGTGCCGTCGTCGAAGCGGGCCTGCCGCTCCCACTCGTGCTGCCTCACGACGATCGGCTCCGGGCAATCCCGGACGCTCGGGACGAACGTGAAGACGTTCCAGTAACCCAGCCTGTTCAAAGCCCGGGCGACGTGGCGCGCGGCGCCGATACCGGAGCCGCCCGCACAACCAAACGTGCTCATTAACCGACCTCCAGCTCCCAGTGGTGCACCTGCCCGCGGATGACGCAGCAGCGCCTGCACTTCCTCACGAACACGGCGGGCCCCGCGCCCACGAGGACGCGGCTACCGGCCGGTATCTCGAACGCCCCGACGGAGTTGACCGAGTCGACGTAGATCGTCCCGTGCCCGCCGTCAACCGACCGGTGCGGGTCGTCGACCACGCCTTCCTCGACGTCGAACCGCACGTGCCTGATCATCCGCGCCGCCTCGAACCCGCCTTTCCCGTCCGGCACCCAGGCCAGCATGTCGTCCGGCAAGAGCCGCCTCGGCAAAGGTCGTAAGTACCGCATATCAAGCCACCCCGCTAAACGTCAGGCCCGTGCCCGTGAGCTCGGCCAGTGCCGCCTCGATGGCGACCTCGCGGCCGGTCGTGCCCTTCTCCATGTAATTGGTCACCTTGAAGTCGCCGACGGCGTACCCGCCGACCCGCCCCTCGCCGAACTCCGCGAAGGCGTCGACGGCGGCGCAGCAGGCGCGGCGCCAGGCGCAGGTGTCGTCGTAATCCCAGCCCGCCTCCGGCCACGAGCCGCCCGTGATTTGCCGCATCAGGCGCAAAGCCGCCGGCAACGCCTCGTGGAACCCCTCGGCCCCGAGGGCGCCGCCGTACTTGTCCAGGTACCACTGGTAATCGACGGGGGCGCCCCCGTCGACCTCTTCGGCGACGGAGGCGCTGTCGGCCCCAGCGAGCCACAGGGGCGCCACCTTACACCGCCACGGACACGCGCACGCCGTCGAGCTTGTTGTCCAGCAGCTCGACGATGCCGTACTTGCGGTACTTGCGCATGTACGAGTCCAGGTTCTCCAGCTCGTCCGGGCTGAACACGCGGGACGCCACGTGCTTGTCGAACTTGATGACCGCCGACTTCTCGCAGACCAGCCAGTTGATGCTCTTGCCGTCCGCCGCCTTGGCGAAGCCGAACTGGTCCGTCTCGCCCGAAAGTAGGTCGATCTTGCTGTAGAAGCGGCGCTGCGGCACCTCGACGATGCGGCTGAACCTGGTCAGGACGTGCTTCGACAGGTTCGGGTTGACGAGGCTGAAGTCGTCCAGCATGCCCTTGAGCGTCGGCGTGATGAACAGGACTCGGCTGCCCTCGGAGACCTCGAGCTCGTCCATCTCGTTCGTGACCTTGCGCAGGTCCTTAAGCAAATCGGGCGCCTCTGCGTCCGCATAGGACTTGGACTCCGAATCGACGCCCTCGTGCGACGCGATCTCCGCGAACGTGAACGCGTCCGCCTCCGGCGCCACCTGCGTGCGCATCAGCTCGGAGCCCGCCGCCACGAAGCAGTCCAGCACGCCCGCCTCCTCGACGTCCATGACGTCGGCCAAGAGCTTGATGCCGCGGTCGTAGTTGAACGTCTTCGTCTCGTAGTCGAACGTGATGGAGCCCGTCTTGTAGCCGACGTTTCGCGTGTAGTCGCCGAGCCCGGAGACGCTGATCTTCGGGATCATGATCTCCTTCGCGTTGCGGCCGGCGCGTACCATGCGCCCGCCGGACGTCAGGCAACCCGACACCGACGCTTTCTGATAGACCGCGTCCAGTACCGAAGTGTAGTTCTTGATAGCCGCGATGTTGTTAGCCATTCGATTCCCCTTTCACCGGGCCGCTTCCGGCCCGACCGTCAACCGTTATTCCAGCCCCGCGATTGCTCGCCAGCGCTTCATCTCGTCGGACTCGCCCTTCGACGCCCCCGCCGGCTCAAGGCCGGTGGCGCCGCCGACGGTCTCCCCGAAGAGCCACGGCTCGGCCTTCCTGAGCGCCGCCATGTCGCCCTCGTGCTCGGCCAGCAGCACACGACCCGCGCGAACCGAACGACAGCCGGCCAGCTTCAGCTCGTAGCCGACGCGCTCGGCGTCGGTGTCGGCCCTCAGCTGCTCGATCTGCTTCGCCAGCTCGTTCGCCGACTCCACCGACTTCGCGGCGTTGGCGATCTGCGACTCCAGCTCCGCGATCTTCTTGTCGCGGTCGGCCAGCGCCGCCTTGTACTCGGCCTCGATGTCGTTGCCGTCAACACCGTCACCGTCGTTGCCCTCGGCACCGTTATCGGCACCGTTGCCGCCGACGGTTACTTCCTCGCCCGCCGAGTCCTTCTGGTCGACGTTCTTCTCGTCGACTTGCTGCCCTTGCTGCTCCTCGACCGTCTCTTGCGCGCCATTCTGCTCACCGCCCATAACCGGACCGTCCTTTCGTAAACGCATCAACATGACGCCTCCGATTGTCCGAGCCGGTCACAAACCGCCGCCGAGGGGCGGCGCAGACGGTTATCCCAGGGCAAACGAGCCGCAGCTCACCGGCGCCGCCGAGAGGCAGCGGAGACGGTTGCCCCGGCAGCAAATAGCCGGCGCCAAGAGGCGCCGAGGACGGTTGCCCCAGCCGATTCGACCTGCGGCCGATTGCCGACAGCCGGCGACCCGAAAGCCCCCGGCGCCAAGAGGCGCCGAGGACGGTTGTCCCGGCCGGTTCAACCCGAAGACCCTTGCCGACAGCCCCGAACGGTTATCCCGCCGCCGAGAGGCGGCGAGGGCGCCCACAGCAGCTAGCCATGAACGCCCTCGCGATACGCCAAGAGACCCTTGCCCGGCAGCCCAACGCCGCCCGCAAGAAATGAATTTATCTGCCCCCGCCCAGCGGCCCAGGGCCGCCACGCGCCGTCGCTCGCCAACCAAGGGCCGTCCAGCGCGGAGGCCCCGCCGCTCCGGGCGCTTCCGCCGGCTCGGTCGTGCCACGGGGTCCGGCCGCGCCTCCGCGAATCAACCGTTGCGGCCGCGCCGCTCGCTCCGGCGCCTGTCTTCGCCACGGCCTTCGGCCAGCCCGCTTACGCGGTCTGCCTCAGGCAGCGGGCTCAGCCAGCCGCCTGCGCTCACGCGCGGCCTGTAGCACGTCAACCTTTTTCGGCGCGCCCGGCCCCCGCGTCACGCCCTCGCAGCGGCTCCAGCGCCCTGCGCTCTGGGGCATCCGCGCTTGCGTCATCCGGGTTGCCCGCGCCGCCGCATGGCGTCCCCGGGCAGCCGGCGGGGGCATACCCTGCGGCCGCGGCCCCCCGGTCACCGCCCGGCACCGCCTGCCCCAAGCCTTGCCCCAACACCCTGACGGGAGCCCGGCTCGCGGCAGACGCACCTGCAGCCCCACCAGGCGCCGCCGAGGCCGCTACTGAACGTGCGCCCCCAGGGCGGCGCCCCGCCCCGCAGGCGTCATCTCAGCGCCCCGGGAGACCGCCCCGGCCGTGTTCCTGCGGGCGGTGGCCTCGTCCTCCCCGTACCACCTGACGCGGTACTCCCAGGGCATCTGCAGACCCGCGGCGATCTCCTTCATGTCGCGGGTCTTCTCCGCCTCGGTATCCTGGATGATCGAGTCGTCGTACACCACCGACACGTCGCCCTCGTCGGGAACGCCCTCGCCCATCCCGCGCGCGCATGCCAGCAGCGCCCGCGACACGTCGCAGAGCGGCCCCTGCAGGGCGTTCTCGTGCTTCCTGATATTGCGCATCAGCGCGCTGTTGTCAGACGAGACCTCGGTGGCGGTCTTGACGTACCCGACGTTGTCGAAGTCGAAGTAGTTGATCCCCAGCCCCGTGAGGTCGCCAAGCACCTGCAACGCAAGCCTCAACGCGCGTGACTGCGCCTCGGTACGCAGCGCAGGCGCGAACTCGGTGATCGTGTCCTCGGTGCTCATGACCTTGCGGAAGACGGTGCAGTCCCCTTTGCCGAAGGGGATCGGGACGCGCTTCCCATCAGACGTCTTGCCGGAGTCGAACATGACGTCGGAGAGAAACACCCTCATCTTGCTGACGTCCACCTCGTTGATAAGCGCGTCGAAGGCCAGGTCGACGGATTGGATGGCATCCACCGCGTCCGCGAACACCGACTGGCCATAGGGAGAACAGTCCACCCGCGTGTTGGGGACGGCGGGCTTGACAATGCCGAAGGTAGGGAGAGAAGAGCCCGTGTCCACCCTCTCGGCCACCCCCGGCACCTCGATACGGTTGCCATTGGAGTCGAAGCAAACCGTCTCGATACGGTACGCGCCCCCGGGCCCGATCAGGTGCATCTGCAGCTGGTCCACAGCCTGCCCGCGGTGATAGGCCCGCGTGACGAACGCGCACTCGGTGATGCCTTCCGCGTCCCATGTCAGCGGAACCACCATCCGCGCGTCGTAGTGCCTCACCTTCAGCTCATGGCGAGAGGTGTCCATCCAAACGGCGAACGCCCCGGTCCCCAGCCCGAAGCTCTTCTCAACCGTATCCTGCGCACGACTCCAAAAGCCCGAGTTGGCGAAGAAGGACTCCAGCCAGTCGGTAGCCTTCTGGTCCTCGCAAGCCACCTGCGTCTTCTCGTCGAGAAGCAGAGACCCCCACTCCCGGCACACGCGCATCGCGGGCATGATCGTCTTCCTGTGCACCTCGTACAGCCGCCCGAAGCCGTCCGTGTCGCGGTAATCGTAGAACTCCCCCTCGGCCCGCATCCACCTCTCCCACGCGAGGATGTGCGGCTCCATGTCCTCCAGCGGAAGGCGAAAGCCGAACGCGCGGAGATACGCCCTCACGGCCTCCGGCACCCAATACCTGTCCTCGTTCCCTAGCATGTGCCGTACCCCCTCAAAACGTCGTCCATCACCGCATATCGCACCGCGTCGATGCTGTGGTCGTTCCCGTCCGGGATCTCGTCCACCCAGGTCCCGTCCTTGTCCCGCAGGTACTCCTTCAGCCGGAACTCCTCATACGCGAGAGGCGCGCGAGCGGGGTCGATGCAGATCTCCCTCAGCCCCGCCAGCCATTCATACGAAAGCCTGCGCATATTGCTCTTGCGCGCCGGCCGGGCCCTCAACCCGAACTCCCGCCTATACACCGCCATCGACTGCTTCCCGTCCGGCGTGTCGTCGCACCAGATCAGCTCGTCGTGGAGAAACGCGTCCCGCCCCGGCTCGTCGGGAAACGTAAGCGCCGAGACCACCATCTCCCCCGTCTCCTTAGGCGTCTTCCTGTTGGCGGAAAGCTCCTCGAAGATCGTGAGCCGTCTCTCCCCAGGTTCCCACCCGCAGCGAACGAACCTCCAGGGATCCGGGAACCACCCCCAGTCGACCCCATTCCTCACGCGAGAAAACCCCCTGCACTGCGCGTCGCTCAACCTCACCTCCCGAATGTTGTTGAACACCGAACCGCCAGTCCCGGTCACATCCCCCAGGTACTCGCTCCTCCACGCCATCTCATCGACCTCGCGCAGGTACTCCGCCTCCTCCACGAACGGCCCTCCCAGCCACTCCGGGTGCGACTCAACCACATCCAGGTACGAGGACTGTCGAACCAGCGTGTCCGCCCTTCTCTCGCGTTCGAGCTTCTCCCTGTTAACCCAGCTCCAAAGCGTCCGCGGAGGGTTGTACGAATAGAAGATCCAGAAGTCCTCCCCGCCTCTTCGAAGCGAGTTGAGAATCGACCTCACCGCATCGATCCCGTCGAACTGGTCCAGCTCCTCGAACCACACGACTGCCGCGTACCCCCGAGTGAACTTGACGCCCTTCAACTTCAACGGGTCGTCCGCCCCGCGGAACACGACCCTCTGCCCCGTCGGCTTATAGACCAATTCCATCGGAGAAACCCGAGCCGTGAACCACCTCTCCAGCCCCAGCTCCGCTATCGCCCAAGTCATCTGCTGGAACACCGAGTCCCGCAGCGTGTTCGAGAACCGCCGCACCACCACCGCATTAGCCTCCGGATGCGCCAGCATCACCAAGATGATCGCCACGCTGATGAAGCTCGACTTGGTCGACCCGCGCCCCCCGAACATCCAGTAATGCGTGTGCCCATGCGCCATCACGTCCCCCAGCACGTCATGGAACCGAGGTATCACGCAGTCGCTCGCCCTAATCATTCGCCGCCCTTTTCATTGGGGAGAAGTGCAGAAGGAGAAACCCCCGCATCCACCGCGGGCCCCGCCCCGTCCCCCTCGAACAGCGACGGCTGCACCGGCTTGGCCACCACCCCCAGCACGATCCTCGGCGCCGCCTCGTCGGCGCCCGCGTCGCGCTGCCGCTCGGCCTTGCCGTACTCGTCGGGGAACTTGCGCTCGAGCAGCCACGCCGCCGCCGTCCAGTACTGGTTGCGGGCAAGCGCCGCCGCGCGGATGGTCGTGAGCAGCGTGTGCTTGAACTCCGCCTCCTCCTTTTTTAGTCCCTCGCACAACGCGCGCTGCAGCTTGTTCCTGGGGTTGCCTATCCACCGGTAGAACGTGGACTCGTGGATCCCCAGGGCGCATATGATGTCGCCGTTGGAGAGCCCGTCCCCCTTGAGCTTAATCGCCTGCTCCACCATTTCCTCCGTCAGCTTCGGTTTGGGCATCTCGGTCACCGCCTAACAATCGCCATCCATCGCCAGCGATTGTCCCAGCCGGTCACAAACACGGCCCCGCGCACAAAAAAAGGGGGGCGGCCGCCGAAGCAACCGCCCCTCCCAAAAACAGCCCGCCCGCCGGGCCCTCACTCGCCCTGCGCGCCCGTCCGCGCGCCCGTCCGCGCGCCCGCGCGCGAGGCCGCCGCCCTCGCCCGCGACTGCCGCTTGCGCAGCATCGCGTTCTCACGCCGCAGCTCCTCGGCCTCCGCCACAGCGGCCGCCCGCTCAAGCTCAAGCCCCTCGCAGAACGCCCTGCGCTCCTCGACGTGCATCCGCTCGGTGCAGCGCGGGCACATGCGCGACTGCCGGTTGATCTTGAGCCCCACGGCCCCGCAGGCCGGGCAGACCGACTGCACCGCCAGCGACGCCCCCAGCCTGGACGCCCGCATCTCCACGGCCCGCCGCGACCTTTCCACGCCGTAGCGCCGCCGGATCTCGGCCGCCACGTAGTCGGCCCCCCGGAAGCAGCACTCCCGGATCACGTCGTCCTGCCGCTCGGTCCACCTCACGGCAACCACCTCCCGCGCGGCTCGCGCCTGTCACGTCTATGCAACCCGTAGTGACGGCACGACCGCCGACCGTCCCCCGTCATGCAGCAAAAACCGCCGCCGACCTGCGTCCCCTCGCCGCCGTCACGACGTCTAGGCGCAATCCGCGGCCGAAAGCCCCTATACAAACAACCCGCCAACGCGACCACCCTCTCACCGCGTCCTCCGCGCGCGTCAACCCTTCTCGGCCCGTCACCCGTAATGACGTATAGACAAGGAGGGGCAACGCGCACCTTTACCAGCCTAAACACCCTAGAAGCCGGTCTATGCGCCCGTCTACGCATACGCATCGCCCGCATAGTCGCTCGTGACGCCCGCAGGGGCGCCGTCGGCGCCAAGGTCCTCGAACCCCGGCAACGCCGCCGCAACCGGAGCGGCGGCCGCCACAGGCGCCTCCACCGGCGCCGCGGCAGCACCGGCCCCGGCACCAACCGCAACAGCCCCGCCAACGACGTCCTCGACGTCCCCGTTGGCCCGCTGCAGGAACCGCTCCATGGCCACGCCGTCCACGCAGATGCAGTACACCCGGTTTCCGCCGGAGCCGATGCGCTTCTGCTTGCCGAACCCCCGGCCCTTCTTGTTGCCGCGCACCAGCAGTCCCTCGTCGTCCATGCGCCGCAGCGTCTTCTGCTTGTCGAAGCCGTGCGCCGAGAGGTCCTGGTCGAGCACGCTCGGGATCACGCACCAGAGCCGCCCGCCGCCCTTCTCCTCCAGGATGCCCCAGCGGGCAAGACGGTCCATCTCGCACCCCTCGTCGAAGTGGATGAACGACTCGGCGAAGAACTCCGCCACGCGCTGGATCGCCTTCACGTCGGTGTCGGACTCCCCGCCCGTCACGTGCTCCAGCCCCCAGCGCGCCAGCTCGACCCCGGAATCGAAGCAGTCGTCCCAGCCGCGCATGCCCGGCGAGAACACATAGAACGCCGCCAACACGTCGGCGAAGGCGAGAAGCGCCAGATTCCCCGCCTGCGAGTGCCCGCCGGCAACCGCGTCAACCGCCGCCCGCATCCGCGCGAACTGGTCGACGTAGGTCTCCCGCGGGTTGGTCTTCAAGGCCTCGATGTAGGCGCGCCCCGCCGTGCCGTACTGCGTTGCCACCAGCTGGTGCATCGCCTGCGCCTCGGCCTGGTCGGCGAAGGGCTCGGCGTTCAGCTCGACGGTGCGGTTGGCCGCGCCCGTCATGGTGGAGTCGCCCACCACGGGGATCTCCCCCGTCGCGATCGCCAGCGACTTCCACGACCCCGTCCTCATCATCGACCGGTCCGAGTTCAAGGCCGCCCGCTCCTGCCCCAGCGAAAGCGAGTAGAGCAGGTCCTCCACCGCCATGCGCTTGCCGCCCTGGCCGGCCACGGAAGAGCCCTTGCTCTGCAGCTCGTCAACGATCACCGGCACGTCGTGCAGAAGCGTGGCCTCGCGCACGATGGCCTTGGGAGTGTCCGCGAAGGTGCGGAAGTACCCGTCCGGCCCCTCCGAGGGGTCGCCCCAGACCGAGCCCGCCGCCTTCAGCGTCGGCGTCTTGCCGGAACGCGAGCGTCCCCACAGGTACACGATGAATGACTGCACGCCCAGCACGGCAACCAGCGGAGAAGCGAACGAGGCCGCCATCACCAACCGAAACGCCGGCGACTTCGCCCTGATCGCGCCGACGCCGGCAACCCACTCGGCCAGGGTCCCCGCGGCCTCCATGAACGGCCGCGCCTTCAGCGCCTGGTCGGCCGTCGGGTCGAAGCGCACCTCGCCCGCGTCGTAGGGAACGAAAGCGCCCAGCGGCTTGTCTGCCCAGCCCAGGTGGCGCGTGCTCTGGCAGCGGGGCCGTACCCGGCCGAACACGTTCTCGCACTCGGTCAGGTAGCGCACCACGTCCTTGGCGTTCACGGTCGAGACCGCCGCGCCCAAGGGAGCCAGCGCCCCCACGATGCGGTTGGCGTTCAACAGGTCGTCGCGCTCCATGGAAAGCTCGCGCACCCCGCCCGGCACGCTCACGCGCACCAAGGCGCGCACGCGCCCGTCGTCGCGGTCATGCAGGTCCATCGCCACCCACGGCGCCGTCCCGCACACCATCCAGCTCGACTTGCCGTCCTCGGCGCGGCAGTGCAGCGCGCCCTCGCCGTCCACGACCCAGCGCCCGAACGTCGGCGCATGCCCCGGGTCGAACTCCGGCGCCCGCTGTGCATACCCTTCACGGGGAGAAGGCCCCTCGTTAGTCGAACATTTGTACGTGTCTGCAGCAGCAGGGGCCTTGCCGTTGCCGCCCTGCTTGCCGCCGGAGCGGGCGGGCGCGCGCTTCCCGCGCCGCCTCGGCTTGTAGAAATCGGTCGCGTTCTCGACGGCCCGCCTCAGCGTCTGCGCGCCGTACGTCTCGCTGCCCCGGCGCTTGTCCCATTTGTCGCGCATGAGGCCGGAGCTGCGGAAGAACCGGTCCATGCGAACCACGTCCCCGCCGCACCAGAAGGCCAGCCGGTTGCACAGCGCCATGTCAGCCGCCGAGTGATCGCCGCCGTGCGCCGAAAGGTCGCCGTCCATCAAGGAGCGGATCTCGGCGCCGTTTCTCGAGCCCAGCATTCGCTCGAGAAGCTCCTCATCAGTCATTTCACCGGAATTATCAATATTTGCGTATGTTGCGCCAGAGTGCGCAACGTCCGCCGCCCCCGCCGCAGCGTCCGCCAGCCCCAACTGCCGCGTCTCCGCAACCGGCTCGATCCAGGTCCTATAAGCCCGCTCCACGACCTCGGGCCGGCAGGCAACCTCCCGCACGCCCGTCCACGGCGTGCCCGTCACCGTGAAGAAGCGGTCGTGGTCGTACATCTCCACCGGCCCGCGCCGGCAGCGCTCGGCGCCGCCCGGCTTCGGCCCGCGGAAATACAGGTGCAGCCCGTCGCCGGAGGGCGACACCTCGGTATACGTCCCCGCAGCGTCAACGACCCACCGGTACTGCTCCTCCAGCACGCCGTCGTGCAGCACATGGTCCAGGTCAAGGCCGGTATAGGCGCGATCCGGCCCGAACACGAACCCCACGCCGTCGGCGCCCGCGCGCCCGACGCTCGCCACAGCGTCGGCAAAAGAGCACCAGGTGGAGGCGTCGGTCGACTTCGCCATCTTGCCCGTGGCCGCGCACACCGGCATCTTGGTCGCGCGCCCCTCGCGCACCACGCGCCGCCAGCACACCCAGCGCGGCTGGCGCTTCAGCTCCTCGGGCACCGCGTCCCAGCGGCCGGGCCCGCCGCCAGCGGCGATGATGCCGCCGGGAGAACCCCCGTCCCCGCTATAGCCCATTACTCCCCGTCCTTCCCGCAGCGCACGCAGCAAGCCTGGTCAAAGCCGTCGTCGTCTCCGCTGCCGCCGCCCAGGTCGGACAGGAACGCGTAGGTGTGCTCCAGCAGGAAAGGCGTCGGAATGTACCAGCGCCCGTTCACCTTGTCGGCCGGTATGCGCCCGTCGGCGATGCCGCGGCGTATAGACCCGATGTGCTCGCCCGTGAGCATGGCCAGCTGCTTGACGGTCAGCAGTGGCGGCATCGACCACAGCATGGTGCGCAGCCTACGGGCGTGCGCGACGGTCTCCTCGGTGTAGTTGAGCTTGCCGCCCCAGCCCGCGTCGCCGCACAGGCTCTCGCCGGCCCACTCGCCGCCGCGGCGATCCCTCTTTCCGCGCTTGGCGCCCTCGAAACCCTCGAACGTGCCCTCGTTGTCGAAAAACATGGTGTTCCCCTTCTTCTTTCATAAGGTTTTTAGTTGTCGGGCCGCGGGGCGCCTCCGCAAACCCAGGTCCGAGGGGTTATCCGGTCGGTACCCCCTCAGCAGAACGCAATGTACCATAGTCGCTCTCACTCACAGATGGTTTATCGGTGGGTGATGCCGTTCATCTTGAATTTATTGTTGCGTTTTGATATGTTTTGTTACGTAGTGTTAGGGCAAAAAGTCGGTGAACGGTAGCTGAAATACCACTCGTACTCACATAACGTCCACAGGCAAACGCTTCGAATACACGCTATAGTGCATAAAAATGGGACCTTAGGTCACCGTTGGCACGACCGAAAGGAGGGCGACAGCCGATGTCGAGCGACCTGCTCAAGCTCCGCCGCCGCGCAGGATACAAGTCCGCGCGCGCATTCGCCGAGGAGGCGGGCATCCCGCTGCCCACCTACGCGCGCTACGAGTCCAACCCCGAGAAGATCCCGCTGAAGGCCGCCTGGACCATCGCAGACAAGCTGGGCACCTCCATCGACGTCGTCGTGGGACGCCGCGCGCTCGAGTCCGCCGACGCCGAGCGCGGCGAGGTGCAGCGCGAGTACGACAGCTTCTCCCAGGACGGCCGCGACTCCATGGACGAGTTCCGCCGGTTCGTCCGCTGGCAGGAGGAGCGCGGCCGCGCGGACGACGGCCGCCGAAAACGCCGCCACTACGACCTGCTCATGCGCCACTACGAGGCCCTCATGGTCATGGAGGCAGCGGAAGACCAGCCTTTCGGCGAGCTCTTCGCCTGGGAGACGCCCGAGGCCGCACGCTCCGCGTTCGAGCGCTTCCTTCGCAACCACGCCGAGGCCAAGCGCCAGGAGCACAACTACGATGCCGACCAAGAGGGCCGCGACGAGATAGCCATCGCCGGCCTCATGGCCGCCTGGGACCGCCGCGCCGAGTCCGACCGGCCAATAGAGTAACCCCGCAGAAGCGTATTCAGTTCAACAAGAAGGAATGGAGGCCGAGAAGCCCAGCCGTAAAAGAGAAGGGCCCATGAGGAGGCAACCCCATGAGCCCGGTGTCCATTGCCGGAGACCAATCCAGACAGAAAGGACGGTGTCAGTATATGACAACCTTGTACCGCACAACCCCGCCCGCCTCGCCCATCACGAACAATGCAATAACGACCCTTGAAGGGAAGTGCGCGCGATGAAGGTCAACGGAGAGGGCTCCATCGTCCAGCTCGAGAAGAACAAGGCCAAGGGCAAGTGCCGCAAGTGGCAGCTGCGCGTGTGCACGGGCAAGAACCCGCGCACCGGCAAGTACCAGGCCAAGACGCGCCGCGTCGAGTGCACCTACACCGAGGCCACCAAGCTCCTGCGCGAGTTCATCGCGGAAATTGAGGGCGATAAGGTCACCGCCCGCTCGGGCCTCACCTTCGAGGCCGAGTGCAAGCGCCTGCTGGAGGAGCGCAAGGCCAGCGGCAACTACTCCGACAACCGCATCCGCCGTCTCGAGTCCACCCTGAAGGCCGCCTGCATGCACATCGGCCAGGCCGACTTCACCCGGGTGACGCCCGAGATGCTCAACAACATGTACGCCGCTATGCGCGCCGGCGACACCCTATCGGGAAAGCCCGTCGGCGGCACCTACATCCGCAGCGTCCACAGCGAGATCAGCCTGGTGTACAAGCAGGCCATCAAGGAGGGCCGCGCCTCCACCAACCCCTGCGAGCTCGCCACCCCGCCCAACAACGACACGCAGCCGCGCCGCGCCATGCCGGCAGATCAGATGAAGGCCTTCCGCGAGCAGCTCGACCTGGCCGACGAGCACGACTTCGCCTGGTGGCTCGCCATCACGCTGGGCCTTCGCCGCGGCGAGGTCTGCGGCCTCTCCTGGGGAGACCTCGACTCCGCCGGCCGCACGCTGCAGATCTGCCACAGCTACGACCGCAACCGCAACATGAGGGCGACCAAGACCGCGGCCGGCAGGCGCAGGCTGCCGCTCACGCCCCAGCTCGTCGAGGCCTTCGCCGCCCACAAGCAGGCCCAGCGCGAGCGCGGCATCATCCCCGCGCCGGCGGCCCCCATCGTCGTCACCGGCGCCAACACCCGCGTCTCCCCCGACATGCTCGAGAAGTGGTGGCGCGCCGACCGCGCGGGATTAGGCGCCGAGGGCTACTGCCTCCACGAGCTGCGCCACAGCTACCTGTCCAGCCTGGCAAGGGCCGGCGTCCACCCTAAGGTCATGCAGGAGCTTGCCGGCCATGCAAACAGCGCCATCACCATGGACATCTACACCCACACCGACATGAACGCCAAGTTCGCCGCAGCGGAAGCCTGGGAAAAGGAAATGGAAGGGTAAGGGTGGAAAGCTCCCAATGACGCAAAGCGGCCGGGGGTGCCCCCGGCCGCTTTTTTCTCTGTGCAGCTACATCAACCCCAGTACTGCCGTCTTCCAAACCCGGTAGTTCCGCGTCCGAAGCCCGCGCTCCAGGTCAAGCCAACGCCCTCCCTTGGTCGTGGTAAAGCGTCCGTCAGGATCGTACTCAGCGAGCAAATCGCACCCGTAAGCAAAAGCCGCGATGCGCTCATTCTCATTCAACGCAGGAATACGCCCCCACAAAATAGTTCCAAGCTGCCAGATAACCCGATCGTACATCCCTTGGTCGAAGGGGATGCCGAGTTGCTTATCCCATTCCAACAGCTCTCTGATGATCCAAAGCGTGTCCAGCCCCTTCTTGGAACGTCCCGCCGTGTGCGTGATGCTTCCACGATTCTTCCTGTGAAGATAAACGGAACGATCGATATACCTTTCAACCCAGCGAGAATCAATACAAAACGACTGCACGGTGTCCTCAAACCAGTAACCCTCGGGGAAAACGAGGTCGCGCCAGATCTCGCGGGAATACAGCCTTCCCCACGGAGCACCGTGGGTGCGCTTACCGCGCAACGGGGTAACGGTCTTGCCGTCCTCGGACATATCCTCATACGACGCAGTTACGAAGTCGCAGCCACCCTCGTCGTACGCGTCGCACAGCGCCTCGATCGCGCCGGGCGGCAGCCGATCGTCCGAGTCCACGAAGACCAACCCCCCCCGTGAGCTTCAGCGATGCCCGTATTGCGGGCGCCGCTGAAGCCCGCGTTAGGCTGATGAATCACCCTAACGCAGGCCTCAGCCTCGGCTATCCTGTCCAGGATCGCACCCGTCTGATCGGTGGCGCCATCGTCGACGCAGATAACCTCGAAGGAGCGCGATGTCACCTGCGAGGTAATCGAGCGGACGCACTCCTCCACGAAGCGCTCGACGTTGTAGCAAGGAACGATGACCGACACGTCGACCGTCGGCACCTCGGGCCACTTGCGCGGCGAGACCTTCAGGCCGCCCTCGGGCGCCGGCGACGCGGCCTCCAGAATACCGATCGCCCTCTCATGCGACGGGCACTCCATCGCCGTTCGCTCCGCACGAGACAGCGCGACTCGGTATAGCGGGTCGCACTTGTAAGCGCTACTCACCGCCTTGGTAGATACTTTTGCAGCCATCGCCTTCATATCCAGCCTCCATCTAATTTATTGAAATGTCCCGCCCGGCCCAAGGGCCGCTCTACTTCTTCTTGATCCTCCGCATGAACACGATGAGCTGCTTTCTCTTAATAAACAGCACGATAATCGCGACGGCAAACGCCGTGTAGCGCACGATGGGATAGGGATACAGCAGGGTAACAAGAACCCCGAGCCCAACAAGCCCTAGCCCCGCGCCGCCAAGCAACGGCGCGCTAAACGGGAACTCCAGGCCCTTCCTCTTGAAAATTGACCGCGTGTAAACGAAGTGACACACCGCCATAAGCACATAGCACCCAAGCGTTGTGTACGCCGCCGCAAGATATCCGAACATGCCGATGAACACATAGTTGAGCCCAACGTTGGCCGCGGCCGCAGCCAACGAGACGAACATGACGAAGCGGTTCTTGTCAAAGAAGAACTCGACGTTCGTGAACACCGTGTAGCAGAACGAGAAAACGAGAGCCTCTGCGATTGGAGCGAGAACGTAGCTGGCCTCGGCGTACGCATCGCCGCCGAACAGCCAGATCACCTCAGGGCCGATCAGCACCAGCAGGAACACCGGTATAACGGGGATGAGCACGACGAGCGAAGTCGTCTTGCCGAGCTTCTTGTACTCACCCGCCCCCAGCATCTCGTACATCCAGGGAACGATGGCGTTGTTGATGCTGTTGGTGACGATCTTCAGCACGTTGCCCAGCGAGCAGGCGACGCTGTAAAGCGCAGCAGCGGAGAAGCCGACCATGGACTGGATCATGATGCGGTCGAAGGAGTCGATCACATACATGGAAGCGTAGTGAGGCAGCAGCGGCAGGTTGAAGGCAAGCGCGAACTTAACGTAGCCCCACCCGACCAGCTTGCCTCCGCGCCTGATGTTGACGATGTAGAGAACAGAACCAACGATGCAATACACGAGGACGGCCGATGCGATTCTGGCGACGTCCTTCTGCTCGAACATCAGGACGGCCGCCACGCCCAGCAGCGCGTTTCCGAACGAGATGATGAGCGTCGTCACAATGATCGAGATGTACTTGTACTCGTAGCGACGTCTGGTCATCCAGTATGAGACCGCGGCGGAGAAAACGATCTCCAGCAGCATCATCAGGGTGATGGGCGTCGAAAGCCCCGTGTAGGCATTGACGGCATCCGCAAAAGGAATGTAGAGCACGGCGAGCACGGCGACGATCAAGGTGGTGAACGTCTGCATGCTCACCGTGTAGGCGTCGCGCTCGTTAGGGTACTTGCTCATGCCCTTGTTGAAGACGGCATAGTTCAGGCGCATAGTTGCGAACACGGTCACCATCTGCAGCCACGAGTTGTAGACAGAGTACACGCCGTACTGATCCGTCGACATCATACGTGTGAAGATCGGTACGGTGATCATCGAGATGCAGTTAGTGATCACGGAACAGATGGCGAACCAGATTGCGGCCTTCGCCTGCACGGGCATAGCCCGATATTTCTCAAGTGCCTTATTCAAAACCGATTACCCCAATCGAAAGAACCGAGTTACTTTCGGCGACCGAGCACGAGCTTCTTGACCGTCCGGAGAGGCGCAAAGACCTTCGACCCCCTGAAGTTCGCGGCTGCGAGCCTCTTCTTGGCCCCGCTCGCCTCGAAGGCCTCATCGAAACCCATCTTTCCAAGCAAGGCCATGAATTCCTTGCTTTCCTTAGTCGAGAACGAAGGCCTGCGCAGCTGCGGGTTGCCAGCCACTGCCTCGGCCAGCTCCCTTTCCTCGGCGTGGAGGCACTCGATGGCCCCGAGGGCTTCAGCACCCTTCTCGGAATTGACGAGAACTACCGAAACGCGTCCGTCGAACGGCTTGGCAAGCGTCGTTCGGTCGAGGCCCCAGAAATCGCCCAGGGTGAGGTCACCCGCACGCTCGGCCCTGGCGTAGGGGCACGCGTAACAGCTGTCCCGGTAGTCAAGGCACTTCATGAAGCAGTGATAGTAGGAGTCGTGATACTGGTCGACGCTGTAAATGACCTCGTTCTCTCTCTCAATGGTCAGCCTGAAGGCGTTGCCGGTTCGGAAGCTAATTTCAGTCACCGAATCCAAATCACCAACGATAGACGCGATGTGCTCGCGAAGCAGTCTTTGAGGCGGGGTTCCGTGGCAAACGAGGTCGGCGGTGATCAGGTTTGGCCAGTCCTTTCCCAGAAAGGACTTAAGCCCGGCCACCTGGCAGGGCGTCCCGCTGAAGAGGACCTTCTCCCCGGCCCTCAAGAGAACGCGCACTTCCTGGAAAGTATTGCCGAGGTTGCTCTGCACGTACTTGGACCCGCACAGCTTCCGGGTCTCCTCCGGCGAGTCGACGGCAACATGCCTCACCTCGGCGCCCTCGACGGCTGCCCCGAACGCCGTCCCGCCCTCCTCGACGCACCGCGCCGCGAGCGCATGCCCGATGCCGCCGCTCGAACTCCTGGGGTCGCGCGCATCGCCCTCCATCCAGGCAGCGTAGCACTTGATCGGCGCAGAAAGCTCTACGCCCGCGTTAACCGGGCACGCCTTGTCGCACATCCCGCACGAGACGCATTTGCTCTCGTCCACAGAAGGGAGCAAGGCCCCGTCGGGCCCCTCGGCCATGGTTATGGCGCCCTTCGCGCAGGAGCTGCGGCACGCGCCGCAGCCGGCGCACAGGCCCGCGCTCACGACGGCGTCGATGCCGCCGTGGCCGCGCTCGCGCCTCGCAACGAGGGCCTTGCCCAACCCGTCCAGGAGCAGGCCGACCGACCTGTCGCGCAGCTCGGCACGCCGGCCCTCGAAGGCCTCGTAGTCGATGGGCGCCTCGAGCGCGGCCGCGAAGTCGGTCTGCGTGGCGTATGCCCCGCCCGCGGGCTTCCTCGCCCCCATATCGAAGGTCTTGAGGAGGTAGTCCGTCTTCTGGCTAGTCGGGAATGTCAGGAACTTCGAGTGCGAGAGCAGGGCGAAGATACTGCCGTGGAACGTCGTGGTCACGACGTACTCGGCCCCGCGCATAAGGGAGTAGAACTCGAGCGGGTCGGGCAGGAGGCACTCGTCGCAGAAGCCCAGGTCGAAGCCGACGGATACGAGCCTGAGGCTCTTGGCCTTGGCGAACTCACGTATCTGGTCGGTCGGCAAGTTCTTCTCACCGTAAGCATAAACGAGCACGTAAGGTTCGGTCGGCAGGTTGCCGGCCAGGGCGTAATCATCCCAATCCAGCAGGAGCGTCGGATCGAGCACGATGTCAGGGCGCTCGCCCACGATCGCCTCGACGGCATCGGCGCTCGCCTCGTCCCTCACCAAGATGTGAGAGAGACCGGCCATGCCCTCGCAGCTCCTCGGGCTCGCCTTGATGTCGTCCGCCGTCGACTTGCCCACACTGGGTGCGTATGACACAGCGCCGCGCAGCCCGTAGCCGAAAAACACGGGGTTGTCGCGAAACACCGCATGCTTAACATTCCAGATCTCATCGCTGCCCAGAACGAAAGCGTCGCGCTGGAAGAATGGCACTTTTTTTTCGGCGTTGAATCGACCCCAGGCACGTGAGAACACGTCGAGCTTCCTCCTGCCCAGCTCGCGTCCCTCACGAAACTTCCTGAGATTTAAATATTCGCGCTTGCCGGGCTTGTCGCGATAGAAAAGTCGCTTGCGCTGGGCCTCGCCCCTGAACTCGAGGTAGGCCACGTCGGCTCCGGCCCGCTCCAAGACGCACTTGGTAGCGTAGGCCTGCAGATAGGCCCCGTAGTTGTTCGAGTCGTAGGGGGTGACGACCCCAATCTTCCTGCCTTGCAGCGCGGCCGTATTCAAATAATCTCGCGTGGACACGGATGCCTCCAAATCCTAGGAAAGCGCGTCGCTCAGGAAGCCGAGCGAGGCGTTGCGAATACCATCGAGCTTCGACGAGGCCGCGGCCCTGTCCCATTCGGCGGGCATGGAGAACGGGCCGCCCTCCTCCCAAACGCAGCCCATAAGCCCCACCTGACCGAGAAGATTATCCACCCGGTGGTCATGGAAGGGCTTTCCGTCAACGAGCGACCTCACGGCGGTGAATCTCTTGCCGAAGATGACACTGAAGGCCGTGCCGTGGAAGGAGTTGCTGACAACGTAGGTCGCGTTGTCGACCAGGCGGATGAAATCGCCGGGGGCCGTATAGTCTAGGAACCTGATCTTGCCGCGGGCCATGAGCATGGCGTCATACGTCCTTGCGCTTGTGAACATGCCGATGACGGGGAGGCCGGTCTCCCTCGCAAGCGCAAGCGCGTAGTCGAGGGATGCCCGGCGATACGTCACGGAGTAGTAGAAGATGTACTTATCCGGGACTTGGGCAGCGCTCTCCGCCTGCCTGAAGCCATCGGCGCCCAGCAGGAGCGTCGGATCGAGGACCGTCGGCACCTTCCGGCGTCCGCCGAGGATCCGCTCGATGTCCTCGCTACCGCTCTCCTCGCGCGCCGAGAGGGCGTCGAAGCTCCCGAGCATACGCGCCGATCCCTCGACATCGGCCAGGCTCGACCCGTTCAAGCTAGGGGCATAGGCCACGCGCCTGAACCCGTCGCCACGAGGAAGAAGATACTCGGTCGAGAAATCGGCCGCCTTACAGTTCCAGATCTGGTCGCTGCCGGCCACGACGGCGTCGAACCCGTCGAGCAGGCGCTCGGGAATCTCTCCCGTAACCGCCTCACCCGTGAGCCTGACGTTATCACGGAGGAAGGCGTCGAACTCAGTCCTTCTCCTGCGCAAACGGGACGCGAAAGGCAAGGCGCGCAGGTTCTTAGCCACGGCCTTCGGGGACGTCGGGCTCTCGAAGATCCTGTAAAGGCCATCCTGGTTCTCAGGCGCGAAGTCGATGACCTTCGCCTCATGCCCCATCGCCTCGATGGCCTTCCAAAGCGCGTAGGTCTGCATCACAGAACCGTAGTTCAGCGACCGGTGAAAAGTCAGGGTCCCAACCCTCATCAGCGGTTCCTCAATCCCTGTCGAATCTTACACAAACAAATAAAGGGGCCGAACATCCCGGCAAGGAACATCTTTGCCAGTACCCTGTCGGGGCCGCCGCAGCTGCCTCCGTCGGCATAGGCGGCTATGTAGCCGCGATACTCGGAGCCGTAAAACTCGTTGAGGTAGGCCCCGAGCTCTGCGTCGCCCGTCCCCTTCCCTGCGCTGCCGACCGCCTCTGCGCTCGTGAGGGCGATGGCGCCGACGCACTGCTCGTAAAAGGCCTTTTTGCGCTCGTAAAGCCCGAATCCGGCAAGAAGTCGGTGAAGCGCACCGTCCATGAGCCTCCTACGATTAAGTTCACCCCTACGGAAGCCGTTGGAGAGCGAGGGTGTGCCGCGCCTCGCGTAGCGGTAGGTAAAGCCATCAGCAACGCGCACATCTCCGCCTCTGGCGAGAACATCGCAGTTGAAGATGAAATCCTCGCCGAGAGAGATGCCCTCGTCGAAGCGAAGCTCGCCCTTCCTCAAAGCATCGGCCCTGTAGGCTCTGCCCCATATGTAGTGAAGCAGAGGAGCCTTCTCGGCAATCCCCATCTCCTCTACCCGTTCGGCGGCAGGCCTCTGCCCCTGCCAGCTAGCAGGCAGCCGGACCTCAGAGGTGACGTTCCCCCGCCCGTCGACGACCTGCGCCGACGCGACGACGACGTCCGCGCCGGAGCTCGCCTCCGTGGCGAAGAGCGAAAGCGCGCCCGGAGCGAGTTCGTCGTCCGCGTCAAGGAATACGATGTAATTGCCACGCGCCTCGTCGAGCCCAGCGTTCCTCGCGGAGGAAACGCCGCCGTTGGCCTTCCGCACACGGCGCACCCGCGCGTCTCCGGCGGCCATCGCATCGATGCCCGCCGCCGTCCCATCAGTGGACCCGTCGTCAACGACGATGAGCTCCCAGTCACCGAAATCCTGAGCCACGACGCTGCCCAGCGCAGCGCCTATATATTCCTCGCAGTTGTAAGCGGGCACAATGACGCTGATTGCGGGCATCGGCCCTCCTCCCTATCGTGCCAAAAACTTTCGCAGAATCTTGCGCGTTGTGCGCGCGGATCTCCTCAGCAATCCGTAGCTGGTGAATCGTCGAATGCATGCAAGGTAGCCGCCCCGGGAATACGCCTCCCAGAAACTCCTCCGGTCCTTGGACGCCGCGCACGGGTGCCTGAGGACGCCTTGCAGGCAATCCCTCACGCCCAGCTCGTTGACGCCCTCCCCAAGGCCGCGCATAAGGCTCTCAGCTCGTTTGTTCTCCGCATAGACGAGGGATACGCCCCTGTCGTCGTCGATGGAAGGCAAGCGCCCTTCGATGCCCCAGCAGTCACCGAGGGTCAAGTCCCCCACCCGCTCGAGAGCAGCGTAGGGACAGCTCGCACACACGGGACGCGCTGCATAGCTGAAGTTGAAGACCTCCTGGTAGGCGCCGACATCATAGCCAGCCCCTTTCGACCCGTCGGCAAAGGTTGCCAGGTTGCGGTAGTGGTGCCATCCATCGCCCTTGTCCCTGAAGCTGAAGGAAGCGAGCTTCCCGTGCCGCGACTCGAGGAAAGCCACGTGGTCTCCGAAGAGTCCCGGGCTCGCCGCGCCGTGGCACAAAAGGTCGATGGCAATCAAGTTGTCATACCCCCCCCCGCGCGGTTTCGAAACGGCAAGATACGACCGCAGGCCCGCCACCTGGCAGGGCGTACCGGTAAACAGCACGTTCCTCCCCGCGTCAAGGTCTGTCTTGACACTCCTGAACGTGTCGCCCATGTCGCTCTGCACGTACTTCGATCCACAGCAGCGTTTTAGCTGCTCCCCGTCCTCGCAGCGGATATGGCGGACAGTGAAGTCCTCATCGAAGGCGGCGCCGTAAACCACGCCCCCGTCGTTGATCACGGGGAGGGCCAGCGCCCAGAAGGCACCGCCCGAAGAGCTGAAGGAACGCACATCGTCGTTGTGCTTGAAAGCGAAAGCGGCGCGCGGCGGGCGCTTGAGCTCCTGCGCCCTGTCACCGTTCGAGGGACAGGCCCTCCTGCATCTCCCGCACTCCACGCAAAGAGCCTCGTCTATGACCGGGCGTAGAAAACCTTCTTTATTCTCCAGAAAGGTGATGGCCGACTTAGGGCAAGCGGCCATGCAGGCGGTGCACCCCGTACACCTCAGGGGATCCTCGCAGATGGGGTATCCCGGACGGCCGGTCTCGTACTGGGTCTCGTCGAAAAGCGAATTCAGCCCGGCGTCATGAGGCTGGACTTTGACTGGGCTCTTGCGCATGGAGCACCTAACCTTTCTGAGTACCGTTGCGAGTACCGTGCCGAAGCCGAGCTCCGAAACCGCGGCCTTGAAGCCCCGCGTGTCTCGCGTATGCCAAAATACGGGCCTGCAAGCTCCCGCAGCGTGCGGGCGGCTCAGCGCAGGCTGCTCGCGCACGCAAAGAGACTCCGCATCGATGACCGCACCGCGTTTCTCGAGCCCCGGGGCAAGCGGCCCCTCGGTAGATGGGCCGCACACCAGGACCTCAGAGACGCCCTTCCCGTCGTCAAACCCGGGAAGGACGCGTTTCGATCCCCAAAAGTCACCAATCGTGACGTCAGCAACCCGATCCAGCGTCGTGTACGCACACGCATGGCAAGAGGGGCGGAACACGGCCCCGCTGCCGTAAAGGTTGCGCCAGGTCTTTACTAGTGGCGTCTCCGCCTCGCGCGTCCCGTCCTGGAAGGTCGCGCGTTCGTATCCGAGCGCGAGGCCACCGTCCTTCGGCCGAAAGGCGTATCCCGCAAGGCGCTTTCCAGTTCTCTCCTGCATCCACGCCGTGAAATCAGCCCAGAGCCCCGGCGAGGGAACTCCGGCGCAGATAAGGTCGCAGGTGTAGAGGCGCCCCGCCTTGCCCTCTTCGCTCATCGGCATCTCGCCCCCCTCAAAGACGCCTTGGGCGCGCATGAGGCAAGGAACCCCTTGGCCGAACAAGAGTAGGCCATACAAAGAGCCGCAACGTACAGAACGGACTCCGCAACATCATAGGTTCCGTTTCCGGTGACGCCGTAGACAACGAACCAGAGCTGAAGCGCCAGGGAGACGACTAGCACGTACTCCGCATAGGGAAGAGCTTCGTGAACACCCCTGCGAACAGAAACAATCTGACGGACGGTAAAAACAAGTCCGCTGATAAACAGCAGGATGAAGAGAGCCGTGCCGATAACACCGGTCTCCGAAAGCATTCCGTAGTAGATGTTATGCGTCAGATACGCAGTACCTCGGTTACCGGAATAATAGGTCGCGTACCATTTCTCGAAGCCGCCGAAACCTATGCCCGTCATCGGGTACTCCAAGAAGGTCTGCCAAGCCGCATCCCATAGAAGGTTTCTACCGCTCATAGCATCGAACTCGTCATCGCTAGCCAGAAGCAGGAAACGCTCGAACACGGTTCTCGCGGCATCGATATAGGTATACGCGAGGATCAAGGCGGCCAAAATAATTACTACGGCAACCAAAAACTTAAAGCCAGGCTTCCTCTTGCTCGCCGCAAACAGGTAAACCACGAAAATAGCGCCAAGGGCAATGAGAGCAAAGGTTCTCTTGCCGGTGAAGAGGAGCGCAACCATGCAGAGGATGACAAGCAGGAGGCTCTTAGCTTTACCGCCCTCGCGGTAATAGTCGATAAGGTTCAAGACGCATGCAATCGACATCATCATTCCGCCAGACTGGAAATCTCCTAAGAGTCCGCCGGTCTTGTGCCCGGCCAACAAGGTCATGACGATAATAGAAACGGCGCAAAGGTTCAGATAGGCGATGCCGAATCGTATGCACGCAGCCAGAAGATCCGGTCGAACAACGAACAGGGCCATCGTGGCAAACAGCAGGTAGCGTACCGTGTATGTCTGGACGATAGACGGAACGAAGGCATAGCTTATCTGCGAGGCCATAAACAGCGCTATAAGCGCGAGAAGGATGCAGCTTGCCGGGAGCGCCCTTACAAGCAGGGCGGTCGGCTGCCTGTCCCCCCTCTTGCGATCGAGGGCGGAAACAAAAAGGCAGCCGATAGTCACGACGAAGATGTAGAGCGCGAATGGCTTCAGAAATGTCGATCCGCTCGCGAGAATGAGCACGAAGCCAATGAGATAGAGCTGCCCCCAGATGCTTTCCCCTTTGAAAACATCCCACGCCTCCCTGAGGCTCATTGCCCTATCGACCATGAGTTGTCCTCCCGTCGCCAGGCTCGCAAAGCGCACCGCGCAAGAACTCGAAAGCCCTCGACTTTTCGGGCTCCAAAGCCTCGCGCACGCGTGCATAGTCAATAGGTTCACGGTCAAGCGCAGCCGCGGAGTCGACGATCCTCTCGTCCGAAACACCCGCAACTTCGAGCAAGGACAGGAGCCTGCCGTTCATGCCAGCAAGCGCACCATGCCCACCCTTAAGGAACACGCTCAGCTGACGCTCGAACAGAAGGGAGAAAGAAGAGACGTGGAAGGAGTCCGTGACAACCTGGGCAGCATCCTTGATAAGGCCCAGGAACTCTTCGACGGCAAGGCCCTCGACGCGCTCCCCGTCGAAAGAGAGACTGCGCTTAAAGGGCACATAGACAAGGTCGAGCCCCTCCCTCTCGGCAATCCTCGCCGCGAAGGAATACACGCCTTCCTCATGAAGCGAATATGCAAACACGTAGGGGTTACGCGCCTTAGTGGAAGCGAGCGCAGACCACTCGTCGGCCCCCAAAAGGAACACCGGGTCTAAGACTTGAGCAACAGGAGTCTTTGCGTATTCGGACACCAACGCAACGGCCGAGTCCTCCCTCACGGAAACAGCAGAGAACTTACCGAGGTTTGCCTTGACATGGCGCTCCTGGCTTTCGTCGAGCCCCATCGTGCCCAAGCTCGCAGCGTAGGAAACGCGTATCTTGCCCTCACTCACGAAATCCAGGAAGTAGGCACCGTCAGCCCCGGTGATCCCAGGGTTCCAAACCTGATCGCTGCCGACCACGAAAGCGTCGTAACAGTCGTTGGCTGCGCCGAGGTTGGACGGCAGGTACTTGACCGGCGACACCTTCAGCCGCTGGTCCCTGAACGCCTGAAACGCTTTCTTCTTCTTTACCGAAGCAGGCAACCTCAGGACGGACTTAACGAGAGCGGCAGGTGTCCGAGTCTGCAGCAACCTATAAGTCGCCTCAATCGTCGGGCAACGGTAGTCAAGCACGTCCACATCGTGGCCCAACCCAGTCAGGGCCTGCTGCAGGGCATAGGCTTGGAGCACGCCGCCGTAGTTGTAAGCCCTATGGAATGTTAGTGTCGCTATTTTCATCATTAATCCCCAGAGTTCGTCTTCTATCGATTACGCCCCGTGAAACCTTGGCAAGGTTGTTAACACCAGCCCTAAGCCCGTTGTGCTTAAGCTCGGCGATTATTCTTCCGATAACTTGCGATGCCCGCCTGCCAATAAAGGGGGCCAACCGCCGCTCAATCATCTTTTTGGTCCTGAACTTAGGCTCCCGCCAGCTTGCAGAGTAATGATGGACACTGTACGTGGCCTTCTTGATGTGATACCCGCCGAATCCGTATACGGGGTTGAAGGCATCCGAGGGGAGCAACGTCCACTCGCCCACTTTCTGGAGCCTGTTCTCTCGGACAAATCCATAGTTCTCAAGAACTCGAGAGAACATCTCGTTGACAGTATGGGTGCGCAGAAACTCAGAGTCATCCGTAAACGGCAACGCGTCATACGCAGCCAGCACCTCGGCGACCACGGGGTTGTGACGTGGCGAAGCCACGATCAACCCCGTGGTCGCCGTTTTCGACAATTCTTCGATTGCCGAAAACGGCGAACACTCGTCGCAGAGTGACGAAATGTCGCGCACAAGCTCACTCCCGAGGTCCATGTAAACCCCGCCGTAGTTGTAAATGAGCCAGAACCGCGCGTAGTCGGCCACGTAAGCGAACTTGCGCGCCGCGTATGCGTCACGGGCCCAAGGATGCGCCGCGACGTCGAACATGTCCTCGTCGCAGCGCACGATCTTGTAGCCAGGCGCATACTTTTCCCAGGAGGCGAGGGACTTTTTCGCCGTCTCCGAAAGCTCTCCGTGCCCGAACCAGCAATAATAGATTGTCTTCGGAATAGCAGCCTTGAATGAAGAGGGATCGCCATGGATGCCCATGGAATCATCGGCATACGCCATAGCGCACCCACCTCCCCATCAACATCACGCAGGCGTCCCCGCAGCTAATGAACATCACCTCGTAAGCTCCTCGTATAGACAAACGAGCTTGTCAACACATGAATCAACACAAAACTCGTTTTTCACGGTCTCTCTGCCAGCACTACCGAGCTCTTGGCGCAATGAAGGCGAGTCAACCAAACAGCAAAGCGCCCGAGAAAGGCCCTCAACATCGTCAACAGGGACGAGCAAACCGTTCTCTCCGTCACGGATGATCTGCGGTACGCCGCCGACCGGCGTAGCAACCGTCGGAATACCGTGCGCCATGGCCTCAAGCACGCCCATAGGCATGCCTTCATGTTTAGAGGGCAAGCAGTAGACCCCCGCCCTCTGATAAAGCTCCTCCTTTGCGTCACCTGAGACCCAGCCGAGGAACTCGCAGTTCTCGGCAATCCCAAGCTCGCGCGCAAGTGCCTCATAACGCTCCGGATAACCGTCCCCGCCGAAAAGGAGCCTCATACCTTGATGCGTCTTAAGCACTTCTCTTGACGCGCGCAAGAGCACGTCAGGGCTCTTGTTCGCGTCAAGACGTCCTAAAAATAGGACGTCTTGACGCGAACAAGGCTCACACGGCATCGCCGGGACGGCGACGCCGTTGTGCGCAACGACAAGCTTATCCGCGGGGCACACGTTGTCTGCAAAGTAATCGCGCCACTCCTCGGACAGGACAACGACTTTATCTGCGACATCGAAGGCTGCGCGGACCCCACCTCTATAGGCATGGTCCCCGGCCTCGAAGTCTCTCCTGAACTCGCCGTTATGCTCATGCAGGATGACTTTCTTGCCATGCTCCGCCGCGATCTTGGCGAGCATGGTCTTTCGCTTCAACGACCCACCCTTGCTGGTGTGCAGATGCACAACGTCGTAGCGGTCGACAATCATCCTAAACTTGCAGAGCGCCATGCCGAATGTGGCCGCTTTGGCAGCAGCCGCAGTCCCCTGAATTGTCCCGAGATAACGGAAATCCTTGCAGCGGGCCGCGATGCCCGCCTCCTGATAGCCCTTCACGACACTGACGATTCCGCCCTTGAGCGAGAGGCCCGGGCCGGCCATAAGGACTTTCGCCTTGGTCTTGCAGCTCATCTCTCACTCCGCAGAATCGAAACGGTTGTAACAAGCTCGCCTCTGAAAGGCGTGCGAAGCTCCATCCCCTCGGCTAAGACACCGTAAGCCGGAGAATAGGCAAATGTCTCGGCTTCGATAGGCATACCGGCCTCGATGCGGACGACGTCCCCAGAAGTCAGATGAAGCTCCATAGCTCCCCCGCGGGTCTCAAGGTCAGCAACAGGAAGGTGAAGGCGCGCCGTCGCAGCACCCCCTCCTACAAATTCATCGGTAATGTCGAACTCGTTAGCACGGACATGCACCGTTCGACGAACGCGCACAGGCGCATAGCCGTCATGTTCGGCAGCCAGCAACACATGCCCTTCAGCATCTTCTAGCTCGAATCCCGTTACCATGGCTTTGCGCCCCCATAAAAAGGGGCCGGTCGCCTCGGACTGATTTTTTCCGTCGAGGCAAACGGTGTTGTGCGCGCCTGTTGATCGGTAATAATCCCTCATTTCACGGTTGCCGTTGTAGACGAACGTTCCGGGGTCGATAAGCACCGGCTCCCCGTCAACGTAGAGCTGTACGCTCAGGGCGTCTGAATGGCCATGAGCAGCTAGCTGCCCGAAACCCAGCGGGCCGTGATCAAATGCGAGCACTGCACGCCCCTCGTCAAAGCGGACGATAGTGACGCCTCCCTCAGGGAAGCTCTCAACCCTCTCATTAGCAACAAGAGACAGGCGACGAGCAGCCTCGATCCGATCGTTCGGGTAGAGCCAATTGATGGTCTCGCAGCAGTCGATTTCCTCAACCCAACGGTCCCCATCCCCAAGCTCCAAGCTAGCCATCGACAGTACATACTCGGGATAGTTGGGCTTATGAGCGCCGAGGTTGAGGATAACGCCCTCGTCATCATCGCCGAATTCGACGTACTGGCCACGACCGACGCAGCAAGCTCGGACGTAACGCGCCATAGAGCGCAGCAGCAGCCTAAGCTCCTCAGAAAGGCCTTCTCCCGCCGCTGCCAGCACGTGGGAGACAAGGCAGAGGGCCTCCATCACAAAGAGCTGGTAATGAAGCGCCTGCTCCTTGTTCACACCGTCGCCATGGGTCTGAAGCCCAACCTCCGCCTCAAGGAGCGAAAGCGCCTCTGCGAGCCACTCCCGTTGGCCAAAGACGACAGAAGCGACGGCAACGCCGGCAGCCTCTACAATAGTGTGGTTGTTGGCAGACGAGTATCGCGAATAGTGCCTGCGCACATGCCCCGCCATAGCCCAAGCGCCATCGCGGAGCTTTTCCGTAAGGTCCTCCGCATCATCGCATTTCGCCGACTCGAGGAACGCGGCGGCCACGAGCCAGTTGATGAGTCTAATAGACTCCTCCATAGGGCTTGCCCACTCAGGGCCCCACATGAAGGGATTCTTCTCGTTCCAGTCAATGAACAGATCCTCAAGCTCGTCCAGAAACGTGCAGTCTCCGGCCACGTAGAACGACTTCGCTAACACGGAGAACTGGTGGTGCCTGCTAAGCTCCCAATTTGTGCGGATATCGCCCGGCACGTCATCCCCGCCAAAAGAATAATCGGCAGAGAAACGAAAAGGCCAATCGACATCTGTCTGAAACCCCGCATGCCAGCGCTTCTTATAATCCTCGTAGGAATAATCGCCGAGGAGGTCGATGTCTCCGCCGATGCTGTATTCGACATTCGCAAGGTTAATCCCAAGGCGTGAGAAATCTGCGTTCGGCGCATAGCCGAACGCCTTGACTTCGTAGACCGGAACCCGGTCAGAGAAAATCTTGCGCTCATGACTCGAAAGGCGCTTCTGTCCGAAGCGCCAAGCGACCTCCCCCACGCTCATTGCGCGCAGGCGCTGTATGTACCAGGACAACCCCACTAAGCCTCGGCCTTCCCTGCGAGCACACCCGCAATACGCTCGCTCGCATGCCCGTCGCCGTAGGGGTTCGACGCATGCGACATAGCCGCGTACTCCTCCGCATCGGAGAGCAGGCGGGAAAACTCGCGATAGATGACGTCCTCCTCGGTGCCCACCAGCTTCAGGGTGCCCGCGGCCACGCCCTCGGGGCGCTCGGTGGTGTCGCGCATCACCAGGACGGGCTTGCCAAGGCTGGGGGCCTCCTCCTGGATGCCGCCCGAGTCGGTGAGGATCAGGTGGCTCGCCGCCAGGAAGTTATGGAAGTCCAGCACCTCAAGCGGGTCGATGATGTGAAGGCGGTCGAAGCCGTCGAGCTCGGCGTGGGCCGCCTCGCGCACCTTCGGGTTCATGTGGATGGGGTAGATGGCCTTGGTGTCGGGGTGCTCCTCCATCACGCGGCGGATGGCGCGAAACATCCTGTGCATGGGCTCGCCCAGGTTCTCGCGGCGGTGCGCGGTGATCAGGATCAGGCGGCTGCCGCGGGCCCAGTCGAGCTCGGGGCTGGAGTAGCCCTCGCGCACGGTCGTGCGCAGCGCGTCGATGCCCGTGTTGCCGGTGACCCAGATCCTGTCGGCCGGCTTGCCCTCGTCCAGCAGGTTCTTCTTGCTGGCCTCGGTGGGCGCGAAGTAGTACCCGCTCACGATGTCCACGGCCTGGCGGTTGAACTCCTCGGGCC
>CAVCUP010000025.1:0-39624 GCA_963605405.1 bacterium | reverse complement strand
GTGTACGCATCGAAGACGCCCTGGTTGTGGGTCTTGTGGTACTCGTTGAAGATCTGCGTGTACTTGTCGTTCACGTGGAAGCCGTAGTTCTCGGCCGCCTGCTGGGCCATCTTGATGCCGCCGTAGGGCATGAAGGCGCGCTTGAGGGGCTTGTCGGTCTGGAGGCCGACGACCTTCTCGAGGTCCTTGGTGTCCTCACCGATGTAGCCAGGGCCGTAGGCAGTCAGGCCGGAGACGACCTCGGTCTCGCACTCGAGGACGCCGTTGTTGGCGCGCTCGGCAGCCTGGAGCTCCTGGACCTTACCCCAGAGCTGGTTGGTGGCATCGGTCGGGCCCTCGAGGAACGAATCGTCGCCGTCGTAGACGGTGTAGTTCTGCTGGATGAAGTCGCGGACGTTGATGTCGTCCACCCAGTGACCACCCTTGAAGCCGTTCCACTCTTCGCGAAGCTGCATTCTCATGCCTCCTTCTGTTCGGCGCGTCCGCCCGGCGGGCCTCGGCGCATTTATGACCTGATACAAAGAAACGCAGTGCGTGGTAAATCGTTTGGTGCTCGGCGCTTGAGCTTGCGCTAGATCCGAAGCTCGCCGCGAAGGACCTGCTGCGCACGCTCGGTGCGCTCCTTGGTCGGCGGGTCGACGCCCTCGAGCTCGTAGGTAAGGCCGAGCTCCTTCCACTTAAAGACGCCCAGCGTGTGGTAAGGCAGGACCTCGATGCGCTGAACGTTGGTAAGGGTCTCGATGAACTCGCGGGTGCGGCGCAGGTAGTCGTCGACGTCGGTGATGCCCGGCACGAGGACGTGGCGGATCCAGATGGGCTCGCCCTTCTCGCTGAGGTAGCTCAGGCAATCGAGGATGTTCTCGTTCGAGCGGCCGGTGAGCTTGACGTGCTCGGCATCATCGATGTGCTTGATGTCGCAGAGCATGAGGTCGCAGACGTCGAGGAGCTGGTTGAACTTGTCGAACCAGGCGCCCTCGCGGGTAAAGGGAGCAAGGCTCGTGTCCAGGCAGGTGTTGATGCCGCGGGCCTTCGCCTTGGTAAAGAGCTCGAGGACAAAGTCGAGCTGGAGAAGCGCCTCTCCGCCGGAAACGGTGATGCCGCCCTCCGGGCCCCAGTAGCTGCGATAACGCTCTGCCGCGTCGAGGAGCTCGTCGGCGCTTTTGAGCTCGGCGCCCTCGGCCGCCCAGGTATCCGGGTTGTGGCAGTAGGCGCAGCGCATGGGGCAGCCCTTGAGGAAGATGAGGTAACGGACACCGGGGCCGTCGGCCGAGCCGAACGACTCAATCGAGTGAACGCGTCCCTGCATCCTATCCCCTCTCTTTCCGCTTCGTTTCGCCCTCGTTACGAGAACCTTGATTAATGTAGGTTCGGAGGCCGGGGGGTTCCTTGATTAGAATCAAGTTAAGCGAAAATCTTTAAGCGTTGTCGCAAACGGTCGAAACTCGGCGGCGAACGGTTGGGCGAACCTCTTGCGTTGTGGAGTAAACGTTGAGCCCGAAGGCGCCGGCGAGCGCAATCTCGACTTCTGGGGCGAGCGCCGGCCCCCTCAATCAAATTGAGCCTCCGTGCGGGATTTAATTCGGGAGTGGCAAGTAGCCGTCGAAGTCGCGCTTACGTTTCCGCAGGTAGATGACTTGCTCATTTTGCGGCTACTCGACCTGTTCGAATTAAATCCCACACGGAGGCGATTTTTGGTTCCCGGACCGGCTCGCGGCCCGGGAACGACGCTTAAGCGAGGACGAGCTGAAGGATTTTGGTGGCGCAGGTCGGCTCGACGGCGTGCTCGACACCCGCGGGAACGCGCAGGATGTCGCCGGTGGTCATGGCAACGGCGCGGCCGTCCTCCGCGAACCGAATCTGGGCCGCACCCTCCACCAGGTAATACAGCGCATCGCCGGGATAGCGCTCCTCCGAGACGCTCTCCCCCTCCGAGAACGCCAGCAGCGTGGCGCCCAAGGCGTCGCCCACACGCGTGAGTGACATGCTCGAGACCTGGCCCGGGCGCGCATCGATGAGCGACGCGAGCGGCTCCGCGACCTCGGTCGGCAGGTTCCTAAACGGCATCGCGGCCCCTTACGCAGGAAGGATGACGACGAGCAGCATCTTGAACGCCGTGACGCCGCGGACGGCATGCGGCGCGCCCGCCGGAATCACAACGGACTCGCCGGCATGCACCTCGTGAGCCACACCGTTAATGGTGATCTCGCCCGTGCCCTCGAGCACGTTGACCATGGCGTCGCCGCCGGCCGCGTGGCTGCTCATGCCCTCGTCGGCGTCGATGGCAAAGAGCGTCACCTTAGCGCCCGGCATCTGGGAGAGCGTAAGGCTGTTGACCTTGCCGGCTTCGACGGGAACGGCCTCAACCAGGTTAAAGACGGTTTCCTTCTCGATGTTCTTGATGAGTTCCATGACACACCTTTCTTCTTGGCCGCATACGCAGCGGCGCTGGCTAGACGTAATACAGGAATGACGACAGTTTATCGCCGATGCCGGCATCGAGCGTGCCGTCGAAGGCCAGGTGAAGCACGGGCGCTGTGCCGCGGTACTCAGGCGAGGCTTCCTTAAGGCGCAGCATCGTATCGGCATTCTCGTAGAGAGAAGCCGCGGTGACGACGCCGTCGCACCGGTGCGACTCGCAGACTTGCTTCGCGATGCGATAACGAGCGTTTCCGCCCGCAAAGCGCGGCAGGAGCTGGTCGGCCACAGCCGTGAGCTCGTCGAAATCGACTGCGAAGGGGACGTAGGCCTCCCCTGCCTCGGCAGCAATGTGGTCGGCGGCAGCGCGCATCTTTTCGCGCAACACACCGAGAAGCGCGGAGCGTCGATCGAGCTCCGCCGACGGGATATCGTTCGGGTCCAGCGTCGCCGCGCGTGCATGGTCCGCGTTCTCCCAAGGCATGCCCGCAGCCGCCGCATGCGAACCGAAAGTGTGGTCCTCGACGAGCTCGTCGTTCCACAGCATCCAGAACCACTCGGAAAGCGGCATGCGCGCCACGGCGTAGCCGCGGTTTCTTGCCAGGTCCCAAATGTTTCCGGCGAGGTCGTCGCAGAAAACAAGCGTCCATTCCCCGACCAGAAAGAGGCGACGGGGCGCGGCGTCTGAGGTGACCTCGAGCTTAACCTCGGCGGCGGCGAGCGCCGTCGCAACGTCCCCCTCAACAAGAAGGTCGAAGAGCCCCTCGGCCGCGCCCGGCCCAAAGACGCGCTCGAGCTCCCACGGCAAGGTCTCGAACTTCGGCGCCCAGACCTTCACGTCCGCGCGCCCGCGCGCCCGCAGAATCGCGCGGACGGCGCGTTCGAACTGGTTATCCGCCTCTGCGCCGCGCGTGGCCGGCAAAACCAAGTGCAGGTCAACGCCATCGCGCGCCGCTTGCTCAGCCGCGAGGATAGACATACCGAGAAGCGCTGTGAACGAACAGTACTCCTTCGTGGAGGTTGCTATACGCCCAGTCTCGAGGGCCGCGGCATCCAACGGGGCCGTGCGTGCGTCGAGCCCGCGGCGGCGCAGGGCGGCGGTAACAAGCTCGCCGTAAACGCCGATGCCCGGCACCACGACACGCACGCCGGCGCCGGGTGCGGGAACTTCCCCGCCCTCTGGAATCGCGTAGAGCGCCATCGAGGCAGCGGGCTTCTTGCCATCGGTCCCCGCGGCGCCAGCCTTACTGCCATCGGCCCCCACAGCGCCGTCACAGCCACAGCAACCAGCACAGCCATCCGTCGCCCGCACGCCCTTCTCGCCGTCATCGACCGAACTCACGCGCACGGCGTCTTCCGCCGAAAGATGAGAAAGCGCGTTCAGGAACGCCTCGACGCGCGTGGCCACACCCACGCGGCTAAAGTGCTCGTCACACTCGATGGCCAGGTAGGGCTTGTTGCCCATCTCCTCGGCAAAGAGCTTATCCATCATCGTGTCCGGCCCGCACCCGTGGTTGGTCAGGTACACGGCGAAGAGACGCGGGTCGCGGCGGATGATCTTCGCGCCCGTGATGATGTGCTGCCCAAACGGCCAGCAGATTCCCGGGTGGTCGGCGGAAACATCGACATCGTGGCCGCCATGCAGGTGCGAGAGCGTAATGGCCTTCTGCCCGTGGTCGAGCAGAATCTGCGGGATTCCCATGTTAAGGGCGCTGTCCGCGATGCCGTAATTTCGCGTGACAATGACGAGCACGCGCTCGTCGGGGGCAAGAGACGCCAGCAACTCGTCGCCCAAGCGCTCCAGCTCCTGCCCGTACTCGGTGACGGCAAAGCCGCCCGCCATCATAGCGACGGCGGTTTCCTGCGGCGTATGGCCGAGCTGCTCGCCAAGCCCCAGCATGGCTCCGGCCATGGCCTCTTGCCCGAAGTCCATGTCGAGCATGGGGCTCAAAAGCTCAATGCCGCGCTGCTCAAGGCCTAGGTCGTCAGCCACGAGCAGCGGCGCCGTCTGCATGTACACGCACGCATAGTTGTGTGCCACGTTCGACGACGCATGACGGATAGTCCGCACGCGAGGCATAAAGATGTAATCCACATCCCGCTCCGCCAGCCACGCCATATGGCCGTAGATGAGCTTGACCGGATAGCAGGTCTCCCCGCACGCGTGCTCCTGCGCGAGCGCCACGATGTCTTCGGATGTGTCCGGAGAGAGAACCACGTTATATCCGAGTTGCATAAAGAATTGATTCGCAAGAGGAAAGAGTCGGTGGAGCATGAGGCAGCGCGGGATACCCACGGTCTTCTTTGCCGGGTCGCGCTCACCGCTGTAATCCTTAAGGAAAAGCTCCTCGGTGCGCGCATAGAACGCACGGTTCAGGGCGACCTGCTCTTGGCCTGCTTCGTTCGCCTGGCGAGAAGAACCAGCCAGGTCAAAGCCTTTGAAGGCCGTTCCCTCAAAGCCGGGGCGGGCGGCGGCTTCCGCCGCCATGAGCGCCGCGCCCACGGCACCCGAGACCGCAAAATGCGGGCTCACGGTAACCGCATCGCCCCAAAACGCGCGGAACGCCTCGACAATGGCGGGGTTGTATGCCACGCCGCCCTGAAGCACGATGTGCTCGCCCACGGGCTTCGCGCCCACAACGCGATGCAGGTAGTTGCGCACGACGGAAAGCGCGAGGCCCGCGGTCACGTCGGCCTTGCTCGCACCTGCGGCCAGCGCGGCGTTGATGGCCGTCTCGACGAAGACGGTGCAACGCTCGCCGAGGTCAACGGGCGCCGCGGCCGAGAGCGCGAGGGCGCCGTAATCCGCGATTGCGACGCCGAGGCGTGCCGCCTGCTCCTCAACAAAGGAGCCCGTTCCCGCCGCGCAGACCTTGTTCATCTGGAAATCGACGACCTGCCCGTCACGCAGCGAGATGTACTTGGAATCCTGCCCGCCGATTTCGAAGACCGTGTCTACCTGCGGGTTTGCGTGCGCGGCGCCGGCCGCCTGGCACGTGATCTCGTCTACAGCGGCATCGGCGCCCACGAACTTGGCCATAAGGCCGCGGCCCGAGCCGGTGGTGACCACGGCATCCACGGCCACCACGTTGCCCAAGCGCCCACCCAGCGAGGCCAGCCCCTCGCGTACGGCGTTGCGCGCGTCGCCCGCGGTCCGCAGGTACTGCGCGTCGAGCACGCGGCCCGAGCGGTCGAGCAGCACGAGATTCGTCGAGGTAGAGCCCGCGTCGATACCGAGCGTCGCATGGACCAGGCCATCCTCGGAGGCCTCCCACTCGGAGCGCTCCACGTCAACAAAGCCCTTGCTCGGCACATAACCGCTGTTCGGCAGCGGCGCCGTACGGGGAAGCACGTCGACAGCGACGGCGCGGCCCGACTTGCTCAGCGCAGCGAGAAGCCCCTCGAGGCCGACGCCCTTCTCGCCGCCGCGGGCATGCAACGCCGCGCCGGTAGCCTGCGCAAATAGCGCCTCGTCCCCACAGAGCAGCTCGTCTTCCACCAAGCCGAACACGTCACGCATCGCGCGCACGACGCCCGCGTTAAGCGCGACACCGCCAGCAAGCGCCACCGGCGCCTCAACGGGAAGGCCGCGCACGATGAGTGCCTTGAAACTCTTGGCCATGGCATAGCAGAGGCCCAGAAGAATGTCCTCGACGGCCACGCCCTCCTGCTGCCGGTGAATGATGTCCGTCTTGGCAAAAACCGAGCAGCGGCCCGAGATTCGCGGCACCGACTCCGCGCGCGACACCAGGTCGGAATAGTCCTCGATAGAAAGGCCAAGGCGCGTCATCTGGTCCTCGAAGAAGGCCCCCGTGCCCGAGGCGCAGCTCTCGTTCATGGCGAACTGCGGCACCTCGCCCGCGCCGACCCCGTGGATGTAGCAGGCGTTTTGTCCGCCCACGGCAATAACGGAGCGCGCGTGCGGTGCGAGCGCGGCCATACCACCGGCGATGGCGGGCACGTCCTCCAGAACCGGAAAGCTCTCGGCGCCCACGGCGACGGCAATGGCGCTCGCCGCTGAACCCGTGGCGCACACACCGACGCATCCGTCCAGCCCCAGCTCCGCGGCCATACGGGCAAGAAGCCCATGCGCCGCGCCGGCCGGGTCCCCGCGGTGCAGCTCGCGGCGGCTCCACAGCAGCTCAAGCGGCACGCGCTTCTTGCCTGTGCCGCCGCTTAAGGCAGCCGACGATTCCGACCCGGCAGCAACAGCCACAGCAACCACCTTGACCGAGCTCGCGCCCGCGTCTATGCCAACGGCGTACTTCACGTTGATCCCCTCTTTAGTTTTGTGCGCGGAGTGCGGACCTCAACAACGCGGCCGCGGCAAACTGGCGTCGTTGCCGCCGGCCTTCTTGCCGCCGGCCCTCTTCCCGCCTAGGCCTCGTCGGCGCCTTCGCGCTCCGCCACCCACGCCTCGTACTCGGCAAGAAACGCCTCGCGGTCCAGTTTCTTGATCTTCACGACGTCGTTGAACGTCACGAGCTTCGTGATGGGGTTGCTCACCGAGAACGGAAAGCCCTTGGAGCGCAGGAACTCCCCGAAGGCGGGTTCCTCGGTGGCGATCTGGTTCATGGACTTGGTGGGGTCGATCATCGTGGTTCCTCTCGCAGAGCGAATATCATTTATTTATGCATCAGTAAGAATGCGCACATGTTTACCGTCCACCGCGAGAACACCCTCGTCCTGTAACCGACGAAGCTCGCGCGAAAGCGCCTTGTCGTTAACCCCCAGGTAGCTGGCGAGCTCCTTGCGGTTGTACTCGAGTGTGACCTCGCCCGTGCCGTCCGCGTCCTTTGCCTGAAGGTACATGAGTAGGCGATTGCGCAGTCGCGGTTCGGCAAATAACGTGAGTTTGTAGGAAAGCTCAGAGATCTTCTTTGACATCTCGGCGAGCAGGTTCGCCCGGACACGCAGGCAGTTATTGCCGTCGCTTTCCTCCAAGGCCGCAGCGGGAATAAACGCCACGCTCGAGGCCTCGATGCAGACGATGTCGACCGGCGAATGCTTGAGCGTTGTCGGGACCGCCTCGGCAAAGGAGTCGCCCGGCGCGAAGCGGCCGACGATGGTATAGCCACCCGCCTTGGGCAGCCGGGCCTCCACCACGCCGGAGATAAGCACGGGGTACGTCCGCAACGCATCGCCGGCATGGGCAATAAAGTCCTGCTCAGCATAGTTGCCGACCGTACACCCGAGCTCGGCAAGCACCTCCTGGACGCAATCGCTCGGCACGCCGCGAAACACCGGCGAGGCCGCGAGAACCCGAGTGACCTTGTCGTCAGCGATCCGCATATGCGCCCTTTCCCCAATTCGCCGGTTGCCGATGGTATAAGTTTGCTCAGTCAAACTTCCTGCGAGGGTTGCTGCGGCAACCTTAGCTAACTTCTTCGCAAAAGCTCGACAACTCAAGCTGCCGCCGGGCCATCCCGACGGCCCAACGCAGCATTTGGTTAGGATGGAGAACATTCAAAGGAAGGCGCCGGAAAAGGAAAACGCCGAGACAAAGGAGGCCGCCGCATGGGCAGCAAGAAGAAATCCGCTCGCGCGGCCCAGCGCGCCGCGTTCGAGTCGCAGCTCGGCGACCAGCTCGGCGGCGTCTTTGCCCGCGAAGACGCGCGTCACGAGGAGCGCCTGCGCTACAAAGCCTGCGATCGCAAGAAGCGCTACGCCACGCGTGCCGAGGCCGAGGACGCCATCCGCGCCTGTCGCCGCCACGGCTCCCGCGACCTGCACTGCTACGAATGCGATTACTGCGGCGGCTGGCATCTCACGCACAAGGCCGGGCGATAGGCTGCTGAGCGCACGAACCCAGCTGCACGGAAGAGCACCCTAGCGCGCCGCGCGAAACGGAACCAAGCCGTAAACAACCACGGCGTCTGCTTCTTCCAGATACTCGTAGATCAAGTCGAACGGCTCGACGACCACCTTAAGTACCCTCTCTCCGAACCGTTCTTTTATCGAAGCGGGAATCGATTGAGACCCAATGCGAGGGAACGTCTCTACCGCACTCAGAACACTGGCGAGGTTTTCCTGCACTCGCGGTGAGTAGACATTCGCGGCGTCCTCAAGAAAGCCCTCGGTATAGATCATCCTAGCCACGGGAGGCGCGCCTTTGCTCAATGGCGGCCAAAGCGGCCTGGGTACCCTCAACAACCCTGCCCGCAACGTAATCGGCGCGCCCGCGCTCGACAACGGCCATCAAACGCTCCTCATAAGCCGCTTCTTCGGCCGCTTCCCGGAGTTTTCGCTCAAAGAGTTCCTCCGAGCAGAATACAAACGCCCCGTTGCCGTTCTCGGTTATGTGCACCACGTCCTTAAGAGCGGCGTCCTTAACCTCACGTTGCCTTGATTTAAGCGCGGCAGAGGAATATATGACCGTCATGACGACTCCTAACCCTAACGGGGTGTGTATATCACCAAATTGTACGCTTTTGTGGACTTGATTAGGTATGTAGTCACATGCTCGATTTATAACTACCGCACGTAAAACGACGCATCCTCGTTGAAGGCAAGCTCAACGCCTCGAGCATCAAAGAAGGCGGCGACGGCCTCACGAACCTGAGCATCCAACTCGCCGAGCGTGTCCCAGCTAAAGAACTGCGCACCGCAGGTGTCGTGCAGGTGGACGCACGTTTCCAGGCCTGCCGCCGCCAGCGCCTTATTGCAGTCAACCACATCAAAGGTATTGATTATCTTGCGAGCCATAGAATCCCCCTTATGCCAGAGCGCCGCCGAGGCCTACCGCGACGTATAGTCGCACATCTGGCACTGCTTGGGCGCATCGGCCGTGACCTCACGGTGAAACATGCCCGCCCACCTGCAGATTTCCTGCAACACCGGCACCACGCTCGCGCCCTTCTCGGTAAGCGAGTACTCCACGCGCGGCGGAATCTCGTCGTAGCTTCGACGCGCCACGATTCCGTCGGCGATCAATTCCTTAAGCGACGACGAGAGCACGGCGTCGGACACGTTAGTCATCTCGTCGCGCACGCCGCTGTAGCGCAGCGTTCCTTTGTTGCCGAGCACACAGATGATGCGCGACTTCCACCGCCCGCCAAACACGTCGAGTCCGTATTCCAACGGGCAGCGGATGTCCTTCTCAAGCTTGCGTTTGTGCGGCATGACGGCCTCTCTCCCCCGTGCGGCGACCTCGCGGACAGCACGCAGCGCCGCGGCCATCGCGTCGGATGCCGCAGCCCTTCTCTTCGCGTAACCATACGCTACGGCACCGGCCCGGCACGCGCTAGTAACTAAGGGGAACTTGAGCGACTCATCTTTTGCCCCATATCTGGGAAACCGCGAGCCGCCCGCGTATCTTGAGCGTCAGCAAGCAGGGCGCGACCGCGCCCCGAGGACTCCGAACAAGGGGGAATAACATGCAGGTCAAGGCATATCTTCAGGTCATCATGACCATCGAGCCCCAGAATCGCCCTGCGGCGGCTGAGGTCTACAACACCTATCGCCAGCCGTTCCTCGACGAGGTCGCCGGCGCCCTTACCAAGGAGTGCCTCATTCGCGACGAGGACGTCCAGGTAATCCACGGCTTCGACTCGATGGAGCACGCGAAGGCCTATCTCGAGACCCCGCTGTTCAAGGAGAAGGTCGCCCCCGGCCTGGCCCCCACCTGGGCCGCTGACCCCGACATCCGCTTCTACGAGGTGCTCTAGGTGGGCGCCATTCACTACGCGAGCGAAAAGAGCTTCTCGGCCGAGCAGGTCGAGAGGCTCTTTCTGTCCGTGGGCTGGGTATCGGGGCAGTACCCGCAGCGACTCCACCGGGCGCTCATGGGCTCATCGTTTGTGCTAACGGCCTGGGACGGCGAGCGCCTTGTCGGGCTCGTGCGGGCGATCGACGACGGCGAGCTCACGGCTTATGTGCACTACGTGCTCGTCGACCCGGCCTATCACGGACGCGGCATCGCGAGCAGAATGATTGAGCAGGTCAAGGAGCGCTACCGGGATTATCTCTACATCGAAGTTATGCCCGAGGAGAGCAAGAATACGGCCTTCTACCAGCGGTTCGGCTTCCGCGTCATGGAGGATGGCGTGGCCATGCAGATTGTGAACCCGCACATGCACGACTAAACTCTTTGTCCGGCCGCGCATGCCCAAAACCGCGCGGCAAGAAGCACCCCGCTAGAAAGAAGGCTCGTTTTGTCCAGCATCACAGAGAAGCCCAGGGGCATTGCCCTGTGCCTCGCCATCAGCGTCGTCGCCTGGCTGCTCGGCCAGCAGCTCGAGGTCGTCGGCGGCCCCGTCTTCGGCATCCTCATCGGCATGCTGCTCGCCGTGGCGCTTCGCGGCCGCGACACCGCGGCGCTGCAGCCCGGCGTCAAGTTCACCTCAAAGTACATCCTGCAGGCCGCGGTCGTCTTCCTCGGCTTCGGCCTCAACCTGGCCCAGATCGCGAAGGTCGGCGCCACGAGCCTGCCCATTATCGCCTCGACCATCGCGACCTCGCTCATCGTTGCGTTTGTGATGTGCCGCGTCATGAAGGTGCCCGGAAAGATCGCCACGCTCATCGGCGTGGGCTCCTCCATCTGCGGCGGCTCGGCCATCGCGGCCACGGCGCCCGTAATCCGCGCCGATGACGAGGACGTCGCGCAGGCGATCTCGGTCATCTTCCTGTTCAACGTGATCGCCGCGCTCATCTTCCCGACGCTCGGCGGCATGCTCGGCCTGACCAACGAGGGCTTCGGCATCTTTGCCGGCACCGCCGTCAACGACACGTCTTCCGTCACCGCCGCAGCCGCGGCCTGGGACGGCATGCACCCGGGCGCGAACACGCTCGATGCCGCGACCATCGTTAAGCTCACGCGCACGCTCGCCATCATCCCGATCACGCTCGCGCTCGCCGTGTGGCAGATGCGCGCCGATCGCCGCGCCGGAGGCGAGGGCGCGAACACCTTCAGCCTGCGCCGCGCCTTCCCCACCTTTGTGGGCCTCTTTGTGCTGGCAAGCATCGTGACCACGGTCTTTGCGCTGCCCGCTGCCGTGACCGCGCCGCTCAAGAACCTCTCGAAGTTCCTCATCGTCATGGCCATGAGCGCCATCGGCCTGAACACCGACATCGTCAAGCTGGTAAAGAGCGGCGGCAAGCCCATCGCGCTCGGCGCCTGTTGCTGGGTCGCCATCGCGCTGATGAGCCTCGGCATGCAGCACCTTATCGGCATCTGGTAGGCCGTGGGCGCCTGCCGGGTCTCCGTCGCGCTCCGCAACAACTCCGCCGCCCCAGAACGACGCTTTTGCTCCTTAGGAGCCCAAAAACGTAATTCTGGAGCGGCGGAGTTGTTATTAGCGAGAAGGAATGCGGGGCGCGACGGCTAGCGCACCGGCACGAGGACGTCGTAGCGGACGGCCTTTCCCGCAATGGAGTAGCTCGGCTTTATGCCCGCGAGCTGCGGCCCCTTGGCCGGGCGCTTAATCACGACCTTGCGCGGGCCCGCGGCAAGCGCGGCCGCCACAAGGGCCTCTTCTTCCTCGCAGGGCTGCTCAAGGTGGTGGAGCAGCTGGAATTTCTTCTTGACCGCCGCGGATTTGGTGCGCGCGGGAAACATCGGGTCGAGATACACCGCATCAGGCGCGAATCCGAGCTCCGTCAACCCCGCGATGGAGTCGCCGCCCACAAGCGTCATGCGGCCGACGGCCTCCTCGAGCTGCGGCTCGGCGGCCGCCCGCTCCATCGCGTCGGCAAGAAGCGCGGCGATCGTCTCGTCGCGTTCGAACAGCGTGACCCGGAACCCAGCCGCAGCGAGTAGCAGCGAGTCCTCGCCAAGGCCCGCTGTGCAATCCACAGCCGTCGGCTCATCCACGCCGCGCATGCGCGCCGCGCGCACCAGCAGCTCCTGCTGCAGGCGCCCCTGGCGAAGGCGCGGGAGCATACGCGTAAAGTCGCCGCGCAGCTCCATGCCGCCGCCAACAAGCGCAAGGCCGCGCTCGTCTCGCCGAAGCTCGACGGGGGACGCGGCCTTCTCGGCATCGCTATGAGAATCGCGGCGAGACACGCTTAGGCAAGCTGAATCTTCTGGACGCCTTCGCGCGAGCTCTCGCGGTACAGCGTGAACTTGCGGCCGATGACCTGCACGACGTCGGCGCCCAGGTGCTCGGCCAGCTCCTCGGCGGCCTCGCGCGGGGTGAGCGCGCACGTATCAAGAACGGAGCACTTAACGAGCTCGTGTTTCTCCAGGTACTCGCTCGCCTGCTCGACGGTGTTCTCGGTCACGTTGGACTTGCCCACGATCACGACGGCCTCGAGGTGGTGCGCGAGGCTGCGCAGCTGCCTGATCTGACGTCCGGTCAGAGCCATGTTTTACCTGCTTTCTTGGCGGCGGCCGTCGGTCCGGCACGCGCACTGTTTCAAATTTGCCGTACTACCCTACCAGAAAACCGCAGCTAAAACTACTTGTGATACGGCTCACCACGCGAAATCTTGCATGCCCGGTACACCTGCTCGAGCAGCACGACGCGCGCCAGGTTATGCGGCAGGGTAATCGGCCCGAACGAGAGCGTCTCGTTGGCTCGGACGCGGACCTCGTCCGAAACGCCATCAGAGCCGCCGATGACGAACACGATGTCCGACTTGCCGCCGAGCGCCAGCGCGTCGAGCCGGCGCGAGAAGTCCTCGCTCGAACGCTCCTTACCCTCAATGGCAAGCAGAATCACGTGCGCGCGGTCGCCGATGGCGGCGAGAATCGCCTGTCCCTCGCGCCGCCGGGCCGCGTCCACGCCGCCCGCTCGCGCCGGGTCGATGTCGGCGATCTCTCGCACCTCAACCTTGCCGTAGGCCCCGAGGCGCTTGACGTACTCCGCGCACGCCGCGACCCAGAACTTCTCCTTAAGCTTGCCGACCGCCACGACCGTGTACCTCATCCGATGCGTTCCTCCCGCGCCCCAGCGCAACCCTCGATCACTTGACGACACACAGAGATTCAACCATAAACCCACTGGTAGATGCCGACGGTTCTGTACCAAGAGATACGGTAGGGCCGCGCGCCGGCGACCCGGCACCGTCTCGCGCTTCCGCCGCGCGCGGCCGCGCCTTTCTCGCCGCGCCGTTCGTTCTTAAGCGCCCCCGCCGCCTCCGGCGGGTAGAATGGCCTGCATGGCAGCGAAGTACCAGCATATAGCGCACGGCTTCGACCCCGTGTACGATACACGTTCCCGCGTGCTCGTGCTGGGGTCGCTCCCTTCCGCGCTCAGTCGCGCGAACGACTTCTACTACGGCAACCCGCAGAACCGTTTCTGGCGTGTTCTCGCAGCTTGCGAGGGGTGCGACGAGCCTCTTACCATCGACGAGAAGCGCTCGTTCCTCCTCGACCACGGCATCGCGCTCTGGGACGTCATAGCAGAGTGCGACATCAAGGGCTCGAGCGACGCCAGCATAAAGAACGTCGTCGAGAACCGCGTCGAGCGCATCCTTACGGCGGCTCCCGTCCAAGCCGTGATCTGCAACGGCAGCACCGCGGGGCGCCTCTATCACAAGTATCTCGAGTATCGCTGCGGCATGCCCGCGCTCGTGCTGCCGTCAACGAGTCCCGCGAACGCCGCTTGGAACGCCGAGCGCCTGTGTAAGCGCTGGTCGGAGGGCCTCGCGCGGGCGCGGCAAGGCGAGGCTACGGCAAAGCCGACGGCGCTTCTCGCCAAAAAAAAGACACCGGCGGCCACGGACTTCGGCACGCACCGCTCCATGCAGGGCAACAAGGGCAAGGACACCAAGCCCGAGCTGCTCGTTCGCGAGCGCCTGCGCGAGGCGGGCCTTACCGGCTACCGCCTGCAGTGGAAGGCCCCGGGCCGTCCCGACATCGCGTGGCCGGGGCGCAAGGTCGCCGTCTTTATCAACGGCTGTTTCTGGCATCGCTGCCCGAACTGCAACCCCTCCACGCCCAAGAAGAACACCGACTACTGGGACGCCAAGTTCGCGCGCAACGTCGAGCGCGACCAGCAGAACCTCGAGGCCCTGAGGGCGGGCGGCTGGACCGTCCATGTGATCTGGGAGTGCCAGCTCAAGAAGAAGACGCGCGACGCGACCTTCTCTGCGCTGCTTCCCGAGCTCGCGCAGGAGCTAGGCAAAACGTTGCTGGCGCCAAGGTAGACGACGAGACGTGCAACGGCCTCCAGCCGGGCCGACGCCTCTCTACGCCGTCTTCCCGGCGAAGAAAACCAGCCAGACCATCAGCGCGACCTGAGCCACGAGAAGCACCGGGACGGTGACCGTGAAGTACCACTTCCGGGTTTTGTGCCGCACGAGGAGCATCCCCATGAGCGCGCCGGCAGCGCCGCCGATCATCGCGAGCCCGAGCAGCGTGGACTCCGGGACGCGCGACGCCCCGCTGCCCGCGCGCGCTTTGTCCACCAGGTACACAACCAGCGTGATCAGGTTCACGAGGAAGAGATACGCGCCGCCGAGAAGCGCCGCATATGGGAGTTCGTCCATGCCCACCGCAAACGTCATGTGGTCCTCGTCCCGTACCTATGTCCCTCGCCCATATAACCTACGCCGGGTCTCGATACTAACTCACCCGCATGGCCCCGCGGCCCCGACGCACACCGCGGGACGCTCGGCGCAAGCAGGCGCAGAGCGACCGAATCCATGCCCGCCGAGAAACCCTCGCCGCTATCCCACATCTGCCCAGTCAATTGGCTCTGCACCATGTGCCACCAGCAGCTCATTTGTTTGCGAGAAGGGCCGCGACCCCATAAACGCCGGCATGTCGCGCGCCGCGCGAGTGGCCGAGAGCGGCGAGGGGTGCGTAGAGCAGAGCCGGAACTTGTCGGCGGCCAGCCCGCCTCCGAGCGCGTCGGCGGCCCCCTCGACCAGCGCTGCCGCGTTCTTCCCCCAGCAGATGAAGACCACGGGCTGCGGCAAGGTGAGGCAGCGGCGCACCACGTGGTCCGTGAGCACCTTCCATCCGAGCTTCGCGTGCGAGTTCGCCGCGCCCTGCCGCACCGTCAGCGTCGTGTTGAGCAGCAGCACCCCCTGGCGCGCCCAATTGGAGAGATCGCCCGTTTCGGGCACGGAGCATCCGAGGTCGGCCGTCATTTCTTTGTATATGTTGCGCAGACTCGGGGGCAGTTTGCAGCCACGATGCACCGAGAAGGAAAGGCCCATGGCCTGCCCCTCCTCGTGATACGGATCCTGACCGAGGATCACTGCGCGCACATCCGCCGGCGCTGTCCAGGCAAGGGCGTTCAGGATGTCATCCTGCGGCGGGTAGATGGTCTGCTCCCGGCGCATGTCGTCGACCTCGGCAAGTAGGCGGTTCGTGGTGGCCACAACCTCGGCAGGCGCGGCAGCGAGCCACGCGTCGATGTTGTCTTGCTTGTTCATTTGATTCCTTGGAGTAATCGGTAGCGGAGGTTCGCGCGCCAAGCTATGCCGGCGAGCCGCCGAAGAACATGGCCTCAAGAATCCGCTTGCCGGTCGCCGTACGGAATATCTTCTCGTCAGTCGAGCGGATAGCCTCGATGCTCGAGCCGTTCTCGAAGAGGTTCACGAGGAAGTCTGCCTCAACGAGCGCCTGGTAGTCGATGCCGTCGATGTTCGTATAGGTGTGGTGATGACCCACCAGGAACGCCACACGCTCGCAGCGCTCGGCGTCGAAGCCGACCTCCTCGAGCATGCGGCGCGCCGGCTCGGGGCCAAGCTCCTCCTGGTGCTTGCCGCTCGAGTCGCCATACTTCTCCTCGGACGGGCGGATACCGATGTCGTGGACAATGGCGGCCGCCTCGAGCGTAAGCAAGGTCTCCGTGTCGAGGCCCTCGCCCACGCCAATGGTCCGCGCAAAGCTCGCCACCTTGACGAAGTGCTGAATGCGACGGGGGTCGCCGGCATCGAACTCGATCATCTTAAGCATCAGAGAATGAAGCATTGTGGCGCTTTCTGACTGCTCAGCCGGCTGTTTGGCAATTAACTCCGTCATAACGAGACCTCTTTCTTTCCCAACGGCTCAACCTAGACATTCTAGTACGGGACACCAATAACCCGCCGAGTCCCCAAGCACGTGAAAAATAAATCGCGATTCTGCGTGCTTTGTTGACTATTTGATGCCAGTAAAGCACCTCGCCAACTGGGCAAACGCCAACTCGACCCTCAAGACAGCCGCCCAAAACGACCGTTAACGCCAAGAAACGCCCCTCCGGCCACGCAGAATCGAGAAAAAGTGATCACGAGCGACCGAAAAAAGCCTTTCAAGTCGATCTGGGCCCACATTAACGTGCGGCCCCGGCTTCAAAGGAGGCGGGGCCGCACGCAAGCCATCGGCAAACCAGGGTTAAAACGTCACGTTGCCAAACTCGGAAAGTTCCAGCCCCTCGTTGTGCTCAACAGCCCAGTTGATGTTCCACTCCGAGGTAAAGAGCAGCAGGCGGCCGCCGCGCATGTCCTCAACGCGGCAGGTATCGCGCGTGAGGCTGAGCTTCTTGATGTCGTAGGAGTCCGGGGCGTTCTGGATCCAGCGAATCTGGTTGTACGGCAGACCCTGGCGGTAGACCTTGACGTGGTACTCGCTCTCCAGGCGCTGCTCAAGCACCTCAAACTGCAGCACACCGACCACGCCCACAATGACGGACTCCATGCCGGCGCCGTACTCACGGAAGATCTGGACGGCGCCCTCCTGAGCGAGTTCCTCCATGCCCTTAATGAACTGCTTACGCTTAAGAGTATCTACCTGGCTGATCTTTGCGAAGTGCTCGGGCTGGAAGGTCGGGATGGGCGGGTACTTCACGCGCTTCTTGCCGGCGCAGACGGTGTCGCCGATAGAGAAAATGCCCGGATCGAAGAGGCCCACGATGTCACCGGTGTAGGCCTCGTCCACGATGGCGCGGTCGTCGGCCATCATAGAGGTGCCCGTGGCCAGCTTGAGGTTGCGCTCACCCTGCACGTGATAGGCCGTCATGCCGCGCTCGAACTTGCCGGAGCAGATGCGCACGAAGGCAATGCGATCGCGGTGGTTCTTGTCCATGTTGGCCTGAATCTTGAACACGAAGCCGGAGAAGTCGTTCTCCACCGGGTCCACGGCCTCGCCGGAGAGCTGGTCGGTATAGGCGCGCGGCGGCGGGGTAAGGCGCAGGAACTCCTTGAGGAAGGGCTCGACGCCGAAGTTCGTGAGGGCCGAGCCAAAGAAGACGGGGCTCAGCTTTCCGCAGCTCACGGCCTCGAGATCGAGCTCGTCGCCCGCGCCGTCGAGCAGCTCGATGTCGTCCATCAGGTTGTTGTGGTTCTCCTCGCCGATGAGCTCCTCGAGCTGGTCGCTGCCGAGCTCGGCCTCGATCTCGCGGACCTTCTTGGTGGCGTTGGCGTGGCCGTCGCCCTCGAAGGCCAGCACGCGGCGCGCCTGGCGGTCGAAGACGCCGCGGAAGTTGCGGCCGGAACCGATGGGCCAGTTCATCGGGTAGGTGCCGATGCCCAAGACCGTCTCGATCTCCTCCATGAGGTCGAAGGGGTCGCGCGCTTCGTGGTCGAGCTTGTTCACAAAGGTGAAGATGGGGATGTGGCGCAGGGTGCAGACCTTAAAGAGCTTCTTGGTCTGGGCCTCGACGCCCTTGGCGCCGTCGATGACCATGACTGCGGCGTCGGCCGCCATGAGGGTGCGGTACGTGTCCTCAGAGAAGTCCTGGTGACCCGGGGTATCGAGGATGTTCACGCAGTGGCCCTCGTAAGTGAACTGCAGCACCGACGAGGTGACGGAGATGCCGCGCTCCTTCTCGATGTCCATCCAGTCCGAGACCGCGTGCTTGGCGGAGCTCTTGCCCTTTACGGAACCGGCGGTCTGAATGCTGCCGGTATAAAGAAGGAGCTTCTCGGTAAGGGTGGTCTTGCCGGCGTCCGGGTGCGAGATGATCGCGAACGTGCGGCGAGAAGAAATCTGTTCCTTGAGGCTGGCCATGCGTTTCCTTCCTAAAGTGCGCAAACTCCAAAATTGTAGCGCGGCCCGCTCGCTAGGGACAGGTTACAGCCCCTTGATATAGAAGTGGTCCATCGTGGCGTGGCTGGTCACCTCGGGCTCGAAGCGCTCGAACCCGAGCTTCTCATAGAGGTGTATGGCCGCCTGGAACGCGGAGTGCGTCTCCAGGTAAAGGCGGCGGTAACCGAGCTCGCGGGCACGGGCCTCGATCAGGCCGACCAAACGTGTACCGAGCCCACGGCCCTTGGCGGCGTCGGCCAGGTAAAGCTTCTGGAGCTCGGCCGCGCCTTCAAGGGGCTCGAACTCAGCGAGTCCCCCGCCGCCCAGAAGCGCGCCGTCCTCGTCGACCGCCACAAAGTAGCTGCGACGATCCGGGGCTGCTCCGTAGAACTTGCTCAAGTGCATGATCTCCGGGTCGAAGTACGCCGTGCCGGGAATGTCCAACCCGACTGCCTTCAGGTTCTGCCGGGCAATCGTCCCCATGGCCTCGTCGTCCGCCGCAGCGATGAACCGAATCGTCACGCTATCCATGCGCTTCTCCTCCCGTCGGGGGACTTACTAGCCCTCCAGGTCAAAGAGGCTCTTCATGTCGGTCTCCTTGATGGAGGCGCCGGCCGACGGCAGCTTTGCCGCGCAGAACTTCTCGACGTAGGCATCCGGGCCCAGGAACTCCTCGAGGCTGCCCACAGCGTCCACGATGCGCCCCTTCTTGGCCGTGAGCGCCTGGATACCCTGGGTGCTGTTCGTGGTCTTGGTCTTGACCAGCGACGTGTTGAAGTTGAGCAGGCGCTGGTCGTTCGTGGCCAGGGCGATGTCGCGGTCCTCCTTGAGCACCGTCGCGTAGAGCAGCTTGGAGCCTCCGTAGATGGCGTTCTTGAGCTTCTTGCGGTTGGTCTTGGTGGCGTAGCCGGAAAGAGCCACGCGCGCCACGCGGCCGTTCTCGAAAACAAACAGCAGGTCGGCGGCGTAGTCCTCCGGATCGATGACCCAGGTCACGTTCTCGTCGGCGGCCATCTCGAGGTCGGTGGCGAGGAACGACCCGAGCTGGGCGGACTTCGTGTCCTCGAACGAGGCGACCTTGCATTTGTACACCTGGCACTGATCGGTAAAGACCAGCAGCTCATGAGTGTTGTTGGATGCGAACTCGATGAAGGGCTCGTCGCCGTCCTTGTACTTGAGCGCCGCCGCGCGGGAGAGCACGCGGTCCGTCATCTTCTTGAGATAGCCGTGGCGAGAAACCATGATGGTCACCGGATACTCCTCGACCTCAGGCTCCAGGCTCACCTCAACGACCTCGGCCGGCGAAACGAGGCCGGTCTTTCTCGGCGTCACGTACTTCTTGTTGACGGCCGCGAGCTCGCCGCGGATAACGTCCTTGATCTTCTGCTCGCTGGCCAGCGTGGCCTTGAGCTCGGCGATCTCGCCCTCGAGCTTGGCGATATCCTTCGTGCGGTTGAGGATGTACTCCTCGTTGATGTTACGAAGTTTGATTTCCGCCACGAACTCTGCCTGCGTCTGGTCGATGCCGAAGCCCTTCATGAGGTTGGGCACGACGTCGACCTCGAGCTTGGTCCCGCGAATGATCGCGATGGCCTTGTCAATGTCCAGAAGGATGGCCTCCAGGCCGTGGAGCAGGTGCAGGCGGTCGCTCTTCTTCTGCAGGTCAAAGGTGATGCGGCGGCGCGTGGACTCCATGCGCCAGGCCACCCACTCCTTGAGGATCTGCCGCACGCCCATCACGCGCGGGTAACCGTCGACCAGCACGTTGAAGTTGCACGAGAAGGTATCCTGCAGCGTCGTGGACTTAAAGAGCTTGGCCATGAGCTGCTCGGGATCGGTGCCGCGCTTGACGTCGATGGCGATGCGCAGGCCCGAGAGGTCCGTCTCGTCGCGGATGTCGGCAATCTCGCGCACCTTGCCCTCCTTGGAGAGCTTGACGATGCGCTCGATGATCACGTCCGTCTTTGTGGTGTAAGGAATTTCGTAGACCTCGATGATGCGCTCCTCGGGCAGGTAGCGCCAGCGCGAGCGAATCTGGAAGCCGCCGAGGCCCGTCTCGTAGATCTTGTCCATCTCCTCGCGGCGATAAATGATCTCGCCGCCGGTGGAGAAGTCGGGCGCGGGCAGGTACTCGTGCAGGTCGCACTCGGGGTCGTCGAGGAAGTGCATCGTGGCCGTGCAGACCTCGTTCAGGTTAAAGCCGCAGATGTCGGAGGCCATGGCAACGCCGATGCCCTTGTTGGCCGAGACCAGGATGTTCGGGAAGGTCGTGGGCAGCAGGCGCGGCTCCTTCATGGCGCCGTCGTAGCTGTCCATGAAGTCGACCGGGTCCTTATCGATGTCCTTGAAGATCTCAGCGCAGATGGGCGAGAGCTTGGCCTCGGTGTATCGGCTCGCAGCGTAGGAAAGGTCGCCGGAGTAGTACTTGCCGAAGTTGCCCTTGGACTCGACGAAGGGCGTGAGCAGGGCCTCGTTGCCCGTAGCCAGACGAACCATCGTCTCGTAGATGGCCGCGTCGCCGTGGGGGTTCAGCTTCATGGTCTGACCCACGATGTTCGCGCTCTTCTGGCGCGCGCCGTTGAGCAGGCCCATCTTGTACATGGTGTAGAGCAGCTTACGGTGCGAGGGCTTGAAGCCGTCGATCTCGGGGAAGGCGCGCGAGACGTTCGTGCTCATGGCGTAGGGCATGTAGTTGGTCTCGAGCGTGTAGGTAATGGGCTGCTCCACGACCTCAGAGTGCAGGCCGATCACGTTCGAGGCGTCTACCTGCTTCTTTTTGTTTTGCTGCTTCTTGGTCTTCTTTGCCACGGTTTAATCCTTGGTCTTACGTTATGGGCGTCTGGTTCGCGATGCGGCGAGGCGCTCGGTCCCTACTGCAGGTCAAGCTGGTCGAGATATTCCTTGCCGTGCTCGGCGATGTGGCGCTTGCGGCCCTCGTCGTCGTTGCCCAGCAGCAGGTTGAACATGGTCTCCATCTTGTCCACGTCCTCCGGCTCCACCTTGATCAGGCGGCGGGTCTCCGGGTTCATGGTGGTGAGCCACATCATGTCCGGGTCGTTCTCACCAAGACCCTTGGAGCGGTTGATGGTGCACTTCTGGTCGCCGATCTCCTTGAGCATGTTGTTCTTCTCGAGGTCCGTGTAGGCAAAGTACGTCTTGTCCTTGCAGTTGATCTCGTAGAGCGGCGACTCGGCGATGTAGACGTAGCCCTCGCGGATCAGCGTGGGCACGAGGCGGTAGAGCATGGTGAGGATGAGCGTGCGGATGTGGTAGCCGTCGACGTCGGCGTCCGTACAGATGACGACCTTGTTCCAGTTGAGGTTATCGAGGTCGAAGGTGCCGAGGTTCTTCATGCGCTTGTCCTTGACCTCGACGCCGCAGCCGAGCACGCGCAGCAGGTCCATGATGATGTCGGACTTGAAGATGCGCGGGTAGTCCTCCTTGAGGCAGTTCAGGATCTTGCCTCGGACGGGCATGACGCCCTGGAACTCGGCGTCGCGCGAGGTACGGATGGCGCCCGCCGCCGAGTCGCCCTCCACGATGTAGATCTCGCGGCGGGTCTTGTCCTTGGAGCGGCAGTCGATGAACTTCTGCACGCGGTTGGCCATGTCGGTCTTCTGCTGCAGGTTGGTCTTGATGCTCTGGCGGGTCTTCTCGGCGTTCTCGCGCGAGCGCTTGTTGATGAGGACCTGTTCCAGAATCTTGTCCGCGGCGGCCTTGTTCTCGATGAGGTAGGTCTCCAGGCGCTCCCTGAAGAAGGCCGTCATCGCCTGCTGGATAAAGCGGTTGTTGATGGCCTTCTTGGTCTGGTTCTCGTAGGACGTCTGGGTCGAGAAGCAGTTCGTCACGAGCACCAGGCAGTCCTGGACGTCTTGCCACTTAATGGCGGTCTCGTTTTTGTTGTACTTGCCCTGGGCCTTGATGTAGGCGTCGATTGCGCTGGTAAACGCGCTGCGCGTCGCCTTCTCGGGCGAGCCGCCGTTCTCGAGCCACGAGGAGTTGTGGTAGTACTCCTGCATCTGGAAGGTGCGGGAGAAACACAGGCACGCCGTGATCTTGACGTTATAGTCGGGCAGGTCGTCGCGATCGCGGCCGCGGCGGTTCGCCTCGATGTAGAAGGGCTCGGTGAGGTACTCGGCGCCCACCTTCTCGAGCACGTAGTCCTCGATGCCCTTGGGGTAGCAGAAGTCCTCCTCGGAAAAATCTCCCAGCGCGTCCTCAACGCGCAGGCGGAAGGTCACGTTGGCGTTGACCACGGCCTGGCGGCGCATCGTCTCGCGGTACCAGTCAACGGGCACGTCGATGGAGGTGAAGACCTCGAGGTCGGGACGCCACTTGATGGTGGTGCCGGTACGGTCCTCATCCGTCGGCTCGATGGACAGGGCCTTCTTCTTTGCGCCGACGACCTTACCCTTCTTAAAGTGCAGCTGGTACTTGTTGCCGTCTCGCCAGACCGTGACGTCCATGTACTCGGAGGCGTACTGCGTGGCGCAGGAACCCAGGCCGTTCGTGCCCAGCGAGAAGTCGTAGTCGCCGCCCTGGTTGTTGTCGTACTTGCCGCCGGCATAGAGCTCGCAGAAGACGAGCTCCCAGTTAAAGCGCTTCTCTTTGGCGTTCCAATCGAGCGGGCAGCCGCGGCCGTGATCCTCGACCTCAACGGAGCCGTCCGCGAAGACGGTGAGCGTGATGAGGTTGCCGAAGCCCTGGCGCGCCTCGTCGACCGCGTTGGAGAGGATCTCGAAGGCGGCGTGCGCGCAGCCGTCGAGACCGTCTGAACCAAAGATGACGGCAGGGCGCAGGCGTACGCGCTCCTCGTCCTTTAGCTGGCGGATGCTGTCGTTTCCGTAGTTGGCCATGTAGTGCTGCCGTTCCCTCGATTGATCTGCGTTTCGCGCCCCGCAGGGACGCCCGCGGAAGCATAACTTACCCTCGCGTTCGACCGCGTGGACACGCCGACACGATGCGAGGGAGTCAAAGTATTTTAGCGGTTTGCGCGGCTGCCGCCAGGACGCTGCCCGCCAACCTGCGGAAACACACCAAAGCGCTGCAGGTGTCGCGTAGCGAGCCCAGGGACGGACCGCGATGCAGGGTTTTGCGTTAAGTGCGACGTGCGCGGCATAGGCCTGCAAGGTTTTGCGCCAAGTGCAGCGCAGACGGCTTAGGGCTGCAAGGTTTTGCGCCAAGTGCGACGTAATTATTGGCCCAAACAGACCGCAGGTCGATTTTGAGGAAGATTTACCAGGGCTTTTGCGTCGCGCTCACACGAAAGGCGACGATTTTACGTCGCACTTGGAGCAAAACCTTGCAGTAAAGGCGCCCGCACGTCGCACTTAACGCAAAACCTTGCACGTTGAGCCCGCGCGACATCGCCCCAAGGGATATGCGCCCGTTTGCCATAACGTGAAATACCTCCCGCCGCACACCCCTTTCGGGTAGCCCGTTGGCCTTGCGCTTCATAGACAACCCGACGTGAAGGGAGTGCATAGACGACTCAAGCACCAAGGCAATGGCAGAGGAAATTGACGGGCTGTTGGGCCTCGACGAGGGCCGATGCGCTAGGCTGGCGGCCGATTCGGTGGCCGTGCGGGGCTATCGCGGCGTCGACAAGGAGACCGGTTCCATCAGCTTCCCCATCGACCGGTCGGCCATAGTCGGCCGCGCGCCGAAACTTGCGCTGACCCCGCTTGAGAGCACGTACCTGCCGTGGACCGGCCGCTCGGTCCTAGGCCTTCCGATGAGGAGCTGACCCGCTTCGTCACGCGCGACGCCAAGCTCCGGCTCGACATGGGCACGATGTTAGGCCGCGAGGGCTCGGGCTTCATCCGCCTGAACCTCGTGAGCCCCACGCCGATGCCCCGGGAAGCCTGCGGCCGCCTCGAGTCCGCCGTCGCCCGCCTGGGATAGGCGCCGCCAAAATGATCTTTCGGAAGTCCTGCACGCCTCAAGGCGTACAGGACTTCTTGCTAAAAACGCCCCATCAACATAATCGAGCTGTCTTGTACGCATCGAGACGTACAAGATGTAATTCATCGCTGATAAAAAAGAACGGAGCCGACCCCGCGTCCAGCAATGCCCCAGCCGGCAACATCGCGAGGCGACGGCCTACTCACAAGGCAGGCCGTCGCCTCGGTCCTCGAAGTGAATGCGCTCGGTCCCCGCCTCGAGGGCTGTTTTGTAGTACCAGCACTTGTGGTTGATAAAGTCCAGCGTCTCCTGAAGCTCCGTCATCTGCTTCTCCACGACGCGTCTGCGCTCAAGAAACATCTCGTGGCGCTCGCGCAGGGACCCGTCGCCCATCTGCGCCCATTCGCAGAACTGCCGGATGTCCTTAATCGGCATACCCGTACGTTTGAGGCACTCGATGACACGCAGCATGGCGATGTCGTCGTCCGAGAACATGCGGTAACCGGATTCGCTGCGCCGCATAAAGGGCAACAGTCCCTCGCGGTCGTAGTAGCGCAGTGTAACCGGGGTCAGCCCCAGCATTTCCGCCGCCTGCTTGATCGTATAAGCCATGGTGCTCCTCGCTTCCCGCGCGCTCTTAATCGCGTTTCTCGGCAGATTTCTTTCCAAGTGCCCTGATTTAGATTTCGAGTGTTGACCTTAACCTCAAGGTTAATGCAACCCTATCGCTCAAGGCGCCAAGCGGCGCAAACCAGCGAAGGGAGTCGTCATGAGCTATGTATGGAACCTGCCCACCAAAGTCCTGTTCGGGCCTGGCAAGGTCGGCGAGCTCGGTCGCGAGAGCATGCCGGGCAAGAAGGCCCTGCTCGTAATCTCCAACGGCAAGTCAGTGCGACAGAACGGCTCGCTGGACGCCGTTGAGAGCGCCTTGACCGCCGCCGGCGCCGAGTTCGTCCTCTTCGACAAGATTCAGTCCAACCCCCTTGAACCCACAATCATGGAAGGCGTCGAGTGCGCCCGCAACAACGGCTGCGACTTCGTAGTGGGCCTGGGGGGCGGTTCAGTCCTGGACTCCGCCACCATCATCTCCGCCATTGCGCCGCAGGAAGAAGGGCGTGTCTGGGACTACGTGCAGGGCGGTACCGGTGGCGGGAAGGCGCTTGTGGCTCAGCCTCTCCCCTACATCGCCGTCACGACCAGCGCGGGCACCGGCAGCGAGGTCGACTGCTGGGGCGTGGTGACCAACCCGGACACGCACGAAAAGATCGGTTTCCAGGGAGGCTACCCCGAGCTCGCCGTCGTCGATCCCGAGCTCATGGTCTCCGTACCGCCTAAATTCACGGCCTACCAGGGCTTCGACGCCCTTTTCCACAACGTCGAGGGGTATCTCTCCGCATTCTGCAACGAGGCCGCCGAGATGTTCGAGCTCACCGCAATCCGCAGCCTCTCCGAATACCTGCCGCGCGCCATCCGGAACGGCTCCGATCTCGAGGCCCGCACGAAAGTCGCCTTCGCCAACACCCTGGGCGGCTATTCCATGGAGGTGTGCTCCTGCGTGAGCCAGCACGCCATGGAGCACGCGCTTTCCGGCCACCACCAGGACCTGCCCCACGGCGCTGGGCTCATCATGATTTCGGAGGCATACTTCGGACGCTGGATCGAGGAGCACGTCTGCGACGAGCGCTTCATTACCCTCGCAAAGGCCATGGGCCACGTGGACGCAACGGCACCCGAGGACTTCCTTGCCGCGCTGAGCGGCCTACTCGAGGCCTGCGAGGTGGCCGGGCTCCGCATGAGCGACTACGGCATCGTGCCGGAAGAGTTCGCACAGATGGCTGCGGATGCAAAGTCCGCGATGGGAGCGCTGTTCTCGTGCGACCGTTTCGAGATGTCTGACCAGGACGTCATTGGAATCTACGGGAATTCTTATCGCTGAGAGGGGCATTGCGTTGAAACATCGACTGGGGCGATGGCTTGCCCCCGTAACGGTAGCGTCATGCGCGACCCTGGCTCTTTGGGGCTGTTCGGCTTCGCAAGCGAGCGACGATGCCGGCGCCCAGACAATCGAGGAGACAACGACAGCGGAGGCGGTATCTCCCGAGAACACGCCCCGGGTCGAGGGCGCGCCGCAGAACGAAGCAGAGACGACCAGCGGCGAGGTCGCGATGAGAAACGTGACCCTCGGCACCGTCCCCGACAGCTACTATGAGGCGGCCGAGCACCAGGGCACGCTCGAGGCCTTCTCGTACGAAACGGCGGATTACCTCGGCGACGGAGCGACCTTGCGCACGGCGATGGTATACCTGCCGTACGGCTACGACCAAAACGACTCGTCCACCAGGTACAACATCCTCTATTTGCAGCACGGGGCCTACGGCAACGAACGCACCTGGATGTATGAATACGGCGACGACTTCAAGAACATGGTCGATCACATGATCGAGAACGGGTCCATTCCTCCGCTGGTCATCGTCATGCCTTACCTGCGCCCCGGCAACGCGTGGTACCACGGCACCACGCCGATTTTCTACTCCGATGAGGTCCGCGACGAGCTCATGCCCGCCGCGGAGTCGCACTACCATACGTATGCGCAGGACGTAACCGACGCCGGGTTCGAGACGTCGCGCTCGCATCGCGCATTCGGAGGCTTTTCCGCGGGGGCCACGACGACATGGACCGTATTCCTAGAAGGCCTCGATCGCTTCGAGTACTTTATGCCATTGAGCGGCGGCCTTACGCTGGGAGGCGACGGGACGACCGCCGACCAGGATGCCTCGGCGCTAGCGGACGCGGTAGCCTCCGCGGCCCTGAACGGGAGAGAATACTTCGTTTTTGCAGGCACAGGCACAAGAGATGTCGCGTATCAGGGCCTTTCGGCACAGATGGAGAGCATGAAGGCCCTTACGGACGCTTTCGCGTTCACCGAGACGGGCTTTGCTGACGGCAACCTGATGTACTACACCGTAAAGGGCAATCGGCACGACTACCCCTGCACCTATGAGTACATCTATAACGGCATGCGCTGTCTCTTCTCGTGGGCAACAGACGAATAGGCTCTTCGACCACGCTCGCGCGCCCTGGAAACGCATGGCGCAGTAATAACTCGGTGTTGTGCGCCCTGAAAGCACGCCGCGCAGTAATGAGAAGGGCCCTTCCGCCCCAGAAGCGCGCCGCGCAGTAACGCGAGGAACTCCCCCGCCCCAGAAGCGCGCCGCGCAGTAACGCGAGATTACTGCGCGGCGCGTTTCTGGGGCGGCTTGGCCGAAACGCTTACTGCGCGGCGCACTTCCAGGGCTCGCCTCCCGGCCCCGTTGCTGTGCGGCGCAACTCCAGGGCTCACCGCCTGCGCTCGCCTCGAATCTTCGCGACATTCCGGTTCATCAAGTGCCGCCCGAGGTTCCGGTAGACAAAGGCCTTAAGCGGCGATATCTCCTGATGGTGCTCACGAAGCAGCTGGTCAGGACTGTCGTAGGTGCCGAAGTCCTGGTTGATGCCCTCGCTTTGGATGTAGGTGTTGTTACAGTCGAAGTCGATCACGGGATGACGGAAGTCGCGTACCGCCACGCCGTAGCCGCAAAACGCGCCGACGCAATCCGGGTGCGCGGCTTGCAGGCTCTCCAGATACGGCCTGTCGAGGATGAACGCCTCGAGCTCGTACCACACGCCGTCGAGCCAGACCTCAACCCAGCTATGGAACACGTTCGCCGGGGCGAGCGCATACTAAAGAATACGTGCCAAGAAGGGCCTTTGCATGAGCGTGCTCTGGAAAGACGGGAAGACGCGCTGCTCATGGGCGAACCCTAAGAACCCCAGCTACGTTGCCTACCACGACAACGAATGGGGCATCCCCACCCACAGCGACCTTGACCTGTTTGAAATGCTCATCTTGGAATGCTTCCAAGCCGGCCTTTCCTGGGAGTGCGTGCTGAACAAGCGCGAGGAGTTCCGCGAGGCCTTCGACGGCTTAGACCCCGATGTCGTCTGCGAGTACGACCAGGAAAAGATCGACGCGCTTCTGGGCAACAAGGGCATCATCCGCAACCGGCAGAAGATCCAGGCCGCCGTGAGCAACGCGCGGGTTTTCCGGCAGATGCGGCAGGAATTCGGCTCCTTCGACGAGTATCTGTGGGGCTGGACCGACGGCAAGCCCATCTATGAGACGGGATGCACCTCTTCCCCTCTTTCCGACGCGGTGTCAAAGGACCTGAAGAAGCGCGGCATGAAGTTCATGGGGACAACGGTCATATATGCGTACCTGCAGGCCGTCGGCGTCATCTACTCGCACGACAAGGGATGTTTCCTGCACCACAAGGCGCGATAACCGCCGCGCCAGTTGCTTCGCGACCGACGACCGCGCGCCGTCCGACCCGCTCGAGCGCCGCCGCGCGCCGCCCCTACAGCCCCATCTGGGCGATGTACCAGGCGGCGACCCGCTCGGGGTCCTTCTTTGCGCCGCCCGCGAACCACCACGAGACCGCGTGCGAGAAGGAGCTCACCAGGAGCACACGGGCGAACTCGGCCGGCACGCCCACCGCCGGCGCGGGCCCGCTCTTCTCAAACAACACGTCAAGCTGCGCCTCGAAGTAAGCCGTGAAATGCGGCTCGCCCTCGCGCACGAGCTTGCCGCAGACGCCGCCGCGCGTGTCGCGCAGGTGGTAGAGCAGGTGCGTGAGCTTGCCCTCAAGGTTCTCGGTCACGAGCGTCGGGTGCGTCACGCACTGCTCGTTCACGCCCTCAAAGATGTGGTCAAAGATCTCTCGGCACATCTGATCGAGCAGCTCATCCTTGGTCTCGAAGTGCGCATAGAACGTGCTGCGCCCCACGTCGGCGCGCTCGATGATCTGCGCCACCGTCACGCAGCTGTAGTGCTGCTCGCCCATGAGCGCCTCGAAGGCGTCGTAGATGGCTTTGCGCGTCTTGCGTTGTCGGCGGTCGAGCTTCTGGTCGGTCATGGCGACGTCCCTTCTTCGGAACAAACGGCAAGAAACGTCCGGTATCGGGCAATCGCGCCGCGCCGCCCGGTAGGGCACCCGGCGGCCGCTTTGCTTCTGTTCTTACCGAACCGACTGGATTATACCGAACTATATGTTCGGTAAAAGAAAGAAGGTTCAGACCCCAATGGAAAGTCTCAAGCCCCTGTTCAAGCCCCTGGAAGACCTGCTCGACGCCGGCGGCACCCGAAAGGACGTCGCGTTTCTGGTTACCTCGGCGGCGTTTCTCGCCATCAGCTTCGCGGCAGGCGAAGAGCTCGCCGTGGACCCCGCCTGGGTCGCCATCGTCTTGTGCGGCGCACCCATCGTCATCGAGGCGTTTATCGCCATTGTCACGGAGCTCGACGTCAAGGCGGACCTGCTCGTCTCCCTCGCGCTCATCGCGTCCGTGGCCATTGGCGAATACTTCGCCGCAGGCGAGGTCGCCCTCATCATGCAGCTCGGCGGCCTTTTGGAGGAGCTCACGGTCGAGCGCGCCCAGCGCGGCATCCAACGCCTCGTCGAGCTTGCCCCGCGCCAGGCCCGCGTCGTCGAATCGAGCGGCAAGACGCGCACGATTGATGCCGACGACGCACAGCTCAACCAGGTCGTCCGCGTCCTGCCCGGCGAGACGATCCCTGTGGACGGCATCGTGCTCGCAGGCACTACCAGCGTCGACGAGAGCGCCGTCACGGGCGAGCCGATGCCCGTGGACAAGCAGGCCGGCGACGAGGTCAGCGCCGGCACCGTCAATCAATTCGGCAGCGTCGACGTGCGCGCCACGCACGTGGGCGAGGACAGCTCCATTCGTCGCATGGCAAGGCTCGTCCAAAGCGCCGACGCCGGCAAGGCGAGGATCGTGCGCCTCGCCGACCGCTGGGCCACGTGGGTCGTGGCAGGCGCAATCGCCGCCGCCGTCGGGGTCTACCTGGCAACCGGCGAGATTCTGCGCTCCGTTACCGTGCTCGTCGTCTTCTGCCCCTGTTCGCTCGTGCTGGCCACGCCCACGGCCATCGTGGCCGCCATCGGAAACGCGACCAAACGCGGCTTCCTCGTCAAGGAGGGCGACGCCCTGGAGCGCTTGGCAGACGTGCAGCGCGTCGTCTTTGACAAGACGGGGACCATCACGGTCGGAAAACCCGAGGTAGTCGCCACGGCACCGATTGCCGGCGTCGACCTCGACGAGCGCGAGCTTCTCTCGCTGACGGCGTCCGCCGAGCTTCGCAGCGAGCACCCGCTCGGCCGCGCCATTGTTGCGAGCGCCCGCAAGAAAGGCCTTGAGCCCGCCGATCCCGATGCGTTCGCGATGGAGCCGGGGCGCGGCGTGACGGCCAAGGTCTCCGGACGCGCCGTGAGCGTGGGCAATGTGGCAATGATGTCGGACCTCGGCATCGCCGCGGATGCCTGGGACACCGCGCTGCTCGCGCGACTCCACGAGACGGGCAATACCCCCGCGTTCGTCGCCATCGATGGGCGGCCGGCCGGAATCGTCGCGCTCTCCGACGTCGTGCGCCCGGAGTCGCGGCGAACCGTCGAGGCGCTCGTCGCCGCTGACGTGGAACCCGTGCTTCTCACCGGCGACAACGACGCCGCAGCCAAGGCAGCGTGTTCGGAGGTCGGCATCCAAGCCTTCCGAGCCGGTTGCCGGCCTGAGGACAAAATGGCCTACATCGAGCAGGCCGAGGCGAAAGGCACGCGTTGCGTCATGGTCGGAGACGGCGTCAACGACGCGCCCGCGCTGCGCCGCGCATTCGTCGGCATCGCCATGGGCGGGGTCGGCAGCGACGTGGCGGTCGAAGCCGCGGACATCGCCATCGCCAACAACGACATCTCCGAACTCCCCCACCTCGTGGAACTCTCGCGCCACACCATGCGCGTGATCCGTGCCAACCTCGCGTTCTCGATGGCGCTTAACTTCGCCGCGATTATCCTGGCGTTTCTCGCCGTCCTCGACCCGGTGAGCGGCGCGCTCGTGCACAACTGCGGCAGCGTGTTCGTGATCCTTAACTCTTCTTTGCTTCTCCGTTGGGCGAGAAAAGCCTAGTCGATGGCAATAACCCGCAGCTCAGGACCGTCGACGGTAAACGAGACGTCGTGGCCGGCGTAGGCAAAGTGATACACGCGCTCCGGCTCGTGCTTGCTGCCGGCGCGACGTGGGTCCTGGCGCAGGACCTCGATAAGCCCGGGGAGTTTGTGCGGCGCGACGCGGCCGCGCAGCTCCTCGGGCAGGTCCACCTCGAGTTCCTGCCACGGCACGGACTCTATCCAGCCGCCCGTCGCCTCAGGGTGGCAATCCGCGAAGGGGATATAGGGCTTGATGTCGAAGATCGGCGTGCCGTCGCGCAGGTCTGCGCCGAGCACGTGAATGACAGGCCCCGCGTCGGTAAGTTCCACGCTATCGAGCTTTACGCAGGTCAGGCCTATCGGGTTGGGGCGGAAAGGGCTTCTCGTCGCAAAGACTCCCACACGCTCGGAACCCCCGAGCCGCGGCGGGCGCACCGTCGGGGACCAACTGGAGTTCATGCCACGCTTATCGACAGTCGCCGCATCAACCGCGATATCGGCCGCCGTTCCGCCCGGCGCCCCGTTCTCAAACTGCCAGATCAACCAGAGATGCGTGAACTCCTCGAGGCAGCGGACCGCGTCGGCATTCGCGAACTCCGGCTCGAACTCAATGCGCCCCTGCAAATGAGGGGCCAGAAAGCTGTTCCGCGGGATGCCGAACTTTTGCGGCAGGTCGGTGCGTATGTGTGCGATTGGCTTCATGGAGGCTATTGTATAGCCGCAAAGAAGCGGCACTCGGCCACAGTCATAAACATCGGCACCCCACCAATCTCATAGATGACAGGCTTGTTCAAATTGTCTCGGGGCGTAGGGCATCGTCAAACTGTTTTCGCAGAAAGAGCCGTCCGGGCAGCCCAATGCCGCGGCGCCCCACTTCACGCCAAGCCTTGCCCGCCGACTCTCTCTGCGGCGCTCAGTCGCCGCAGGAACTCCTCGCACGCGCGGCTGCGCAGCCGGTACTTCTTCCAAACCAGGAACGACTTGATGGACATCGGCGGGTCAAGCGGCACGAAGGTCAGGTCCGCCGATTCCAGCTGCAGCAAATGGTCGATGCCCATCGCACATACCGAGCCGCTGCGCACCAGGTGCGAGACATTACCAAGCAGGTCAAAGTGCCCGACCACGTGCAACTCCTTCGGATCAATCCTGCCGCCCGACCACTCGACGAGGTCAACCGCTTTGTTGGTCGTGCGCGAGCTCAGCACCAGCGGCATCCGGGCGATGTCGTCCGGATTGACTGCGGCGAGCTTCCCCCACTCACTCGACACCGCAACCGCGACCCCAACGTTATCGGCCCCGGGCATCTCCAGCCACTCGTACTTCTCGAGGTTCACCGGCTCGATGAGAAGCGCGAAATCCAGCAGCCCGCGCTCGAGCCGCTCCTCAACCGCGTCCGCATTTCCAGTAAACAACTCGCAGGTCACGCCTGGGTTTTCCGCATGAAGCCCCGCGAATGCGCGCAAAACGTGACCCATGGCCTGAGTCTCTCCCCCACCGATGCGAATGTTGCCCGCAAGCCCATGCTCGTCGTCAGCGAGCTCGGACTCGGTCTGCTCCACGAGCGAGAGGATCTCCTCGGCACGCTGACGCAGGCGCATGCCGTCGCCCGTGAGCACGCATGAGCGGTTCGTGCGGTCAAAGAGCGTCACGCCGAGCTCGCGCTCCAAATCCGCGATCTGGCGCGAGAGCGTCGGCTGCGTCACGTGCAGCACGTTTGCCGCCTCGGTCATGTTCTCCTCGCGTGCCACGGCCAGAAAGTATCTCAATGTCCGAAGCTCCATCGCCGCCGCCCTTCCCGACAAAACATGCTTTCGCCATACGACTTCCGTATATCCAACTAGTTACTATAGGCATTTAACATCGCCGCCACTCGCCCATATGCTTATGCCAACGAAAAGCACCGACGAGAAAGGCGGCAAGCATGCAGTACACGACCCTTGGGCACTCCGGTATCAAGATCTCCAAGCTTTGCCTCGGCGGCATGAGCTTCGGCGAGGCCAGTGCCGACTTCCACCAGTGGACCATCGGCCCGGACGACACCCGCGCCGTGATCAAGCGCGCGCTCGACCTCGGCGTGAACTTCATCGACACGGCCAACTGCTACAGCTTCGGCACGAGCGAGGAGTACATCGGCGCGGCACTCCGCGACCTCGGCGCCAAGCGCGAGGACGTCGTTCTCGCCAGCAAGGTTTACTTCAACGAAGGCAAGCTCAGCGCCGCCGCCATCGAGCGCGAGATCGAGGGCACCCTCAAGCGCCTTGGAACCGACTACCTCGACCTCTACATCATCCACCGCTTCGACTACGACACCCCCATCGAGGAGACCATGGAGACCCTCGATAAGCTCGTCCGCGCTGGCAAGGTTCGCGCGCTGGGCGCCAGCGCGATGTACGCCTACCAGCTGCACAACATGCAGATCGCGGCCGAGCGCAACGGCTGGACCAAGTTCACCTCCATGCAGTGCCACTACAACCTGCTCTACCGCGAGGATGAGCGCGAAATGATTCCGGTCTGTCGCCAGTACGACATGGCCATCACCCCGTACAGCCCGATGGCGAGCGGCCACCTCACCCGCCCGACCTGGGAGTCCTCCAGCAAGCGCGGCACGACCGACACCACCATGCAGAACAAGTACGACCACGATCGCGCCATCGACATGCCCGTGATCGAGCGCGTGGCCAAGGTCGCGGCCGACCACGAGGTCCCCATGGCCGAGATCGCCCTCGCCTGGCACTGGGCGCGCGGCGTCGCGGCGCCACTCGTGGGCTGCAGCAAGCCCGAGCGCGTCGACGCGGCCGTCAAAGCACTCGACGTGAAGCTTTCCGCCGACGAGATCGACTTCCTCGAGGAGCTCTACCAGCCGCACCAGCTCGTCGGCCCGGCCGCTCGCCCCGGCGAGAAGGCGCTCGCCGGCACTACCAAGGTAAAGCTCACGCGCTAGGAGCCGACCCGCCAATGGACGAGAAGACCCGCACCAACCTGCTCGACGCCGGCTGCGACGAGGCGTTTATCGCCGAGGTGGCGGCACTGCCGAGCACCTGCGCCAGGCTCTGCCGCCTGAAGGCCTACCGCCGCGAGCTCTTGGACGGCATCCATGCCGAACAAAAGAAGCTCGAGTGCCTCGATTACCTCATCTACCAGCTACGCTGTGACACAGATAGCAGCCGCTGCAAATAACCCCCCAAAGGAGACAAACATGACCATCAAACAAACCGCAGGCCGCGACCAACTCGGCAACTTCGCGCCCGAGTTCGCCCACTACAACGACGATGTCCTCTTCGGCGAGAACTGGAACAACACCGACATCGACCTCAAGACCCGCTGCCTTCTCACCGTGACGACCCTCATGGCCCAGGGCATCACCGACAGCTCGCTCGTCCACCACATCACCAACGCAAAGAATCACGGCGTATCCCTCAAGGAAATCGTCGCGGCCGTGACCCACGTGGCCTTCTACGCCGGCTGGCCCAAGGCCTGGGCAACCTTCAACCTCATCAAGGAGGTCTACGCCGACCAGATCGCGGCCGGCGGCGCGACGCCCGCGGACGACCCCCAGGCCCGCGGCGGAGCCTTCGGCCTAGGCGCCCCCAACGACGCCTACGCGCAGTACTTCATCGGTCAGAGCTACCTCAACAACCTCACCGGCGAGGGCGACTACCTGCCTATCCACAACGTGACCTTCGAGCCGGGCTGCCGCAACAACTGGCATATCCACCACGCGAGCACGGGCGGCGGCCAGGTCCTCATCTGCGTCGACGGCTTCGGCTGGTACCAGGAGGAGGGCAAGCCCGCCCAGGCCCTCAAGCCCGGCGACATCGTGGAGATTCCCGCGAACGTCAAGCACTGGCACGGCGCGCGAAAGGACTCCTGGTTCAGCCACGTCGCCTTCGGCTACCCCGGCGAGGACTGCTCCAACGAGTGGTGCGAGCCCGTCGATAACGACACCTACGACGCCCTGGAGGACTAACCATGGCAAAGAAGAGCATGCTGGTCGTTTACTACAGCTGGAGCAACGGCAACACCGAGAAGATCGCCGAGGAGCTCGCCCACGCTTGCAGCGCCGATCTCGCGCAGATCGAGACCGTCGAGCCCTATCCCGAGGACTACGACGCCACCGTCGAACAGGCCAAGGACGAGAACCGCGATGGTTTCGAGCCCGAGATAGAGCCCCTCGAGTTCGACCCGTCCGCCTACGACGTCATCGCAGTGGGAACCCCGACCTGGTGGTACACCATGGCCCCGGCCGTCCGCACGTTCCTGCACTCCGTTGACTGGGCCGGCAAGACCGTCGTGCCCTTCTCCACGAGCGCCGGCTGGCCCGGAACCACCAACGCGGACATCGCGGCGGAGGCAGAAGACGCCGTCGCCGGCCCTGCCCTCGAGGTCACCTTCGACTCCAACGGCGGCTCAACGCAAAAGACCTCGCAGACCAATGTGGAGGCCTGGGCAGCACGCGTCTCCGAGCTTCTCGCCTAGCGCCCGCCTTACGTCAACCGCCTACAATGAGGGTCCCATCCAAACAAAGAAGGGACCCTCATGCTTTCCATTGGCATCGTCAGCTGCGTCCTGGGCCTCGTGTTCGGCGTTCTCGCCGCGCGAATGGCCAAGCGCAGCCCGAACCATATCTCCTGCGGATTCGTGCTCGAGCTCTCCATCCTTATGTTCCTCAACGGCATCCTGTTCATTGTTTGGAACATGGGCACCCCGTCCGGCCTCACGCTCCTTATCATGTCGATTCCTTTTTACGCGGCCTGGATCCTGTATGCCGTCATCGGAATCGCCCTGATTGTCAACGGCGTGGTCACGGTTCGCCGGGAAGGGGCTTCGCTTACCCATGTGCTGCCGTTCGGCTGGGGAATTCTGCTCATCTTCGTGTGTTATTGGCTCAGCTTTGGCCCGGGCATGGCCTTCTCTGGAACAAGCGAGGCCGTCGCGCAGGCGATCACATTCGTGACCTACATGGTCGCCTACATCCCGTTCGCCCTCTTTGGCGCCTGGCTCTCCAACGACATCTGCTATAAATCCCGCAAGGAACCCGAGCGCGGCTACATCGTCGCACTCGGGTGCGGCCTTATGCCCGATGGCACCGCGACCCCCCTCCTCAAGACCCGCCTCGACGCGGCGATACGGGCCTACGAGGCGGGTGGGCGCCAGGCAAAGATCATCGTCTCCGGCGGCCAGGGCCCCAATGAGGTCGTCTCCGAGGCCCGTGCAATGGCGAACTACCTCCTTGAGCAGGGCGTACCTGAATCCACTATCCTTCTCGAGGATGCCTCGACCACAACCGAGGAGAACCTGCGCTACTCGCTGGCCATCATCAACGAGCGCGGCGGCGCCGAGAAGTTCACCATCGCCACGAGCGACTACCACTGCCTGCGCGCAGCCATGTTCGCCCGCAAGCTCAAGATGAACGTCCGTTGCGTCGGGGGCCACACGCCGGCGTTCTTCTACCCCGCCGCCTTCTTCCGGGAGTACATCGCCCTCATTTCGCGCAACCGCTATGCCGTGGCGCTCTTTATCGCCTTTGCATTCATACGCTGCTCGCTCGAATACGCCGGAATTCTCCCCGAAGGCATCATCTAGCGGCACTTTTATCCCCAACATGTGCCAACCCAAAAATAAACCTCGAATGTTATGCCCGGGCATCTCTCCCTATAACATTCGAGGTTTTATGCATAAGCCGACAGCAGCCGCACGATAAGGGGACGTTATCGCCCCCTCGCATCCCTTTCCTCAACGCAGCGCGCAACCACGCGGACGACTTCCGCGACGTCGATAGGCTTCGCCAGGTGCGCGTTCATGCCCGCCTCCAGGCACTTCTTCTCGTCCTCGGCGAACGCATGCGCCGTCATAGCGATGATAGGGACGTCGACAGCGTCCGGCTTCTCGCTCGAGCGGATGGCCGCAGTCGCCTCGAAGCCGCCCATAACGGGCATCATGACGTCCATGAGCACCGCATCGAAGGTCCCTGCCGGGCACTCCGTAAAGTACCTCGTGCCAACCGCACCGTCGCACGCCGTGGCAACCTTGGCACCCTGGTCCTCAAGAAGCGTCTTCGCGATCTCGGCATTAAGCTCGTTATCCTCAACGAGCAGAAGATGCAACCCCTCGATGCTCGGATCAGACTCCTCAGCCTCCTCTTCCCCGGGCGCTCCGCACTTCTCGAAGGGAATGGTCACCACAAACGTGCTGCCTTCCCCCTTCACGCTCGAGACCTCTATGCCGCCGTCCATCCTGTCCACGATTTTCTTCACGATTGACATGCCCAGGCCCGTGCCCTGGCGTCCCGTGCGCACACCAAAGGTCTCCGACTCCTGGGTGAACGGCTCGAATATTCTCTCGACGAACTCAGGGCTCATGCCGATGCCCGTGTCGCTGATGGTCCATCGGTACACGACCTTGTCGTCACCGTTGGCCAAGCACTCGACGCTGGTCGTCACCGTCCCGCCCGGCTTGTTGTATTTGACGCAGTTGCCGTAGATGTTCAAAAAGGCCTGCCGCAGATGTAACGGGCTTGTCAAAACGTAGCGCACAGGCACGTCCAGGCGCTCCATAACGAGCTTCTGGCCTTCCTGCTCGGCCCTGGACTGCAGCATCGTGCTAATCGCGTCAGAGACATCCATCAAATCGGTCGGCTCGTTCACGAGCTCTATATGCTCGTCCTCGAGCTTGCTCATCTGCAGAACCTCGTTTATCAGCTGGAGCAGGTGGTTCGCGGCCACGCGCATCTTCTCTTGGTTCTCGCGCACGAGCCTGATATCCTCCGCGTGCGTGCGGTTAATCTCGAGCAAGCCGATGATACCGTTGAGCGGAGTCCGGATATCATGGCTCATACGGCTCAGAAAGCTCGACTTCGCGGCGTTCGCGCGCTCCGCCTCGCGCTTGGCGGCGAGAAGCGCCTCCATGCGCCGACGCTCCTCGGCCTCGAGCTCATCGACGTTTCGCATACCCACGATAACGCCGCCGGGCCTGCCCTCCCCGATCTTAATCAACTCAATCTCGACCGAGGACGCGCCGCCATCCTCGTTGCGGCAGTGGAATCTCTTCGTCAACGACTTGCGTCCGGTAAGCTGCTTCTCCAGGCTCTGGCGAGAAAACTCGCTCAGGAACTCGTCCTTCTCGTCTTCAACGATGTATGAATCCGCATACATCCTGGTCACGACGTCGTACGGCATCCGTTTATTCACGGCAAGCGCGGGACCGGAGCTTTGGTAGCCGTCCTCCAACTTAACGGCCGAGATAGCATTTGACGTAAGGTCGGCCTTCAACACCGAGAGATAGTTCTCGCCGAGTGCCTGCGCAACGGACTTGCTCTCCGTAAGCTCACGACGGGCATGCTCGACATCCTCGAGAGCGCGCTTGAGGTCCACGTTTTCCTGTTCGGCGGCCAACGTCCTTCTCAGAATGCTCGCCTGATAGAGATAGAAATAGAACATGGTGCCATACACCATGGCGGTACGCCCGAGATTGCGTATGCCGAGCATGGAGTCGAGGGCGAGCGATACTCCCATATACGCCGCCACGAGACACAGAAGACCCGTGTCGAAGTACTGTCCCATAGGCTTGTTCTTTACCACGCTCATGACCAGCGCAACGAAGTAAAACCCAAGCACCGTCAAGGGAAAAAGTCCAAGGGGCCCGCGTATGAACTCATTGGTCGCATCATAGGAATACACGACGCCCGTCCAAAACACAGAACATGCGGCAAACACATCAAGCACCAACGGCACAAGAAGAATCGCGTTCTCTCGCCGCGTCCGCGCTGGCGCCACCATGAGAATAAGCAGCAAGACAATAACAGGGCGCAACGTATACCCGGCAGCGCTGCATAACCCGCGCATCCAGGTGTAGTCAGGTCCCATCGCCAGCAATATTTCCGCATTGGCAAACAGCAACTCAACGAGCTCAGCCAGAAGCACGCAATAAAAGAGATACCGAGACCGATTGTCGAGTACCCGATTCCGAAAGTTAAGTAGAAAGAGAAATATAAGCCCAAAGATCGGCGCGAGGTTGCTAAGCCAAAATTGTCCGCCGGCCACGAACCCTCCTATCTAGCAGCGTTCACAAAAGTATAAACGCCACCTAAACCAGCTGCCAAACCCTTGCACGCAGATGGCTGTATCGCTACCTCATACATAGCATCATTACCTAGGCGACCAAATTATAAGAAACGGAATAATAGAGCACTGACGTCCTATTAAATCGCCTGTGCCATCAGCCGGAAACCACATTCTCGATAACGAGCAGCAGACGTTGACGAGGCCCATCGTGACCTCTGGGAACAAGCGACTCGGTTGCTGCTTTGCACAGAGCCAACCCGCTGCACGGCCGGGTCCCGCCCCCGGGACGAGCGGCATACACGGACCGAAC